>NZ_NHSQ01000198.1 GCF_016653465.1 Thiocystis minor | reverse complement strand
GCAAGGGCGATGGCGAGCCCGGTTTGAAGACGATCTGGCTGGGCATGCAGCGCATCATGGACTTCGCCGCCGGGATCAAATAGGCCAGGGAGATGCCGGACACGGAAAGTTGTGTGTAATGGGATGGGTCTAAGAGCAGGCGAATATGATGACATCACTCACCCTGGAACAGTTGTTCGCGGTCCTCCTGGAAATCGTCGGAGCCCCCGTGTTCTGGAGCCTGATCGGGGCGTCCTCGTTGATCCTGATCGCGTTCATTGCCCTCCTGATGCGGAACCGAAAACAGGAAAGGCACGCCCCTTGGCGGGTCAAACTCTGGGCGTCAATTGGTGCACTCGCCGCCATTCTGTCTCTGCAATACGCGACGAGTTCAGGGTTTTCCGATCTTGGCGGACCGATCGATCTCATCGTGCTGATGCTGGCGGGGGGCGCGGGCGCGGTGTGTCTGATGATTCTGGCGTATGTGGCTCAGTCGCTGCTGCCGAGCAAGGGCTGACCTTCGCGGTCGAATCTTGCCGCTGGAGCGTTAGCGCCGACGTTTGCCTTCTCAATGCCGCCTCCGGCTCCCGAGCCGCACGGGCGGCTCGCACCCCCTGCGACCCTTGAATTCCCTGTTGGTCCTTGCTTCGTCCTCATGCATCGCACTGCGCGCCGTCGTGACTTACCACCTTGTCAGATTCGGTCAGATCCCGTGGGTTGCCCGCGTGTTATCGCTCTGAAATTCTATATCACTGATCGAAGTGCCTTCCTCGTGGATCAATCATCCTTCGGACTGGAGCAAGCCAATGTATACCGGTGCATATCGTTTCGTGTTTAGCCTTATTTCACTCCCAATTCTGATTGGGCTAGGGTTTGCTGGATACTCATTCGGAGGATTCATCGGTGCCCTCGCTATTGGGGGGATACCGTTATTGTTGATTGTAAAATTTCTTTATTTCTAGAGACGATCGCCAGACCACGGTCCTTTGCTGGTCAGATCAATCCCGCCGTCCCTGTCGCATACTTTGGAAAACCAAATGAAAAAACGATTCCTGCCTGTCTGGACGCTCGCCCCTGCCCTCATTTTTGGCCTCGCCGTGGGTTCGGTCTGCGCGAAAGGCTCAGGTACGACGCCCAGTGGGGAAGCGCATGAGACAAGGCCGAAGGATTGCGTCTCGGCCCCTCCAGCCGGCGGCGCCACCGCCAAATCGCCGCAACAGACCCTGTCTCAGGTCTGCGATGGTTCCGCCGTGACCATGAATTCTCCACCGCCGGGCCGTACCGCCGCCAAGATGCCTTCCAGGCCCAGTGTCGACGGCCATCATCCAGACCTGTAGCCAGCGGAGTCCATGAGCGCTCGACATGCCGCGCGCGACCCTGCTCTCGCAACGCTTGCTAGTTCTGTTTCTGGCCGGTTTGCTTCTGCTGTTTTCGCCAGTGGTCTCGCGGTTCGCCGACCTGGGCCACTGGCGAGGGATTCCAGCCTTCCTGATTTATCTCTTTGGGGCGTGGGCGGGAATCATCGTCATCGCCGCCTGGATCCTCTCGCGCACACGAGATTGAAGGGGGCGGCATGATCTCCGGGTCGCTCATCGTCGGCGTTTCCTTCGTGTATCTGGGGCTCCTGTTCGGGATCGCCTACTGGGCGGACGGGCGTGCACAACAGGGTCGCTCCGTCATTGCGCACCCCACGGTCTACGCGCTCTCGCTGGCCGTCTATTGCACGGCCTGGACCTTTTATGGCAGCGTCGGGCGCGCCGCGGAAGATGGCCTGGGTTTCCTGCCCATCTATCTCGGACCGACCCTGATCGCCCTGCTCTGGAGTTCGCTGCTCTTGAAGATGGTCCGGATCAGCAAGTCCGAACGCATCACCTCGATCGCGGATTTCATCGGCTCCCGCTATGGCAAGAGTCACGTCCTGAGCGGCGTGGTGACGGTGATCGCCGTGATCGGGGTCTTGCCCTATATCGCGCTACAGCTCAAGGCGATCGCCTGGAGCTTCAGCATCCTCAATGCCTACCCCGACCTGCGCATGCCCGACCAGCAGTCCGTGCCGCTGTGGCACGACACCGCCTTCGTCGTCGCGCTCCTGCTCGCGGCGTTCACCATCCTGTTCGGCACCCGACACCTGGACGCGAGCGAGCGCCACGAGGGGATGGTGGCCGCGATCGCCTTCGACTCCATCGTCAAGCTCGTTGCCTTCATGGCCGTGGGGCTGTTCGTGATTCTCGGTTTTTTGGGCATTGGCGGCGGTCCACCGCTGCCATCCCTGGCGGATAATCCGCATCTGGCCTCCCTGTTGAAGCCGTTGTTCGAGCCCGGCATCGCCTCCTTGCAGCGCTGGATCGCCATCTCCGTGCTGGCCGGTCTGGCGATGATGGTGCTGCCGCGTCAGTTCCAGGTCGCGGTGGTTGAAATCAGCGACGAGCGCCACCTGCGCCGGGCCATCTGGCTGTTTCCGCTCTATCTGCTGCTGATCAACCTGTGCGTGATCCCGATCGCCATGGCGGGGCTGATCACCTTTCAGGACGGCCAGGTGGATGCGGATACCTTCGTGCTGACGCTGCCCATCGCCTTCTCGCAGCCCTGGCTGGCGCTCCTGGTCTTTATTGGGGGATTGTCGGCGGCGACGGGCATGGTCATCGTGGAAACCATCGCGCTCTCGACCATGGTCAGCAACGATCTGATTCTGCCCGCCTTGACGCGACGCTGGCGTCGTCGTCCGCCTATGGCCAGCCTCAGCGGCCTGTTGATCAACATCCGACGCGGCGCCATCGTCGTCATTCTGCTGCTGGGGTATCTCTACTATCGCCTCGCCGGCGAAGCCTATGCCTTGATCGGGATCGGGCTCATCAGTTTCGTTGCCGTCGCCCAGTTCGCGCCCGCGCTGATCGGCGGTCTCTACTGGCGTGGCGGCACTCGCGAGGGCGCGCTAGCCGGACTGCTGGCGGGCTTCCTGGTCTGGATCTACACCCTGCTGCTCCCCTCGTTCGCCCGCTCCGGCTGGCTCCCGCCCGCGTTCATGGAATCCGGTCCGGACGGACTCGATTTCCTCGCACCGCTCGCGCTGTTCGGGCTGTCCGGCTGGGACGAGATCACCCACGGACTGTTCTGGAGTCTGACCGCCAACATCGGTGCCTTCCTGCTGGTCTCGTCGCTGCGCGCCCCGGATGCCATCGAGATTGCCCGTGCGCGCGTGTTCGTCGATGCGCTGCGTCAGCATCGCCCCACCGGCGCCTTGCTGTGGCGCGGCAGCGCCGAGGTCGTCGAGCTGATCGAGCTGGCCGAACGCATCCTTGGCGTGTCGCGCGCGCGCGCGGCCTTTGCCCGCTATGCCCGCGCGCGCGGCGTCGCGCTCCCCGTCAACATCCCGGCCGACGCCGAAACCGTGCATTTCGCGGAAACGCTGCTCTCCGGCGCGATTGGCAGCGCCTCGGCACGGGTGATGGTGGCATCGGTCACCGAGGAGGAGAGCCTGGGGCTGGACGAGGTGCTCGATATCCTCAATGAAGCCTCGCAGATCCGCGCCTACAGCCATCAACTGGAACAGAAATCCATAGCACTGGAGGCGGCTACCAACGAACTGCGCGCCGCCAATGCGCGTCTTCAGGAACTGGACCAGCTCAAGGACGATTTCGTGTCCTCGGTCACGCACGAACTGCGCACCCCGCTGGCGTCCATCCGCGCCTTCTCCGAGATCCTGTTCGACGACCCCCGGCTCCAGCTCGACCAGCGCCGCCACTTTCTGGGCATCCTGGTCAGCGAGACCGAGCGTCTGTCGCGTCTGGTCAATCAGGTGCTCGATCTGGCCAAGCTCGAATCCGGCCATGCCGACTGGCGCAGCGAGGCGGTCGAGCTTCAAGAGGTCATCGAACAGGCGTTCGCGGCCACTGGGCACTTGATCGAGGAGCGTGGCATCGCGGTCGTGCGCGAACTGCATCCGCAACCGGCGGTCGTCTGGGGCGATCGCGATCGTCTGATCCAGGTGTTGGTCAATCTCCTGTCCAACGGCGTCAAGTATGCCCCGGCCAACCAGGGACGCTTGCGGGTCGAGCTGTTTCCGGTCGAGACCAACTGGCGTGTCTGCATTGCCGATAACGGTCCGGGAATCCCGGCGGACGAACTGGATCTGGTGTTCGAGAAATTCCACCAATCCGCAGTCGATGGGGCTAAGCCGGCCGGAACCGGACTCGGCTTGCACATCTGTCGTCAGATTATTCACAACCTGGGCGGTCGCATCTGGGCTGAAAACCTCGCCCCGGCAGGGGCAAGCGTTTGTTTCGAGCTTCCCGCCCATTCCACGGATCCCATCACCCCTAAGTGATCGCCATGCGCAAACGTGTTCTGATCGTCGACGATGAGCCAAATATCGTGATCGCGGTGGAGTTTCTGATGCAGCGCGCGGGTCATGAGGTGCGCACGGCCCGTGACGGCGAAACCGGCCTCGCGGCGGCACGATCCTATCGACCGGATCTGATCGTGCTCGATGTCATGATGCCCAAGCTGGATGGTTACGCAGTACTCGCCGCGATCCGCGCCGACCCGCTCCTTGACGGTACACGGATTCTGATGCTGACCGCCAAGGGCCGCGAAGCCGAACAAAAGAAGGGACTCGCCCTCGGCGCGGACGCCTACCTGCCGAAACCGTTTCCAACGGGCGATCTGATCGAAAAAGCGCGGGAACTGCTTGATCGCTCCGACTGAGTCGGAGGCGCATCCGCAATGAATGGACGCCGTCGGGCATTGGCGGATCCGCCAGCCCCCGCCCACGCAAACCCCATGAGTGACGCTTCCAGATGCCTGTCATAAGCGAGACCGCTCCACACGCCACCTTGAACGGATTCGATGACACCTCATTGCGCGCACTGGCTCGCCGCCAGCCGTTGGTCGTCGTGCCCACGATCAGTCTGCGCGAGACACTCTATCGCATCAGCCAGACGCACGAGGACGCCGCGGTCATCGTCGATTCCGCAACGGGACTGCCGCTGGGTCTTGTGACGCTGCGGGATCTGCTGCATGCCATCGGTTTCGAGAACGGCGGATTGGACGATCCGATTGCCGCGCACATGCTCGGCGGTCTGCTCACCCTGGCCGCCGATACCCCGGCCCATCGCGCCAAGGTGACCATGGCGAAGCGCGGGGTTGGTCATCTGGTCCTGACCGAAGCCGATGGGCGTCTGTTTGGGCTGGTCACCCAGGTCGATCTGCTGGGTTTGGGGGCGGGTGGTGCAGAAACGCTAATCGCCGCCATCGGTGCCGCGCGCGACCTGAGCGGCATGGCCATCGCGGCGGATCGGGTGCGCCGGCGCGGCGCCGAGCTTTTTCACGCCGGGATGGGCGTCGACGCGCTCTGTCAATGGATCTCGGGACTCCATGACCTGATCGGCATGCGCATCATCGAGATCATCGAGGACGAATATGATTTGCCCCCCGTTCCCTGGTGCTGGCTGGTCTTCGGCTCCGAAGGGCGACTGGAACAGACCTTCGCCTCGGATCAGGACAACGGACTGCTGTTCGTTCCGCCCGAGCCGGAAAGCACGGAGGCCATTCGTCAAGCCTTCCTGCCCTTTGCGAAGGCGGTGAATCAGGCCCTGCATCATTGCGGAATCGAGCGCTGCCGGGGCGATATCATGGCCGGCAATCCGGACTGTTGTCTGAGCGCGGCCGAGTGGCGGCAGCGTTTCGCCACTTGGCTGCGAACTCCGGATCCCCAGGCGTTATTAAACAGCACGATTTTTTTCGACTTTCGCCCTCTGTACGGCAGCAGCGAAGCTGCGGACGCGCTACGTGGCTGGCTGATCGGCGAGGCCCCAACGCATCCCCGCTTCTTTCACGCGCTTGCCGAGCTATCGCTCCGTGTCGCACCACCGCTGGGCTGGGCCGGACAGTTCACCTACGATCGCAATCGCGACTTTCCCCACACCATCGACCTCAAGCTCCAGGGCGCGCGCTATTTCATGGATGCGGCTCGCGTGTGGGCGCTGAAGCAAGGTCTGTGGTCGACCAATACCGCCGAGCGGTTACGCGCGACCAGTGCCGCGCGCGGGCGTCGGAACGAGGACACGGCGGCGGACATCGAGGCCTTCCATCTCATCCAGCGTTTTCGCATGCATCAACAGCTTCAGACCCAGGATCTCGACGCCGCCAACCGTGTCAACCCAAGCCATCTCAATGCGCTGCACCGACTCATGCTCAAGGAAGCGCTCAAGCAAGCAGGGAAGCTCCAGTCTCGACTCAGGCAGGAACTTGCGATCTAGCTTGACGGGACCGTGCAGGAATCGTCGGCGGATCAAATGCTCGATAAGGATCGTTTAACCGAAAGTGGGCGGAATATTCGAAGGTTTGGGCGTACAACCCCGACAGGCGAAACCCGTGCGCCCATCATTCCGTGAATCAAGAGGCACTCCACGATGAAGGGTGACCCAAGGAGAAACCACTATGTCTGATCGAGTCGATGTCGCCGTCCTTGGGGCGGGTCATGCCGGGCTGAATGCCATCAAGGAAATCCGTCGGGTTACCGACCGCTATCGGTTGATCAACGGCGGTAGCCTGGGAACAACCTGTGCGCGGGTCGGCTGCATGCCGTCCAAGGTCGCCATCCACCTGGGCGAACTCTATGCCATGCGCAAGCAATTCCAGCGCTACGGCATCGATGGCGGCGAATCCTTGCGGATCGACGAGACGAGCGCGCTGGAGCACCTCCGCGACCTGCGCGACACCTTCGTCGATCTGGTGCTCGCCAATACCACCGACGAGATGGAGGAGGAACTCGTCGATGGTTATGCACGCTTCATCGATCCGCACACCATCGAAGTTGGCAACCGAACCATCCGCGCCCGCGCCTTCGTGATCGCGACGGGGGCGTCGAGCGTTGTGCCAACTGAGTGGCGGCACGCCTTCGGCGATGCCATCCTGACGGCCGAGGATCTCTTCGAGTTGGAACGCCTGCCCAAGTCGATCGCGGTGATTGGGCTGGGGCCAATCGGCGTAGAGCTTGGCCAAGCCCTGCAACGTCTCGGCGTGGAGGTGGTTGGGATCGACTCGGGGACCACCCTGGCCCGACTGGAGGATCCGGTCATCAACCAGGCCGCCGTCGAGATCTTGCAACGCGATTTTCCCCTCTGGCTCGGCGAGCCGGCGCGCATCGAGCGCGCGGACGCCGGGGCTGGGGTGCGCGTCCGCGCCGGCGATCGGGAGCGCGTGGTCGAGAAGCTGCTGGTCGCGATCGGACGCCGCGCCAACCTCGCGCACCTCGGGTTGGACCGCATCGGCTGTCCGGTCGACGCCCGCGGCGTGCCGCTGTTCGACGCCCGGACGCTCCAGATCGGGCAGCACCCCATCTTTATCGCGGGCGATGCCACCGACGGAATCGCGAACTTGCAGATCGCCGCCGAGCAGGGCCGAATCGCCGGCTACAACGCCTGCCACGAGGAGCACCGTCACTATGCGCGCCGCACCCCGATGGCCATCGTCTTCAGCGATCCGAACATCGCCTCCGTCGGCGTCCCCTGGTCCGAGCTGGATCAGAGCCAGGTCGTGCTGGGCCAGCAACGCTTCGGCCCGGTCGGACGTGCCCTCATCCTCGGCCAGAACCGTGGACTGCTGCATCTCTACGCGCACCGTCGAACCGGCGTGGTTCTGGGCGGCGCCATGATCGGTCCGCGTTGCGAACATCTGGCTCACCTGCTGGCCTGGGGTGTTCAACAGCGTTTGACCGTCGATGAGATGCTCCAGATGCCCTTCTATCATCCGGTCATCGAGGAGGCGCTACAGGATTGTCTGCACGGGCTGGCGAGGAAGATCGAATGACCCGCCATCAAGGAGGAACCCGAAACAGATTCTTAGACCAACACCTCGCTCGAACGAGATGCGCTGGAGATGGCGTCCGGCATCCGGCCGAGAACCGCTTCGACGCTGGCCAGAATCTCGCCGATCGGCGGCGTGTCCGTGCTGTCGACCATCACCGCGTAGGGCTTTTCCACTTCGCTCAGGCATTGTCGGAGCGCGAGTTGACGTTCCAGCACCGCGAGATCGGCCTCGGAGGCATCTTCTCCCAGCGCGAGTCGGTGTCTCAACCGCTGACGCAAGACATCAATCGGGGCATCGAGCGCCAGGATCGCGAATGCCGCCCGATGCTTGCGCGCGAGTTGCATGAATCGCTCACGGCGGTCGCGCGCAATGAAGGTGGCGTCCACCAGGACGTCATAACCATTGGCGAGTATCCCATCGGCGAGTCGATGGAGCCGATCATAGGTCCAGTTCGTGGCGCTTGGGAAATAGATTCCGGAATCGACGCTTGACAGTGTTTGAGCCTTTTCGTCCAGGCCGAAGAGACGCTTGCGTTCCACGTCCGAGCGCAGGTGGATCAATGGCAGCGCCTCGCGCAGAAGACATGAAAGACAACTCTTGCCTGAACCGGAGACCCCACAGACGATCAGCAGATGCGGATGGCGCGGCCGCGTATAGGATTCGGCCAGCGTCAGATAGCCGGCACAAAGGTGACGCTCAGTGGCTCTCGCCGCGGGATCCAGTTCACCCTGATCTAATCGGATGGCCAAGACTTTTGCCCTGACCATGGCGCGGTAGACCTTGTAGAAATCGAGCACATCCAAAGCGCCGTAATCACCGTTGCACTCCAGATAGCGATTGAGGAACAACCGCGCGAGTCCAGCCTCACCCGCCTGCTCCAGATCCATCACGAGGAATGCCACTTCGCTGGCGGTATCGATCCAGCGCAGATTGGGATTGAACTCGATGGCGTCGAAGATGCGAATCTCGCCATCGACCAGCGCGATGTTGCCGCGATGCATGTCGCCATGGCACTCGCGCACATAGCCATGCCGACGGCGTTGTTCGAGCACGGGAATCAGAGCTTGGAAGCGCGCCCGTGTCCAGGCCTCGAGCCGATCGAGCCGCGCCAGATTGTCGGGGATGACCGCGCGCGCGCACCTGAGTCAGGTTTTCAAGCATCGGCATCAGAACCGCGTCCGGAGAGCCGAAATCGAGATGGCGATCCGCCACCGGAATGCGCGCATGAAAATCCGCGATCTCCTCGGCCAGGCGCGTCATGAGGTCACTGGCGAGCGGCTGCCGGTCGAGTAACGACTCCTGGGGGAAACGGCGCATTTTCACCGCGTATTCGAGCGCCGGACCCGCGCCGCCGATGCGGGGCGCCGTCGGCGTCCCGGTCACGGCGACGACTTCGAGATAGAGATCCTCCGCCAGCCGCCGGTTGAGCCGCAGTTCCTCCTCGCAGAAATGACGGCGAAGTTCCAGGGTCGAAAAGTCGAGAAAGCCGAGATCGAGCGGCTTTTTGAGCTTGTAGGCGAAGTCGCCGGCCAGCAGCACATGCGAGATATGGGTCTCGATGTGCTCGACAGGATCGGCTGGATGCGGATACGCACCCGTGCGCATCAGGGCCGAAATCAAGCGAGAGAAATTTTCGGCTTCCATGGGGCTGCAACTCTCCGTTAGGACGGACTGGATCAGCGCCGGAGCCACGGCCCGCACATCGGCCTGCTGACAGGACAGTGCGAAACGGAACCGGCGCAGTTGAACTGAAGCGATCAGGATGGGTAAGATCTCAAAGACATTCCACCCCCTGCCTCAAGTTTAGAGAGTTCCATGTCAATTGAACGAATCGTTTTTGCCATTGCCGGCGCCTTTATCCTGGTTTCAGTGGCCCTCGCGCATTACGTAAGCCCCTATTGGCTCTGGTTCACCGCGTTTGTCGGCGCCAATCTGTTTCAGTCCGCCTTCACCGGCTTCTGTCCGGCGGCGCTGATCCTGAAGAAGATGGGCAAGCAAAGCGGGCCGGCGTTTTAGGCGTCAATCCTTGGCGGCCGGCGACTCAATCGTCCACCGGCCGCGCCCAGAGATCGTGGTCGCCCGCCTCCGTCACCTCCACTTCGATGAAGTCGCCGATGTCAATCTCCCAGTCCCCTGGAATGATCACCTCGCCATCGATCTCGGGCGCATCGGCATAGCTGCGGGCGATGATGGCGTCCGCGGCCACTTCATCCACCAGAACAGTGAGCCGCTGACCGATTCGCGCGGCCAGCTTCTCGCGGCTGATCTCCGCCTGGACGGCCATCAAACGCTCCAGCCGTTCTTCCTTGAGCGACTCTGGCACGGGATCGGGAAGTGCATTGGCAGACGCGCCGTCGACCGGCGAGTAGGGAAAACAACCGACTCGGTCCAGCCGGGCTTCGCGCAGGAACTCGAGCAACTGCTCGAATTCCGCCTCGGTCTCGCCGGGAAAACCGACGATAAAGGTGCTGCGCAGCACCAGATCCGGACACTCCACGCGCCAGCGTTCCAGTCGCTTCAGCACTTTTTCGGTCGCCGCGGGGCGGCGCATGGCTCGCAGCACCCGTTCGCTGCCATGCTGTAACGGCATGTCCAGATAGGGCAGTATCAGGCCCTCGGCCATCAGCGAAACCAGCTCGTCGACATGCGGATAGGGATAAACGTAGTGCAGCCGAATCCAGGCCGGCAGATCGCTCAAGGCCCGCGCCAGTTCGGTGAGATGCACCCGGATCGCCCGATCCGTCCAGATCTCCGTCCGGTGACGCAGATCCACGCCATAGGCGCTGGTGTCCTGCGAAATGACCAGCAGTTCGCGCACCCCGGACTCGACCAGGAGGTGTGCCTCGTCGAGCACCTCGCCAATGCTCCGGCTCACCAGATCGCCGCGCAGGCTGGGGATGATGCAGAAGCTGCAACGATGATTGCAGCCCTCGGAGATCTTGAGATAGGCATAATGCCGGGGCGTGAGCTTCACGCCCTGTGGCGGCACGAGACTGATGAAGGGATCATGGGGCGCCGGCAGTTGGGCATGCACGGCGGACATGACCTCTTGCAGCGCATGAGGGCCGGTGATGGCCAGCACCTGAGGATACGTCTCCCGCACCAGCTCGGCGCGCGCGCCCAGGCAGCCGGTCACCACGACCCGACCATTCTCGGCCAGGGCCTCGCCGATCGCGCCCAGCGATTCTTCCACCGCGGCATCGATGAAGCCGCAGGTGTTGACGATCACCAGATCGGCACCTTCATAACTCGGCTGGATGCCGTAGCCCTCGGCGCGCAGCTGGGTGAGAATACGCTCGGAGTCGACGGTGGCCTTAGGGCAGCCGAGACTGACGAAACCGATGTTCGGGGGATTGGTGCTTGAATTTTGCAACGAAGTCATCCATAGATACGCTCTAGCGATTCTGTAAGGATACCCGAGTCGGCGCCATCCGAGATCCATCGCAGAACAATACTCCGGCCTCGCTTCAGGGGAACGGAGACCCAACCAGAGACACGGGACGGAAGAGCATGAAAAGCTGTAACCTCTGCAGATACAGTACTGTTTGCAATGACCTGCCAGGCATCTGTATCTTGCTTCCCTACCTTGCCATCGCGGTTGTCGTGGTTTCGCTCGGCTATCTCTTCGTGACCCAGGAGCTGATCTAGTCCAGCGGCGCCTGCGTGTCGGAAACCAACCTGCCTCGTCATGGCGTCCAGGCTTTTCCAGCCCTGACGGGACAAGCCAGGATAGTCTGTCTACGCACCGAGCCTGCTGGCTTCGGGCAATGCCGCCACGAGCGGGAATACTGGACAAGACCACTCTTTTTTTGATCACTGGAGCCTCGACGCCGTCCTTCAGCCATGACGATTCTTCTCGCCAATCCCCGCGGTTTCTGCGCCGGTGTCGACCGTGCGATCGCTATCGTCGATCGTGTCCTCGCACTTTATGGCGCGCCTATCTATGTCCGTCATGAAGTCGTGCACAATCGCTACGTGGTTGAGAATTTGCGACAACGCGGCGCTATCTTCATCGAGGATCTGGATCAGGTTCCCGATGGCGCCACCCTCGTCTTCAGTGCCCACGGCGTCCCGCAACAGGTGCGCCAGGACGCGGAAGCGCGCGGGCTGCGGGTCTTCGACGCCACCTGCCCCCTGGTCACCAAGGTGCATCTGGAAGTCGCGCGGTATTGCAAAAACGGCATCACGGTCATCCTGATCGGACATCGCGGACACCCGGAGGTCGAAGGCACGCTGGGACAGTGTTTCGGCAATGGCGGCGCCATTCATCTGGTGGAAGCCGCCGCCGATGTCGCGGAACTCGACATCCCCGATCCCGAATGCCTGGCCTATGTCACTCAGACAACTCTCTCGGTGGATGACAGCCGCGCGATCATCGACGCCCTGCGGGCGCGTTTCCCCGCCATCCAGGGACCGAAAAAGAGCGATATCTGCTATGCCACCCAGAATCGGCAGGATGCGGTGCGCGAGCTTGCCAGCCGCTGCGATCTGCTGCTGGTGGTGGGCTCGCCCAACAGCTCCAACTCCAATCGGCTGCGCGAATTGTCCGAGAGACAGGGCTGTACCGCCTATCTGATTGACGGTCCCGAGGACATCCGCCGCGACTGGCTCGCCCAATCTCCGCGCATCGGCCTGACCGCGGGCGCCTCGGCGCCCGCGATCCTGGTGGAGCAGGTGATCGCCAAACTCCAGGCATGGGGCGCCGACGGCATCGAAGAACAGGATGGCATCCGCGAGCAAATCGTGTTTCCGCTTCCGCGCGAACTCGTCGCGGACACCTCCGCTGTCCTGGAATAGACCGGAGTGCTCTTGCGCATCGACTCCAATCCACATCCAGCAGACGGAAGATATCGACGCAATGAACGACATTCTGGTCATCGGCGGCGGCATCATCGGACTCCTGACCGCCCGTGAACTCCTTCATGCCGGGTCAACCGTCACCCTGATCGAAATGGGCGAGACCGGCCGCGAATCCTCGTGGGCCGGCGGCGGCATTGTCTCGCCGCTCTATCCCTGGCGCTCTCCCGACTCCGTCACCGCACTGGCCACCTGGAGCCAGCGCGCCTATCCCGCGCTGGCCAGTGCGTTGCGTGACGAAACCGGCATCGACCCGGAACTGACCGCCAACGGCCTGCTGATCCTGGAATCAGAAGAGCTGACAGAGGCGCTGGCTTGGGGGGAGAGGCATGGACAGCGGATCGAGGTGGTCGATGATGCACGGCTCCAGGAGACCGAACCCGAGCTGGGACCGCGCCCTCCCCGCTCGCTCCTCATGCCCGAGATCGCACAGATTCGCACCCCCCGTCTGGCCAAGGCCGCCCGCCGGTCGCTGGAGAAGCGGATCCAACTGCGCGAACAGGAGGAGGTGCTCGAACTTCTCGTCGAAGGCGGTCGCGCCGTCGGTGTCCGCACAGCCAAGGGCGCCGTCAAGGCCGACCGGATCGTCATCTGCGCGGGCGCCTGGACCGCCAAACTGCTCGAACAGCTCGGCAGTCCGCCCGACATCGAACCGGTGCGCGGTCAGATGATTCTTTTTTACGCCAAACCCGGTCTGGTTCATCACATCACGCTCTTCAATGAGCGCTATATCATTCCGCGCCGGGACGGTCGTGTGCTGCTCGGGAGCACCCTGGAACACACCGGATTCGCCAAGACCACAACCGCCGAGGCCAAGGAAGAACTCTATCGCGCCGCCATCGAACTCTTCCCTTTCCTCAGGCGTACCCCGATCGAAGATCACTGGGCGGGCCTGCGCCCCGGATCGCCAAGCGGCATCCCCTACATCGGCGCCTATCCGGACATTGAAGGACTCTTCTTCAATGCCGGCCACTTCCGTAACGGCTTGGCTGCCGGCCCCGCCTCCGCCCGACTTGTCGCGGACCTCATGCTGGGTCGCGAGCCGATTGTCGACCCCGCGCCCTATGCCATGAATGCCGAGCGCTCCTGACGGAGCGGCGGCTCAACGTCACGGACGCGGCGATGTCGGCAAGCAACGGCTGAACCGAGCGACGAGCATGCCATTATCTATTGGCTTTTGCGCTTCGGACACTTTTTACAACGTTTCTGATCAAGGTACTTCTTACAGCATTTGTCGGATTTCTTGCTCATTTCGAACCTCACGCGATGTATGCCAGCGACTCAGGCCGTGCTCTTGGGCGACGCGGTTCCCGCCGCCGATCCCATCTGTTTCGCGATGTTCGCCAGTTCATTATCGATCATCAAAAGAGACTGTCCCTGATCGCCGAAGAGACGCACGCGGCCGAGGATGTCCTTGACCGTCGCCTCTTCCTCGATCTGCTCGGTGACGAACCACTGGAAAAAGATATGGGTCGCATGATCCTTCTGCGACAGGGCGAAATCGACGATGTCGTTGATCGCGGCGGTCACCGCTCGCTCATGCGCGAGCGTGCTCTCGAACATCTTGAGCACCTCGGTCTCCACCGTCGCGGGCGCGGCGACCTCGCCCAATCGCACGGGCGCATCCTGGTCGATCAGGTAGCGATACATTTTCATCGCGTGCGTCAGTTCCTCGCCGTATTTGGCAAAGAACCAGGCCGCCACTCCCTTCAGGTTCATACCTTCCGCCTGCGCCGAAAGTCCCAGATAGAAGTGCGCGGAATACATCTCGCGGTTGATCTGGGCGTTGATGCGCGTTGCCATCTCTTCGGAAATCATCGATTCAGGCTCCTGGCCGTCAAGTGAGCAGACGGCCCACCGTTTGAAGTTGCGGTAAAGCAAGTAATCTTGACGCCAATCGAGCAAAATTCAAGCGGACTGCATGGGTCGGCATTGGATCCTGAGTTGCCGTCGCTTTCGGTATAATTAGTGCCTTCCAGCAAACCTTGTGCCCGTGCCTGCGCTCCTCACCGATACCCCGCGCACGGCGACACGCAACCCCGTCAGTCATTGACAGAGACCGACCATGCCCAGCGCACCCAGCAAAATGCTCGAAATCTTTCCCAACCCGCAAACCGAGCGCGACTATACCGTCCGCATTCGAGTGCCCGAGTTCACCTGCCTGTGCCCTAAGACCGGTCAGCCCGATTTCGCGGAATTGACCCTGGAGTACGTCCCCGACCGGGTCTGCGTCGAACTGAAATCGCTCAAGACCTATGTCTGGTCCTATCGCGACGAGGGCGCATTCCATGAGGCGGTGACCAACCGCATCCTGACCGACCTGATCGAGGCGGTCGAGCCGCGCTTCATGCGTCTGACCGCCGATTTCAATGTCCGCGGCGGAATCTATACGACCGTGGTGGCCGAGCATCGCGCCGCCGGCTGGCAGCCGCCGGTTCCGGTACAGCTTCCCTGATCGGGGTCGAGTCGTCTGTCGAGGCGTCGCAACACTCTGCGATTGCCGAATGACACTCGTCTCTACGCAAGCGCCGAGGATAACTCGGCGGTTCCAGGCGGGTTCCGGGGCGGTGTCGGCGAGACGCGGGTTACTCCATGATGTCCACCTGAAGCCCCCGTTCGGCCAAGGCATCGCGGCGCGCGGCCAGATAACGCTGGAACCTCGGTTGCCAGCGGTAGGCGCCGGTGGAGACGTAATCCAATGCGCCCTGGATATGGAACGCCTTCAGATAACCCTCGGTGCGGAAGACTTCGCGCCCGTCGGCATCGAAAAAAACCAGGCTCGGGGTATATTCGATGCCGAGTTCGGCGGCCCAGGCGCGCGTCGTGAGTTCGCGTCCATCCGGCGTTTGCACGGGCTCATTGGAGAAGGCGTCCAGGATGACGGCATCGAAGGCGCTCAGCGAGTAGGCCACCGCTTCGCGTCGCAGGATGTCTTCGTGCAATTCGTCGCAGTCCTTGCAGATGGGTTGCTCGAACAGCACCAGCAGTGGGCGCTGCGAGGCGTCCAGATGCTCGCCGAGACGCGCTGGTCGGGACAGAAAACCGCCCTCCTCAGGCAGCTTGCCCTTGGCTTCGCGCGGATTCGTCGCGGCATAAAAATCCGGGAAGGATTGGCCCGTCCGTTCGCGGCGTTCGGATACATAGGCCAGTGCCGCGCCAAACCGATGGGGCGGGAAATACCCATTGATCCGCATCGCCACCGCGCCCGCCTCGTCCAGCAGCAGCATCGTTGGCGTGAACTGCACCTTGAGATCGGCGGCGAACTGTTTTTCGGTGGTCGACTCGCCGCTGAATCCGGTCACCTCGCGGTCGCCCCAAATGTTGATGGCGATGACCTCGAAACGCTCGCGGGCCAGCGTGCCGATCGTGCGGTCGCCCAGGTTGTCCCGCAGCAGTTTGGTGCAGTAGGGGCAACCGTCTTGGTAAAAATAAAGGATGACGCGTTGATCCGACGCGGTCGCCTCGGCCACGTCCTCGCGGATATCCAGAAAGGATTCCTTGAACCAACCTGGCTTTTCCGGATCGCCGGAGTTCTGGATTGCAGGCAGCGGTTGCGTGGAACCGCTGTCCGTCGCGGCGGCCAACGTGGCGACGGTACAGAGTGTCAAGGCGATGAGTAGCCGATACATGGTCAATTCCCCTCTTAAACCGCGCCCAGCGCGATCTGCCCTGTTTCGCGTGGACTCAGACTTGCGGTCATCAACGACAATCGGTGAGACGCGGTTTAAATGATTAACAAGTTGAAAGTGCAAACCGCGTGAGCGCCAGCTCCGGTGGAGGCCCGCGCGTCCGAATCGACGCACAAACAGCGCGTGTCACCTCAGACGCGGTGTAACGGACAATCGTCCCTGACCAAGCGGAACCGACGATCCGACGGATAAGGGAAAACGTCCTCCAGATACCCGGCGTGGATATGCGCCTGACGCTCGCGCCACCAGGACGGGTCAAGCAGATCGCTGTGCAGTTCGCGAAACACCCGACGGATTCGGGGATCGGTGAGCAAAAAGGTCTCGAATTCCTCGGGAAAGATATCGTTGGGACCGACCGAATACCAGACCTCCTCGGACAGTTCCATTTCCGGATAAGGCGCTTCGGGAATCGCGCGGAAATTGCAGTCGGTCAGGTAGCAGATTTCGTCGTAGTCATAGAAAACAACCCGATCCTGACGGGTCACGCCAAAATTCTTGAACAGAAAGTCGCCGGGAAAGATGTTGGCGGCCGCAAGCTGCCGGATGGCGTCGCCATATTCGCCGATGGCGTGGCGGATCTCTTCCTCGTCTGCCGTGTGCAGATAGAGATTCAAGGGTGTCATGCGCCGCTCGATATACAGATGTTTGATGATCAACTGATCGCCGTTCACATCCAGGCTGTCGGGGCATTCGGTCTCCAGCATCTCGCGCAGCGCCGAAGAGAAGCGTTCTAGCGGAAAGGCAACATGCGAGTACTCCCAGGAATCGGCCATGCGTCCGACCCGGTCGTGCAGCTTCACCATCAGGTATTTTTCCTTGACCGTCTCGCGGGTCATTTCCTTGGGCGGCGGGAAGCGGTCCTTGATGACCTTGAACACGAACGGAAACGACGGCAACGTGAAGACGCACATCACCATGCCGCGAATGCCGGGCGCGACCACGAACTCGTCGGACGAGTAGCGCAGGTGCTTGAGAAAATCGCGATAGAACTCGGCCTTGCCGAATTTCTGGAGACCGATGGCGGTATAGAGTTCCGCCTTGCCCTTGCGCGGCATCAGCGGACGCAAAAAATCGACCACGGCGGCGGGCACCTCGGTGTCCATCATGAAATAGGCGCGCGAAAAACTGAAGATATCGGAGATTTCGTCCTCGCCGGTCAGCAGGGTATCGACATAGAGCCCCCGCGCTTCGTCGTTCAGAATGGCGATCGCAAAGGGGATCTGATCCGCGCCGTTGATCGCCTTGCCGATGAGATAGGCGGCCTTGTTGCGGTAGAAGGGCGCGCAGAGCATGGCGAGTTGGAAATTCTGCTGGATCGCCCGGTTGGCCGGGAAGCGCTGGCGGATGGCGAGCAGCAGACAACGGAGATCGCGGCGACGATCGCGGAAGGGACGGCGGAAACCGGCGTCGCGCAGGATGTTGACGATCACCCTGACGAATCCATCGCGCGCCGGATAATAGGGGCGGAAGATGGGAATCTCCGCCTCCAGATGCTCGGTGGAGATCAGCGGCCAGACGAAGATATAGCTGTTGTTGTAATAGTGGCGGTCGAAGAGTCGGCAGAAGACCGAGTTGTAAAAGGTCTCGGCCAGTTCCGGCTGGTTGAGCTGGGGCAAGAGCCGCAGATATTCGACCTTGATCCGTCGCCAGAGGAAATCGCTGGGGTCGCGCAGATGGAATTCGCGCCGCAGCAGGTCCACGGTCTCGCCGACGCGCCTGTCGTAGAAGCTGATGCGCTCGCGGGCGGCGACCTGGACCGCCGGCCAGTCGGCGGACTCGAAGCGCGTCTGGGCATGCGCCGTGATCTCGCGGAACAGCCGATAGTGGCGCTCGAAACCTTCGAGGATGGCCTCGGCGATGAGTTTTGCTTCGGTCCAGGCCATGATTTCGGTTATTTGGTTGTTAGTTGGCGGAATGCCCATCTTGGTCGCGCCGGGCAGGGAGCGCCGGCTTGTAGCAGGCACCTGGGGTGTCCGGTCTCCGATCGGACGAATCTGGCGGTCAGAGACCGCCTACACCAGGGCCGCCTACAAGCCGGCGCTCCCAGGAAGCCGGCGCTCCAGGAGGGCGGCGTTTGGGTCCGAGCGATCAATCGAACTGATCTTCCTCGGTGGAGCCAGTCAGCGCAGTGACGGTTGACGTGCCGCCCTGAATCACGGTGGTGACGTCGTCGAAGTAGCCGGCGCCCACCTCCTGCTGATGCGAGACGAAGGTGTACCCCTTCTCGCGGGCGGCGAATTCCGGCCCCTGGACCTTCTCGACATAGTGGCGCATACCTTCGCCACGGGCGTAGTCATAGGCCAGATCGTACATGTTGAACCACATGCTATGGATGCCGGCCAGGGTGATGAACTGGTACTTGTAGCCCATGTCCGCCAGTTCGTCCTGGAAGCGCGCGATGGTGGCGTCGTCGAGATTTTTCTTCCAATTGAACGACGGCGAGCAGTTGTAGGCGAGCAGCTTGTTGGGATTCTGTTCCAGCACCGCCCGCGCGAACTCGCGCGCGAAACCGAGATCCGGGGTGCCGGTCTCGCACCAGATCAGATCGGCATAGGGGGCATAGGCCAGGCCGCGACTGATCGCCTGTTCCAGACCCTGTCTGACCCGGTAGAACCCATCGTCGGTGCGCTCGCCAGTCACGAAGGGACGGTCGTTGTCGTCGACGTCGCTGGTCAGCAGGTTGGCCGCCTCGGCATCGGTGCGGGCCAGGAGCAAGGTCGGCACGCCCATGACATCGGCGGCGAACCGCGCGGCGGTCAGTTTCTGCACCGCCTCGCGCGTCGGCACCAGCACCTTGCCGCCCATGTGGCCGCATTTTTTGACCGCCGCGAGTTGGTCCTCATAGTGGACGCCAGCCGCGCCGGCGGCGATCATGTTCTTCATCAGCTCGAAGGCGTTCAGCACACCGCCGAAACCGGCCTCGGCATCCGCGACGATGGGCAGAAAGAAATCGGTGTAGCCCGTGTCGCCGGGCTCGATCCCCTTGGACCACTGAATCTCGTCGGCGCGCTTGAAGGTGTTATTGATGCGCCGCACCATGGTGGGCACCGAATCGTAGGCATAGAGCGACTGATCCGGATACATGGTCTCGGAGGTATTGCCGTCGGCGGCGACCTGCCAGCCGGAGAGATAGATCGCCTCGATGCCTGCTTTGGCCTGCTGCATCGCCTGGCCGCCGGTGATGGCGCCCATGCAGTTGACATAGCCTTTGCTCGCGCCGCCATGGATCAGCGTCCAGAGCTTCTCCGCGCCGAGCTTGGCATAAGTGTATTCGGGCTGGACCGAACCGCGCAGACGCACCACGTCCGCCGCCGAATAGTCGCGGGTCACATCGGTCCAGCGCGGGTTTTCCGCCCAGTCACGTTCGAGGGCCTCGATCTGTTTCTGACGATTCATGGGTTGCTTCCTCAGTGGTTTTATTCTTGGACCGCTCGACACCCGTTTCGATCATTCCGGACCTCAGGCGATGAGACTCATGCAACTGCGCGAAAGTCCCAAGACCGTCTCAGGTCGTTGTCGTTAGTCGTTGTCGAATATTCGCCATGCCGAGACCGCGATCACGACAACGACAACGACAACGACAACGACAACGAGGATGTCCCGATCTCTGAACTTGAGCGTTGAGCCGTCGCGGATATTTGACTGTCTTACTCGGTCTTGACCTGTGAAGCTAACCAGATCAGGATCATTTGACGAATCAATTATCCAAATCTTTTTTATTGAGATTGACAATTATCAATGAACGCCAATCCAGAAGTGCTTCGCCAAGAACTGATGGAGCGCGGCCTCGCGCGCGCCGAACTCGATCCAGATCCGATCCGACAGTTCCAGCAGTGGTTCGAGACGGCCATCGGCACCGATCTCCCGGAGCCCAACGCCATGAGCCTTTGCACGGTCGATCCGCAAGGTCAGCCTTCCGTGCGCACCGTTCTGCTGAAACTCTATGACGAGCAGGGGTTCGTCTTCTTCACCAACTACGGGAGTCGCAAGGCGCGCGAGATCGACCACAATCCGCGGGTGGCGCTGTTATTTCCCTGGGTGGCGCTGGCCCGGCAGGTGCAGATCACTGGACGCGCGGAGCGCATCCCGACCGCCGAATCGCTGAAGTATTTCGTCTCCCGTCCGCGCGGGAGTCAGATCGGCGCCTGGTCATCGCCCCAGAGCGAGGTGATCGGTTCACGCTCGCTGCTGGAAGCCAAAGTAGCTGAGATCGCGCATAAATTCGCCAGGGGCGAGGTGCCGCTGCCGGATTTCTGGGGCGGGTATCGGGTCGTGCCTGAGACGATCGAGTTCTGGCAGGGGCGCGAGAGCCGGCTGCATGACCGGTTTTGCTATCGGCGGCGTGAGGGATCCACGGATTGGCGGATCGACCGCCTCGCGCCGTGACAACAGTTTAAACGTCATGAGCATTGCCATGCTTGACGCGCTGCTGTTGGTGAGCTGGGCAAACGGCGTCCCGGTGGCGGTGCGTCTATTGCTTGGCGATCGCTGGGCATCGCCGGTCGATGGTGGAGCTGTCTTTTATGATGGACGCCCCTGGCTCGGTGCCTCCAAGACTTGGCGGGGATGGTTCTCCAGCGTGCTGACGACGCCATTCGTGGCAGTGTTTCTCGGTTTGTCCTGGGAGCTTGGGCTAGTGGCTGTCTTGGGGGCGATGCTGGGCGATTCGGCCACCAGTTTCTTCAAGCGGCGTTTTGGTTTTCGCTCGGGCGCGTCAGTTCCGGTGCTGGATCAGGTTCCGGAATCCTTGATTCCCGCCCTGGCGTTGCAGACGCCGCTGAGTCTGACAACGCTCGACCTGGCGTTGGTGGTGAGCGGTTTTTGGATGATCGATCAATTGCTGACACCGGTTGCGCGCCGCTTGCGGCGTGCCGGGCGCGATTTGCATTGAGGCTGTCAACCTCGCGGGAAAAACCGGCTGCTTGTGGTCGGAAATCGAGTATCGAATGCATTCGCGCTCCCCGAGAGGAAGGGGCATTAGCCCGGCTGCAACTCATGCAGAGTGATTTCGGGTGGGCAATTGAGCCGAGCATTGACCACCGAGGTGCCGGCGCCAACCGAGGTATAGCCGATGAGGTTGCCATGGCGCCAGGGACCGGCGGCCAGTCGGCGCGGACATCGGGCGTCCCAGGTCAGCGGAAAGCCGCCCGGCAGGCAGATCTGGCCGCCGTGGGTATGGCCGCAGAGGACGAGGTCGAAACCGCTGTGGGCCGCGTGCCGATAGATCTCGGGGGTGTGGGACAGGAGGATCGAGACCGCGCCCTCGGGAATCCTGGCGGCGGCCTTGTCGATGTTGTGAACCCGATAGTAGTGGGCGTCGTCGATGCCGGCCAGATAGAGGGCCTGACCGTCCCGCTCGATGAGGACGGTTTCGTTCAGGAGGACGCGAATGCCCATTGCCTCCAGTCCGGGAACCAGCCTGAGCGTGTCGTGATTGCCCAGGATGGCGTAGATGGGCGCCTTGAGGTTGCGTCGCAAGACCGCCATCGCACTCAAGACAACCGCGAAGGGACCGAAGGTTTTGGCGCGATAGTCCCCGGTCAGCACGCAGATGTCATAGTCCAAATCCCGGACGCTTTCGCGGATGGCGTCGGCGTTGCGGGGATCCATGTCCAGATGCAGATCGCTCAGATGCAGGATCTGGAAACCCTTGAAGGCATCAGGCAGGCCAGGCAGCACCACCCGGTTGTGCCGGAGCCGGATCGCGCGGGCATTGCGCTGGGCGCGCTCGTAGAGTCCGCTCAAGCGCAAGCAGTGGCGAATGAAGCCATGCACCGAATACCAGTTTTCCGGGTAGAAGAAATGCGCTCCAGGACGAGTAAGGACGAAGACCTCGTGATCGCCTTCCAATCCTAGCCGCTGTCGCAGATGAGTACGCCCAATACGGGTGGTTAATGCTTCGATGTCGTGGAACTCCATGGGACGTCGTCGCCCCTAGGAGGCCGTAGTGTCGTCGCTTGCCGACGTCTCCTGCTCCTCGCGCACTTTTTTCAGGCGGTCGAGGGCGGCGCGCTGCTGAACATAAAACCCTAAAACAATCGCAATGATCACGATCAGCTCGATCGCCTTGCCGGATCCGGCATCCATGTGCGTACCTCGCGGTGGTTGAAATGCGTGCGAATGAATATTGCGAATCATAAGGCAGATCACAAGATGCCACGTCGCGAGGGTCCGCTCGGACAAGCCCCAGAAACCAGCGACGCGGTCGCGTGCGCCCGCGATGTCTGGCAGGCCGGCTGCAGCATAATTTCATTTCCGGGAAGGCTTTTCGGTCGCGCTTTGGGTAGACTTCCGGGGTTTCGATCCGAGCCAGTCAGGAGATCTTCTTTCATGCACCGCACCAGCGGCATTTTGCTTCATCCGACCTCGCTACCCGGCCCCTACGGGATTGGCGATCTCGGGCCGACCGCGCACCGTTTCATCGATTTTCTCGCAGGAGCGGGGCAAGGTCTTTGGCAGATGCTGCCATTGGGACCGACCGGCTATCAGGATTCGCCCTATCAGTGTACCTCGGCGTATGCGGGGAATCCGCTCCTCATCAGCCCTGACCTGCTGCGGCAGGCGGGCTGGATCCAGGACAGCGATCTCGATCCGCCTGAATTCACGCGGGATCAAGTGGACTTTGGCGCCGTCCATGTTTGGAAGCATGACCTGATTCAGCGGGCGATGAATGGTTTCAAGGCGAACGCGACCGCGGCGGATCGTGACGACTTCGCCTATTTTTGCGAGACCCATCGGATCTGGCTCGAAGATTTCGCGCTCTATCATGCCTTGAAGGTCCACCACGATCTTCGCCCCTGGACCGACTGGGCGCCCGAGTTCGCCTTGCGCGATCCCAAGGCGTTAGCCGATTGGTCCAAGGCCAACCAGGGCGAACTCGAACTCCAGCGCTTTATTCAGTACGTCTTTTTCCGCCAGTGGGGCGAATTGCGGGCTTATGCCAGGGCGCGCGGCGTTCATCTGATCGGCGACATGCCCATTTTTGTCGCCCACGATTCAAGCGAAGTCTGGACCCATCCGGAATGGTTCGAACTGGATGACCACGGTCATCCAACCGTGATCGCGGGCGTGCCGCCGGATTATTTCAGCAGCACTGGGCAGCGCTGGGGCAATCCGCTCTACCGTTGGGAAACGCTGGCGGCGGACGGCTACAGCTTCTGGGTCGAGCGATTGCGCCGGGTGCTCGAACTGGTCGATCTGGTGCGGATCGACCACTTTCGCGGCTTCGCAGCCTACTGGGAGATTCCCGCCGCGGAGGAAACTGCGATCAGCGGCCGTTGGGTGCCGGGCCCGGGAATGGCGCTGTTCGATGCGCTCCGCGCAGCGCTCGGCGACGACCTGCCGCTGATTGCTGAGGATCTTGGAGTCATCACCGAGGATGTCGAGGCACTGCGGGACGATTTGAAACTGCCCGGCATGGCGGTTCTGCAATTCGGTTTCGAGGGTACCGAGGGTGGCTTCGGGCGCTCCGCCTTTCTGCCGCACAATCATCGCCGGCGGCTGGCCGTCTACACTGGCACCCACGACAACAACAGCCTGCTTGGCTGGTGGGCGACCAAGGACGCCACCATCCGGCACCATGCCTGCGTCTATCTCAATAGCAACGGCGAGGAACTCCATTGGGACTTCATCCGCGCCGCGCTCTCCTCCGTGGCGGCGCTGGCCTTGTTCCCCATGCAGGATGTTCTCGGACTTGGTGCCGAGGCGTGCATGAATCGCCCCGGCACGGCCGACGGGAACTGGGTGTGGCGTTATCGCGAGGAGATGGTCAGCGAGGCCAGCGCCGCGCGTTTGCGCGAACTGACCCGACTCTATGGACGGCTACCCTATCCGGTGGAGTGAAGGCTCGCTATTTCTCCGCCGTCAGATAGGCGATCCATCCGGCATCCGGCTCGCCGGCCTCGACGGGCACGAAGACCCCGTCCGGATTGCCGTCGGCGTCCCAGCCCTGCCAATGGACGAGGATCCTGGAAAATCCGGCCTCGTCGAGCAGTTCGCGGACCTCGGGCAGGGTCCAGAGACGCCAGTCGTAGCTGAACGCACGTTCCAGTCCGGAGCCGTCGTCGAAGCGGAAATGGATATGACACACGAGCCGTCCGGTCACCGGTTCATAAGCCGCCTGCTCCCAGACATAAGTAAAGTCACCGCCCAGGGGGTCATGGATTCGGCGCTCCTCAACCAGGAGACGATAGGAATCGTAGCCGCCATAGGCGTCCAGAAAGAACACGCCGCTGTCCTTCAGGGTCGCCCGGACCTGCCGAAAATAGTGGAGCAGAGCGGCGCGCTCGCGTAACAGCCAATAGCTGAAGTTCATCGCCAGCACGATATCCGGCTGGCGTGTCTGGGCCGCGAGGACATCTTGTTGGAGCAAGGCGACCCGGGAGCGTTGGTGTTCCGCCAACGTTCGGAGATTATGGCGCAGGCCCCAGTCGAGCACCTCGGGATCCAGATCCACGCCGAAGGCATGATTGGTCTTGCGACGGCGCACCCATTCGCAACAGATGGCGGCCGTACCGCAAAAGTCCTCCCTCAGAATCCGAGCGCCACGGCAGCGGATCATCCGATAGGTCCGGTCCACAAAGTCCACCTCCGCGGACGGATTCTGGACCGCAAGCTCATAGAGGCGATGGCGATCGGGTCGACTGGCGGCGGTAGGCATGATTCGCAACTCGAACCGAGATCAGGAGTGTGTCCCGTCCTGCTCGATCAACGGCGATCTGCCGCCGGCCCGGTCATTGGACGAAGCTTCATTTGAAAGCGTCCGGCTGTTGATGTATCTTAGTCGGCTTGCAGACGACAGGGAAGATGGATCGGACCGCCCCCATGTTGCATCGGCCGCAACGGCATCCGTTTAGTACAAAAGTCTGTGATCACACCCCGGAGAGGTGTCCGAGAGGCTTAAGGAGCACGCCTGGAAAGTGTGTATAGGTTAATCCCTATCGAGGGTTCGAATCCCTCTCTCTCCGCCAACCATGCAGTAATGAAGAGCCTTAGAGCGCGTTTTTATTTCCTACCCGCCAACCTACCCGCCATCTCTGGTGCGATTGGCAGCGACACGTTGCGACACGATTTCACTGTCGAAATGCTGTTTCCTGGGAACAGGGCACCTGAAAAATTCTTCCTCGCCTAGTTGACATCCAAAAATCAAAGCGTATCGTTAAACCCGCTTTGTTGGCCTGCAACACAAAGCGCATATAACCGCAGGATTTCCGGCAATCTTGACCGCCGAGAGACAGGCTACGCCCTCCACGTCCTACGCTACTCGCAGATGGAACCATGATCTGGCTTGATTAGCCAGGGAGTTCGCACTTGGGAATGATTCAACCCGCCGTCGTCTAGCAAGCGACACACCGCTACCAGCGGTTTCTGCCGTGACTGGCATCTGGTTGAGACCTCTACTAACGGAGGTCTGCTGATGCAGCCCCACAATCAAACAGCGTACACTTTTGGGCAACTCTGTCGGAAGCTCAACATTCATCGTTCGACATTCTACCGAAACCTCAAAAAGGGGCTTATGCCATGTTAATCAACATGGAAAACTTCCCAGGGATCCGGGGAAATCAACATTGAATTTTTTCCACCCCGGAGTGGTGCAACCGACCGGCCTTTTGGCCGGAGCAACCTGGGGTGATCAGGATGGAATTCATTGCCGATATCAGACGGCGTCATTTGGTTGACGGGGAGAGCATCAGTGCGATTGCCCGTGATCTTCAGCGGTCTCGTCCG
>NZ_NHSQ01000197.1 GCF_016653465.1 Thiocystis minor | reverse complement strand
CGCGGCGCGCGTCGCCCAGAGCGATCCCGCGAAATTCGTCTTCTGCCCAGCCCATGCGATCCCCAATGAACGTGAATGCTCAAACCTATTTTACCCGCACACGGGGAGTTGTGTGTAATGGGATGCGCTTGACCACGCAACCAAACTGGAGCAGGAAGCGCAAGCCATCGAAGATGCCGGCTTACGCGCCTTTGAAGCCGCATTGGGTGTGGCCGCGCCGCCCGTGTTTCCTGATCGCCCCGTGTTCGTGGCGCGGTTCAAGGACATCGAACGTTGGAGCCATGACGGTATTTTGCGCGCGGCATCGCAGCCAAACATATCGAGAACACAAACTTGGCCCTTGACGCGATTAGGCAACGTCATTGCCGATCTCGAAAATGGATGGAGTCCAAAATGCCATGACCATCAAGCGCGGGAGGGTCAATGGGGCGTTCTGAAACTCGGAGCCGTGTCTTTCGGGATTTTCAACGAAAGCCAAAACAAAGAACTACCGGAGAGGCTCAAGCCACGTCCAGCCTACGAGGTGAGAAATGGCGACGTCTTGATCAGTCGCGCCAACGTCGTGCGATACGTCGGTGCTTGCGCCTACGTCGAAGAAACGCGACCGAAGCTGATGCTGTGTGACAAGATATTTCGAGTGCGCTTCCTTAAGAGTAGCAAGCTGCTGCCGCAGTTCCTGACTGAAATTATGCGGTTGCCAAGCGTTCGCGAACAGATTGAAACGCGCCTGACTGGAACATCGCCGACGATGAAGAACATTTCCAAGCCCGCGCTTTTGGATTTGCGATTTCCATTGCCTGAACTCAACGACCAGCGCAGCTTGATCACCGACCTGACGACAGGACGTCAAACCGCCACCACCAAACGCACCGAAGCCCAAACCCTGCGCGCATCCGCCTGGGCGGTCTTCGAGTCCGCCCTGTTCACTGCCAGCGATGCAGCCGAAATCAGCGCCGAAGTCGAATCGGCCAGCTAACACGAAAGGCGATCAGGCCGAGACGAGACGGACCATGCGCGCGGCCTTTCGACAAACACAACAGAAGTGTTAGGCTTTAGCGCATGAACTCGCATGAATTCAAACGCTGGCTCGCCAAACAAGGCGCGACCTTTCAAACCGCGAAAGGCTCGCACCTCAAAATCTACCTGAACGGTCGCCAGTCGGTGATGCCCATGCAGGCGACCGAGCTGAAAACCGGCACGGTCGAAGGCATCAAAAAACAACTCGGATTGAAAGGAGATTGAGCCATGTTCGATTATCCGGTCGTGCTCGAAGCCCAGCCAGAGGGCGGATTTATCGTGACCTTTGCGGATGTCCCCGAGGCCATTACGCAGGGCGAGGATGAAGACGAGGCGCTGATCTATGCCATCGACGCGCTGGAAACCGCGCTATCGTTCTATATCGATGCCAGAAAACCCTTGCCGGTGCCGTCCGCCGCCGAGGATCGCCCAACGGTGCGCCCGTCGGCGCTGGAATGCGCCAAACTGGGTGTCTACCAGGCGATGACCGAGCAGGGGATCCGCAAGGCGGAACTGGCGCGGCGGTTAGGTTGGCACCTGCCGCAAGTCGACCGGCTGTTCGATCTTCGCCACGCCTCGCGCTTCGATCAGATCGAGGCGGCGGCGCGCGCGCTGGGGCGCCGGGTCGAGGTGCGGATCGCGTAATCCCTGCCCTGGCTTTAGGCGATTTCCGGAAAAGCTCATACCCACTTTCGTGGTGGGGACGAAGCCCAGCATCCGCCGCTCCCTAAGCCGCTTAAATGTTGGGTTCGCAAGCGCACCCCAGTGATCGAACACGGATGGGAAATTAGGGCGAAGACTTGCACAGTCTCTCCAGTGTGAGAGCAGGGACCGAGGCTCCAGCGTCACGTCTGAGACCGGGCCGCCGGAACTGGGTCTTGAACCTGAAATCTGTCCCAATTCGGATAGACCAGCCCTGGAATGCGCGGGGTGCGCACGGGGAATCCGCAGTGGCGGGTGTAGGCTTCGAGCACGGTGATCCGCTGTGCCAGTCCCTCGGGCATCCCGACATCGCACCAGCGTGAGCGTTCGGCCCAAGTCTCAGGACCGCGGATGAGGGGCCAACCGGCGACCGCCAGCCAGAGCGCCAGGGTCGCGGAGGGGTGGAGCAGATCGACGTCTGGCCGCGGATGGGTTTGCCATTCCAGCCAATCGCCGCCATGGCGGGCCAGGATGATGGGAGCCGCGTCCCCCTCTCGACGATACTCCGCGCGGTCCGCCGCGAAACGCACCTCGTAACCGGGCTCCGCGCACCGGCGTTCGAGCCGCAGGTCGCGCTTCCAATGGCGCACGGAGAAGCCGTTGCGCAGATAACAGCGCACTGCGGGCTGCCAGACCCAATCGACGTCCAGTTGCAGACCGAGCAGGCCCAGATCCCGTGCGATCTGGTAAAGATTGGCGAAGAGGCGGGTCGCGTGACCCTGGCGCCGCTCGCCCGGCAGGAGGTAAAGGCTGGCGATCCCCAGCGCCGTCCGATCCCAATCCGACGCCTGGAGCGCAAGCGCCAGGATGCCGATGCGGCGCCCGCTCGCCTGGAGCCAATAGGGGCGATACCATGG
Source organism: Thiocystis minor (assembly GCF_016653465.1). Classification (GTDB taxonomy): domain Bacteria; phylum Pseudomonadota; class Gammaproteobacteria; order Chromatiales; family Chromatiaceae; genus Chromatium; species Chromatium minus. The sequence goes on along the minus strand of NZ_NHSQ01000197.1, from coordinate 22,933 downwards.
CATATCGGCGGGATCGCCCAGCGACTCGTCGGCGGCGAGTCCGCGACGACTCCAGTCGAGGATGTCGGCGTCGGACAGGTCGCGCGGGTCGGGCGGGGTCTCGCTGCGATAGTCCAGGTAGATGCAGAGTTCACAAGCCCGCCACAGACGGCAGTCGTCGGCGTTCTCCGCCGCGACGGGTTGCAGGCGGGTCGTTGTGGGCGGGAGGGCCTGCAATGCCTGGTCGAGGCGGGCCTGAAGCGCGTGATCGGGTTGGTCGCGCATGGGTCCTCAGTTCCCTGAATGTTCATGAGGTCCGTGGATGGTAGGCTATCGAGCGGACGAAATGAACAAGTGCCTGTTCCTCTCACCTGGAGACATCACGATCATGCAAAGGCATCACCCATCTTCGCGCCTCGGGCGTCGCCAGAAATCCGTCACGATTCTGGGCCTGCTCCTGTCGGCGGCATTCTTCTCGGCCGCTCTGATGGCCGAGGCCGATGGACCGGATCACTTCCGGGTGGTCAAGGTGGACGAGGGCGACGTCCTGAACCTCCGCGCCGAACCGGCCGCGACGGCCCCGAAGGTCGGCGAGATCCCGCCGAATGCCAGTTGCGTGCGCAATCTCGGCTGCCGGGGTGGTCTGACCTTCAAGGAGTTTTCGACGCTCAACCCGGAGCAACGCGCCGAGCGCGAGCGCCAGAACCCGCGCTGGTGCAAGGTGGAGTATCGGGGAATGACCGGCTGGGTGGCCGGCCAGTTTCTCGCCGAGGGGGGCTGTCCATGAGCCTAATTTCGGCAGGATGATCCGCGTGGTGCTGTCGGTCTCGCGCGAGCGCACCACGGGCAATCCCTGGAATCCGCTATTAGACAATCATCGTCTACTACGGGGAGTACGTACGCCCGATCAAGACCGACGACATCGGCGATCAGCACGAATGGCTGCTGGACATGGAGGACAAGATCAAGACGGCCGTCGTCCCAGGCCACGGCTGGCGCGCGCGCTGGGTCGAGACGGTGTGGGACGAGGACCGGATTCCGGGGCTGAAGCTGCTGGCGAGCCGGTTCGAGGTGTGGGGGTAAACGTCGTTCAGCCGCCGCGCCACCAACCGCGCCGCTTGCAGCAGGTTCACGATCAGGCGGCCTTGGCGTCGCTTTCGGTCCACTCTTCGCGCAGTTCGCGCAGCATGCGCTCGGACGATTGAAGCGTGAAGCGCACGTTCTGACTGTTCGGGAACCGCGCAGCCTCGGCGCGCATCTTGTCGCAAAACGCCTCCCAGTCCTCAATGCGTAGGCTTGGCGGATCTTCGTAGAGCATCAGCTCCGGGTCATAGTCCATCAGCGGATCGTTCATCGAATCACCTTTTTTGCCGTATCCAAGACAGACTCACTGTTTAAAGCGTAGCGGATAACGCCCTGGCTTTCCAGAAGCAGCGACATCACGACCTGCCACAGTCCTGACTGCCCCTCCTGTGCGCTGATGTTGTTGCGTCTCGCCGCTTTGCGCGTCATCGATTTGGCTTGAGACATCGCTTCTTCGACCAGAATGAGCGCCGATGTTGGCGAGATAGCGTCGCCAGCCCGTCTCCTTCCCCTTGCGCACCACTTCATCGCGCGCCCGATTGTGGATCGGCCCGAGGTCAACCGGCGTCAGATCGTCCGCCAGGACGGCTAATTCTTCGGAGCGCATGGACGGCGATCTTACCATGTCCTCCACGCGACCAATCCGGTCATCCCCAGGCCGCCCCGCGTTTCATCTGCGTGATAGGCAATTCACCCCGTCCCGCCGGTGTCGCGCTCGAATCGGCGGATGCGCGCGATCAGCCGCTCGACATCCTCCAGGGTCGTCTCCGGATTCATGAAGACGAGACGCAGATAGCGCTGGCCCTGGAACTGGGTCGAGGTGACATAGAAGTCGCCCTCCGCGAGCAGTTGACGGCGCAGTTCCAGTTGGCGCGCATCGGTGCCTGAGAGCCGGAAGCAGAGGATGTTCGATTCGGGGGCCACGGGGAGATCCAGATCCTCGATGCCGCTCATCCGGCGATAGGCATCGGCGGTCAGTCGATATTGCCGCTCGATATAATCGGCCAGCCCTCGTTCACCCAGGGCGGCGAGCACCAGATAGAACTTGAGCCCCAACCCGCTCTTGGTGCATTCGACCGCGCGCGGGAGGAAGTCGAAGCCGGGCTGTTCCTTGTCGTGGAAGAGATAGCTCGCCTCCTGGCTGAAGGCGCTGTCGAGGGTGCGGTGATCGCGCACCAGCAGGGCGGCGCAGACGGCGGAGGTGCGCAGCATCTTGTGGGCATCCCAGGTCAGCGAGTCGGCCAACTCGACGCCATCCAGCAGGTGTCGATACTCGGGCGAGAGGAGCGCGGAGGCCCCGTGGGCGCCGTCGACATGGAACCAGACCCCCTCGGCCCGACAGAACTCACCGAGCGGTCGCAGCCGATCATGGACGCCGACGGCGGTACTACAGGCATTGGCGACCAGCGCCAGTGGGGTTCGGCCATCCGCGTGCACTTGGGCGAGTATCCGGGGAAGCGCGTCGGGATCCATGACGCCGCGCGCATCGGTGGGGACCGGGTAGATATTCCGCGTCCCCATCCCCAGGATGCCGACCGCGCGCTCGATGCTGTAGTGGTTGTTGCCCGGTGCCAGCAGGGCGAGATCATCGCGGTTGCCCTCGCGCCAGGCATCGGGCCGCACCTTCGAGCGGGCCGCGATCAGTGCCGTCAGGTTCGCCAGCGATCCGCCATGGGTCAGCACGCCGCCGCCGTAACCGGCCGTGCCCAACCGCTCCAGATCCAGCGGCGCCGGGGTCCAACCGACTTTTTCCAGCATCCAGTTGATGACGAAGTATTCGATGGCGGCAGCGCCCGGACCCATCTCATAGATCGCCATGGGGTTGTTGGTCAGGCCGTCGATCAGCGCCCCGAGCGCGGCGCCGGGATGCGGGGCGGCGACCTGATGTCCCAGGTAGCCGGGGTGATGCAGATTAATGACGGTCTTGAGATAACGCCCCATGAAGTCATGCAGCGCCTCACCCTCCAGTCCGCCCTGGCGGGCGAAGTGGTCGAGTCGCAGTTCATCGATCAGGGTCGCCAGGGGCTGCTGCGCGAGCACAGGCACGGCGCGGTCGCGCGCTCGGGCGACCTGGCGATCCAATGCGGTGGCGACGATGTCCAGGTCCGAGCGGAAGGTCATGGGCGGTGGCAAGTGTGCTGTGGTGTGGATGAGGGTGATGGTAACCCTGGTCCGGATCATCTGGAATGGATCGCCGGCGTGTTATCGCCGTTCCGGGGGCGGTGTCGATGTGCGCTGTCAGGAATTTCCTGACGATAAAGGATCGCTGATCCCGTCCGCCGGTGACCGCCTTTACCCATTCGGACTCCCCGCGCGGCCCGAAAGCTGGCTCAACGCATCTCTATGGTCACGCTCGGCCGGGTTCGGCCGAACTTGGACCAGATTCGTCGCACTCTAAATCGGGCGCCAACTTGGGCATCTCGCCGTTACGCTTCCTGCCAGCCTGGGCAAGGACTGACGCGTGTCAAGGTCAACCGCCTTGAGGAACCTCCAGCACGGTCTGGACCAAATCGATGGACCCGGTTTTGAAACCGGTTTCGCAGTAGGCGAGGTAGTAATCCCACAGACGCCGGAAGCGGGCGTCATAGCCCAGCGCGTCGATGTCCCCGGCGACCTCGTGAAAGCGCTCACGCCAGCGGCGCAGGGTCTCGGCATAGTCGTCGCCATACCAACGGGTTTCCTGGACGATCAGTCCTGCGTCCGCGGCAAGCTCTGCCATGCGTTGCGGCGACGGCAGCATGCCGCCCGGAAAGATATAAATCTGGACGAAATCCGGCGTGCTGCGATAGATCGGAAAGATGTCGTCGCTGATGGTGATGACCTGGAGTGCGATCCGTCCGCCCGGACGCACCAGCCGCCGCAAGGTCTGATAGTAGGTTGGCCAGTAGGCTTCGCCGACCGCCTCCATCATTTCGATCGAGACGACATGATCGAATTGGCCCTGGATATCGCGATAATCCTGAAGCCGCAGTTCGACCCAATCCGTCAGACCCGCCGCCGTCATGCGTTGACGCCCGTAGTCGAGTTGCTCGCGCGAGAGCGTCACGCCCGTCACCTGCATGCCGCGTCGGGCGGCGACCTCGGCAAAGCCGCCCCAACCGCAGCCGATCTCCAGGATTCGGTCGCCGGATTTGGCCCCCAGCGCCGCGAGCAGACGCTCGTACTTGCGCTGCTGGGCCGCTTCGAGCGATTCGCTCCCGGCATCCTCGAACAGGGCGGAGGAATAGGTCATGCTGCCGTCGAGCCAGCGCCGATAGAAGTCGTTGCCCAGGTCGTAATGACGTGCGATGTTGCGCCGGCTGTTGCGCCGATGATTGTGGCGCTTGCGATGGACCAGACGATCCAGGGCGCGCGACCAGCGCATGCCGCGCCAGCCGGATTGCATGTGCTCCTCGTTATTTAGGAGGACTTCCAGCAGGGCGGGCAGATCCGGTGTGTCCCAATGGCCCTCCACATAGGATTCGCCGAATCCCAACTCGCCCCGCGTCAAGAGGCGCAAAACCAGCATCCAGGGGCGTTTGAGATCCAGCACGCCCGAACCACCCTCGAAGCGTCCGCGATAGAGCGTGGTGGTGCCGTCCGGAAAACGCACCATCAGTTGACCGAAGGCGATGCGATCACAGAAACCACCAAACAGCCGGGCGGCCAAACTCGATCCGCCCGGCGCGGGACTTTCCAGGATTTCTTCCGCGGACATCAGCTTATCTCCTCTCTCGGCGGTTCCGGTTTCGGGTAATAGGTCCCGCCGCCGAGCCAGATCTTCAAGGCATGCCAGTGGATCATGATCACAACTTTGAGGGTCAACAGCGGATAGTCGACCGCGGCCCGCAGCAGGTTGGCATCGGTGAATTCGCGCTCCGTTCCGCGTTGCACGGCGACCAGCATGAGCGCGTCATCCTGATACTCGCGGATGACGATGTCATGCCGGCCCTGGTGACGGGAAAAACGAAAATGGTAGTCGGCATTCATGTCGATGAACGGGGACACATAAAACTGCTTGGCGTGGGCATCGCGGATCGGCCAGGTCATGGCGGCGCCATCCTGATGCAGCAGATAGCCGTGGGACTCGCCGAAGGTGTTGCTGACCTCGCAGAGCACGGCGACCGGATCGCCCGCCGGACTGAAACAGGTCCAGGTGCTCATCGGGTTGAAGACATGCCCGAGCACTCGGGGGAAACACTGAAGCTCCACGCGCGCGATGTCGAAGTGGTGGCCGCGCTGACGCAGACGCTCCAGCAGCCAGGGCTTAAGCGGCTCGCCAGTGCGCGGACCATGATCGACATCGTAAAAGGAGAAGAGATTGAACCGGTTGTGCGAGAACCAGCGGGAGCCAGCCGCCGCCTCGCCGACCCGCTCGACATCGAGCAGCAGGCTGAAGACGCGGTAAACGAAGCGATAGCGGACCGGGAAGAGCCGGCGGTGCATGACGTCGCCGAACAGGAGTTGCGCCGCGGGCGGGCTCATAGGCTAACCGCCCCGCTGTTCGCCCAGGGCGGCTGCACGCCCAGCCCAGCCGCCACCTCGACCGCCGCGCGCAATCCGTCCTCGTGAAACCCATAGCCCATCCAGGCGCCGCTGAACCACAGACGGTCGCGCCCCTGAATCTCGCCCATCCGCCGCTGGGCCGCGAGCGCGTTCGGGTCGAACATCGGATGATCGTAGTCGAATTCGGCGATCACGCTCTCCGCGCGCGGCGCCTCCAGCGGATTCAGGCTGACAAAAATGTCGCGCCCCGCCGGCAGCGCCTGAAGGCTGTTCATCCAATAGGTCACCGTCACCGGACGGGTCGGATCCTCGCCCGGCTGCTGGAGATAATTCCAGGAGGACCAGACGCGCCGACAGTTCGGCATGAGTTTGGTATCCGTGTGCAGATAGACCTTGTTGCCGCGATAGGCGAAGCAGCCCAGCAGCTCCCGTTCCAGGTCGGTCGGCGACTCGATCAGCGCGAGCGCTTCGTCGGCATGACAGCCCAGAACCACCGCGTCGAAGGTCAGCCGCTCGCCCGCGACCGTCTCCACCTCCACGCCCCGATCCAGCCGACGGACCCGTCGAACCTCGGCGTTCGTCCGATACTGGCCTTTGAACTGACCGAGAATCTTGTCCACATAGGTTCGGCTACCGCCGCTCACCGTCTCCCACTCCGGACGATTGGCCAGATCCAGCAGGCCATGATTGGAGAAGAAACGCGCGAAGGACAGAAAGGGAAAGGCCCGCATATCCTGCGTGGGACAGGACCAGATCGCCGCCGCCATCGGCAGCAGATAGTGGCTGGCGAAGCGCTCGGAGTAGCGTCCGCGCGCCAGAAAGTCACCCAGAGTCAGGGTTGCGCCAGGGTTGGAATCGATGAATGCCTTGGCGGCGGCATTGAAGCGCGGGATCTCGATCAGCATCCGCAGAAAACCGAGGTTCAGGAGATTGCGCCGCTGGCCAAACAGCGTATTGAGGTTCGACCCGGCATACTCGACCCGACCGCCGTCCAGACTGGCGGCAAAGGACATATCGGTCGGATAGGTCGCGACCCCAAGATGCGCGAACAGACCGCAGAGCAAGGGATAATTGCGCCGGTTGAAGACCATGAATCCGGTATCCACCGGGGCTGGCGCGCGGGCGTCGCCGACCTCCACCGTGCGGGTGTGTCCGCCCACGTAATGGTTGCGTTCCAGCAGCATCACCGCGTAACGGCGATCCAGCAGCCAGGCCGCCCCGAGCCCGCCGATCCCGCCACCGATCACCCCAATGGTTTCCACCGACATCGTTCATTTTTCCTCGCGATTGATCCGTCGACCGCCGTTCCCGAAACGCCGGGCGGCACACCCATGTTTTGTGCAATATTGGCGCCGGGCATCGACACCACAAGGGGGAATACGGAGACGCGGATGTCGCGAACCCGTTCGATCAGATCCCGCGGGCTCTCGACCGTGCAGATGGCGTTGGCGCGATCACTGACTCGGGGTCGCCGGCCAATTCGTCCGACGACAAAAGTTGGGCTCCCCAGAGCCGACTGCAAGTCGGCGCTCCCAGCATCCAAGAAGGCAAAGGCCGCGATACTCGCCGATCGTCACTCCCCGGCAATCGTCATACGATCGATCAGCCAGGAACCGGTGCGCGTACTGCCGGGAAAATCGCAATCGTTGCCGACCGCGACCAGTCCGGCGAACATCTTCTTGAGATTGCCGGCGATGGTTATCTCTTCCACCGGATACTGGATCTCGCCGTTCTCGACCCAGAACCCGGATGCGCCGCGCGAGTAGTCGCCAGTCACCGCGTTGACGCCATGGCCCATCAACTCGGTGACCATGAGTCCGGTTCCCAGCTCGCGCAGCATGGCCGCGCGGTCCTTGTCGCCCATCTCGATGCGTAGATTGCGCACCCCGCCGGCATTACCGGTGGTCGGCAGACCGAGCCGGCAGCCGGAATAGACGCTCAGCAGATAGGTTTGCAGCACGCCGCCGCTCACCAGATCCTTGGCGCGGGTCGCCACGCAATCGCCGTCGAAGGGTGCGCTGGCGAGTCCGCGCGGCAGATGGGGTTCTTCATGGATACGCACGAACTCGGGGAAGATGCGTTCGCCCAGATGATCGAGCAGGAAACTGGAACGGCGGTAGATGCTGCCCCCGCTGATCGCCGACATCAGGCTGCGCAGCAATCCGGTCGCCACATCGGCGCGAAACAGCACCGGCGACTCCTGGGTGCCGAGACGCCGGGCGCCGAGTCGCGCGACGGTGCGTTCGGCGGCCCGCTCGCCGACCCGCCGCGCCGGTTCCAGATCCAGCGCCGAGCGCGCGGTAGTCCACCAGGCATCGCGCTGCATCAGGTCGCCTTCCTGACCGATCACGGCACAATCCAGACTGTGACGAGTGGTCGGATAACCGCCCATGAAACCTTGCGTGTTGCCCGCGACATGGATGCCGAACTGGGTCGAGAGACTGGCGCCCTCCGAATTGACGATCCGCGGATCGTAGTCGCGGGCGGCGTCCTCGCAGGCCACCGCCAGCGCGATGGCCTCCTCGACCTCGATCGACCAGGGGTGGTAGAGATCGAGTTCAGGAAAATCGGTCGCCATCAGCTCGGGTTCGGCGAGATGGGCGCAGCGGTCTTCCTGAGTGTGCGTGGCGATGGCGCAGGCAGCCTTGACGGCATCGCGCACCGCGCCGGGGCTCAGATCCGAGGTACTGGACGAACCTTTGCGGTGGCCGAAATAGACGGTGATACCCAGGCCATTGTCGCGGGTGTGCTCCACCGTTTCGACCTCGCCGAGCCGTACCGCGACCTCAAGGCCCGCGCTGCTGCCGACCGATGCCTCGGCGGCGCTCGCGCCCTCGCGTTTGGCCTCCTTCAACAGATCTTCGATGATGGTTTGCAGGCGCGCCATGCGCTCTGCGGTGTCTTCGGTTGGGGTAATGGGCATATGTGATCGTGATCAGCAAAAAAGGATTAAGGGTCAAACGCTCAAGAGTTGGTCTTGCCAGTGCCTCATGATCGTTTGATGTAACATTCACGCGGATTCAGCAGCCACCGCTGAGGTGTCGGGTGGCCTTTTTTCTGGGGCGCGCTTCAGCCACGCGCCAACGATTCAGGAGTATGAATGAAGATCAACCGCCGCGGGATGGCCTTGGGATTGTCGTTCAAGTTGTTTCTCGCCATGATGCTGATGAGTCTCCTGATGTCGGTGGCGTTCACGCTGAACCACTATGTCGGCGAGAAAAACAGCATCATCCGTGGGATCGACAACACGCTGCTGGCCACGGCGGAGGGCGTGCGACTCATTGGCGATGCGGTCCACCATCGGCAACCCCAGCCCGATGCGATCACGCCCGACGCCTATGCGGCTTTTATCGACACCCTGACGGCATTCGCGGGGCGGGCGAAAGTCCAATACGTCTATACCACGATCAAGCAAGACGATCACATCCTCTTCACCTCATCAAGTTATACGCCAGAAGAAAAAGCCTCGGGCGATTTCACCAAGTTTCTCGATCCCTATGATGACGCGAGCGATGGGTTACAGGCCGCCTTCGCCGATGGGCAGGTGCATGACGACCAATACAGCGACCGCTGGGGAACCTTCCGCTCAATCTTCGTGCCCGTCACATCATCAACGGGCATCGACTATGTGATCGGTGTCGATATGTCGCTGGCCGGCATCGACGAGACCTTGCTCGAAACCTTGCTCGGATCGCTCCTGATCGCGGGCGTGGTGTTCAGTGCGGGACTACTGCTGCTCTGGCTGCTGACCAGCCGCATGATTGCCAAACCTTTGCTGCAGGTGATCGGCATCTTCGACAAGATTGGCACGGGCGACTACAGCAACCCCATCGACACCTCACGCCGCGATGAAATCGGATTGCTCCGCCGCGGTCTGGCATTGATGCAGGACAATCTTGCCGAGCGCACCGCCACCGAGCAGCGCGTCGCGCATGACCTGCGGCGCATCACGAGCGCGCTCGACAAGTCATCCACCAACATGATGGTGGCCGACAATGACGGCACCCTGATCTATCTGAACGAAGCGTTCATCCGAATGATCCGCGGGGCCGAGGCCGATCTCCAGCGGGAGCAGCCGAGCTTCCGTGCCGAGGGGCTGATCGGGCGTGGTTTCACCGAATTTCACCGGCATCCGGAACACCAACGCAAACTCCTGTCCGGGTTGAAAGGCACCTACACCAGCCAGATGAAGATCGGTGGACGGACCTTCAGGCTCGTGGCCAACCCGGTTCTGGACGACCAGGGCGAACGCCTTGGCACGGTGGTGGAATGGATCGATCGCACCATCGAGGTCACGGCGGAAGGCGAACTGGATGTGCTGCTGAACGCGGTCACGCACGGCGATTTCACGCAGCGTTTGAATCTTGACGGCAAGCAGGGCTTCTTCCGTGACCTGGCCGAGGGGATGAACAATCTGACCGACGTGTTCGCTCGGGTGCTGGATGATCTCGCGTTCGTTCTGCAGGCGTTGGCGCAAGGGGATCTCACAAAGACGATCACGTCCGGGCACAAAGGGCGATTTGCCGATCTGAAGCGCGACACCAACGCCACGGTCGAGCACTTGCAAACGCTCGTCAGACAGATCCAGGAGGCCACGGACGCCATCCATACGGCGGCGGGCGAGATTGCCGCCGGGAATGCGGATCTGTCCGAGCGGACCGAAGCCCAGGCGAGCAGCCTGGAAGAAACGGCGAGTTCCATGGAGGAACTCCAGGCCACGATTCAGCAGAACACCGAGAACGCCAGAAACGCCAACGAACTCGCGCATCGCGCCAATGATCAGGCGCTGGCCGGCGGCCATCTGATCAAGCAGGTGGTCGGCACCATGGGCGCCATCCAGGCGTCGAGCCGGAAGATTGCCGACATCCTCGGCGTGATCGACAGCATTGCCTTTCAGACCAATATCCTGGCACTCAACGCGGCCGTGGAGGCGGCGCGGGCCGGCGAACAGGGCCGAGGCTTTGCCGTGGTCGCGGCGGAGGTGCGTAACCTGGCGCAACGCAGCGCCCAGGCGGCGAAAGAAATCAAGGGGCTGATCGGCGCCTCGGTCACGCAGATTGGCGATGGGGCCAAACTGGTTCATGAGGCCGGTGACACGATGGAAGCAATCGTCGCCTCATTTCAGCAGGTGGTCGGTCTGGTCAGCGAGATCGCCAGCGCCAGTCGCGAACAAGGTGCGGGGATCGAGCAGGTCTCCCAGGCCATGGTGCAGATGGATGAGATGACCCAGCGCAATGCCGCCCTAGTGGAGCAGGCCGCCGCCGCGGCGGAGAGCCTGGAGGATCAATCCAGGGAATTAAGCCAAACCGTGGCGGTTTTCAGGATGACGCGCGGAAACGGCCGCTTGAGCGCCAGCGCGACCACTGCCGCGGATGATGTCGATTTCGATGACATCGTCGACGCACACCAGCAGTGGTCGAAAAAATTACGCCGGGCGGTTGAGGGCCGTAGCGAACCTCAGGATCCGGCCATCGTCTCGCGTGACGACCAGTGCGCCTTGGGCGCCTGGATCTACGGACCGGGCAGCAAACTGTTGGCGGACTTCCCACAAACGACCCTGCGCGACAAGCATGCGCAGTTCCACCAATGTGCCGGCGATGTCCTCAGGCATGTGGTCGCCGGTCATCGCGAGCAGGCGGAACAGTTGCTCGCCGAGCGCTTTCGGTCACTCTCCAATGAAACGGTGACGCAGCTCCGGCAACTTGAGAAAAATGTCCGGACAACCTCGACCGAGGGATCGGCAACCTGAAGATTTCGTCGGGCAATCGCCCAAGGCGATTGCCCGCCAGGTCATCCGAAAACCGTCTTAATCCTGATGCGTCCCACCAACCGTCAGCGCATCCACCCGCAGGGTCGGCTGGCCAACCCCGACCGGCACGCTTTGACCTTCCTTGCCGCAGGTTCCAACGCCTTCGTCGAGTTTCAGGTCGTTGCCGATCATGCTGACGCGGGTCAGCACGTCCGGCCCGTTGCCGATCAGGGTCGCACCCTTGACCGGGCGGCCGATTTTGCCGTTTTCGATCAGATAGGCCTCGCTGGCGGAGAAGACGAACTTGCCGGAGGTAATGTCGACCTGACCGCCGCCGAAGTTGACGGCATACAGCCCTTTCTTGACCGAGGCGATGATCTCGGCGGGGTCGTGCTGGCCGGCCAGCATATAGGTGTTAGTCATGCGCGGCATGGGCAGATGGGCGTAGGATTCGCGCCGGCCGTTGCCCGTCGGCGCGCTGCCGGTGAGCCGAGCGTTGAGCTTGTCCTGCATGTAGCCGCGCAGGATGCCATCCTCGATCAGGACGGTGTTCTGGGTGACGGTGCCCTCGTCATCCATGTTGAGCGAGCCACGCCGGCCCTCCAAGGTGCCGTTGTCGACCACGGTGACGCCCGGCGCGGCGACTCGCTCGCCGATACGCCCGGCGAAGGCCGAACTGCCCTTGCGGTTGAAATCGCCTTCGAGTCCGTGGCCGATGGCCTCGTGCAGCAGCACGCCGGGCCAGCCGGCGCCCAGCACGACGGTCATGGTTCCGGCGGGCGCGTCCTCGGCATCCAGATTGGTCAGGGCCAGACGCACCGCCTCACGGGCATAACCCAGGGCGCGATCTTCGGCCAGAAAATACCCCAGATCCGTGCGAGCGCCGCCGCCGCTGGAACCCTGCTCGCGCCGCCCGTCCTGCTCGACGATGACGTTCACGCTCATGCGGATCAGCGGGCGGATGTCCGCCGCCAGACTGCCGTCGTCGGCGAGCACCAGCACGGTATCCTGAGCCGCGACCAGGCTCGCGGTCACCTCGCGCACGCGCGGATCGAGACGGCGCGCCTCCTCGTCCACCCGATGCAGGAGCGCCACTTTTTCCGGATCGGCCAGACTCTCGATCGGGTTGATCGGGGCGTAAAGCCGACGCTCAGCCAGCGCATGGCCGACCTTGACTTGGGCCTCCTGACCGCCACGGGCAATCGCCCGCGCCGCCTCGGCGGCCTGCGCGAGGGCCGGGAATTGCAGTTCGTCGGAATAGGCAAACCCGGTCTTCTCGCCGCTGACGGCCCGCAGCCCGGCCCCCTGCTCGATACTGAAATTGCCATCCTTGATGATGCTGTCCTCCAGCACCCAGGACTGGAGCCGGCTGGATTGGAAATAGATATCCGCCGCGTCCACGCAAGAGCTGGTCAGGCGGCCCAGGAGACGGTCGAGATCGTGTTCGACGAGACCGGCGGGGGCCAAGATCATCTCGCGGGCAATGGCAATCGGGTCATTCATAGGCGGAACGGGCTCGATAATGAGTAATGTAGTTGTGAGTCAACAGGTGTCAGGTGTCAGGTGTCAGGTGTCAGGTATTTTTGGTCATCCGGGAGGATCTTCGGGAACTTTTTAAATTCGAGCATCCAACAACTGCCAACTGCCAACTGCCAACTGCCAACTGCCAACTGCCAACTGCCAACTGCCAACTGCCCCCTTAAACCTGCGTCCTCAAAAGGCGCATTTCAAACGGCGGTGATCGATGGTGGGGAAGTTGCGGCGGACCGAATTCTGGAATTCCTGGTCGACCGCGCAGCAGATGCAGCCGCGACCGCGCGGCACCTGCGCCAGCACCGTGCCCCAGGGATCGACGATCATGCTGTGTCCATGGGTCTCGCGACCGTTCAGATGAAAACCGCCCTGGGCCGCGGCGACGACATAGACCAGATTTTCAATGGCGCGGGCACGTACCAGGGTCTCCCAGTGCGCTTTGCCGGTGATGGCGGTGAAGGCGGACGGGATGGCCAACACCTCGACGCCGCTGTCGAGCATCTTCCGAAACAGTTCGGGAAAGCGCAGATCGTAACAGACGGCAATCCCGAGACGCCCGAACGGACTGTCCAGTACCACCAATCGGTCGCCGCACTCGATGGAGGCCGATTCGTGATAACGCTCGTCGACCCCCGGAAGAGTGACGTCGAACAGATGAATCTTGTCGTAGCGGGCCATGCGTTCGCCCTGTTCGTTGTACACCAGACAGGCCGCGCGCACCTTGCCGGGATCCTCGGCCACCATCGGGATCGTGCCGCCGACCAGCCAGATGCCATGCTGTTTGGCAAGGCGCGACAGAAACGACTGGAGTGGACCCTCGCCATCGGTCTCGCGCAGCGCCAGTTGATCCTGGCCGTGCTTGCCCATGAAGGCGAAATTCTCCGGCAGGACGACGAGGCTGGCGCCGTTGTCGACCGCCTCCTTGATCAAACGCTCCGCCTCGAACAGATTGGCGTTGACATTGGGACCGGTCGCCATCTGGACCGCGCCGAGCTTGGGTTTTATTGTCATGATGTTCACCGCTCGGTCCGGCGCTCACAAAGGCGGATCGGACCGGCTGTTAATCGGCTGCTGAATCGATTCCAGTGACGCGGATGCCGGTCCCTGGACCCGCCGCGCCAGCCATGGCCGGCTCTTGCCAGCGGCGCAAGACGGGGCGGCGGGAACCGCGTCACTGTTGGAACGATACCACCAGACCCGCCACCCCGAAACCGGAAGCTCATTCCAAATCCAGAAACAAGTTCTTTTCGGGTGCGGGCGGTGACGCTTCGGCGTCCTCGCCGATCGCGCTCACGCCGATCAGCGGCTCCCAGCCGACGCGTGTGAAGACGGGCTCGCTCCAGGGTCCGGTGACCCGATAACGATAGCGACCGAGCCGATCGATGGGATTGCCCGCCACACGGTCGACCAGATAGACCGCGGCGCCGACCACCGGGCCGCCGGCGACCGCGCTCGCCAGCGCGACGCTCGAACCGAGTTTGGGCTCGACCGTCACCGTTTGGTCGAACCGCTGGGCCGCCAGATCGGCGAGACCCTCGACCATGACCTTGCCCGCCGGTCCGTCGATGAGGAAGCCGTCGAAACCGGCTTTGCCGTCGTCGAGCGTGATCCGCCCATCCATGGTTTCAAAAGCGAAACCCTGGCCATAGAGATCGGTAAAATCCATCGCCAGGCGTCGATTCAGTGCCGCGAAATTCAGAAATCCAAGCACACGTCCGAGTCCGGGCTCCACCTCCAGCAGCCGTCCGCCTCCCACCTGAAGCGCGATGTCACCGTCTGCTTTCGGCCAATCGAAATCGCCGAATCCACCCCGCCAGTTCAGTTGCAGCTTCGCCGTGACCGGCCCGGCCTCCAACGCGCTTTTGTCATCGAGCACACGCAGAAGCGCGCCCAGATCGGCCGCCTCCAGCGCTAACTGGATCCTGCTGTGTCCAGGTTCGTCGGAGCGCAACCATTCGCCCGCGCCGCTCGCATTCAGAAGTCCGCCGCCACTCAAGGTCAGACGGGGCAACCGGATCCCCAATGGATCATTGCGCAATCCCAGATCCAGGCTGCCCAGCGAAGCCTGGCCCCAGCGCAGATCGGTCACCCGCAGATCGAGCGAGGGGAGCTTTATGGACCGAGGTCGTTTGGGGGCCGCCACGCGCGTCTGTTCGCTGTCCTTGGATTGAGACAGCAGGGGGCGCAGATCCAGCCGATCAAGCGCCAGATCCAGCGGACGGCTTTCCTCCGTCGGCGGGAATCGAATCCGCCCGGTGAGTTCATCGGCGCTCACCCGAAGCTCCCAGCCATCCTTCGGCGGAGCCATGTCGAGCGCCAGCCCGTGCAGCTCAAGATCGCCCAGGCGCAGACGGTCGACCCGCAGCTGCACACCGGCCAGTTCAGGATCCCCACCATCTGCGCGCGCGGCCCCGGACGCCGCGCCCGAACGCGATTGCCTGGACTCTAACCAATCCATCCAGGCCGTCAGGTCAAGCTCTTTCAGCGCGCCATCAAGAAAGAGCCCCGGCCGCTCGGGCGCGAGCGCCGAGGTGGCGCCCAGACGCAGACGACCACCGGTCAGACGGGATCCGGCCATGCCCAACTCCAGATGCAGACTGGTTCCCACCTCGCCAAAATGACCAGCAATCTCCATGGATCGGCCCGGCACCAAGGTCCCAGCCAATTCCAGCTCGCGCACGGTTGGGGCCGGCTTGCCCAGCGGCGGCGGCAGATCGATGGACAAACCCTGTAAGCGGGATGTCAGACGATAGCCGAGGGTTGGCAACGCCTCGCCAACATCGCGATTGCGCAAACTCAGCGCCAGATCCCAATCGAGATCGCCGTTCAGACTTCCCCAGAGCGGGCTGGGAAAACGCCGCGCCAACTCGCTGACCGGGGTCCGCGCCAGCGCGCCGATCCGGGTGCGCGAGGTGGCGGGATCGTCCGCGCTCTCGGTGGCGACGGACAGACGGACCGGACGTCCCCAAAGTTGAGCCCTCAGCGCTTCGGCATCGAGACTGTTCTCGGTAAAGTTCAATGTACCGCCCAGCTCCGACAGGCTGAATGGCGTGCCTTGGATGCTCAGGGTCGCCGGCTTGGGCCAGCTAAGCCGCCCCGCGATCCCCAGATGTCCATGCTTGACCAATGGCAGATCGATATCGAGCGCAAGCCGCGAATCGCCACTGACTGACATGACTTCGGCCAGTCGGCCCAGATGATTGGCGAGCGGTGTTTCCGCCAGCGTACGCAGACCGTCGGAGAATGGCCCTTGCGCCTCGCCGTGGATGCGCATGCGCTCCGCCCCCCAGAGATCGGGAATCCGCGCCTCTCCGCTGCTGAAGGCGCTGTCGTAGAGGCGGCCGCGTTCGACCCGAATGTCCAGCCCCTGATTGAGAAACCGCAGATGCCCCGCGGCCGATCGGATCGGCGGCCAGCCTTTTTGATACTCAAGCAGCAGATCCTCGAACGCCAGGAGTAATTCGAACCGCCCCTGCTGCTGGCGAAAGGGATAGTCGGCGAGCGACCCGCGCAACGCCAGATCGGCCTCGGTCACGCGCCCCGAGACGATCGACTCGGACAGCCAGCCGACCAGGTCGGGCTGCATGATGCCCACGGGCAGATAGGTCCGGACGTGGGAGGCGTCGCCGTCGTGAAAACGCGCGCGCAGATCCAGGAAGGGGCTACCGCCGTCCGTCGGCAGCGCCAATCCAAAGCGAACTCGCCCGGCGAGGTCGGCGTTCTCCAGGCAGAGATTGCGCCCGGATACCTGCCAGGCGCCGGCGGTATCGCGCTGCCAGTCCAGCCGACCGCTGAACTGATCCAGGTTCAGCCGATCGCTGAAAAGCGGATGAAGATCCAGAGACAGACGGGTGGATCCCAGATGGAGCTTGCCGCCATCCTGGTCGGCGGATAGACGGACACTGAGACCCTCGACCCCCGGCGCGGAGGTCGTCCGCTCGAAACCGAATTCGGACAGCTTCGCCGATACCTGCCAGCGCAACGGCCGGTCTTGCTGACGTGGCGGCAGCCCCTCGGCCCGCAACCGCAGATCGGTCACCCGCCCTCGCGGCTGGGCCTCCAGCAGGCGCGCCGCCGACTCGGGCAGCCGCCAGGGACTCGCGCGCAGGATCCCCACGGCATCGGCAAGCTCCAGTTGGTCGGCCGCGAGCACCAGTCGCGAGACTGCCCCCTCGTCGTTCATCCGCAGATCGAGCGCGAGACCCGAGAGATCGGCGCCACCGACGCTGGCGTTCAGATCGGCGACCTCCAGCCGCCAACCCGAGGCTTGCGGTCGAGCGCGCGCTAGCGCACGCACACGCGGCAGGACAAGCGAGCGGGGCGCCTCAGACCTCCCTGCCAGTTCGAACGACCCGGCGCCGGGGTGCAGCGAAAGCCCAAGCAGATCGACCCGCAGCAGCGACTGCTCCAGCCGGCCAGCGCGGAGCCGGTGCCAGCTTTCGAGCCGGACGCTTCCGGCCGCGAGCGTCCATCCATTCAGCAGCTCCGCCGGCGCCAGCCAACCCAGATCGGTCCCGGCGAGGCTAGCATGGAGTTGACCGCTCCAGGATCGAGGGTCGGCCGGCGGCCCGGACAGTTGAGCGCTCAAGCGCAACTGGCTGGCGCTGGCATTCGGCTCGCTATCAATAACGGCGGCTGGGACTGGACGCGCGGACAACGCGAGCCGATGGCTCCGACCAGCGTTGTGCAGTTGCAGATTCACCTCGGTCAGACGTGGTGGGTCGCCGCCCCGCCCGACATCGACAAACCGAATCTCGCTCTCGACGAGCGCGAGACGCCCCTGCCCCAGGAACCGCTCAAGCGCCTCGGGGTCATCGTTTTTCAGCGCATCGAAGCCGACGAACCGCAGCCGGCCATCGCGGGAACGCTCCAGCGTCAGATACGCCCCCACCAGGGTCATGCGGCGGAACTGAGGCGACGCCAGACGCAGGGAACCCAGCACATCCAGATCCAGTTCCACCGCCTTCAGGCGCAGCAACTCGGCGCCGGTGCGCGGATCGGATAAGAGAACCTGATCGAGAACCAGGCGAGGTGTAACACCGGAGAGCCGCGCATGCAGTGCGCCGATCGCCACCCGATAGCCCAGCCGCTGGCTCAGGGACTGCGCCAGCGCATCCCGAGAACCCTCGAACCAGGGCAACGCCAGCCGCGCCCCGGACATCAGCAGGGCTAGGGCGACCAAGGCCGCCAGGCCAAGCGTCAGGGAAAACGCGGAAAGACGTTTCATCAGAAGCATGAAGCGACGATACGGAAAGATGGGATGATGTAGCCCCACTGCCAACTGAAAAAAGTCAGATCAACACCACGTCATATTGCTCCTGGGTATACAGCGCCTCCGCCTGAAGCCGGATCGGTCGACCGATAAACGACTCCAGCTCGGCCAGATGAGCAGATTCCTCGTCGAGCAGACGGTCGACCACTTCCTGCGAGGCCAGCACCAACAGCGTCTCCACATCGAACTGACGCGACTCGCGCAGGATTTCGCGGAAGATTTCATAACAGGTGGTCTCGGCGGTCTTGATCGAACCGCGCCCGCCGCAGCAAGGACAGGGCTCGCACAAGACATGCTCTAGCGACTCGCGGGTACGTTTGCGCGTCATCTCCACCAGACCCAAGGACGAGACCTCGGTGATATGCGTCTTGGCATGATCGCGAGCCAGGCATTTCTCCAGCGCACGCAGCACCTGACGCTTGTGCTCGTCCTCGGTCATGTCGATAAAATCGATGATGATGATGCCGCCGAGATTGCGCAGCCGCAGTTGCCGGCAGATCGCCTGGGCCGCCTCCAGGTTGGTCTTGAAGATCGTCTCTTCCAGATTGCGGTGTCCAACGAAGGCGCCGGTGTTGACATCGATGGTGGTCATGGCCTCGGTCTGGTCGATCACCAGATGACCGCCGGACTTGAGGCTCACCTTGCGCAGCAGCGCCTTTTTGATTTCATCCTCGATCCCGTACAGATCGAACAGCGGACGCCCAGCCTGGTAGTGATCGATACGATCCTTGATCTCCGGGATGTACTTGGCCGCGAAGGGAATAGCCTTGTCGACCATGGCGCGGGAGTCGATGCGGATTCGCTCCACTTCGGGCGTCACCAGATCGCGCAGCGCGCGCAGCGCCAGCGGCAGATCGTCATGGATCAGACTGATCTCGTTGACCACCGAGCAGCGCTGCTTCACGCCGCGCCACAATTTCGCGAGAAAGGCCATGTCCTTGCACAGCGCCTCCTCGCTGACCCCTTCGGCGGCGGTACGGCCGATAAACCCACCCTCGCCTTCATGGGCGTCGACATAGCGTTGCAGGATGTCGCGCAGTCGCCGCCGCTCCTCCTCATCCTCGATCTTCTGCGACACCCCGGTGCTGGCCATCGCGGGCATGCAGACCAGATAGCGCGAGGCGATCGAGATATTGGTGGTCAGACGCGCGCCCTTGGTGCCGAGCGGATCCTTGACCACCTGGACCACGACCATGTCGCCCTCGTGCACCAGTTCGTGGATATGGTCCTCGCGCGGCTCGCCCTGGACGCCGAGAATGTCCGAGGCATGCAGAAAGGCCGCGCGCTCCAGGCCGATATCGACGAAAGCCGCCTGCATCCCCGGCAGCACCCGGCACACCCGGCCCTTGTAGATATTGCCGACCAGACCGCTACGGTCGGCGCGCTCGATGATGATCTCCTGCACCACGCCGTTTTCGACCACGGCAACCCGGGTCTCGGGCGGTGTCACATTGATCAGGATTTCTTCGCTCACGGGATCCTTTGTCTCGGTTATCGGTTATCGGTTGTCAGGGATGACGGTATCGGGCGGATGGGGGCGAATCAAACGGCTTGCGCAGGCAGGAGTTCGATCCCCGCCCGCTCCAGCAGGCGTCCGGTCTCGAACAGCGGCAGTCCCATCACCCCCGAGTAACTGCCCTCCAGCGCGGCGACAAACAAGGCCCCATGGCCCTGGATACCATAGCCTCCGGCCTTGTCCAGCGGTTCGCCAGTCCGCCAGTAGCGCTGGATTTCCTCCTCCCCGATCGGCCGGAAGGTCACGCGGCTTTCGCTGATCTCCACCCATTCCCGCGTCCCCGCGATCAGCGCTACCGCGGTCAGGACGCGATGGGTTCGACCGGACAGCAGCCGCAGCATGCGCGCGGCGTCTTCCTGATCGCGGGGCTTGCCCAAGAGATCGTCAGCGCGGATCACTACCGTATCCGCAGCCAGCACGGGCCGGTCATCGCCCGCCGACAGAACGGCGCACCCCGCCCGCCCTTTCTCCAGCGCGACCCGGCGCACATAGGCGTGGGGCGGCTCTTCCGGTCGACGGGCCTCGTCGATGTCGGCGGCGATCACCGCGAACCGCACCCCGATCTGGGTCAGCAATTCGCCCCGCCGCGGCGAGCGGGAGGCGAGATAGATCCGGTGTTCAGCATCCACGATGATAGGGGTGACCTTGAATCAGACTCCAGGCACGGTAGAGTTGTTCGGCGACGATGACCCGCACCAAGGGGTGCGGAAAGGTCAGGGCGGACAATGACCAGCGCTGCGTGGCCCGCGCCAGACACTCCGGCGCGAGTCCATCCGGACCGCCGATCAGCAGGGCGCGGTCATGGCCCTCGGCCAGCCAGTCGCCGAGATGGCGCGCCAGCGTCTCGGTGCTCCAGCACTGTCCCTGGACATCGAGCGCGGCCACGCCGGCCCCCTTGGGAATCGCCTTCAGGATGCGCCGGCCCTCGTCCTCGCGGGCCTGCGCCGGCGTCGTCGATTTTCCACGCCGCAGCGGGTCGACCTCCACCAGATGCAGCGCGCATTCGGGCGGCAGACGCTTGGCATACTCGGCGTAGCCCGCCTCGATCCAGGCGGGCATTCTCCGCCCGACGCTGACGAGATGAATGTGCATGTCTAATACGCTTTTGCAATCCGTCTGTTGGCACGTATCGTCATTCGAATCGCATACACGTTTCAAATGCATTTTGGTCGATGATACGCCATCGTCTGGCGGGTGTCCTGAGTACGCGGCGGCTTGCGCGCCACTGCCAGCCAGGAACCGTATCGTTCAGCCCCAAGGATGAGACGCGATTTCAGCCACGTTGCAAGGCGTACTCCACCGCGCACCGCGCCAGTTCCAGAGTGCAGTCGATCAATCCCAAGTCATGCCGTTCGGCATGGACCGCGGCGAGCGGCAGTTCGGTGCAGCCCAGGATCGCCGTCCGCGCGCCGCGCATCCGAGCCTTGACGAGTACCCGCTCCAAGCGGATCCGGGCCGCGCCCGAAAATCGCGGCGCTGCGGTCAGGTACCCGAGGCAGATTGACCAACACGACCGGCAGGTGATCCTGATCGCGACCGGCGGGCGTCAGCGCCACTCGTTTGGCTATGAAATCGACCGTCGCGGCGGGCCCCATCCCGCCGAGCGTGCCCCACGAACGCCAGCTTCAGCGACCACTCGGGCAGCCACCAGATCAATCACCTCGTTGAAGCTTTTGGCTTGGCGGTTGAAACGCACCGCGACCTGAAGCTCATGCGCCAGATCGCGGGCCATCTCCACCTCCAGACCGACGAGCCGGCCATCGCGCAGGTAGAAAAAAGGCGGGATATCCATGTCGGCCATGGCCACCACCAGTTCCCCGCGCGCGACGATGCGGGCCATGTCGGGGGCGAGACGTCGGCCATCGGCGACCGAGACCAGGGGGTCGGGTCGCGGCTCAACCGTTGTCCGAGGGGCTTCAGCCTGTATCGCCGTACTCAGTGCCAGGCACCCGATGAACAGGGCGATGGCCCAGTGCCGGCGCGGGTTGAGCGCAACGGCCCCAGACAGGGCATTCGGCAAGCGCGTCATGAAATGACTCGGGTGGAAGACGCTCATCTGCGGTCAGGTTCAGGGTCGGAATCAGGCACCGCCTGGCGCCACTCGACCTCCATCCGCCGACTGAACTCGGAGCGGGGAATGCCCCATGTCTCCTCCAGTCGACCCAGCAGGCCGCTCCGGTGCCAGTGGACGATGGCCTGTGAGATCGCAGCTTCCAGACGCCCGCCACGCGCGTCACGACGCAGGGCCACGGCCCAGCCGGTCGGATAGAGGGCGGGCAGGATCATCTCGTAGCGCTCGGCCAGATCGCGATCCTGCAACATGACCGCGAACACCGCGGTATCGCCGAGAAAGCCGTCGCAGCGTCCGTCGCGCAGCGCAGCCAGTGCGATCTCGGCACTGTAGAGGGCCACGATATCCGCCCCGTACTCGACCGCGATCGGGCGATTATAGAAGGAGCCTCGCAGTGAGCAGATTCGCCGGTTACGCAGTTCGGACCACTCTTTGAAGCCTGCGGAACGGCGCGCCAGCAGACCGGCACCCGATTCGTAGTAAGCGGGCGACACCAGAATTAACTGGGCGCGACGCTCCGGCGTGACGCTCAGGGTGGCAATCAGGATGTCCACCTTCCGCGTTTCCAGCGCCGAGACCCGCTCGGCCGACAGAACCGGAACCAGCGAGAGATCCACGCCCAGTCGCTCGGCCAGGTTCCGGGCGAGATCCGGCTCCAGGCCGACGATCTCGCCGCTGGTCTTGTCCAGTTCGCCCCAGGCCGGCACATCCGCCTTGACCCCGACCCGGAGCGTCCCGCGCGCTTGAATCTCGGCGAGTGCATCGTCCGTGGCCGCGGCGGGGTGGAACCAGAGCGCCAGCATGGCCGTCAGTATCCAGCACGAAAACTGCATCCCGGTGACAAAACTCATGAGGCGGCCTCCACAGTGCCCGCCAACACGCCTGGCGCGGGATCGGTGCCCCGATAACGCAAGGCGACACAGGTAATGTCGTCGGACTGCTCGACCCCGTTGGCGAATCGATCCACCGCCGCCAGCACCCGTTCCACCGCCGCGCGCGGATCCGGCGGGGGCTGGTCGACGAAGAGCGCGGACAAGCGTTTGGTCCCAAACTCCTCATAGGCTTCGTTCATGGCCTCGGTGACGCCATCGCTGAACATCAACAGCGTATCGCCGGGCCGCAACTGGACCGACGCGGCGGCATAGTCGAGTCCGTCCATCGCGCCCAGGGCCATCCCCCAGGTGAGCGCCAGTTCAGCCACCTGGCCATCGGCATGAATCAGCAAGGGCGATGGATGTCCCGCGT
>NZ_NHSQ01000196.1 GCF_016653465.1 Thiocystis minor | reverse complement strand
CCGGGCACATCGTCATCGAAATCGAAGACGACGGCGCCGGCCTCGACCCCGCGCGCATCCGCGCCAAGGCCGAGGCCAAGGGACTGGTCAAACCCGAGGAGCTGCTCAGCCGCGACGACACCCTGCGGCTCATCTTCGCCCCCGGCCTCTCCACCAAAGAGCAGGCCACCAATCTGTCCGGGCGCGGGGTCGGCATGGACGTGGTGCGGCGCAACATCGAGGCGCTGCGCGGCACGGTCGAACTCGACAGCGTCCTGGGCGAAGGCACCAAGGTCACCATCGTCCTGCCGCTCACCCTCGCCATCATCGAAGGCTTTCTGGTCGGCGCCGGGCGCGACCAATACGTCATCCCGCTCGCGCAGGTCGCCGAATGCGTCGAGATGAACGCCCTCGAAACCCTCAAGCGTCATGGCGAACACTACATCAACCTGCGCGGCGAAGTGCTGCCCTTCATCCGTCTCACCGACCTCTTCCAGAACGCCGGCCAGCGCACCGACGGTCAGCGCGAAAGCCTGGTCGTGGTGCGCTTCGGTCATCACAAGGTCGGGCTGGTGGTCGACACCCTGCTGGGCGAATTGCAGACCGTCATCAAACCGCTCGGCAAGCTGTTCGAGCGCCTGCGCGGGGTGGCCGGCGCGACCATTCTCGGCACCGGGGACATCGCGCTGATTCTCGACGTGGCGGAACTGGCCGCCATCGGGCAGGGCGCGCGTCCACCGATTCATCAAAACTCCGCTCTTGCTGGACGCACGGACGCAACCTATGTGGACACCTGACACGCTGATCAAGCCGCGACCGACCAAGGCGGAGCCCGAGCCACTCGTCGAGGCGGTGCCGCTCTCGGAGGATGACTTCGAACGTTTTCGCCGTTTCATCCATGACCGGGCCGGGATCAGTCTGACGCCGCATAAGCGTCAGATGGTCAGTTCGCGCCTGCAGCGTCGACTGCGGCATCTGGGTCTGCGCAGTTTCCACGCCTATCTTGAGTATGTCTCCGAACCGAGTCAGGACCGCGAGCGTCAGCATCTGGTCGATCTGCTGACGACCAACGAGACCTATTTTTATCGCGAGCCGGCGCATTTCGAGTTTCTGCTGAAAGACATCCTGCCCGCCTATCGCGGCAGCCCGATGCGGGTTTGGAGCGCGGCCTGTTCCTCGGGCGAGGAGGTCTATACCCTGGCCATGGCGCTGGCGGAAGGCTTGGGGATGGGCGACTGGCGGATCCTGGGATCGGATATCAGCTCACGGATGGTGGAAGCGGCCCGTCAGGGGCTGTATCCGCTGGATCGGGCCAAGCGGTTGCCGACGGACTGGCTGGGTAAATACTGTCTCAAGGGTGTGCGTTCGCAGGCGGGCAATCTGCTGATCGACCCGCGTCTGAAGGCGCGGGTTCAACTGGAGCAGCGCAATCTCAAGCGTCCCCTCGCCGACGGGGAGCGTTTCGATGTGGTGTTTCTGCGTAACGTCCTTATCTATTTCGACATTCCCACCAAACAACAGGTCATCGATGGCCTGACCCGCGCGATCCAGCCCGGCGGCTATCTGTTCATCAGTCATGTGGAGTCGCTGCATTCGCTCAAGACGAAACTGGAAATGGTCCGGCCTTCGGTGTTTCGTAAGCCGCTGGACTGATCAGGACTCCATGGAACATCAGGCTCCACCGACCCCATGCCGCCAAGCGCCGACAACCAGATCCAGAAGCGTTTTCTCCATCCGGGAGAACACTATGTCACCCGTGAGCCGATCATTCTTTCGACGCTCCTGGGTTCCTGTGTCTCGGTCTGTTTGTTCGATCCGGTGGCGCGGGTGATGGGCATGAATCATTTTCTGCTGCCGACACGCAATGCAGCGGGTCGCGAGCCGGTGATCGCGTCGGATGCCGGGCGCTATGGTCTCTGGGCCATGGAGCTTCTCATCAACGGTCTGTTTAACCTGGGCGCGCGGCGCGAGCATCTACGCGCCAAGGCCTTTGGTGGCGCGAATGTGCTGAAAAGCTCGGTCGAGAATCTCCCCGATCGTTTTGTCATCGGGACGGCCAATGTCCAGTTCGTGCGGAATTTTCTGGAGAAAGACGGGATTCCGCTGGTCGCTCAGGATCTTGGTGGTGAGGCGGGACGACAGATCCACTTTCATGGCGCCGATTTCTCGGTCTATCTTCGCCGCATCCCCAGGCGCAACGCGGAACAGATCGCGGCGGAGGAGCGTGCCTATTTGCAGCGTGCCCTGCAGGCCCAGCAGCGTCCCGTGCCGGCGGAATTTTTTTAGAGGAAAAGTGACGCACGATGTCTCAGGTCAATGTCTTTATCGTCGACGACTCGGCGGTCGTCCGTCAGGTGC
The DNA here is from genome assembly GCF_016653465.1 of Thiocystis minor. Classification (GTDB taxonomy): domain Bacteria; phylum Pseudomonadota; class Gammaproteobacteria; order Chromatiales; family Chromatiaceae; genus Chromatium; species Chromatium minus. The sequence continues at coordinate 29,044 of NZ_NHSQ01000196.1, read as the reverse complement.
TCACCGAACAGTTGAATGCGATCAGCGGTATTCAGGTCATCGGTTCCGCCCGCGATCCCATCTTCGCCCAAAAGATGCTGGAGAAGCAGTGGCCCGATGTCATCGTGCTCGACATCGAGATGCCGCGCATGGATGGCATCACCTTTCTGCGCCAATTGATGAAGGAGCATCCGACGCCCGTCATCATCTGCTCGACGCTCACCGAACGCGGGGCGGAGGTCACCATGCAGGCGATGAACGCTGGCGCGGTCGATATCATCGCCAAACCCAAGGTCGGGCTGCGTCAGTTTCTGGAAGAGTCCAGAACCCTGCTCGGCGATGCCATCAAGGGCGCGAGTCATGCCCGGATGGACAAGATGGGTTCCGCGCGACGTTTTGCTCCGGCGGCGGCCCCGGCGCCCAAGTTGACCGCAGAGGCCGTGGTCGCGGAGCGCGGTTTCAAGCCGCTGGCCGAGACCACCGATCGCGTGGTCGCGATCGGCACCTCTACCGGCGGCACCCAGGCGCTCGAATATGTGCTCACCCGACTGCCCCGCACCGCGCCGGGGATCGTCGTGGTCCAGCACATGCCGGGGCAATTCACGGCGGCCTTTGCCGCGCGTTTGAATGGGCTGTGCGAGATCGAGGTCCGCGAGGCACGCAATGGCGACCGCGTGATCGCCGGGCTGGCGCTGATCGCGCCGGGAACCGATCACCTGCTGCTGCGCCGCAGCGGCGCCCAATATCGGGTCGAGGTCAAGAACGGTCCGCTGGTCAGCCGTCATCGCCCCTCGGTGGATGTGCTGTTTCGCTCGACTGCGCAATCGGCTGGACCGAACGCCGTCGGCATCATCATGACCGGCATGGGCGATGACGGCGCGCGCGGGATGCTGGAGATGCACGAGGCCGGCGCTTTCACGGTGGCACAGGACGAGCTGACTTGTATCGTTTACGGAATGCCCAAAGAGGCGGTAAAACTCGGCGCGGTCGACGCTGTGGTGGGATTGCCGCGGATTCCGGAGATTATCGTGCAGGCGCCTTCGCGACAGGGGTATCTCCGGTCTGCCGGGCATTCATAAGTCGGGAAACTCTCCCGAAAGACCGTCAACGGAAGCCCAAACCGTGCATGCTTGGAACAGGACAATGCGGCTAAACGTCGAAATATTTTAGCTTTGCAGGCTGTGCAACCGGCATGTCTCGACCACGAATCCCACGCCAGGTTTGACGCCGGTTGCACAGCCTACACAGTCAAACCCTGAAATGCCCCACCAGTTCCTGGAGTTCCGCCGCCAGGCGCGCCAGTTGTTCGGAAGCGTCAGTGGTCTGACGCGCGCCCTGCGCATTCCCCTCGGCGGCATCGGAAATGCTAGTGACGTTGCGGTTCATCTCCTCGGCCACCGCGCTCTGCTCCTCCGCGGCGCTAGCGACCTGCGTATTGACATCGTTGATGGTTGTCACCGCCGCCGTGATGTCATCCAGCGAATGCTCTGCCTCGGCGGCGCTCTTGCGACTGGACTCGGCGTATTGTTGGCTCTCCTCCATCACGTCGACCGCGCGGCGGCTGGCGTTTTGGAGCCGTTCGATCATCGCCTGAATCTCCTGAGTGGAGGTCTGGGTACGGTTGGCCAGTGAGCGTACCTCGTCGGCGACCACCGCGAAGCCGCGACCCGCCTCACCGGCGCGCGCGGCCTCGATGGCGGCGTTGAGCGCCAGGAGATTGGTCTGCTCGGCGATTCCCCGGATGACGTCCAGCACCTTGCCGATTTCCTGGCTGTCCTTGCCCAGCTCGCGAATCACGTCGGCCGCCTTTTGAACCTCCTGGGCGAGCTGCTCGATCCGTTCCATGGTACCCGATACCACATTTTTACCGGCCATGGCGGCCGTGTTCGCGACATTCGTGGCGTCCGCACCCTGCTGGGCGCTGTGGGCGACCTCCTGGGCGGTGGCGCTCATCTCGTGCATGGCCGAGGCGAGTTGATCGACTTCGTTGCGCTGGCGGGCGACGCCAGCATTGGTCCGCTCGGTCACGTCCGCCAAATCCCCCGCCGCTTGCGCGAGCTGCGCGGTGGACTCCAGGATCCGTCGGATGAGATCGCGGAAGTTGTCCATCATGGAATTAAAAGCGGTGGAAGCGCGTCCGATCTCGTCGCGGCCCGCGATCGGCAGACGGTGCGTCAGATCGCCATCGCCATGAGCGATGCCATCCAGACCAAGCGTCATCTGCTGCATGGGGCGGGTGACGAAGCGCGAGGTGAAAAAATAGAGAAACAACAGGACCGGCACGCTGAGAATCGCCGCCAGACCAAAAATTTTCAGGCCGAACAGACGGACATTGGCGTTGACGTCATCCAGGCTGATCTCCATGCTCACGGCCCCCAACACCCCATCGACCGGGGCGAGCGCATGGCAGGAGGTGCAGTCCTTGCCCAGATAATCCTTGCGGGCAAAGGCCGGAGCAACCGCGCGCAGGATGGCGCCGTCATCGGAGAGACTCAGATAGGCTTCGCCAGTCTCCAGCACGGCGCGTTCGATGTCGTCCCGCGGTTTTTCGTCGTCGGTGCCCGGGCCGAACTGTTTTTTGACGTTCTCGCCACGCAGCACGCGGAGATCCTTGACGTTTTGCAGTTCGATGATCTGACTGAGAAAATCGGCCCGCTTGTGGATGGTCCCGTGGAGCATCAGGGTGGTCAGACCGGCCAGGGTCATTTCGTGCAGCGTTCCGGTGAAGGCTTCGGCCTGCTCGATGGCGGTCTGGCGCTGCTCCTGCGCCGCCCAGAGGATAAGCCCCGTCCAGGCCGGCATCAGGATCAGCCACATTGCCCCGACCAAGCGCACCCAGATCGGCAGGTCATTGATACGTCGCATATCGGTTCTCGCGTGTCGTCGCCATTGCGGTCAAAAGGAGCCGGTCCAGGCTCTCCAGGACACATCCTGGCGTACCCTGTTGATGGTTGCTCGCAGCATTGCACCACCGGCGTCCGGCCATGGAGCCGCCGGGTTTCCCGCCGACTAGTTTGAACTCATTTCAGGGGTCAGCCAAGACCGCAAGGCGTCTGATTTTAGCCGCCGATCATGGGTGGCGATTCAGGGCGATCCTTCGAAGAGCAGGCGATTGTCCGCCCCGGCATCGCCGCGCATCCGGGTGTAAAGATCCTCTGCCTGCGACCAGTCAAGATCGGCGAAACGCAGCCGCGCCTCGGCGATCTTGTCGTGGAAGGCGGCTTCGGATTTTTCCGCGACCACGGCCGCGTGGCGTCCGATTCCTTCCTCGCGGATGAAGAGACAGCCGTCCATCAGGTCGGCGAGCTTCACGATGAACGCCAGCGCCGATCCCTGGAGCGCGGTTTTCAGCTCGGCGATCTCCGGGGCGATCTCCCGCTCGATGCGCGCGAGCGGATCGGCTTCGCCGGCGATCTCGGCGATGCGCCGTTTGAGCGGGGAGGGGAGGTCGCCCATGAGCAACTCGGGGGCATCATGGGTCAAGGCGTATTCGAGGACGCGCAGGCGCGTCTCGGCAGGCAGGCTGTCCCCCAGGATGCGTCGCATCAATTCGCGGGCGATCATGGTGACCAGATAATGATGTTCGGCCAGGGTCTGATTGCGCGCGCAGCGCACCGAATGCCAGCGTGTGACATGCCCGGAACGGGCAATATCCTGCATGTTGAGGCGCAAATCGTGCATGGTATCGACTCTGAGCGAAGGTGCCGCGGCACGGGGCGAATGGCTTGATGAGCCTGGTCGCGGAGTGTAGCATCAGCTTCCTAATTCGTCCGAAATGCTTGAATCTAAAACTGAAATTATGTCTTTTCCTCCTGATTGCCTGGCTCGACTCAAGCTGCGTCAGCCGCCATTCGATGCGGTTCCCAGCGAGGAGTTTCTCTACAGCGATCCGCTGCTGGAGAGTTTGATCGAAACGGCGGCCAGGGCCTTGATCGCGCCGGGGGCCATCGTCATTCTGGCGGGTGCGAACGGTTCGGGACGCAGTATTCAACTCATGCGCCTGCTTGGCGCCTTGGGGGATAACTTTGAATTCATTGCATTCCGCGGCCGCGCCGGCATCCCCTTCGCGGCGGTCGACGCCACTATTCGCGGTCATCTTCGCGCCATCGGTCTGGATCATCCCGCCCGGTCGGTGAAGGACTTGCTGGCGGAACGCAGTCGCGCCGGGGTGGCGCTGGTGCTCGCCATTGACGATGCACATCTGATTGGCATGGAGATCGTCGAGCGATTGCTGCGGATACGCTCCGAGATTCTCGAATTGAACGGACGAGGCCTGCGCCTGATTCTGGTCGGCGATCCCTCTCTGAATCGCGGGCGCCTGCCGCTGGGCGATCCGGCGGACGAGAATCAGGTCGTGCGTCTGAATCTGCGTCCGCTCAATCTCGAACAGGCTGGCGCCTATCTGCGTCATCGCTTGCGGGTGGCGGGCATCGAGGATCCGGAGACCTTTCTGACCTCCGGCGATATCGCGGTTCTGCAAACCAGCAGCAAAGGCATCCCCGCGCTCCTGAACGCCAATGCGAATGCCTGGCTGGCCCGCCGCTGCCGCAGCGTCAATGGCTTTAAGCAGGCGATCGCCGGCAAGCTCGGTCATCTGGCCGGTCCGTCCGGCACCGCGGCGGCTCGCGTCGAGCCGAGCGGCGCGCGGGAGGCGAAGGACGCGGCCGCAGGCCAGTCCGAGCCGGCCTCGATGAATCCAGAGGGAATCCTGGATCTGTATGACGAAGACGAGCGCGTGACGCCAATGGATACGGAATTGTCCAGGTTTCTCGTCCATGAAGATGCGCGGGAGGAGACCGCCGACTTCGAGCAGGTGCTCCGGCAGATCCGCAGCCATACGCTACGTTCCGAGTCCCAGCCGACAGAGGCGCGCCAGCCGACCCCGGAACGCGGGCCGGGTTCTTCGGGGGGGAAGGCCGCGGTGCCGTACTGGAGTCAACGCTGGTTTCTCCCCGCCATCCTCGGCAGCGTGGTCATATCGATTCTGGTGCCCGTGGTCTTGCAGCTCGAGGATTCCTCGCTCAGGCTCCCCATGGAGACGCCGGGGCAAGCGGGTTCCGTGGCGGCGGTCGAGCGGGCTTCCGGAGATGTTTCCGGTTCCGCCATCGATGCGGATCAGGCCCGGCCGCTGACTCCCGTGACGGACGCCCCGACGATGGCGCCGGTGGCGGCTGTCAATGCGCCCGCGGCCGAGTCCACTGCGGGAGAGGTCGTGACTCCGAGCCCGGCTCCAGCTTCGGCGCCGGTCGACGCGCGCCCGAACCTCTCGCGACCGCCGGAGCGGACGCCCGCGTCCGAGCCTGAGCCGAGCCCGCTGTTCCAACCGATGCCGACGCCACGATCGGCCGATCCCGAAGCCGAAGTCGAAGCCGATCAGGAATGGCTCCTGCGCCAGGATCGCGGCCGCTTCACCATCCAACTGGTTGCCGCTCGCAGTCTGGCGGTCGCGCAGGGGTTTATCGCTCCGCATGATCTGGAAGGCATTCATTTCATCCAGACGCGTTCCTTCGCGATCGCGCTGGCCGGCAGTTATCCGAATCGGGCAGAGGCGGAAAATGCCTTACCCGAGTTGCCTGCTGGTGTACGCGCAAATGGCCCCTGGATCCGGACCATCGGTTCAGTGCTGGATTCGCAGCGTTGATGGCATTGACTCTCGGGCGTTTTGTGTCGTTGTCGAGGACGCATTGGCAGTCTGAAAACGGTTGACGGGCTACACTTGGGTTGGGGCAACGCGAGGTTTGGCTCATGGAGATCCACTCCGCCATCAATTCGATTCCATTCGGTATGCCGCGCCCGGCTGGCCCGACGCCGCCGGTGGCGGACGAGCGTCCTGCCGATCTCAAGGGCGATGACCTCGCGGCCGGCGAGGTGTCCACCGCGGAGGAGGATCCGCGTCAGCGCCCGGAAGCGAGCGACTCCGCGCTGGAACTCACGACGGACGAGCAGCAGGAACTGCAACTCCTGAAACAACGGGATACGGAAGTCCGCGCCCATGAGCAGGCGCATATCGCCGCAGGCGGTCGCTATGTGACCAGTTCCGCCAGCTACGATTATCAGACCGGCCCCGATGGACAGCGTTATGCCATCGGCGGCGAGGTGGGAATCGATACCTCAAGCGTGTCGGGAGATCCCGCGGCCACCCTCGACAAGGCGCGCGCGGTGCGCCGTGCAGCCCTTGCTCCGGCCGAGCCCTCCGCGCAGGATCTGCGGGTGGCGGCCTCTGCGACGACCATGGAGACTAACGCGCTGCACGAACTGATGCAGTTGCAACGCGAGCAGCCGGTCGAGCGGCCGGGAACCGGCGAGGAGGCGTTAAAGAGCGAGGAGGCGAAGGCCGACACGCCGGTTGACGGGAGTCAAGCCGGCCGAGAGCAAACCGGTCAGCCGAACGGTGCGGGTGCCCGTGAACGTCTCGAACAGAGGATTGCCGGCTTTTTCGCCGATCCGCCGACGGAGGTTTTCAGTCAGTTCGCTTGAACAATCTCGGAAGCTGAACCCAGGTCGACTGGACTCAGGCCGTGATATTAATGTTGCGTCCGACGTTGTCGGGTAATCCCTGCCCAGGCGTCGCTGCCGGCTCGGTCGGCAGCAGGGCGGTGACCGTTTCGGCCTGCATGTCGAGCGATTTTTTGAGCACGGAGACCGCGCTGGCGTTGGCCGTTTGGTTGGAGAACATCGCATTGGCGGTGCTGGGGGTACCTGCCATTGAAGAAACGTCCATGGTGTGGCCTCTTCAGTTGTCGACGCGGGCAGCTGGATCGCCGCTCCGCCAGAGTGGGAAACCCGCTTCCTGTGCATCCGGTTGGCGGCAGGACAGGAGCGGAAATCAAACCTTAGTTCGAAGTTTAGACGAATTGGCTGTCAATGACCGACGAATGTAGCACAAACTTGAGCACTCATTCGCTGGACGCTGCCAGACATGCCTCCGCATTCAGACGGGGCGATGCATTCGGGATCGCTTTAGTTTCCTGTGTCCGGGCCGTTACGGAAGTTGATCCCTAATGGAGGAACAACCGATGATGCTTGACAGTGACGTTTCCTTCTCCTCATCCGGCGCGACCGCGCGAGGCCCGAAATGGCGTCTTTCTCCGGAATTGGTGGTGGGTTTTCTGCCGGCTTTTCGACATCGGTCGAGCGGTGAGGTGCGGTTGTGTCAATTAACTGACGGTTGCATTGCCCGTGCGCATCTTCTGGACTCCCTGCCTGCTCATTGGGTTGCCGAACGCGATTGGGATGGTCGTCCTTCGGCGCTGGTGGCGTCCGTGGAGCCGGGCTATCTGCGCGGCGATGCCTTTTGGCGACTGGAGGATCTCGCGCATCCCGGTCTGGATGGCTGATCGGCATGACAGGCGAACTGGCCATGATGTTTCCCGTGAATACGGGAATTCCCTGTTGGTAGAGGACGAACATGGACTCCGACAAACGTCGACATCGGCGTCTTCCCATGGAAGTCGAGATTGAGTTGCATCGCGCCGGTCAACCGATGCGGGTGGTCCAGACCGAGGATCTGAGCGCTGGCGGGGTCTTGTTGATTCTGGATTCCGTCGACTATCCGCCGCTCGGAACGCTGGTTCAGGTCCGGGTGGTCGGAACGCTGGGCGAAGGCGAAACTCCGCCCATGGTCGATGCAATGGTCGTGCGTCATGCGCCCGCCGGGGTTGCGGTCCAATTTTCCGACGACACGTTTTTGTAACCCGCGGACATCCCTGTCCGTTGCGAGGTGTGATGATGTTGCTTCCATCCGTCGTCAGGTTACCCCCATCCGCGGCGCAGCGGCCGGTTTCCAGCCCGAATCAGGAAATCGCTCGGGCCACTGTTCGCCCGCCAGTCACGCCCTCCGCGCCGCCCAGTGTGCCGGCTGGGGCCGGCGATCTTACCGCCCAGATTGAAGCGAGTCTGGAGCAGGATCTCGACTACCAGATCCTGCGTAAATCCTTCGCTCTGGATGCGCGGGATTCGTCCCGCCGAGCCTCGGACGGTGCTTTTGCGGCCAGAGTCGATCCGCCTGCCGGGGCTGCCGCCACTGGCGGGCGTTCGGCGATGCTGGAGGCGCGGATAGGCGACGGTACCATCGCGACGGCAAACGCCGAGTTGCAGGTCTCCTGGAGCCAGGTATCGAGCGCCCGCTTTGAACTCAGCGCGAGCAGTCTCGATTCCAGCCTTGCGCTCCAATTCCAGAGTGCTCAGCGCCAGACGTTCCAGATGGACCTGCGCTCAGGCGAGACCGCCGCCGTGCAGATGGGCGATCCGCTGGTGCTGGATCTGTCCGGTCGGGGAATCGCCACCACTGGCGTCGAGGCCGGCGTTCAGTTCGATCTGACCGGCGACGGCCAGGTGGAGCAGGTGAGCTTCGTGACGGGCGATAGCTGGTTCCTGGCCCTGGATCGCAATGGCAACGGCCAAATCGACAACGGTCTGGAACTGTTCGGCGATCAGAGCGGCGCGGCCCATGGCTTTGCCGAATTGGCCCGCTATGACGGCAATGCCGATGGCGTCATCGACGCTGGCGACGAGGTGTTTTCGCAACTGCGTCTGTTCCAGATCGGGAGCGATGGCGTCCAGACGCTCAAAACCCTGGAGGCAGCCGAGGTCACGGCGATCGAATTGGGCTATCAGAATACCCGCAAGGCGCTGAACCTCTACGACAGCGTGGCCCAGGTCGGCCAGTTTCAGCGCGCCGACGGAAGCACCGGCGAGGCGTCCGACGTGTTGTTGGGATACCGTGCGCTCGCTTGACAGGGCATGCGTTTCCTCTTGGATGCAATTGACGACGAGGCATCGGTTTGCGCGCCGATGCTGCTAGACTTAGGGATGACACCAGATTTGTCCATCCAGGAATCCAGCGATGCTGCAGACATCAGAGGTTCTGTCTCTACTGACGGAAATCGACCCAATTCGGGATCTTTCGGAAACCGTCAGAGAGGAATTATCCAAACAGTGCAGTGTTGGCGAACTCGCCCCGAAAAAGCGGATTCGTCTGACCGATATCGAAGGCAACCGGCTGTTTCTTGTCGATGGTCATGCGGTGCGGCTGACGAATGGCGTTGGCGAACGCCTGGAAAGTTATCAGGGGCTCAGCGACCCGATCGATCTCTTCAGCGAGGCCAGCGGGGCAGGGGATTTCGTCATCACGGAGACACCCTGCATCGTGCTCAGGATTCCGGTCTCGGCCCTGGATTCCGCGCTCAACTCCAGCCTTCAAGTCAGCGACATCGAACTCGATTCAGCCGAGGGCGAGTTTCTCGCCGAACTCTATGAACTCATCACGAGCAACCGGCTGGAGCTTCCGGCAAGGCCCGAGGTGGCCCTGAAGATTCAGGAACTCACCAATGACCCGGATGCCGGGGCAGCGGAACTCACCGAGGTCATTCAACGCGATGGCACCATCGCCGGCGCACTGCTCCATGCGACCAACAGCCCGCTGTTTCGCGGCGCGAAAGAGATCCAGTCGGTGCGCGATGCCGTGATGCGCCTGGGCTTTCGCAATACCCGGATGCTGACGACCAACCTTGCCTTGCGACAGGCCTTCAAGGCCCGCAACGAGGTCACCCGAGAGGCCATGAAGGCGGTCTGGACCGACGGCGTGCTCTGCTCGGCGTACAGCTACCTCCTGTCCGATACACTCAAGATTCTCAATCGAGAGCGGGCGCTGCTGGCGGGATTGGTGTCCGGAATCGGTGCGGTGCCGATCATCCAGTTCATCGAGATGCGGGATCGCAATCCGCAGCTGGCCCGCATCGAATCGCTGATTGCCAAGCTGCGCAGTATTACCGGCGTGCTGGTGATCAACTACTGGGGGCTGGGCGAGGATCTGGTGGCGGTCGCGGAGCAGTCCGGCACCTGGGAGTATCGAGCCGATGAGCCCGATTACGCGAGCGTGACCACCGTGGCGCGCTGGGCCTTTCTGCAAAGCGAAGGCCGGCCGCATCCGGATGCCGCGGACGTTCCGGCGTTCGCGACCCTGGGCCTGCCGGTCCCGCCGCCTGGAGAGCCGATTGCCCAACTGGCGGGTACCGAGAAGACGCTGGAGTCTCTGAAATCGATGTTCGCCATGTGAGACTTGCCACAACGCCTATCGTTCTGGACGCAGTTTAGTAACGAGTAAAATGTAAATTAAACAATGGCAACGAATACAATCGTTGTCGTCATCAATGAGATGATAGCGGTCAGGATTTTCCCGCGCCTCATGGTTTCGCTGTCCGAGCGTTGTCAGCATCGAAACGCTCCGAATCAACGACAACGACAACGACAACGAAAGCGACAAAGGTATTCGCTAATGGACTTGTTTAGCTTCTTAATGAGCCGTTCCTTAGCTGCAACCGTTATTGCTCGACCCCGTCAGGTTTTCCGGAGTATTCACGCGTGCCATCAATGACCATCGAAACCCTTGTCAAACGGACCGGCCGGCTGCTGGCCATCCCGAAGGTGGTCGGCGACGTTCTCAAATTGCTGGACGATCCCAACAGTCGTCAGTCTATGATCGCCAATGTGTTGGCTCAGGATCCGGCGCTGGTCGTGATCGTGCTGCGTCTGGCCAACAGCCCCGCCTTCGCGCCCGCTCGTACAGTGGACTCCGTGGAGCGCGCGGTCATGCTCCTGGGCCGCGATCATCTCCGTCGACTGGTGATCGCGGGCGCCGTGACGCAGGCGTCGGATCGGTTGCCGGTACAGACTCTGTTGCCACTGGAGTTGTTTTGGCACCATTCGGCCTATTGCGCGGTCATTGCACGACTGCTGGCCGACCTGGAGTCGCCCACCTTGGCGGGAACCGTCTTTCTGGGCGGATTGCTGCACGATCTTGGACAGTTGATTCTCTTCTCCCAGGAACCCGAGGCGGCCCATCTGGCCTTTCTGCGCAGTCTGGGCGAGCCGGAAGCCTTCACGCCACAGGACGCCGAGCGCGCCGAACTGGGTTTCGATCACGCCCAGCTTGGGGGCGCATTGGCGGAGCACTGGGGGTTGCCCGACATCCTGTGCGCCTGTCTGCGGTTTCATCATGACCCACTGATGGCGCCCGACGCCTTCCGGCTACCGGTGATTCTGGTGCATCTGGCCAATACCGCCGCGCATCTCGCCGAACTCGATTCCCGAGACTGGCGCGACGCCCCCCCGGTGGATCCCGGCGTCTGGCCATTGATCGGCATTCGTCCCGAGGCCGTCCTGGATCTGCTGGAAAAAGCGCAGTTTCAGGTGCTGGCTGTGGAAGCCCTGCGAAATCCCCGCTTGAACGATGAAGCCTAAGGTGATCGAAGCGTTGATTCCGGTAGACACTTTCCCGGAAACCGCCTAAACCGCGCCCCTGCTAGTGCTTCGCTGCCCAAGTTCCGAGACCGGGGCATCCTCGTTGTCGTTGTCGTTGTCGCGATCGCGGTCTCGACATGGCGAATATTCGATTACGACAACGACAACAACGACCTGAGACGATCTCGGGGCTTTCGCACCGTTGCACTCGCTCGTTAACTCGATCCGTTCGGGACGGAGGATGGACGGTCTGCTCACTTCCTGTCCACTGACGCCCCGTCCAGCTTGATCGGCTCCAGCAAACGCGCCTCGAAATCGGTCAGCACGCTGAACTCGACCCGCCGTGACGCCCGCGGGTCTTCCCGCCCGCTCGCATCGCGCACCGGGCGCGAGGAGGAGAGCCCCACCGCCGCGATCCGCTCACGGAACCAGGATTCCGGTTGCAGGCTATCCAGGCCATAGGCGAAACGCAGCACCGCCTGGGTCCGCTGCTGACTCAGGTCCATGTTGGCGAAATAGGCATCGAGCGGACTAGTGTTGGGGCTCCATTCGCTGGAGGTATGCCCTTCGACGCGGATCTCGCGGATGACCTCGCGGAAGGGGCGCAGTTGGGCGACATAGCGCGGCAAGAAGTCGCGCAGGATCGCGTCGAATTCGGGTTTGATGCGCGCCGAGTTGCGATCGAACAGCACGTCCGGCTCGCGAAAGCGCAGGGTCAGCGTGGGCCGGTCGAACTCGGCGTTCCACCGCACCAGATCCTCCCGGAACTCCTCGTCGAGCGCCTGGTAGATCGCCTGACGCGATTCGACCGCAGTGACTCTGACCTCGGTTTCGATGGCATGAGTGCGTGTGACCTGGACCATGTACAGCAGGGCCAGAAACAGGAAGATCATCATCAGTGAGGACATGAGATCGGACAGGGCAATCCAATGGAAATCGTCTTCCTGATGGGACGTTTTCGCGGTTGATGTCGACGCGCCGTTCATGAGCGTGCCACCACAGAGAGTTCGGGATGCGTCATGTTGTCGTGATGCCGAACCGTGGCGCCAACCTGACCGACTCGCTGTTGCGCGCTCAAGGCCGAGAGAACCGCGTTTTCGATGCTTTCCAGCATGGCTTTCAAACGGATATCGATGGCGGGGAAGGCGTCCCTGGCGCGGTCGCGCAGATCGGCGATGCTGCCGAGCAGCGATTCCAGCTCAATGCTTTCGCGCCGCAGACCGGTCATGGTCGCGTCCTGATCCTCGATATAGCTTGAGATCTGCCGCGCCTGCTGAGTCAGTGCCTGGAGGCTCGCCTCGGACTGAGCCACACCTTCGCTGGCGCGATCGAGTTGCTGGCCCAGCGTCTCCATGTGGTCGCGATACTGATCCTGCCAGCGCACCAGTTTTTCCACCGAGGCATCCAGGCGACGGAAATTTTCGCCGAATTGCTCGCCCAGATTGGCGTTGAAGTCGCGGATCACCGACTCCAGCGCGGCGATCAGTTGGCGCGAGCCCATTTCGCTGAGTTGCTGGGCGAATTCGCTGAATGCCGCGAGCTGTTGCGCGTGCTGCCGCTCCAGGGTCTCGACCAGACGGCTGTCCAGTTGCGCGATCCGGTCGACTAGTTGTCGAGTCGCCGCCAGTTGCGCGTCCGCGACCTGTGTCTGGTGCTGGATGAATGTCGTGGGCGTGAGGTTGTCGGTCAACGTCATAGCGGTTTGCGCCGGTTCCGACTCCGCTCTTGAGTCAACGCCCAGAACCAGCACGAGACGCAGACAAACCGCGAGCAGAATGCCGCTGATACTGGTGATAAAGGCAAGTTTGAGTCCGTCGAGCAGCATCGGAATGCTCGCTTCGACGTTCGCGACATCGAAATGCAGCAGGCCGGTGGAAATCCCGAGAAAGGTTCCCAGGATACCGAAGGTTGTCAGCAGGGTGGGAACGCTGCGGTAAAAGGCCGGTGCGCGGCGCAGCGCGATCAGGATCAGCGCGCTTGCGAACAAGCCCAGCAAGAGAATGCTGAAGACGCCGATCACCAGCATGGCGTCATCCAGATGATTCAGTGTGGCAAGCAGACCGCCCGCAATCGATTCGATCATGACGACAACCTTCCGCTCGTTCGTCTGTGTTGGGATGCTCCAGCGGGTGACTGGAGGCGCTCACGTCAAACGACAGCAGATATCAAGCCAAAACCATTTTGGTCTGACGATAACTTGATGGAACAACGGGTTGCAATCATTCGTTGGGGTCGCTGAGTCAGGCTCGCAACCAAGGCTGGAGCCGACTCGTCAAGATGCCGACTCTGACAGGGCTGCTGCCGGAAACCAAGGCGACGGCGCCGATGAGTTCAGGCGCGGCTTCAGTGCGATGTCGGCTCAACCAGATCCTTGATCGTGGTCGTCTCTTGATGGATTGCCTCATCCGTCTTTTTATTCATGACGATGATGCTGATGCGCCGATTGATGGGATTGTTGGGGTCGGTCTGGTCGAAGGGTACCGTGTCCGCGAATCCTACCACGCGACCAACCTTCTCCTCCTGCATCCCGCCCGCGACGAGCGCCCGCCGAGCGGTATTGGCGCGTTCCGTGGACAGTTCCCAATTGCTGAAGTCGCCGCGCGCGAGCGGGCGCGCGTCGGTGTGACCGGTGAGACTGATCCGATTGGGAACCTGATTGATCATGGTGCCTAGTTCCTTGAGGATGTCATCGGTATAGCTCTTGAGCTGCGCGCTCCCTGAATCGAACATGGAGCGATTTTCCTTGTCGACAATCTGAATGCGCAGACCTTCGGAAATGATGTCGATCAGGAGTTGCTCTTTGTAGGGGATCAGTGCCTCGCTTTGCTCCAGGGCTTCCTCCAGAAGCTCCTTCAGCGATTCCAGACGCTCCTGGTCCTGCGCGGCAGCCATCTCCTCGATCCGGTTCGGATCCATGCTCTCCGATGGCGACGATTCCGGAGCCATGTCGACGGCGCCCTCGAAGGCGATGATGGAAGGTGTGGAGCCGGTTCCCTCACCCTGCGCCTGGGATGGCGAGGTGCTGACACCCTCGAAGGCCGAGGGATTGTTAAAATACTCCGAGATGGCCGCTTTCTGCTCCTTGGTGGTGGAGCCCATGAGCCAGAGCAACATGAAGAACGCCATCATCGCGGTGGCGAAATCGGCAAAGGCGATCTTCCAGGCACCGCCGTGATGGCCGCCCGATTTGAACACCTTTTTGATGATGATGGGTTGTTTGTTGGTGTCAATGGCCATGCGGAGTCACTCTTAGGTTATTTGCCGCCGCGCAGATGTTTTTCCAGCTCGCTAAAACTGGGCCGAAGGTCGGAAGCCATGGTTTTGCGACCGAACTCCACCGCGACCTGCGGGCTGTAACCCTGAACGTTGGCCAGAATGCAGGCTTTGAGGCAGGAGAGGAAGCGTGTCTCATCGGCCGCGTATCGGGCCAGCATCGTGGCGATCGGGCCGACGAAGCCGTAGGCGATCAGGATGCCGCTGAGGGTTCCCACCAGTGCCGCGGCGACCAGAGCGCCAACTTCCGACATCGGGCCACCCAAGGCGGCCATGGTATGCACGATGCCGAGGACGGCGGCCACAATGCCGAAGGCGGGCAGGCCGTCGGCGACCTGCTGCACGGCGTGCGATGCCTCTTCGGCCTCGTGGTGATGGGTGTTTAGCTCGATGTCCATGAGGTTATCCAGCTCGAACGGATTCATGTTGCCGCTGACGACGAGTCGCATGTAGTCGGAAATGAATTCCACGGCATGATGGTCTTTCAGGGTTCGGGGATATTTCTGAAACAGCGCGCTGCTGGCTGGCTCCTCAATGTCCGGCTCGATCCCCATGAGCCCCTCCTTGCGGGCCTTGCTGAAGAGGTCGTACATGAAGCCCAGCGCGTCCAGATAATCGGCCTTCTTATACTTGGATCCGGTGAACAGGGAAGGGATGGATTTCAGCGACTTCATGACGACGCCCATGGAATTGGCGATGATGAAGCCGCCCAGGGATGCGCCCAGGATGATGACCAGTTCAAAGGGTTGCCAGATGGCCGCGATGTGACCGCCTCCCGCGGCGAATCCGCCGAGGACGGACGCAAAGACAATGATGGAGCCAAGGATCAGATTCACGCTGTCGAGTCCTCAGGGGCATTTTGCGGGGGCTGATCAAGCCGCCTGCTTGTGACGAAGGTCATTGGCGGCCAATAATAGCGAATCGGGGCATCTTGCGCTTAGCTCTAAGTTCGGTGCCGAGGATACCTGCTTCGCGACACGAGTCTTGATGGGGAGGCACCACGGTGAGTCTAGGCTGGTTGAAGGCAGTGACGGTCGATGCTTCGCCGGAGCAACTTCCTGTGTTGGCACGAACACGACGGGAATTGGCGAGTCTGTTGACGGACGAACTCGCGCCGCTGCGAAAACTGTCCATGGCGATCATGGCCGATCCGGCCATGGCCTTGCGCGTGATGCAGCGGGCCAACGCAGTTCCGCACCGGCATTTCAGCGCCGAGATCGTGATGTTGGAAGATGCGGCGCACATGCTGGGGACTCAGGCGCTTCTGCGTCTGGAGTCCGAGGCGAGTATCGCCGAGGAGGTTCTGGACGCGGAGCGGCTCGCTTCCTATCGTCGGAGCGCGGGCCGGGCGGTCCTGGCCGGCCTGCTGGCTCAGGACTGGGCCGAGCTGGATCGCGACCGCTTTCCGTCCGAGGTGAGTCTGGCGGCCTTGCTGAACAATCTGGGCGAGCTGTTTCTGCTCGCGCACGGGGATGCCCGGATCAACCGCTATCTGGAGCTGGTGGAGTCTAGCCATGTGCTTCCGCACGAGGCCGAATATGTCTCGTTGGGGGAGAGCCTGGAGGAATTGGGGCATGTCCTGGCCGTCCGATGGAAGCTGCCGGAGATGGTGCGTGAGGCCATGCGCGCCCGCAATGCGCGGTATCTAAGAACGCTGTGCGTGATGCTGGCGACCCAGATTGCCCGCGATGCCTTTTCCGCCTGGCGTCATCCGATGCGGATGTCTGACTTGCGTCTGGCGGCCGAGTTGCTCAATCTCGACCTGCCTTCCTTGATTCAACGCATCAACCGCGTGTTGGGCGCCTTCAATCCGACGGCCGCCCGCTATGGTCTCGGTTCACTGGCATTGCTGCCCCTGGAACGCGACGGTCGGCTGTCGGCGACGACGCATGAGCCCGGAACGCCTTCTTTTTGTCTGGCGCCGAGAGAGGACGATTATCTGGCCTGCCTGGCGGCGCTGAGCGATCGCTCGCTGCCCGATCGCGAGTCGGTGTTCGCGACGCTGCTGCGTGGCCTGCATCGCGGCCTGGGTCTGAATCGGGCCGTGTTCGCGGTGTATTGTCCCCGCCGACGGACGTTATCGGCGGAGTTTCTGGTCGGCACGGATTTCGAGCCGACCTTCAATCGCTTCAGTCTGTCGCTCGATGCCGGTGGGCTTTTTGGCGAGTTGCTGGAAGCGCCGTCCGCCCTCTGGCTGAACGAGGAAACGCAAGCCGATCTTCTGCCGCGGATACCGGAGGCGATCGTCGAACTGATCGGCGACACGCGCTTTTTCGTCATGTCGATGTGGGTCAAGGGACGACCGGTTGGGTTGGTTTACGCGGATCGCCGCAGCGCGAGCTGCCGTCTGGATGCGCGCAGTTACGCCTCGTTTCTGCGTCTGGTCAGGCAGGCGGGCCTGAGACTGGAGGGCCTGGAACCGGAGTGATCGACCACCGCCCGTGCATCATCCCAGATTCAGGTCACGGACCTTCTTACGACGCCGCGTGGTCGCGATCGCGAAGTTGACGGCGTCCGAAACCTCCTCCTGCATGTTTCTTTGCTCGGCATCGCTGAGATGAGACGCCAGATCGACCGAATGTCGCACATACCGAGGTGGCAGGTAATTCAATGCCACGCAGGCAAGGTCTTCGGCGTACTCGGCATCCGGGGAGTTGCCGTTCTCGTCCAGGGTGTCACGGAGCCGTTCCATGACGAGGCGTTCGAAATAATTGCCGATACTCGATAGCATGGTTTTGACCTTGTCGAGGCGAGCTGAAGAAAAGGGAACGTCAATGCAAGGATGTCGAAGCGCGCATTTTAGCAAGTCGGGGCGACCAGGGTACGAACGGCTTTCCCATCGATCCTGAAGCGGTTAGCATCACGGCAATTCCTAACATTAGACGGTATCAGGTAAACCATGGCGATCGAGGACTGGCGGGACGTGTTGGGCGATGGCCTCACGGTGACCCTGGAATTGCCAGTCGTGCCGAGCGAACGGATGCCAACGACCAGCGACGCGGCGGCGCATCTTCTGGAGGCGATCGCCGTGCTTGAGTCTGAAGCTCCGGGGCGCGCGAATGAGGAACCGCTGCCGCCCGAACTGATCCGCCTGGAACTCAAGATCGATTTGCTCATGGATCTTGTGACCACGCTGCTGGCGGATAAAATACCGAAGCGTTCGAAGGTCAGGATCAGCAGCGATGGACTGGTGCTTCCCGCGGCTGTGCTGAAGCCCGACTGCGACCGCATCGAATTATATCCCTGTCATTGGCTGGCGCAGCCTCTGGTTTTGGAGTTGGGCAAGATCGAGTGTCGCGATCACGTCTGCGGCGTCACCTGGGGCTCCCCGGATCACGGGCTCCGAGAGGTCTTGCGGCGCTGGGTCTTTCGCATGCATCGCCGCGAGGTCGCGCGTCGGCGGCATCAGTCCGGCAATGAGCAGACAGCGTCCGCGTGGACTTCCGCCAGTCTGCCTATACACGCCGAAAAGACGGCTTGAGCATTGAGGTTTGAACGTTGAGTTGAAGGATGGCGTCTACGCTCCCGGACAAGGTGAATCCGCACAGGTGATGAAAATTGGTCTGTTCGGTCAAGCGGCGGTGCGCGCCGAGACGCGCTGCATCCTGGAATTTCTGGGATGCGAGGTCCGCGAATTCGTCAGCCTGACGGCCGCGCATTATGACGATTTAAATGCGCTCTGGCTCTGCGAGCCGTCCGCGCATCTCGCCTTGCTGCTCGACTCGTTACCCCCGTCGCGGCGGGTACCGGTCGTGTGTCAACCCACGGACGGTGTCGCCTGCGATGTTCCGCCGCGAGCCTTGATCGTGTCGTCTCCTCTATCGCCGGGCAACGTGATTCAGATCCTGCAATGGTTGCAGTGCGAAGCCGAGTCCGATCCGGTGCCCGATGTCAATCTGGTCGGTCGTCATCCAGCCATGTTGGTGGTTAAACGGCTGATTGGCCAGGTCGCGAAGACCGATGCGACCGTACTCATCCTCGGCGAGACGGGCTCCGGCAAGGAGGTGGTCGCGCGCGCTATCCACGATGCATCGAGTCGCCGCGGCAAACCCTTCGTGGCCGTTAACTGTGGCGCGATCCCGGCCGACCTGTTGGAAAGCGAACTCTTCGGTCATGAGAAGGGCGCTTTCACAGGTGCTTTCACGGCCCGCGCCGGGCGTTTCGAGCTGGCCGAGGATGGGGTGCTCTTTCTCGACGAAATCGGCGACATGCCGTTGCCGATGCAGGTAAAACTCTTGCGTGTGCTGCAGGAACGTACCTTCGAACGGGTTGGCTCGAACAAGCCGCTCCAGACCAATGCCCGCATCATTTCGGCGACGCACCGCAATCTTGAAGAAGCTGTCGCGGGCGGAAACTTCCGGCAGGATCTGTTTTTTCGTCTCAATGTCTTTCCGATCGAGCTGCCATCGCTGCGGGAGCGCCAAAGCGATATTCCATTGCTGATCGCGACACTCGAAGCGCGCCTGAGAGAGCATGGAGTGGAACCGGCCTGTCTGACCCCGGCCGTTCTGACGCATCTGGAGCAACAGGACTGGCCTGGCAATATTCGGGAGTTGGCGAATCTTCTGGAGCAGCTCTCGATCATGTATCCAGGTCTGCTGGTGGATCTGCCACAATTGCCCACCCGATTCCGGCCGGCGCACCTGGAGTCGCTGCCGGCCATGGATGTGCGCGACCAGAGGGTCGCTGGAGCCGATGCCGACTTGTTGCATCCGTTGCCCCCGGAAGGGCGGGAATTACGCGAATACCTCAACGATCTGGAGCGTGGCATGATTGTCGCGGCGCTAGAACAGAACGATCAAGTTGTCGCGCGAGCCGCCAGGCGCTTGGGAATGCGGCGCACGACCCTAGTGGAGCGCATGCGCAAGTTCGGTCTCGAACGGGATGCGGCCGATACAACATAACGCCAATGCCCTTGTTGATCGAGAGGGTACGCAGATAAGCAGAGACGGCATCCGAACCGGATCCCGGTTGCGCACGAACGTCAAGAAACTGTCGTTTTTGAAACTGTCGTTTTTGTCAGCCGCGCCAGAAGTCGGTTGCTCCGTCTATCTTCTCCGCTCCGATGACCGAAATCCCCTCCCGCATGCACCCATCAACGTTGCTGCTGACGCCGTTCGAAGCGGCTCATTGCGCTGGATCAACAGCCGTTTCGAATCTCGGGTATTAAATTTGCATAAGATCGGCAACAGTCGTCTGCCCGCTCCTGATCGGTCGAATCCAGTGCCGGGCTGTTAGGCGCCATGATTTGGGTCTCGTGTGGCAAAGCCGGAGTTGATTGGACATGAGCGAAATGCAGATCCAGAGTGTGTTGCAGCAGATGCGCGCGCTCTCCCAGTCGGGGCGGATCGAGGGCGCCAGGCCAGTCGAGGGGGTGCAGCCCGCGCGCGGATCAGAGGGACAGGATTTCGCCTCCAAGCTGAAGGAGGCGGTTCGTTCCGTCAACGAAGTGCAACAGGAATCAACCACGATGCAAACCAAATTCGAACTGGGCGACGCCGATGTCAGTCTCCCTCAGGTAATGCTGGCCATGAACCGCTCAAGCATCGCCTTCGAGGCGACCAATCAGGTCCGCAATCGATTGCTGTCGGCCTATCAGGAAGTCATGAGCATGCAGGTCTGAGCCTGACGGACGAGTGGTTAACGGAGCGATTCAGCCATGGCGTCATCACTGACCGCCGCGCTTTCGACGAGTCTACAGTCGTTCAACGAGATGCCGGCTGGGCGACAGATCGCCCTGATCGGGATGATCGCCGGCGGTCTCGTGGCCGTGGCCGCGATTCTGTATTGGGCGCTGCGGCCCACCTACGCCCCCCTGTTCGCGCAGGTCGATGGCGCCGAGGCCGCTGAGATGATGCAGGCGCTGACCTCGATGGGCGTGCCGTACAAGGTTGACAGCACCTCCGGGCGCATCGAGATTCCCCAGCAACGGATCGCCGAGACCCGCTTGCTGCTGGCCGGCCAGGGATTTCCGAAATCGACCGATGTTGGCTTCGAGTTGCTGCAGGACAATGCCGGTTTCGGGAACAGTCGTTTGATCGAGGGTGCCCGCTTCCAGCGCGCGCTGGAAGGCGAACTGGGCCGTTCCGTGGCCGCCCTGGAACCGGTCGAGAAGGCACGGGTGCATATCGCCCAGGCGGAACGCTCGGTCTTCGTGCGCGAGCGAACCCCGCCGAGCGCCTCGGTGGTTGTCCATCTGCGCGGGAATCGCTCCTTGACCGAGGCCCAGGTTGGGGCCATCGTGCATCTGGTGTCGGCGAGCGTCCCGGATCTGTTGCCGGAGCGAGTGACTGTGGTGGACCAGACCGGTCGACTGCTCACCGTCGACGATGACAAGAAGTCAGCGAATCTGTCGCTCGATCACCTGGACTATACGAACCGTGTCGAAGCGGGTTTTGTGGAACGCGTGCAGTCGCTGCTGATCCCGATTGTTGGGCGTGATCGGGTGCGGGTACAGGTCGCGACCGATCTGGATTTTTCGCGGGTCGAGCGGACCGAGGAATCCTTCGATCCGGATCGCACGGCGGTGCGTTCGGAGCAGAGTAATGAAGAGGAAAAAATCGGCGCCGACCCCGGCGTGGGCGGGATCCCCGGCGCCTTGACCAACCAACCGCCGGCAGGCGGCGTGGTCGGCGGACCGGCGGCTGGCGCGGTGGCGAATCCCCAACTGCCCAGCAGCCGCAGTCAACAGACGACGCGCAATTATGAAGTGGATCGAACCATCTCCCACGTCCAGGAAACGCCTGGCGGCATTCGCCGTTTGTCCGCGGCGGTGGTTGTCGATTATCAGGACCAAACCAACGATGCCGGCGAGGTCGTGCGTGTCCCGCGCTCGGATGCCGAGCTGGAGAGTATCCGCGCGCTGGTCCGCGGGGCGGTTGGTTTCGATGAGAAGCGCGGCGATTTGATTAACGTGACTTCGATCTCTTTCGTCCCGGATACGCGCGAGGAAGACGTTATTCCTTTCTGGTCCGAAATCTGGTTTCTTGAACTGGTCAAGGTCGTCGGCGGATTCATCCTGGCCCTGCTGGTTCTGCTGACCGTCGTCAAGCCGGGCCTGCAGCAACTCATGCCCAAGCCGCCCGAGCCCGAGCCCGAGCCAGAGCCCGAGTCGCCAGCACTGGGCGCCGATGGTGAAGAACTGCGTGCCTTGACCGACGAATCGCAGTCCGACGATGAACTGGTTGCCTTAAGTCATCAAGGTTCGGCGCACCCCTCGCTGACGGGGCCCAAGGGGGTCGACCAGCAGCAACTCGATCTGGAGGCCATCCGCGAGATGGTGCGAGAGGATCCCAAGCGGGTCGCGCAAGTCATGAAGTCATGGTTGGCGGAAGATGGCAACTGATCCCACGAAATTCTCTGGCGCCGAGCGTGCGGCCATCTTGATGATGTGCCTGGGCGAGGTCTCGGCGGCTGAAATCCTCCGCCACATGGGGCCCAAGGAGGTCCAGAAGATCGGCACCGCGATGGCTAACCTGGATCGGGTGTCGCGGGGCGATATCGATTATGTGGTGCAGGAATTTTCGAGCGTCGTCCACGATCAGACATCGCTTGGCATCGGCGCCGACGATTATGTCCGCAATGTGCTGCGCTCGGCTCTGGGCGAGGACAAGGCGGCGGGCCTGATCGACCGCATCCTGCTGGGTCGCAACTCCAAGGGGCTGGAGGCGCTGAAGTGGCTCGATCCCCGCGCGATCGCCGAAATGATCCGCAACGAGCATCCGCAGATCGTCGCGATCGTGCTCTCGCATCTGGATCCGGATCAATCGGCCGAAACGCTGTCCTATCTTCCGGATCGGGTGCAGTCCGATCTGATTTTGCGCATCGCCACGCTCGATGGCGTACAGCCGGCGGCCCTGCAGGAGTTGGACGAGATTCTCGAACGTCAGCTTTCGGGCAAGAACACCGCCAAGTCATCCATGATCGGCGGTGTCAAGACGGCGGCCAGCATTTTGAATTTCATGGAGTCCTCCAAGGAGTCCGTGGTGATGGAGGGCGTCACGCAGGTCGACGAGGATCTGGCTACGCGGATTCAGGAATTGATGTTCGTCTTCGCGAGTCTGATCGATGTCGACGATCGCGGAATCCAGACCCTGCTGCGCGAGATCTCGACCGAGTCGCTGGTGCTGGCGTTAAAGGGGGCGGAGGACGATCTGAGGGACAAGATCTTCAAGAACATGTCCAAGCGCGCCGCCGAGATGCTGCGCGACGATCTCGAAACCAAAGGCCCCGTGCGCGTGAGCGATGTCGAGGGCGCGCAGAAGGAGATTCTCGCCGTGGCGCGCCGTCTCGCGGACAGTGGCGAAATCATCCTGGGCGGCAAGGGCGGGGAGACCATGCTGTGAACCGGTTTCGGTCAGGGTTGGCGGAGCAGGCATTTCCGGACGCGCAGCGCTGGATGCCACCGAATGTGGGCGCTCTGCCGTTGCGCGAAAGCGAACCCGAACCCGAAGCCGAACCCATCATCCATCGGCCGACGGCGGCCGAACTCGCGGCCATCGAGGAGGCTGCGCGAGCGGCGGGAGCCGAGGCCGGTTTTCAGGCGGGCTATCAGGAGGGACTCGAACAGGCGTTGCAACAGGCCGGAGCAGAGCGCGATGCGCGCCTGGCGCGCGAGACGGAGCTGCGCACACTTCAGGAAGCGACGTTGAAAGAAACGATCGCGGCCCTGGAGGGGATCGCGGCCGATCTTGCCGACCCCCTGGCCCGCTCCGCAGACGACCTGGAGCCCGAATTACTGATGCTGGTGGAGACGCTGGGCAAACGGGTCATCATGGATGAATTGCGTCAACGTCCCGACCTCGTTGCGCGTGTTCTCCGACAGGCGCTGGCCCAGTTGCCGTCGCGCAATCATCCGTTGCGGGTGCATGTGCATCCTGACGACCAGGCCATTCTGGAGGCCTATGCCAATTCCATCGGCGAATCGCTGACCTGGTTCTCGGACCCCGTCATCGAGCGCGGCGGTTGTCTTGTCGAAAGCGGCGCCAGTCGCATCGATGCCAGACTGGAGACGCGGCTGCGGCAGTCTATCGATGCGATTTGGGGGGAACTGGCGCCGCCGGTGGAATCCGTCCCTGCCGAGCCGCGGGAAGTTCCGCTGGAGAACGATGCATGACCGATGTCATCCGAGATCTACGCGAGCAGGGTTCGCGTCAATTGGTTCATGGGTTGCGCGAACGCCTTGAGCAATCGCGTCAGCGGATCGAGAAGACGCCCGATCCGCAGCCGGAAGGCCGACTCTCGCGCATGGTGGGCATGACCCTGGAGGCCGAGGGCATCCGGCTGCCGGTGGGCGGACGGGCCGCGATCCATACCGTCAACGGAACGCAACTGGCCGCCGAGGTGGTGGGTTTCCAGGGCGAGCGGACCTTTCTGATGCCTGAGGGCAAGCTGGAGGGTCTGATTCCCGGTGCCCGCATCGAACCGCTGGAGCAGAGCCGGCGCATCCCGGTCGGTCCCGAACTGCTTGGGCGCGTGATTGATGCGCTCGGACGGCCACTGGACGGCGGCGGGCCGCTGCGCACGCAGGAACTGGTACCGCTCGAAGGTCGCCCGATCAACCCGTTGACCCGCGCCCCCGTCAGGCAGCCGCTGGACGTGGGGATTCGCACACTCAATGGACTGCTCTCGGTCGGTCGCGGTCAGCGGCTCGGACTCTTCGCCGGTAGCGGCGTCGGCAAGAGCGTCCTGCTGGGCATGATGACCAAGCACACTGAAGCCGACGTGATCGTCGTCGGTCTGATCGGCGAGCGCGGTCGCGAGGTCAACGAATTCATTCAGGATATTCTCGACGACGAATCGCGCCGGCGAACCGTGGTGGTGGCGGTGCCAGCCGATCAATCGCCCTTGTTGCGTCAGCATGGCGCCTGGGTATCGACCACCGTGGCCGAGTATTTTCGCGACCGCGGGCTCAACGTGCTGCTGTTGATGGACTCCCTGACCCGCTTTGCCCAGGGCGCACGCGAGATCGCCATGGCCATCGGCGAGCCGCCGGCCACCAAGGGCTATTCGGCCTCGGTGTTCGCCCGTCTGCCGCAACTCGTCGAGCGCGCCGGCAACGGGGATCATGGCGGCGGCTCGATCACGGCCTTTTATACCGTGCTGGCCGAGGGCGACGATCAGAACGATCCGATCGTCGATTCGGCGCGCGCCATCCTGGATGGCCATGTGGTGCTGTCGCGCGAGATTGCCGAAAGCGGCCGTTATCCCGCGATCGATGTCAGCGCCTCGGTGTCGCGCGTCATGAGCGCCGTGGTGACCCCCGAGCATCAGCGCGCGGCCTATCGTTTCCGGAGCCTGATGTCGACCTATGCGCGCAACCGCGATCTGATCGCCGTCGGCGCCTATCGCAAGGGTTCCGATCCGCAGTTGGACGAGGCGGTCGCGATGAACCCGCGTCTGGAGTCGTATCTTGGACAGAACCGCACCGAGGCGGCCAGCTTCGAACAGTCGCGGCGCGAGTTGTTCGATCTGCTGGGCATGCCGAGCGGATAGGCGCGAGGAGAGAACCCATGAGCGTGAAACGCTTCGAGCGCCTGCGCAAGATCCGCGAGGCGCAGGAAAACGAGGTGGCGGTCGTCCTGGCCAGCCGTCTGGCGGAATTGAACCGCGCCGAGCAGCAGCGTGACCAGTTGTCCGAGTACCAGAGCCAGTATTTGCATTCCGGCTTGCCGAGCGATGCCCGGATGCTGAAGCAGATGGCCCAGATGCAACAGCAGTTGCGCGAGGCCTTGCAACAGCAGGCGTTGCGCGTCGCCGCCGCCGAGTCGCAGGTGGAGCAGGCTCGGTCGGTCTGGATGGAAAGGCATCAGGCAACCTTGTCGCTGGCAAAACTCATCGAGCGTCGCCGCCGGACCGAGAGCGTTCTGGACGGTCGCAAGCAACAGCGCGAGCAGGATCTCTGGGCGACCCGACAGGCTTTCCAGAAACACGCGAACGCGGATTCTTGAAAGGGCGTTGTCATGATCATGCACACGAGGGCTTGAGATGATTCAATCGCATCATCCGCTCCAACATTCTGCCGACCTTCTGCCTCAAGTATTCGGAGGTTCGTTCGGCGAGACGGGTTCCTTGGAAATACCGGAAGACGGTGGATTCATGGGCGCCCTTGGCACGCAATTGCAAGACATCCTGGTCGAGTGGGGGGAGGATCCGGCCGAGATCGCGGCGCTTGACGGTCAGTCGCTCCTGACGCAATTCCTGGCGCTCGCGCAGGATCGCGTGCCGTCCGCCGACGGACCGAGAATGGCGGTCGACCAAACTCCGGCATCGCTCTTCGCGGTGGTATCGAGCCGGGTGGAGACGCCCACGGATTTGTTGAACAAATTACTGGAGTCATCGATCGCCGGCGCATCGCCGGCGGGCACGCAAGGCACCGCCGCGCTGTCGGAAATGCGTTGCGAAGACGCCGGGCAGCCCTCGTCGCCGACGACGATACCCGCGGATCTGCTCCGGCGGTTGTTGCCGCCGACGCTGGCGGATGGCGTGGATCTTCCCCCGACGGCCGCCGCCCTTGCGCATTCATTGGAGTCAGAAGAAACCGCGCCGTTGGCCGCGATTCCCGCGGACCTGCTCCGGCGTTTGTTGCCGCCGACGCCGGCGGATGGCGTGGACCTTCCCCCGACGGCCGCCGCCCTCACGCATTCATTGGAGTCGAAAGTAACCGCGTCGCCGACGGCGATTCCCGCGGACTTTCTTCGACGGCTGTTGCAGTCGGTGCCGACGCCGACGGATGGTGTTGCAGCCATCCCAACGACCGCCGTCCTAGCGGATTCCGGTGAGCCCGATCAGGCATCGATCCTGAAAACAACCGCTCCGACCTGGCTGAGCCAGCTTTTTCAGGGATCGACCGACGGTAAAGTCGGTACGGCGCAGTCCGGCAGCCCGCTGGCTGAAGAGGGACAGGGCTTGCCAACTGTCTTCTCGACCCGGGGCGCCCTGCTCGATCTGACGATGAAGGCGACAGACGAAACGGAGCGCCTTGCGGTCGGGGACGCGTCCGACGCACTGGCCGAGTTGCCCGAAACGGGGTTGCCCGCGACGGGCGCGACCTCAGTCGGCACTCAACTCGGTTCCGGGCCGGCGCGGATACTCGATCTGTCCAATGTGTTGCGGCCCGGCGGCGAGACGCACTTGGCGGAACAGGTGAAATGGGTGATGCGGTCCGGCCTTGGGACGGCCGAGTTAACTCTGCATCCGCGGAGTCTGGGCGCCATGGAGGTGCGGGTGACCATGGAGGCCGATCAGGCGCATGTCCAGTTTCTGTCGCCTCACCCGATCGTGCGCGAGGTGCTGGAAGCGGCCCTACCGCGGTTGCGGGATGCGCTGGCCCAGGATGGTTTGTCGCTGGGCAACGTGTCGATTTCCGAGCAAGCTCCCGAAAGACGCGGCGAATCGGATCGGGAACAGGCTGGAACCGCGCAAGACCGCCAGGATTTTGACGTCCGTCTCGGGGATGACATCGAGTCTCCGGATATCGCCGGCAGCACCCTGTCCGTCTTATCCGGGAGACTGGATTATTTTATTTGATTTCAACCGTTTACTTTTGCGATGATCGGCAATTGCCAGAGGCCGGCGCGCTGTCCAGCCGGATCGATACGTTTTCGTTATCCGGTATGCTGGTCTGCCTACATTCGAGGATTATCCGTTAGGGTGAAACATGGCCGAGAAAGCGACTGAACCGAAACCGAGCAAGGGCTCCAGCAACAGGCTCAAGTGGATGATCCTGATCCTCATTGTCCTGTTGATCCTCGCCGCGGGAGGTGGCGCTGCCTATTATTTCCTGTTCCGAGATGCTGCCGAGCCGGCCGAGGGCGTGGAAGAGCCGCATGGATCCGAATCCGAACCTGTTACCGAGCACGCGCCGGCCAAGCCATCGGAAGAGGCGCCGTTGATCTACCATGCGCTCGAACCGGTGACGGTCAATATCACGGCGCCCGGTCCGGTGCGTTTTCTTCGTCTCAATATCACCATCGTCACGCGCGATCAGAATGTCGTCGCCGCCGTGGATAAACACCTGCCATTGATCCGCAATGATCTGCTCGCGCATCTCTCGGAACAGAACTACGGCACGGTCAATACACCGGAAGGCAAGGCAGCAATTCTAAATTTGCCCCCGCTTCCCGCCCGCGCGGCGTGCGGGTGGTGGCCGCGCTGGCTCAAGTGCCTCCAGCATGAAATCGAACAGGTGCTCCCAGGAATCGAAGGGCAGGTACTGGGTCAGGGCACGCAGATGCTCGAAGAAGGTGCGGCGTGACGGCAACTGGCGACGCACGGCCTGATAGCCGGGATGGAGTCGGTCGAGCACGGTATGGACGAGGAACGCCAACAGGATCAGGCTCGCTAACAGGGCGGCCAGATGCTGCTGGCCATGGCTATAGTTGTGTTCGAAATGGTACCCCTTGGTCTTGAGCGTATTGTTGTTTTCGTTCTCGATTTTCCAGCGACTGCGCCCGGCAGCGACCAGGGCGATGACGTTGTCGGCGTTGATCGGCTCGGAACTCGCCCAGGCGTTGCGGTAGAGCACCTGGCCCTCGGCATCGGTGGTGGTGAGTTCGCACCAGCCGACCAGCAAGGCGTCTTTCCCGTCGCGCAGCGGCAAGTCATTGAGCCACCGATACGTCTCGGTCAGGCGCTGCGTGCCCGTCCAGCGGGTCTTCACCAAGGTGGGCACCTCGCCGCTGCGCTCGAAGTCCGTCACCCATTCGTACAGGAGCGGATGGGACGGTGGCAGGCAGACGAACAGAAACGCGCACCCCTGCGCGAGCACCTGCTGGCAAAACGGCTGATGGCAATACAGATCATCACCCAACAGGGTCGTGCGCCAGGGCGCGATCCGTGCCCCCCACTGCTGAAGCCAGCGGGTGGCGGCCGTGAGTTCACAATCTTGCTTCGCGTGCCCGTCCTGGGGACGGACGAAGGCCGGTGGCAAGGGAAACACGTCGGCTTGTCCGGGCGCGACGATCACCGGCGTCACGGCGACATGGTAGAACTGGGTCTGGCCGTTGCTGAGCGTGCGCGTGGAGCACTGCGCACAGTGGACCGCGCACGAGCAGTGGTATTCGGTGCCATCCAGGGCGATCAAGAGGCGTCCATCGGCTTGGCGATGGGTGTCCAAGGCACGATGCTGGTGCAAGGCGTCGACCACGTCGAGGAACACCGGGGCCAGACACTCCGGTGAGATCGGGTCGAGCAGGTTGCCGATCTGCTGGGTGCTCGGAATCTCGTGCACGCCGAACAGCGAACGGGCATTGTTGCGTCCGCGTTCTTTCTGCATCCGCCGCTGGTAATCCAGAAAGGACGGGCTCTGCATGAAGAACACCGAAAAGGCACTCAAGGCGGCGTCACCGATCACATAACGCTGGTTGTTACCGCCCTTGCGATGGTCTGGCAGGTTGAACAACACTGCGCGAATGCCTGCCACCAAGCCCGTGACCGAAAAGAGCTTGGGCGTGGGAGCAACAGGGACAACTGGTTTCAGAACCATCGGGTTCTCCGCTCGACTCTCAAAGAGTCCTTCATAACAGCATGGTCTTAAATTTAGAACTGCTGA
>NZ_NHSQ01000195.1 GCF_016653465.1 Thiocystis minor | reverse complement strand
GCTTTCATATTCGTCCATCGGACTCTCCTCGGTCGTGTGCTTGGCGGCTCACGCTGCGGAGTGTCCCGATGGACTCCCGGAAATGTCAAACTGCTACTGTCACCCCGGCAAAGCCGGGGGATTTCTCGTTTTATTAAAGAATCCACCCGCAGAGCGGGTGGAATTGGATTAACCCCAAAGGGGGTTAATTGGCTGCCGCAAGGCGCTGTCTAGCGGTTACCAAGATCCAAACGGATCGAGTTGGCTTCAAGTGCCGGAGCGCCTATCGCCGTGACGGGCGTGAGAAGCGATTCGCTCTAACGGAACAGGGCCTAGCGCCTGATAGGCTCAACCGAAGCCAATTTGTCTAACTGGCAGAGCCGTTGAACTCTGACTACGCCCAGAGGGCGTGGAATTTCACGTTACGATTAAATTAGATATTTAAACCGCGTCAGCTCCAACCGTCGTCGATGCCGCCTCGGAATCATTGGCGCCATTTTGGCGACAATGCTACTGTGCATCGACTCAAGTCAGAGGACACCGTCATGGCAGCCACGTCCACCAAACCGCTCGAACGCATCGGGGCACGAGTGCCGTCCGAGGTGTTCCATACCCTGCATCAGGCGGCGGTCCTCACCGGGGCCACGCTCAACCAGTTTCTGGTGCAGGCGGCCCTCAAGGAAGCACGGGCCATTATCGAGCGTGAGCAGACACTGACCCTCTCCCGGCGCGACGCCGAGCGATTGCTCGACCTGCTGGAAAATCCGCCGCCGCCGCCCCCCGCACTCGCCGCCGCCCAGGCGCGTTACCAGGACTTGAAACGCGATGCGGATTCAGGCTTTGACTGGCAGCCATGACCGTCAGGGCTTCGAGTGCGGGCGTCCGGAACTCAATGACTGGCTCGCCAAGGTCGCCCGCCAACATCAGGACAAAGGCTTGTCCAAGACCTTTGTCGCGGTCCAAGAGACGGCGCCCGCGATCATTCTGGGTTGCTACGCCCTGACCTTAACGGAAGTGGATACCCGCGCCTTGCCGTTGACCTTGGCGAAGAAACTGCCGCGCATCATCCCCGGCGTGCGTCTCGGACGCCTGGCGGTCGATCGCCAGGCTCAGGGCAAGCGTCTGGGGGAAGTGTTGCTGATGGATGCCATGGAGCGCGTTCGAGCCGTCCGCGAACAGGCCGTTGCCGTGGGGCTGTTCGTGGACGCGCTCGATGCACAGGCGGCCGGGTTTTATGCGCGCTATGGCGCGGTGGCCTTTCTCGATGCGCCGCTGAAGCTGTTTTTACCGGTACGTTAGCCCGGTAGCCGAGTCCCGGCGAAACACAAGGCGCAGCTCATCACCTTGTCCCAACGCACCTGCCAGACCATTGCGAGCATCCGCGCAAATCAGATGAGCCCCTCGCGCCTGAGCTGTTGCATCAGCACGTCGATTTGCACATCGAGATAATCCATGTCGCTTTCCAGCAGCTTCTGCTGCTGCTCGCGAAACACCGCTTCGATCATGATCAGTGCCCCGCGAAAACGTTCTTCGAGGTCGGGCGCGGCGTGATGGTGTTGGGTTTTCGCATAGCCTTCGACCACGCTCTGGACACCATCGAGGTAGACGTTGAGAAACGTGCGTGCCTTGGGCAAGTCACGCGGATCCGCCTCAAGCCGTTGCAGTATCTCACTGGCAAGCCCCGCGATGCGCCGCAGTCGGATATTGATCTCCGGTTGACGGATCTCGCCGATCGCCTGATGGATGGCGGCGAGCGAACGATCGGCCTCCGCGAGCGTGGTGCGCGTCGATGCGCTGATGCGGCGCCCGAAGCGGTAGCCGAGGCGCGGGTCGAAACCATACGTGAGGTAGCAGCCGAGCAGGGCAACCGCCGCGAAGGCGGCCGCAATGGCGGGGGGGTGACCGATGCCGAGCCAGACGGTGACCCCGGTGGCAAGGCTGACGAGCACGCTGCCCAGCGTTTTAAAAGGCCAGCGTGCGCGGGCGAGGCTCCTGGCGGGCAAGCGTCCGAGACGCATCAACAGCGCGCCACCCAGGAACAAGCCATAGCCGATGGCGTCGCCCAGAAAGGCGACGGTTTGTCCCTGTGCCATCGAGATCAGGGCCGCCGCGGCGACCGGTAGTGGCAGCAGGAAGAGCAGCCATCCCGTCGGCGACGGGTCGACACCAGGGCGATCTTCGGCAAAGCGTTTCGACACCTGTCGCCATCCATACATCAACAAGATCGTGGCGACGAAGACGACGGCTGTCAGCAGGAGTAGGCGTTGCATAACGTGCGTTGGTTAGCCGGTCGCGCCGGCGTGGCGAGCGCTGCTTGCGGCAGCGGATGAGCAGGAGACGAGCAGCGCCTGCGCGGAGGCGACGCCGACGGCGGCGAAGATGAGCAGGATGCCGATAAGCTTGCGTAGGCGACCGGACATGGAAACAGCACTCCACTGAGTTGGTCAGAGTTTTGACGGCCTTGGCCGCGGTGGTTGCCAGACTCGATGGACGACGCGGCCGCGACGTTTCTCCCGTTGACCAAACATATCACAGGCGGGTTGCCCCATCATGTCGTCGAGGTCAACCAACGCGCGCCTTCATCTCAGTCTTGGCACGACACTGTACCGGCGTGTTCAGGGTGAAGATGAACCGCCAACCAAACACACGATGGCTCGCGAGAGGTTTGCAAGACGTGGTGTGGTGTCCGCGCGGGAATGAACCGATAGTCGCCTGCCCGGAGCGTGACTTCCTCGCCTGCAATCCACAGCGTGGCTTCGCCTTGGAGGAGGCAGACCCATTCATCCTGCGTTTGATCGTATTGTCCGGAAGCAGGGCTGTCGCTGCTGACGATCCGTTCAATCTGGAGATTGCGACATCTCAGAAGATCCTCGAAAACCTCACCCTCTACGACTTGAGGAAGGTCGGCAAACAGGTTACCAGCGATGCGCATCAACCCAGCCATCAGATATCAACGTTAGCAGGTCATCGGGCGACCGGGTGCATGAATGTCTCGTCCATAGCTGCTCAAGCGATCGCCTGAATCCCTTTCTTCTCGATGACGGTCAGGAGCCGAAGCGCTGGCCCACCGGGGCGCTTAACACCGCACTCCAAGTCGGAGACGAGATTCTTGCTCACGTTGAGGTAACGGGCAAAGACCGGCTGTGAAAGATGCTCACGCTCGCGTAGAGCGCGGATGGCCGCGGGCGAGAGGGGATCGACCGGCGTCAGACAAGTGTCGTCGAACGCGCGCAGGGTCTGCTTGTCGATGGCGCCCACCTCGTGGAGGGCTTCCATGGTTTCATTGATCGCGGCGAGCGCGTCGCTGCGGTACGATTTAGCCATCGTCATACCCGTTCAGGAGTACGGCAGTCAGCGGACAATCCCCTTGGCCCGCGTCTCCCGCAGCCACTGAGAAAACTCCTGGAGCAACCGGTCGTACAACTGTTCCTCGGTGAGTTGATGCAAGTCGTCAACGGCAAAGAAGCCGCAATTATCGACCTCGCGCCCCTCCAGGGTGTCGAGTTTTTCCAGGATGCCATAGTTGCGCCCACCCAGCCCCATGAACTGCCAGAAGATCGGGTATCGGGCCGCCTCCACCATCAGCGCCTTGATCTCCCGGTTCTGATGGACGCCGCCATCGCTGACGAAGAGCACATAGGCCGGTGGCACGTCGGGGTGTTGGCAATAGTGATCGATCACGGCCCGCATCACCTTGGGCTCGTCGTTCGCGCCGCCGTACCACTTTTTCCAGCCGCCATTGGCGGTATCAAGATAGCCCTGGATGTTGCGCGTGGTCGCGGGCGGCAACGGCTTCGGCTCTCGGTCGAAGGCCCAGACATCGAGGCGGCCATCGTCGTCGAAGTGCAGGGCCAGCGGTAACACGCGCTCCAGCAGTTCCTGGACCCGACCGCGCTTGTATTGCTCCCGCATCGAGCCGCTGGCATCGAGCACCAACCCGACCCGCGCCACGGTGCTTTGCAGCCCTTGTTTAGCCAGGCTGACGGTCGCCTTCTTGGCCAGGCTGAGGAGATGCGGGGCTTCCTGCTCGATGCGCTTTTCCAGCGAAAGGCGCGCGGGCTGTGGTGTCGCGACCGGAGGGGGAGATTCCGCGACCTCACCGCCGAAATGACGGACCAGCGCATCCAGACCGCCGTTGAACCCCTGCCCGGTCGTCGCGAGCCGCCAGCCATCGCCCTTGCGATAGAGTTCGATCAGCATCAAGGCGCGCTCCTGGTCGAAATCCTGGCCTTGGAACGCGAAGGCTGCCGCTTCCCGGTCACCGTCGAACACCACCACGCGCCCGGTCGACAACTGCCGCATGGTTCCTGGTCCATCGATGGCCGCGACGAAGACTAGACGGTCGATGGTGGTGGGCAGACGGGCGAGGGACAGCGTGAAACCCGAGACAAACCCGGCGAGCGCGATTTGCTCGATACCACGACAGGGAGTCTGCGGCTGGTTGAAAAACACCAGATATCGGTCATCCGCCAGTTTTCCCTGGGCATCCAGACCAAAGCAGGAGACATCGACTGAAACGCCCTGAAGGTTGACGGCCACTCGAAACGTGGTGGAGCGGATCAGCTCCGGGAGCGGGACACGCTGACCACGCTTCAGTTCCATGTCAACCAGCCGCCTTGATGGGCGCGACATTATCCGTCCTGCCGGCGGGGACCGAGGCCGCCGCGACCGCTTCGCGTTCCGGCGCCTTCCCTTTCAGCACGCGCTCCACATTCTGAGCGTTGCGGGCCAGATAGAGAGTCAACTCCTCCAGATCCGCTTCCGACAGATTCGGCAACACCTGGTCGGCGCGCAGCAGCTGCGCCAGGCGCTCCGCGTTCTCCAGCACCCGGTCATAGGCATCGGCGACTTTCTTGTCGGCGGTGCGCAAGCGTTCTTTTCCGTTGCTGTCTTTCACGATGTATTCGATCTCGATCATGGCTGATTCCCGCTATTTTCAGGTTGACGCTTGGTCATTGGCGTCTCAATACCTGGAGCCCGGATTGTATCCTTTCCACGGTTGCCCCCATCAAGCCTGTCTGTCGTCCGCTGCCACGGCCACCGTCCGTCCAATTCGACTTGCAACGCCATGCTGAGGAAAGTCCGAATCAGGACAATCAGCCCCAGGACCAGCACGCCCTCCAGGGTGGGCGTCACAGCCACGGTGCGAATGATGTCCGCCGCGACCAGAAATTCCAATCCCAGCAGAATCCCTCTCCCCAGATCCTGACGGAGCCGACGGTAGGGATCGGAGACCTGTCGTCCCGTCAGCACAAAGCGACCCGTGGCGATCAGGAGACCGAGGACAATGATCAGTACCCCGGCTCCATCGATGAGCAAACCAACGCTTTCGACAAGGTGTTGGAAGGTGGGCATGGCAACCTCTCGGTGCAGTTGAACGCGTGTCTGCGACGGCGCGACGCGGCCTGACGGATCGCTCATGGGGTTGAGCCCGGACCACAGACGCTCGCACGCGGTTGTCGGTTCTCTGGCGGATTGGCAATCAGAACCGCCGTGATGGTCCCCGATCCGCCGGGGGACGGTGCTCCCTCAACCACGCATCAACGGCGTCCCAGGCGGCCTGACCGGGTACAGCGTTATTCGCTCGTTTAAACTGGCCAAGGGTTGGCACCGCCCCGTCCAGCACGATCTCGATGGTCGCGCGTTCTGGTTCGAGCATGCGGTAGAGATAACAGCGGCCAGCGCTGACCCGCTGCGCATAACTCGCCACACAATGTCGCATCTGGCGCCCTTCCGCGGCCAAATCGCCCGCGTTCAGAATGGGTTCGATGGCCGTGGTGCCGGGGAACGGCGGGGGCGGAAAGGCATCGCCACGCTGACTCGCGAGCACCGGATCTCGATTGACGCGCCGCATCCAGCGATCATGCAGCCGTTCGAGCGCCGCGAACGAGGAACACCGCGTCAGTGTTTGCGAGGCATCGGCGATCTGGAGTAACGCTCCGAGGTCGCGCGTATCCCGCCACAGCGACTGCTTCCGCGCGATCTGTGCGGTGGCGTCCGAGAGACGTTGGTAAGGGTGATCGGCCAGCGTCTTGAGCAGTTGCGTCCCCGCCAGCGCAGGAGCGTTTAATCGAATTGCCAAGACATGGATCGGGATACGGGCCATTGGCTGAACTCGCGCCACAGCGTTCCATGACCGCTGTCGAGGCTGTCCAGGATCAACGCATAGTCGCGGCGATCGCCATGCAACAAGCGGATACGGTGAATAAATTTCACGGCCGCTTCCGAACGGATCCCGGTGAGTCGCTCCAGAATCTCGGAGCACCGCCGCGACAAGACGCGCTCGATCCTCTGCGCGGACCAGCCCGCCTCCTGCGCGGCGACAATCAGTAACAACAACAAGGTTGGCACATGGGCAAACAATTCCGCCGCCGCCGGTCGCGTCGCGATCCATTGCAGCAGGCTGGTCTGTAAATACACATATTCTTCTGCCGGCGACCGAACCTCACGCGGGAATTGGGCGACAAATTCGTGAATCGGCTCACCGGCGTTCGCCGACCGCACGGCGTGGAGGAGTGGGATACCGGGATCAAGCGCCTCCACCACCCAGCGCCCCGCTTCCCAGCGCTCCACGGATAGTCCTAACGCCCAAGGGCTGTAACGCAATCGGGTTTCGGGAAGCAGCGGAAAGTCGAGGATGAGCGCGCCACTCGGGCTTAATAAAATGAGAAATCCCCCGGCTTTGCCGGGGTGACAGTAGCAGTTTGACATTTCCGGGAGTCCATCGGGACACTCCGCAGCGTGAGCCGCCAAGCACACGACCGAGGAGAGTCCGATGGACGAATATGAAAGC
>NZ_NHSQ01000194.1 GCF_016653465.1 Thiocystis minor | reverse complement strand
GGTGATGCGTTCCTCCAGCCGCGTGAAGCTCCCGGCAGTCGTTCGCAGTGCCTGATCCAACCCACAAGACAGCATCACCACTTGCAGCAATTGCGCCGGCGTCTTGAGCTTGCGCGGGCGGGCGAATACCGCGAACTCACGCGCCATCGTCGCGTACTCGGGTGGCAATTCCTTCAGAAACGCTTCAAACGCGAGATCGACGGGCTGGGGGGCGCGGAGCATGGCGGCAAAATGCCCAACAGATCGCGCCTCTCCACTGAATTTCAAGGGCTTGCCGGCTATGTTGGCGCGTATGGGGGCTCGGCCCCTCCTTCGTGCTGCTGCACCTTGAGCACGGCAGCCCCTGGGTGTACGGCGCGATGGTGAACAATCTCTGGTCCCTAACCCACGACAAGCATGGCGGCGACTACAACAACGGACTGCTCCAGCCTTTCGTCAACTACAACTTCAAGGACGGTTTTTATCTGACGTCTGCCCCGATCCTCACCGTCGATTGGACGGCAGACAGCGGGAACCAATGGACAGTGCCCATCGGCGGTGGGATCGGCAAGATTTTCCATCTCGGCAAACTGCCGGTGAATACGCAGCTTTCGGCCTATTACAACGTCGCCGCGCCAGACAATAGCGCCGATTGGCAGATCCGCGCGCAAGTTCAGTTCATGTTTCCCAAATAACGGTGCCGATTCGGCTGGCAGAGAGAATTGGCTTCAGCGTCATGAGTCAGCAGTCCAGGGCAATCGCATCAAGAAACGCTTATATAGCTTATCTGTCAATGCCTTACGTGACGCAGTGGGCGCTGTTTATGCGCTGTAACATATTGATTCGTAAGGCCGTGCGATCGCCCTGGTCAGCAGTCTAGTCGGTGATTCAAACGATCATTTCCCGTGCGCCACGTCAAGGTGTGGCGACAGCCCCTGTCAATGACCGCGAGGTCGTTCATCGTCTGTGATTCAATCGAGTTGAGCAAAGATGCAGTCGAGTGCCGCCTGATTGGTGCCCGTCGGATAGAAGGCGTTGATATCGTCGGCATATGTGGCCTGGTTGACGCGGCCTGCGGCAAGCTTGCTGGTCTCATCGACAAAATAGACGTCGTTGCCGTTGACGTCGAGCAGATAATTGATGGGCTGGTTGCCGATGCTGAGTTTGCCGCAGTGGGTGGCTACCTGATCCAGAAAGGCGTTTCTCGCCGGACCCTCCGGCGCGATGAGACCACCGTTGCAACCGGACAGGGTGAACCACGCGATGGCGGTGGAGAAGAAGATGCGCTTCATGGTTGTCCCCGAGATTGTATGGTTGAAGAAGAACACCGCTGATTTCCAGCCAGTGCCCGATGCGCCAGGATGGAACTCCGAGGCTCGGAAGGTGAAATCTTGCGGCGGTCGCCGCGGATGCGATCCGGTTAGCGTTGTTCAAGCCGCCGGGCATCGTCGAGCGCCTCCTCCTGATTGCCCCGCTCCTGGTTGATCGTGACCAACGCCACCAGGATGTCACGGTCATGCGGATGCCGTTGCAGGGCCGACTTCAGGATGGCGATGGCCTGATCGAGGTCGCCGGCACTCTTCACGGCCAGCGCCTGGACATAGGCATAGCGGGCGTTGTCCGGCTCCAGTTGGGCCGCCCGTGTCAGTGAGTCCACAGCCTTCGTGATCTCCTTCCGACGGATTTGCAGGAGCCCGAGCGCGTGGTAGAGACTGGCGTCGTCGGGCACCGCGGCGAGCCCGGCGCGCAGGACGGCTTCGCCGTCCGCATCGCGGCCAAGTGAGCGATGGAGATCGGCCAGATTGACATAGGCCGGTCCAAAGTTGGGATCCAGACGCAGCGCTGTGCGATAGGCTTTCTCCGCCGCAGGTGGATTCTGTCTGGCCATTTCGATCAGGCCGATATTCAAATGTGACTCGGATCGTTCGGCGTTGACGAGCTGGGTGGCGCGGTAGTCACGGATTCCCTTGTCCAACCGATTTTTCTCGGCATCGGGCAGCGTCAAGGCGGCGAGCGGTGCCAGGGTGCGCGCCGCTTCGGTCCGCACCGCCAGGATCGGATCGTCGAGCAGCGGAAAGCCAAGGTCCAAGAGGGTCTGCGGATCGGTCATGTCAAGATAACGGACCGCCGCCGCGCGCACCAGATCATCCCCATCGTTCAACAGGCGCTGGAGAGTAAGCCGGTACGTGGGATCGGGGAAGCCGCGCAGCAGATCAATTGCCGTCGCGCGGGCAATCGCCGGCTGGCTCGCGTCGGCGGCCAGGGCAACGAGGGGCGGGCCGGCATCCGGCGCGCCGATCCGACCCGCCTGTAAGGCTTCGCCATAATGCGGGCGCTTGGCCGTGCCCTCGCCGTACCATTGGCTCGTCGTCTCGGCCGCCCACTCGGGCGTCTTCTCGGGATGGCAGGCGTTGCAGGCATTGGGGCTGCCGATCTTCAGCGTCAGATCTGGACGCGGGATGCGCAGACTGTGATCCGCGCGCTCGTCAATCACCATATAACGCTGCTGGGGCATGTGGCAGGCGATGCAAGAGGCGCCCGTGGAGCCGGGCTGGTGATGATGATGGGTCGTGGCGTCGTACCGCTCCGGTTGGTGACACTGGGCGCAGACCAGATTGCCGGGTGCCTTCAGCGTCAGACTGTGGGCGTCGTGACAGTCGGTACAGGTGACGCCCTTGGCATACATCCGGCTCTGGATGAAAGATCCGTAGTCAAAGACCTCATCCTTGATTTGACCATCGGGGTGATACAGCTCGGCATCGAGCAGCGCCAGGCGATGAGTATTGCCAAGCGGCTGGCCGTGCTGGTACGTCTCGCTGAGCTGACCGCGCCGCGCATGGCAGCGGGCGCAGACCTCGATCTGGGTGTGTTGGGCGCGCGGCACGGAGCGTTGCGGCAGGCCGGTCTGGTCGTCGTGCGTCCAGACTGCGCCGTCGCGGTCGGCGAGATCAACCACCAGGCCCTTGCTGGCATCCCACGCGGGCGTCTTGTCCGCCGTCGCCGATTGCGCCTGCTCGACATGACGCGAGGCCGGGCCGTGGCACGCCTCGCAGGCGACATCGATCTCGGACCAGGTGGTGTGGAAGCTGTCCGTCGCGAGATCGTAGCCCTTTTGCAGGTTGGTGGAATGGCACTCGGCGCACTGGTAGTTCCAGTTCTGATCGCGGCCGGTCCAGTGCAGGCGGCTGGTGTGGTCGATCCGTTCGTTCGGATAGAGATGGAACCAGCGCTGTCCACCATCCGCCGCCGCGCGGCTGTCCCAGGCGATGCCGAGGCTTTGCAGACGCCCGCCGGGGAACTCGATCAGATATTGCTGGAGCGGCCACCAGCCGAAGGTGTAGCGGATGGGATAATCGTGCAGTTGTCCATCGGGGCCATCGGTGCGGACCCGATACTGGCTGTCCTGGCGAAAGAACCGCGAGGTGATGCCTTGGGCGGTGAACGTGACGTTGTTGAAATCACCCAGGACCGTCGCCTCGGTCGCCTCCGTCATCGCCCGATCATGAAAGGAGCCGCGCCAGCGTTCGGTCTCGACCGGATGACAGGTCACGCAGGACTGGCTGCCGGCGTAGGTGGCGGGCGGTAGCGGCTCTGCGCTCCCGGTCGCCGCACCATCGAACAGCAGGCATACGACGAGACAGATGGCGGTATATTTCGGCTTCATAGACATCCAATCGCTGCGTGACAACGCCCTTTCGCTACTGCTGCGCGACACCCGCGCGCGGGACCGCTCGGTCCCGGTTCGCGCTCCTGCCTCACTGGATCTTCTTAAGACAGAACATCGGCACGAACAGCGGTCGCTTGACGGCTTAGGGTTTCAAATCCCACTCCTTGAGCTTCTTCGCCGCCGTGCCGAACGGGCCTAACTGGTACAGGGCCGCGCCGACTGGCGAGAAGGTGAACGGCTCGAAGGGTTCGGCGAGCATCCTGTCGAGATAGGCGCGCGGCGCGACACCGGTGCTGACGTGCGGACTGAAATGTTCGCCGGAATAGGTTGGAACAAAGGTCGAAACATAGTCGATCAAGGCCGCGTCGAGGGCCGGGTCGTCATGCGCGGCGGTGAAGGCGGCGATGGGTCCGGTCTCCACGGTGAAGGGAGCCACGGCGTCAATTAAGTTCCGTTGCAATGCGAGTAGCTCAGGGGTCGACCTGGCGACAATGCCCGCCACGCCAACATCCTTGCCCGGGGCGTAATAGTACTTGAAGGCTTCCAGCGTCATGGCCTTCACATTGGCGTCGGCGAGCACCTTCCCGGCGGCGGCATAGACCTGGTCGAGGTCCGCGGTGCGGACGAAACGCTGGATCAGCGTGATATGCGGACGGTGCGCGGCATCCAGGGCGAAACCCTGCGGGTTGACCGTGAGCAGCCGCGCGTTGTTGGCGGCGGCATGCTGGAGCATCCTGGCGTCCGGTTCCAGCAGAATGTCGATGGCGGTGACCGCCGATGGCGCGACCGGGAAGACCTGTTTCCAATCGGTCTTCATGCTGACCACGACCCAACTGTCCTGCTTCGCCTGCTTATCGAGCGCGGGCGGGAAGGCCCCCAGTTTAACGTCCGGCAAGCCACGGGCCGGACCATAGGCGTATTCGCGCTCCGCGTCGTCGTGCAGCACCAGCAGCTCGAAACGGGCGCCGCTGCCGCCCTGCGTGTATTCCAACATTTCCTTGTCGCCGCGTGAGTTCCCGAAGGCGGCGAGGGGCCGGCGGCCGATGTGCCGGTTGATGGCGATGGGCTTCCCATCCCGGTCGTCATTGAAGTTCAGTTCGGGCAGGCGAACCAACGCAGGTTTGCCGTCGCGCATCTCGAATGTGGTCTTGATGCTGCTGCCCACGACTTGCTCCGGCGGAATGCCATAGACGCGCTCCGCCCAGGGGCGCATGAACTCGATGCCGCCGCCGGAAACGATGAAGTTCCTGAACCCATTGGCCCGCAGATAGGCGAGTAGTTCGAGCATCGGCTGGTAGGTCATGTCGGTGAAGCGCTTGCCGATCCTTGGATGTCTCGCGGTGGCGATCCAGTCCGTGACGATCTGCGCGAATTCGTCCGTGGTCATGCCCGCGTGCGTGGCCATGAGGAGGTCGAGGAGCGCGTGATCGCCGCTGGCGAGCGCGCTTGTCACGTCCCCCTTGAGCAGCGAGGCGAACGGCTCGTTCGTTGTCCATTCGGGATGCAGCGGCGCGAGGGCCTTCACCCGATCGCGTACAAAGTAGAGTTGGACCGGTGCCGGCTGCTCGCACCAGAGCGTGCCGTCGTTGTCGAACGTCGCGATGCGCTCCGCAACGGGCACAAACTCGGGCGAGCCTTCCTGGGTGACCTGCTCGACGAAGGCGATGATGGCCTGCTTCGGTGCGGTGTCGCTCCAGGAAGGCAGCGGGTCGGCGGCAACGGCGATGTCGATGAGCAGCAGTAGCGCGAGCAGCGTAGTCACGGGCGAACCTGTCATCAATCGACTCCTGAAAGTGAATCAGAAGCGGGGCACGCGCACGGCCGTGCCCCGCCTAATGCGGGCTACTTCGAACCGTTGTTGTCCTTGAGCTTTTGCAGCACTTCATCCATGTTGAAGGCAGCCGCTTTCTGCCGCTGCGGATAGTCCTTGAAGGTCATCAGGAAATCGCCCACAAACGCCTGCGCGGGGACCAGCATGAAGGCGTGATCCAGTAGCCAGTCGTAGTAGGTGTTCGAGGTGATGTCCGCGCGCTCGTAAGGGTCCGTGCGGAGATTGAAGATCTTGGGAATCCGCAAGCTGGTGAAGGGCTCCGACCAGACGCGCATGGTTCCCTCGGCCCGCTGCTCCATGAACACAAACTTCCAATTGTCGTAACGCAGCCCAGTCAATTGCTGATCGTCGTTGATGTACAGGAAGGATTCTCGCGGACTCTTCGCGACTTGACCAGTCAGATAGGGAACCAGGTTGTCACCGTCCAGATGGACCTTGTAGGTCATGTCGCCAACCTGGTCGCCTTGGAGCAGCGCATCCTTCACCTGCGCGTCGCCAGCCATGGCCGCAAAGGTCGGTAGCCAATCGAGGTGGGAAATGATGTCGTTGGAGATGCTGCCCGGCTTGATCTTGCCCGGCCAGCGCACCATGGCCGGCACCCGATAGGCCCCTTCCCAGTTGCTGTTTTTTTCGTTCCGGAAGGGCGTCATCGCGCCGTCCGGCCAACTGTTCATGTGCGGGCCATTGTCGGTGCTGTACATCACGAAGGTGTTGTCCGCGATGCCCAGGTCATCCAGTGCCTTGAGAACCGTGCCGACATTCTTGTCGTGGTCGATCATGGTGTCGTGGTAGGGGCTCTGCCAACGCCCCGCCTGACCAATGCTCTCTGGCTTGGTGTGGGTGCGGAAGTGCATGTGGGAGAGGTTCACCCAGACAAAGGCGGGCTTGCCGGCCTTGTTTTGCCGCTGGATGAAGTCCACCGCGCGGTCGGCGAC
Source organism: Thiocystis minor (assembly GCF_016653465.1). Taxonomy (GTDB): domain Bacteria; phylum Pseudomonadota; class Gammaproteobacteria; order Chromatiales; family Chromatiaceae; genus Chromatium; species Chromatium minus. Next base: position 18,776 of record NZ_NHSQ01000194.1, on the reverse strand, counting down.
GTCATCGTCGATGGTTTCCATCCGCTTCTTGGTCAGGGGGCCGGTGTCCGTGCACACCTGTTTGCCGACCTTGCCGAAGCGCGGGTCCACCGTCTGGTCGTCGGTGGCCGACGCCTGACAGTCCAATACGCCGCGCGGACCGAATTTTGCCAGGAATGCCGGATCTTTCGGGTAGTCCGGCAGCTCCGGCTCTTCTTCGGCGTTGAGGTGATAGAGGTTGCCGTAGAATTCGTCAAAACCATGCACGGTGGGCAGATATTCGTTGCGATCGCCCAGATGGTTCTTGCCGAATTGGCCAGTGGCATAGCCTTGCGCTTTCAGCAGCTCGGCAATCGTCGGGTCTTCCTTTTGCAACCCGACGGTCGCGCCCGGCAAACCGACCTTGGTCAAGCCAGTGCGCAAGCCTGATTGGCCGGTGATGAACGACGCCCGGCCGGCGGTGCAACTCTGCTCGGCGTAGTAATCGGTGAACACCATGCCTTCCTTGGCCACGCGGTCGATGTTGGGCGTATGAAAGCCCATCACGCCCATCGAATAGGCACTGACGTCGGATTGGCCGATGTCGTCGCCCCAAATGACAACGATGTTGGGCGGCTTAGCCGGCGGGGCGGCCTGCGACCAGGCGGCGATGGGCGTGATGAGTAACCCCGCCAGCATCAGGGACGGGGTGTAACCAGGGTTCGTCATGGCAAATTTCCTAATCTGATCGTCGCGCGTTGGAATGCGGGTGGTGTCGCACGGATTCACGGACCCTTCCTGGTCCTCTTTCGGCTCGGGCGGGCAATCCCCCAAAGTAGAGGGCGGGGCTGAGTATAGGCGACAAAGCGCAGCGGCGCGGCGGGTGTTGGCTGTCCACTAGACCGCACCGCCTGTAAACTCATCGCCACCAGCAGGGTCGAGACCCGCTGATATCCAGAACCGCATTGATCGCGACGGCCGCGGGAGCTTCTATGTTGCGAATAATCCTGAAACGTTGGTTGCTCTTCGCCGCGCTGAGCATCGCCCTGGTCACGGCGATCAGTCTCTGGAAGCCCGGAACCATTCTCGGCTATTTCCGGCAGGCATCCGCGCTCGAACTCTTCACGCTGGTGATGTTCCTGGTCTTCCTGCTGCCATCGTTGGCAAACCGCCTGCGGCTGCCGGCGCCGGTTGCGCTGCTGCTCGGCGGTATCCTGCTCGGTCCTTACGTCCTCGGCATCATCGATCCGGACGTGCGTGAGCATGGCACCGTGGAGTTGTTCTCCTCGGTTGGACGGGTATTCCTCATGTTCATCGTCGGCCTGGAGATCGACATGCGGATCTTCCAGGCCACTCGGCAACGGTCGCTCGGTTTCGGCGCCGCCACCTTCGCCTTTCCGCTCTTGGCGGGCATGGTGGCCGCCTTGGTCTTCGGGTTTGGCTGGACCGCTGCCGTGCTGATCGGCTCGTTGATCGCCTCGCACACGCTCCTGGGGTTCCCGATTCTGACCAAACTCGGCCTGGCGAAGCGGGAGGATATGGCCGTCGTGGTCGGCGCGACCATCTTCACCGATATCGCGGCCCTGCTGGTGCTTGCGGTCTGCATCTCCATCCACAAAGGCGGCTTCTCGCCGTTGGGTCTGGCGATCCAGATCTTCGCCCTGGCCGTCTACAGCGTCATCGTCCTGCAAGGGCTTCCGCTCCTTGGCCGGCTCTTTTTCCGTCGTCATCGCGACGACGAAAACAGTCTCTTCTCATTCACCTTTCTCATCCTGATGCTGGCCGCGGCGGGCGCTCACCTGATCCATCTCGAAGACATCGTCGGCGCCTTCCTCGCTGGAATCGCCGTCAATCGGGTGCTCGCCATGTCGCCGGTGCGGGACAAGATCATCCTGATCGGCGAGGGGCTGTTCATTCCGATCTTCTTCATCAGCATCGGCGTCAAACTCGACCTGCCGGTGTTCGCCGCGACGCTTCTCAATAGCCTGTCCTTCGTCCTGGCGATCCTGGCGGCCCTGTTCCTCGGCAAGTTCCTGGCCGTTGCGACGGTTCGTCGACCCTTCGGCTATGATTGGCCGGCCGCCATGACCATGTGGTCGCTGTCGTTGCCCCAGGTCGCGGCGACCCTCGCGGCCGCGCTGGCAGCCTTCGAGGCGGTCAATGCCGATGGCGATTCACTGATCACCGAGTCGGTCCTGAACGCCGTCATCGTGCTCATGGTGCTGACATCGATCCTTGGACCCATGCTCACCGAATACTTCGGCCGTCGTCTCACGCAAAAGGAGGAGGAAGCGGATGTCTCGTCTTGACCGACTGTTGATCCTGGTCGTTGTGCTCTGTTCGACCATCATGGTGCCGCTCGCAATGGCGTCGGACACCAAGGCGGACGCGCGGACTGAACTGCGCAAGATGCGCCAAAACACGCTCGAACAGCTTTATCGAGAAATTCCGCAAACCCGCAAGGCGATCCGATCGGCAGCCGGATACGGCGTCTTTGGGGTCGTCAGCGCTCAGGTGCTGTTTCTCGGCGGCGGCGGTGGGCGTGGGATCGTCCGCGACAACCTGACTGGCAAGGACACCTTCATGAAAGTCGGTTCAGTGAGCGCCGGGCTCGGCGTCGGTTTCAAGGACGTCCGCACCGTCTTGATTTTCACCAGTCGCGATGTGCTGAAACAATTCCTGGACAAGGGATGGACCTTCGGCGGTGAAACGGCCGCTGTCGCCCGCGCCAGTGGCAAAGGGGGCGGCGGCGGCGAACTGGAGGCGCCCGAGGGAATCAAGGTCTACCAACTCACCAAAACGGGTCTCATGGCGCAGGGAACGGTGCAGGGAACCAAATATTCGAAAGATGACAGCATGAATTAACCGGCTGTCCGACGTCGGTGGTTGGACGCATGGCCGACGAAAGAGATCCACTTGCGGATCACTCCAAGGATGGCTCGACGATCAGCCGGTAGCCGTGACCACGGACCGGCGGAAGGATCCGACCGTGGACGGCGCGCTCGCGGACTTCTGGGGAATAGGTCGTTGCTGTCTTCTTGGCTCCATCCACTCAAGGTTGGAGTCTGTGAGAAACCGGGGCGGTTCACTCTGGTATTCAGACGGAGTGTCGCCTCATTTCATGTTCGCCCGTAATTCCACCAAGGCTTTGTCGAAGGCATCGACATGGATTAACCCGAGACGTGGATACTCGATGTCCAGGATGACATAGACCGCAATCGCCATGACGGCCGGAAAACTGACCATATGCAGCCAGTTGCGTGACCGGCCGCCGGCCATGCCGTAACCGGCCAGCAGGGCGCTGGCCAGGGCCAATCCGACCAGCATCCCATAGACCACCATCGGCGGATGCAGTTGTGCCGCCATGGTGCGGGTCGTGGTGATGTCGAACATCTCGTTGAGGGCGGGCAGCAGCAATTTCGTGGCGTCGGGTTGTGCTCCCTCCATGTGGCCCGCAGCGATCGCCTGAGTCCAGATGTCGCCCTGTAATGCCGACGCTTTTGCCAACTCCGAGCGCGCGGCCTGCAGATCGGGCAGTTTGCGGTAGACCTCCAGCCTGGCATCCAGATACTGCCGAAAATGCTCCCGCATGTCCGGTTGCGCGTTCACCGGCAGCAAATCGATCCGCAGGTAGGCCGTGCCGATGGCGTTGGTCTCTTGGACGATCAAGTCACGGCGCGTGTCGAAGCGCGACGCCGCGCCGGAGAAGGTGAAGGCGATCAGCAGTCCCATCAGGGCAAAGACCGCCCCCTCGACCGCGCCAGTGCCCGCCCGCGCACCATCGGGGTCGCTCGCCAGCCGCCGATGACCGAGCCGTCGGCCAATTTCCAGTAAGGCAAGCATCCCGACGAACAGGACGATCGCGAGTAACGATGCGGCAAGAATTTTGTTCATAGCGAACCTCGCGGTTCCTCCAGGGTTGCGACGGCACGGCGCCGCCAGTGTAAATAGGGAATCGAGATCGCGGCCGAGGTCAGAATATAGACCGCGACGATGACGGAGGTGCGCGGGCCGGGAACGGATGACGCCACCAGCACGGCGATCCCCAGATGACGGGTCGAGCAAGCGATCGCGAGCGCGGTCCGGTCCTCCTCGGCTGGACCGCCGAGCAGGTGGCCGATCGCCAGCGCGATGATCACCAGGCCCGCCAGGGTCAGGACGCCAAACCAATGGGCGTCGAGCAGCACCTCCCAGTGCAGGATCAGGAGCGCGGCCGCGCAGCCCGTCAGCACCAGTCCGCCGATGCGCATCAGATGATCACCGATCCGTCCGGCCACGGCTGGAAAGCGCCAGCGGATCAGCATCCCAAGCGCGAGTGGCAGGAAGAAGGATTTGGCGAACACCAGGGCCACCCGCTCCGGCCGCAACTGAATCGGATCGCCGAACTCTGGGCCGAGCACCGCCAGCCAGGCGGGGACCAGAATGATCGCGAGCAGCGACGAGGTCACCACCAGGCTGAAGATGTAGGCCCCGTCGCCGATGCGCAGCAGCTTGCGCGGCAGCAGCGGCGCCCCGGCCGAGACCGCCAGCACCAGGAGTCCAACCTCGACCCCCGGCGACAGCGGCAGGATCTTGACCAGCGCCAGGGCCGCCAGCGGCACCAGCAGGTACATGGCCAGCACCGAGCGCAGGAAGAGCGCCGGCCGGCGCCAGAGGTAGGTCAAGTCCTTCAGGGTGGAGTCCATCCCGATCGCGAGGATGATGGCGCCGACGGCGAGCTTGAGCAGCAGGAGCAGCGTGGCGGTCATGGGATCACCTCGCCTCGACCAGTACCCGCGCGATCTTGCCGTCGAACCGGAACGGCCGGCGATCGAAGTAGTCGCGCGACACGGGCGACCCGAGATCGACCCCGACGTCGAAGGTCTCGCTGGCGGTGAAGGCCGCCGGAACGGTGCGCTCGACGGTGGTGCGTGCGACTTCGGCCCCGTCGACGGAGAGGATCACCTCGGCCGGGGCGCCGGGCTTCTTGATGGCCGTGTCCACCTCGATGCGATGCTGGCCGGGGCTGAGCGGCTCGGCCGAGGCCACCCCGTAGCGCTCGATGATCATCATGTTGTACTCGTAGACCAGGTGGCCCCGGTCCAGGTAGAGCGTCAGGCCGCCGGAGGCGCCGCCCAGGGCATAGAGCACGCCCGATGCCTGCTCGCCCAACTCGGCGTCGATGGTCACATGAGTGCTCTCGCGACCCAGGCCCGGCGCGGTGAACTCGGGCATGCGCGTGGTCGAGGCATCGAACTCCCAGTGCCTGTAAGGGGTTTTGACGCGGTCCTCGGGATGCAGCCGCAGCCAGATACCGGCGCCGATGGGGAATGCCTTGTTCTCCTCCGCGACCTTGAGGAAGTCCGTTTTCATGGTTTCGAGACGCTGGGGCTCCCGGTCGGCCAGGTTCACGGCCTGGGAGAAGTCGGACCTGAGGTCATACAGCTCCCAGACATCCTGACGAGAATCCCAGGTCGTCAGCCCTGGGCTGACGGTGAGCCAGGGCGTGAGCGGCCCGAAGGTGCTGGCGAACCAGCCGTCCTGGAAGATGCCGCGACTGCCGTTGTTGTCGAAATACTGGCTGTGCTTGCGGCCCGGCGCCTTGGCGTCGGCGAAGCTGTAGGCGAGGCTGGTTCCGTCGATGGGGTCCTGCGCGAAGCCATCCACCACCTTGGGCGGCGTGATCCCGAGGATCTCGTAGATGGTCGGGGCGATGTCGTTGACGTGGTGAAACTGGGGGCGCGGGCTCTTGTCCGGCTGAATGCCCTTCGGCCAGGAGATGGCCAGCGGATTGCGGGTGCCGCCGAAGTGAGAGGCGATCAGCTTGGTGTGCTGAAAGGGCGTGTCGCCCGCCCAGGCCCAGCCGGCATGGTACATGTTGTCCATCTGGGGGCCGCCGAGCGCGTCCAGGCCGCCGAGCCCGTCGAGCGCCTTGAGGTGCTGATCGAGCGTGTTGGGGATGCCGTTCTGCGCCAGCAGCTCGCTGATGGTCCCGCTCTGACCCTCGGCGCTCGCGCCGTTGTCGCCGAAGACGTAGAAGACCAGCGTGTTGTCGCGAATGCCGAGACGCTCCAGCTCGTCGATCACCCGGCCGGCCTGCACGTCCGCATGCTCGACGAAGCCGGCGAAGACCTCCATCAGCCGCCGCTGGAAGGGCCGCTCGGCCTCGGGGATGCTGTCCCAGGCGGCCATGGACGCGGCGCGCGGGGTCAACCGGGTGTCGGGCGGAATCCAGCCGAGCGCCTTCTGGCGCGCGAAGGTGCGCTCACGCAGGGCATCCCAGCCGTCGTCGAACTGGCCCGCGTATTTGTCCGCCCATTCCTTGAAGATGTGGTGCGGTCCGTGTCCTGCGCCCGGCGCCCAGTAGAGGAAGAAGGGCTTGTCCGGGGTGTAGGCGCGGTGCTTGCGCAGCCAGCCGACGGCCTGGTCCGCCAGATCCTCGCTCAGATGGTAGGTCGGGTCATGGGGCGGCTCGACCGGGTTGAGGTTCTCGACCAGGCGCGGCTCCCATTGAGAGGTCTCGCCGGCCAGGAAGCCGTAAAAATAGTCGAACCCGATCCCCTCGCCGGTCGGCCAGAGTGTGAATGGACCCATCGCCGTGGTCTCGGTGGCGGGCGTGTTGTGCCACTTGCCGAAGGCGGCGGTCTTGTAACCGTAAGCGCCCAGCACCTTGGGCAAGGTCGCGGCGGTGCGCGGAATCACCCCGGTATAGCCGTCCCAGTCCACCGCGCGCTCGGCGATGGTGCCGGAGCCCACGCGCTGATGGTTGCGCCCGGTGAGCAGCGCGGCGCGGGTCGGCGAGCAGATGGCGGTGGTGTGGAAGGCGTTGTAGCTGATGCCGTCGTTGGCGATGCGCGAAAGCGTCGGCGTATGGATGGGGCCGCCGTAGGTATCCGGCAGACCGAAGCCCACATCGTCGAGCAGGATGATGAGGATGTTGGGGGCATCAGCCGGCAGATGGCTGTCTTCCGCCCGCCGCTGATGGGTCGACTCCTGCAAGGTCGGACCGGCGATGCTGGCCGACGGGGTTGGGGAAAAGGGCAGGATGGAGCCGTCGTTGGGGACGGTCACCGGATCGGCCGCGGCGGCGATCCCCGCCGGCATGGCCATGCAGCAGACGATCGCCAGGGTCGGGAAGTCACGCCATTGCATCTGTCTGGTCTCCGGGTGTGGTTGAGATCGATCGCGTTTCCATGCACTGCGTGGAGATGCTGTCTTGACCGCGCTCCAGGCACAAATGTTTATGCAACGCCGCAGGGTCTGGACTGGCTCCCCTGCGAGAGCACAGGAGCCAGACGAGCACTGCGTCGTGCGATCAGTACGGAGAATTCACCACGACATACTGGACGCTGCTGCCGGCATAGCGTGGCTGGTACCAGGTCGAGCCGCATTGCTGGTAGGTGACGCCGCCGGAGTAGACCGTGGTGCAGGACGGCGGCAGAGAATAGATGATCGAGCCGATCACCGCCGCCGTCGCGCCAATCGCCACCGCCGTGCCGACGGGGTGATTCCAGCCGCGATGGACATCGACGTCGACATGGCGATTGACGTTCACGTTGGCATTGCGGTTGACGTTCGCAGTGCGGTTCACATTGGCGCTGCGGTTGATGTTCGCGTTGCGGTTCACATTGGCATTGCGGTTCACGTTGGCGCCGCGGTTGATATTGGCACCGCCCCCCCGATGCACCGAGGTTCTGGCATGGCCCCCACCACCCCGAGCCGCCGAGGTATCCAGCGGGATCAGCGCAATGCCTACAAACAGAACGGCCAGGGTGGCCAACACGGCAGAGTGCTTAGACTGATGTTTCATTTCGGGGCGTCCTCTTGCGTGGCCGGGGTTTCGTCCTGGACGACGATGGCGATGGGGTGATCGTCCTTGGTTGGCGTGAAGGTGAAGACCGCGTCAGCGGGCTTGGCCTGCGTGTCCCAGGTCAGGTTGGCCATGTATTGCGGCTCGCCCGGCTCATCCTTGGTGGTGATGACATAGCGCAGCGGCAGAGGCGCCTCGCCCTGGGCAATCCAGATCTGCCAATCGATCTCGTCCTGGCGGAAGGCGTAGTGGTCGGCCATCTGGCCATCGATCTTGCTCACGCCAACCAACATGGCCTCCTGAATGTCCGCCGCCGCGTCGGCATCCTCGCCCCACTGGAAGAGGTCGACCAGCGGGAATTCGATCCCGTACCGGGTCTCGACCGCCGCGATCATCTCGCGGATGCTGGGCGGCGCCTCGACCGTTGTGAAATACCGGGCCTCGGGAGCCAAGAGTGTGAAGTGCTTGCCGTCGTAGAAGATCTCGCGTGCCTTGCGGTCGGTCGTGATGTCGGCCCGCAGACGGTCGGGTTTACGCACCTGTAACTCGACCGTCTTCGTGAGCTGAATCTTCTGGCCGGAATCCAGAACCTCGTCGATGGCGTCGTCCGCGCGCAGGCTGAAGGTCTCCAGCCCGCGCAGATAGGCGCCCATGCGATCGAGCGCCTGCATGGCCTGGGGATCGATGGCTGGGGCCGTCGTCACGGCGATCTCCGCTTCTTCCGCCAGCACGCTGCCCGACAGCGCCAGGCCGGCGAGCAACAGGAGGGGTACGTGTCTTGTCTTCATCGGCATCGTCGTCAGTCCTCTGGGTGAGTGCGTGATTGCGACCGCGTCGATCTCGACGCGGTCGAGACGGAGCGGGCAGGATCAGACCGCCTGGTCCCTGGCCTCGAACAGCCGATAGACGAGACCGGCGATGGTGGCGCCGACCAGCGGGCCGACCCAGAACAGCCAGAGCTGTGCCGTCGCCAGCCCCTCGCCGCCGACGAGCAGGGCCAGCGCCGGCCCGGTACTGCGTGCCGGATTCACCGAGGTGTTGGTGATCGGGATCGAGATCAGGTGGATGAGGGTGAGGGCCAGACCGATGGCGAGTCCACCCGCCACGGCGGTCCCGCGCTTGTCGGTCACGCCCAGGATGATGAAGAGGAACATGGCGGTCATGACGATCTCGGTGACCAGGCCGGCGACCATGCCGTAGCCCTGGGGCGAAAGCGGCCCGTAGCCGTTCACCGCCAGGCTGTTGGCGGCCAGGGTGAAGGTCGCCTGTCCTTCCTTGTAGAGCCCCATGTCCGCGGCGACGAACCAGATCAGGAAGGCGGCGGCGATGGCGCCCAGCACCTGAGCGATCACGTAAACCGGGAGATCGGCGAAGGAAAAGCGTCCGCCGACCGCCAGCCCCAGCGAGACCGCCGGGTTCAGGTGACAGCCGGAGATATGGCCAATCGCATAGGCCATGGTCAATACCGTGAGGCCAAAGGCGAAGGCGACGCCCAGATAGCCGATGCCGACGTCCGGAACGCCGGCGGCATAGACGGCGGCACCACAGCCGCCGAGTACGAGCCAGAAGGTGCCGATCAGTTCGGCCAACGCGCGAGTCATTAGAGGCATAACGAGGTTTCCTTTTTTCTAGTTGTCAGTGATCAGTTGCTATTTCACGGCCTTTTTGACCAACCCTTCATCGCCATGGCCGGCTTTGTCGAGTGGTCCCTTGTCCTCGATCCCCGCCGTGCGTTTGGCCGAATCCTTGGCGGCCTCGGCGGGTGAGCAGCGTCCGCCAACCCCAACCGTCGCCTTGGCGACCGCACCCTTGGCGGCCTTCTCCGGGGTGCAGTCCGGGTCGAGCGCCCCGGCTAAGGCTAGATTGGCGCACATCGCCGCAGCGAGTGTAATGGTTATCAGGGTGATCTTCTTCAATGCGTCGTCCTCCAGTGGATGCGGGGCCGGTCCAATGACCGGCGGGGGCTAGGGTGACGGCGCCCGCCCGAGATCGTTGGGCGGGCGCCTCGGGGCTCAGGGCTCAGGGCTGCGGCAGAGCCGGCTTCAGGTGCGGCATGCCACCGTCGTCGATGTCGAAGTCCGGGTCGAACAGGGTCTGCCCCTGCGCGCCCAGATAATCCGGCTGCGCCTTCATCCATTCGCTCGGCTTCTGCTGCCTGGCGTAGGCGATCAGGCGGCCTTCCAGGTCGCGGACGATCTCCGGGTTCTGCTCGGCGACGTTGTTCTTCTCGCCTGGGTCGGTGCTCAGGTCGAACAGCTCGGTCTTACCCGGCAGGAGGGCGATCCTGACCAGCTTCCACTGACCCTTGATGACCGCGCCGCGAAACGCCTCGACGTTCACCAGGATGTCGTCATGCGTCGAGCCTTGGCCGGTAGCGAGCGTGGACCAGAGATCCACGCCATCGAGCGGCTTGTCGGTCGGGTTGGCCGGAGCGCCGGCCAGTGCCATGGCGGTGGGCATGATGTCCACCATGTGCAGCGGCCCGTCGACGACGCGCGGCTGGAGCCTGGCCGGCCAGTTGACGATGGTCGGGACGCGCACGCCGCCCTCATGCAGACTGCCCTTGCCGCCGCGCAGCTCGCCGTTGCTGGCCGGCAGCGACTCCTGCTTGACCCCGCTGGCGGCGCGCTCCTCCCGGGAATGCGCGCCGCTGGCCACCACCGCGCTGCGGGGTCCGCCGTTGTCGCTGCTGAAGACGATCAGGGTGTTCTCGCGCAGGCCCTGCTGATCGAGCGCGGCGACGACCCGCCCGACCTGTTCGTCGAGTGAGGTGATCATGGCCGCGTAGGTGCGGCGCGTGGGGTCGGCGATGGTCTCGGCATAGCGGTCCTCCATGGCCTTCGGCGCCTGATAGGGCGCATGGGGCGCGAGCGAGGCGACATAGAGCAGGAATGGCTTGTCCTTGTCCTGATGCTCGATCAGCTTGACCGCCTCGTCGCCAATCAGGTCCAGGTAATAGCCTTCCTCATCAATGAACTCACCGTTGCGCTGCCAGTCGAGGATGCCGGCGCGCTTGTGAGTGAAGTAGTCGACCTCGCCGACGGTATTGCCGTAGAAGTGATCGAAGCCACGGTTTTGCGGCCAGAATTTCCGGTCGGCGTGGCCGAGGTGCCACTTGCCGACCATGTAGGTCGCGTAGCCCGCGTCCTTGAGCGCCTGTGGCAGGGTGCGCTCGTCGGTGGGCAGGCCGTAACGGTGATTGGGGAAGATCACCAGCGTCTGGAGACCGTGACGCATCGGGTAGCGGCCGGTCATCAGCGCGGCGCGGGCGGGGGTGCAGACCGGCTCGCCGTGGAAGTTTTCGAGCCGCACGCCTTCCTGAGCCAGCGCATCGATATTCGGCGTTTGGATGTCGCTGCCGCGATAGCCGAGGTCGGCGTTGCCGAGGTCATCGGCCAGGATGACGACGATGTTGGGTTTGGAGCCGGCGGTGGACAGGGCATCCGTCTGGGCTGGGGCCGCCTGCGGGGAGGTGACGGCGAACAGGGCCAGGAGGATGCCCGTGGGCAGGCGGAATATAGGTATCGGCATGGTTGTCGTCTCCGGGGTGGTTGTTTGTGCGGGGCGTGTTTCTCGGTTCCAGTGTTTCTATTCGAACGGTGGCGACGACCGGGCATTGGAATGTTCAAGGTCGCTGGATTGGGCCAGATAGCTGAACACGATCGCCTCCAGGGCATCCGGATCGACCGGCTTGGTAATGAAGTCGGTCATGCCCGCCGCGAGGCAGCGCGCCTGGACATCGACGAAGGCATTGGCGGTGAGTGCAAGGATCGGAAGGGTGGCGCCATTGGGTAGCAGGCGTATCCGTTGCGTCGCTTCGAGCCCATCCATCACGGGCATTTGCAGGTCCATCAGGATCAGGTCGTAGTCGGCGCGCGTCGCCAACGCCAACGCCTCCGCGCCGTTGGCGGCAATCTCCACCGCGAGGCCGGCCTCCTCCAGGAGTTCCCGCGTGATCATCTGATTGATGGGTTCGTCATCCGCGAGCAGGATGCGCGCACCCGCATGATGGGCGCGGAGCTGGGCGAGCGGGGTGACCGTGGGAGATGCCATGGCCGGGGCCAGCCGCCGATCGGCCAGGGCCAGACGGGCGGTGAACCAGAAGGTACTGCCCACCCCGAGCTGACTCTCGAACCCCATGGCGCCGCCCATCCGCTGGGCCAGCCGCTGGCTGAGCGCCAGCCCGAGACCCGTGCCGCCATATTGGCGGGTCGTCGAGCTGTCCACCTGCTCGAAGGGGGTGAAGAGTCGCGGCTGATCCTTGGTCGCGATGCCGATCCCCGTATCCTGGACCTCAAGGCGCAGCAGCACGTCGGTCAGGGTCTCTTCGACGAGTCGGGCGCGCACGGTCACTGAACCCCGCAGCGTATATTTGACCGCATTGCCGGTTAGGTTGAGCAGGATCTGCCCCAGACGGTGAGGATCACCCTGGAACGACCGGTGGGCGAGGTCGGCGGGGACGTCGATCACCAAGTCAAGTGCCTTCTCGGTGACAAGTCGACCGATCAGGTCGGTCTGGTGCGTCAAAACTGTCTCCAGCGTGAAAGCCGTCTGTTCCAGGGTGAGTCGGTCGGCCTCGATCTTGGAGAGGTCGAGGACGTCGTTGATCACGGCGAGCAGATGCTGGGATGCCTGGCGGACCTTGTTCAACTGGTCGATCTGTTGGAGGTCGCTGGCACGGCGCAGGGCGAGTGTATTCATGCCCAGGATGGCGTTCATGGGCGTGCGCAACTCGTGGCTCATGTTGGCGAGGAAGGTGCTCTTGGCCCGGTTGGCCGCCTCCGCCGCCTCCTTGGCGATGGAGAGCGCGGCGGTGCGCGCGTTGACCAACGCTTCCAATTGGCGTCGATGCGCTTCGAGGTCGGCTTCGATCTGCTTGCGGCGCGTGATGTCGCTCAGGATGGCCTGCCAGCGCGGGGGGGGCGTGTCGGTCGTCGGGATGAGGCTGGTCTCCAGACCGATCCAGCGGGGCTCACCGTTTGCGTCTGACAGACGCAGTTCGCAGGACTGCGACTCACCGGTGGCCCAGAGCTGCCGGCGGCAGTGGTAGAAGACGTCCTGATCCTCGGGAAGGATGAAGTGGTTGAGCGATTGATGGAGCAGGTTGCCGCGCGACGTGTTCAGGAGTGTGGCCGCCGCCAGGTTGGCCTCCTGGATCAGCCCCGCCTCGCTGAGGGTCACATAGCCGACGGGGGCGAGATCGTAGAGGTCGAAATAACGCGCGTGCGAGACCGCCAATGCCTCCTGGGTGCGGCGCAGTTCTTCATTCTGCAACTCCAGTTCGATCTGATGGACGCTCAATTCGTGGACCAGTTGCGCGGTCGCATCTGGCGCGACAGTGTCCATCCCCGGTGCATCCATCATCCCCAGGCGCGCCTCGGCCCGCTGGCGCAGGTCTTGCGTTGATGGTGTCGCGGGCGCTTGCATTAGGGAGGTCGTCGTGGTCTGGATCAACCGGAGATACCGCCACAGTGCGGCAGCGGCGGCACGGGCGTCCGCCAGATCGATCTCCTCACCGGCTTGGATGAAGTCGCCGAGAATGGTTTGGCCGTGTTTGTCTACGAATGCGTCGAGACCTAAATGGGCATCGGCGAGAATGGTCGTTTTGGCCACCAGGTCAGAAGCGATCGCGCTGCAAATCTGGGCGAGGTCGAGGTTCAGCATGTCAGTGAAATCTGCGCTCAATCACTTCATGCCGAACAGAGTGACGTCCGCCTTGCCGTTCAGCAGACCCTTGGTGTCGTGGTCCGCCGTGTGGTTGGCGCGCGTCGTGCCGATCAGCCTCCAGTCTCCAGGGGCGCCGTCCTTCGGATGGGCGATCTTCTCGGCCTGGAGCGGAACCGCCCAAACGACAGCGGCCGTCAGCACCGCCGTCATCATCTTCAGCATGGATGGCTTCATCGTCGTCTCCGATCGTTCAGTCGAGGGTCTGGTATTGTCAGAACTGATACGCGAGCTTGAGCCAGACGTAATCGCCCTTGAGGCGACGGCTCACGTCCAGCTCGGGTAACCAGCGCATTTCGGCGACTAGGGTCTGCTTGCCGCGCGGCAGGATATAGCTCAGCACCGGGCCGATGCCGGCGGTGCGTCCCTTGAACTCGCCCAGACGCGCGCCGGATCCGCCATCGGCGGTGACCTGCTCCAGATAGAAGGCCTCGGCGCCAATTCCGAGGAACCCCGGTCCGACCGGCAGAAGCTGCTGCACGCTAGCCTCCAGATGAACCAGCGAACCGCTGCGATAGTCGGTCTCGCCGTTTTCCGTATTGAAGGAGACGCCGCCATGCAAGGCCGCGTTGAAACCGATCTTGTCGTTGTTGTAGGACGCGCCCAACGTGGGGTCGAAGGTCCAGTAATTGAGGCCGGGATTGGCGAGCCGTCCGGCCTGGTAGTCGCCGGTTGGCGCGTAGACAGGAAGCAGTGCATTGAACTGCCAGAACCCGGACTCCCACGCCAGCATGGCGGGGATCAGGGTCAGGTCGCCGATCCCCGACGTGCGATCCCTGCGCCGAACCTCGCCGAGCGGGGTATCGAGCGTGGCGTTGGCGTTGATCCAGACATAGGGCAGATAGGCGCCAGCACTGTAACGCGCGCCGAGTAGGCTCTGCCCGACGGTGTAGAGACCGCCAAGCAGGATGGCATCGCTGTCAGCGTCGAGACCCAAGGCGACGGTGCCGGCAACCGGGATCGGCCCTGATGTCGATGCCTTGCCGCTGTAGTGAAGATAGATCGGTTGCACCACCCAACCGGGTTGGGTCGGCGCCAGATCGATCAGCGTCGCCGTGCCGCCCGGAAGGTAGTGCGTGGTGCCGCCTTCCGCAGCCATCGACACCGGCGACCAGATGGCGCCGCCGACGAGCGCCAGAGACAGCGCAGCCTGCTGGACGAAGCGCGCCACGGCACCCGCCCTCGGCAATGGAACCTGAACCGATGATGCGTACAATCGTTTTCCCCTGACTCGTTCTCAACGGCGGCTCGCCGAACCGCGTTGGTTGCCGTAAGGTCGGCCCTCACTCGAAACAACGCCTGTCACGCTGGACGCGGTTTAGTTCGTCCGCTGCATCTTCAGGATCTGCGACTGGATCCCCTCGATGGTTTTGCCCATCTGGGCGCTCAGACCGATCTGGCGGACCGGAAACTCCTGGAAGGTCGCCAGGTGCTTCTGGACGATGCCGACGATGGGGGTCAGAATCCAGGTCTTGTGCTCCATGTACTGGCGGCCCACGTCGCCGGTCTGACGCTCGAAGGGGTCCATCAACAGGTTGGTGATCAGTGGACGGCCTAAACCGAGCAGCGGATCGTCCCAACGGTCGTTTGCTTTGACGGAGAAGCTGACCTTGAACTGTTGGTAGCGGACGGCCGCGAGCACCGTCTCGTCGTAGTAGAAGACGAAATTGCGCGCGGACTGGTCGCTCTGGCCGGTAAAGAGGGCGGTCTGATCGAAGCCGTCCAGATGGACCTTGTAGCCGTTCCCGCCATAGTCCGCGCCCTGCGCGAGCTTGCCGACCGCATCCGATTCACCGGCGGCGGCGACCAGGGTGGGAAAGAAATCGAGCGAGGAGACGATCTCGCTGCTCACGCGCCCGCCCGGTGCGCCGGGCCAGCGGATCACCGTGGGCACGCGCATCCCGCCTTCCCAGGTCGTGCCTTTGTCGCCCCGGAAGGGCGTGGTGCCACCCTCGGGCCACATGTACTGGTAGGCACCGTTATCGGTGGTCCAGACCACGATGGTGTTTTTGTCGAGACCGGTCTCCTGGAGCTTCGCAAGAAGCTGGCCGACCTGGGCGTCGTGCTCCTTCAGGGCATTGCCGTAGATGTCCTCGTGTCCGCCGCGTGACTGGTCCCTGGACTCGGGCTTAAGATGAAGGAAGACATGGTTGCGGGTCGTGTTGTGCCAGAGGAAGAAGGGCTTCCTGTCCACCGCGCGGCGGGCGAGATAGTCGAGCGATTTGGCGAGAATTTCTTCGTCGAAGGTCTCCATACGCCGCACGGTCAAGGGACCATCGTCCTTCACGGGGCCATTGGCGGTGCACTCGATCACGCCGCGCGGATCGAACTGCTTGCGAAACTCGGAATTGGTCGGGCGGTCAGGGTCTTCCAGATCCTCGTTCGCATTGAGGTGGTAGAGATTGCCGAAAAACTCGTCGAACCCGTGGTTGCAGGGCAGATGCTCATCGAGATCGCCCAGGTGGTTCTTACCGTACTGCGCCGTCGCGTAACCCCTGGTCTTGAGAACCTCGGCGATGGTGATGTCTTCCTTCTGCAATCCCGCCGGCGAGCCCGGCGTGCCGACTGTGGTCAGTCCGGTGCGCACCGGAAGCTGGCCGGTGATGAAGGCGGCGCGCCCGGCGGTGCAGCTCGGCTGGGCATAGAAGGAAGTCAGGCGCAGCCCCTCGGCGCCGATGCGGTCAATATTCGGCGTCTGCACGCCCATGATGTCGCCGCCATAGGAAGACACGTTCATCCAGCCGATGTCATCGGCCATGATGACCAGAATGTTGGGTTGGTCGGCCGTCGCCCCCGTCGCGGCAAGGCTGGGAAGTGAGATGATCATCGCCGCGGTGGCGAGTAATCCAAGCAGGGGTCGCTTCATCGGGTCAGCTCCTTGAGGGCTCGTCAGAGAGGGAAAACTGATTTAGTCGGCTTTTGTCGCCTAGACTAGCCGCGCAGCGATTGCCTGGATATGCAGTTTTCGCAAAGTCGGTTGCTAAACGATGCCCCTGGATGACCCCATCACATCGCCCAAGATCCAGCCGACCGCCCCGCCGCTGATCGGCTCGCTGGAGGTGGACGATCCGGTCCTCTACGAGGAGATCGCCCGGCCGTGGGAATTTTGCGTCACGCCGCTGACGGCGGGGCCATTCGTCCATCGCAAGGAGTTCCTGCTCACGCCCACGTTCGCCCTTTACCAGGACTCATTTCAGTGCCCAAGCCGGGTTTTCGGGATGACGCCGCCAGGGCTGCTCGGATTCGCCGTCCCGATTCGCCTCGGTCGACGCAGCACCTTCTGGAACGACAGCCTGCACGAGCAGGGCCTTCCCGCCTCACATCCTGGTGCGCTGGAAGCCAATATCGACGCCGGGCAGGTCCATCTGATCGTTCTTATCAGCCTGGATTTCATCCATCGGACACTCGCCCCCGACCTGGCGTCGGCGCTCCTGTCCGCCGCCGCGACCCGCGTGCTGCCGGCCTCGGGTGCCAAGCTCGACGAGCTGAAACGCAGGCTCCTGTGCATGCTTCGCCAGGCCCATCGCAGTCCGATGATGCTGGAGCACCCCGCCGTCTTGCGTGCCTTGGAGACAGATCTGCTCGCGCGTCTGCTGGAGACGGTCGAACTGCCCGGTTTGTCCGCTGAGCGTCGCCCGTCGTCCATCAAGCGGCAACGGGGTCTCGATCGCGCGCTGGAGTTTCTGCGCGACGCCGACCTGAGCGTCCTGACGGTTCCACGGCTCTGCGGCGAATCCGGCGTCAGTCAGCGCACCCTGGAGTACGCCTTTCTCGACACCTACGGCATGGCGCCATTGGCCTTCCTGCGGCGCTGGCGGTTCCATGCCGTGCGCCGCCAGCTAACGCTCGCGCCAGCCGGCAGCCTGACCATCACGCAGGCCGCTTACGGTCAGGGGTTCTATCAACTGGGGCGTTTTACCGCTGAATATCGACAGCTTTTCGGCGAGGGACCGCTGGAGACCCTGCGGCGGTCGCCTCGGGTTCACAAATGACCGTCCGGGTCATTGAGGTTCCCCCGAAATTTCGTCTTCCAAGGGTGACGTAGAATGACGGTCACCTTGGAGATGACGATGCAGAAGATTCCGAAGCAAGAGAGTAAAGTGGACCCCATGTCCAGGACAGTTTTCCCCTGAATTTAAGTTGTGCTTGCGACATCAATCGCAGCGGTTTGGCGCTGCCCCAGTGTTGTCTCGCCGAAGCGATCCACGATGTTGGCTCCCCCACCTACCCCCGAGCGGTAGACCGCCTCCGGCGTCAGGTACCCCAGCGATTGGTGCGGTCGCTCGTGGTTGTAGAAGGCGAAGTAGTCGGTCAGCCCCAAGAGCAGCTCGGGCAAGCTGGCGTATCCTTTGAGATAAATATCCTCGTACTTGACGCTGCGCCACAGGCGCTCGACAAACATGTTGTCCAGTGCCCGCCCACGTCCATCCATGCTGATGGCGATCTCCTCGCGCAGGAGTACCCCCGTAAAGGTCGCGCTGGTGAACTGCGACCCTTGGTCAGTGTTGAAGATCTCAGGCCGACCATGGGCGCGCAGCGCCTCTTCCAGACAGTCCACGCAGAATCCTGCCTCCAGGGTGTTGGACAGACGCCAGGCGAGCACGCGGCGCGCGTACCAGTCGATGATGGCGACCAGGTACGCAAAGCCATGCGCCAGACGCACGTAGGTGATGTCGGTGCTCCACACCTGGTTCGGGCGCGTGACGTCGACCCCGCGCAGCAGATAGGGGTAAACCNGGGGTAAACCAAGTGCTCGGGGTGAGGTTGGCTGGTGTTCGGTCCCGGCGCCATGCCCGCCAATCCCAGAATCCCCATCAGTCGCTGGACGCGCTTGCGGTTCACCAGATGGCCTTGCGCCTTCAGAAAGACCACCATGCGCCGGCTGCCATAGAACGGGTGACGGGTATACTCGGCGTCAATCAACGCCAACAGGATCCGGTCCAACTCGCTAACAACTTCCTCAGTGGAGCGGGTATAGACCCCTGAGCGCGCGACCCCGGCCAAGGCGCATTGGCGGATCACCGCAACCTCGCCCTCACGCTCGATCCATCCGCGACGGGCGCTCATTGGCTCAGCCCGGACTTTTTTTCAACCAGTCCAGTTCCATCTTCAGGCGCCCGATCTCGCTGTAGAGTCGTTCGGGCGCACTCTGATCGTCCGCCGCCTGGCGCCCGCGTTTGGTCTCGAACAAGGTTCCGGCTTGCTCCAGGATCTCCTTCTTCCATTGCCCGACTTGGACCGGATGCACACCGTGCTCTTGGCCAATCTCGTTGACGGTTTTCACCCCACGAATGGCTTCCAACCC
>NZ_NHSQ01000193.1 GCF_016653465.1 Thiocystis minor | reverse complement strand
AACCGAAAGACCTGCCCGAATTCACCTGGGTCAACACCCTCCTGGGCAACCTCAAAACCAGTTTCGGCGGCGCCTATCATGCCTTCGACTTCGCCAAATATGGCGCGCGCTACCTCGCCGCCTTCGCTTACCGATTCAACCGGCGCTTTCACCTCGACACCTTGCCCAGCCGATTGCTCGTCGCCGCCATCGCCGTCGGGCCGCGCCCAGAGCGCTGGATCCGTCTGGCTGAGGAAGCTTGCTAATCAGGACCGCCTTTGACGCCTCCCTACAGTTTCAGACCGACAACAACTGGAACCCTAATGTCAGACGGATCGCTTTCCACGTCCGCCTCATCGTCCCAGGGATCGACGCGATCGTGCGGATCGGTGGCGAAGCGGATGCGCTGTCCATCTAACGGAAGGCAACGCGGGGCCCGTCCCAGACGGAGGCGCTGGGCGCATGGCTGGCTCCGGTTCCATGCCGCTGGCGACGAGCAGGCAACTGGCCACCAGACCCGTGCGCCCGATGCCGCCCCGGTAATGTTTATTCGTTCGGGGTCTTCGTCAGCGCTGTAAGGTATGCAATCGGCGTTCGATGCGCGGAGGATTTGCGATGGAAGTGGATGCCGATTGCATACCCTACTCTTGGCTGACGTGGCCGAGGCCGTCCACGGGCTCCGACCACCGGAGCGATCAAGACCCTCAGGGCACGACGCGATACGCCTTCACCGCCTGATTGTTGGCGTCCGACGCTTCTCTCGCGTCACAGTAGCTGTCCACGAAGGCGCGCAGGGTCTTGGCCCCCACCGTCCCCGCCGGCAGGCCGCTGAGCGTGACCGTCTGGCTGGCGCCTGCCGCGAGGTTGGTCAGGGTCGTGGATTTGTTCCCGACGGCGCCGCAATTCTGGACCGCGGCCTGGTTGGCCCAGACCTGGAGCGTCCCCGGCGCCCTGGCCAAGGTGCCCTGGTTCTTCACCGTGACCGCGGCGCTGAAGGTGCCGTTGGCGATCGGGGCACTCGGCGTCAGGACGAGGCTGGTGACCACAAAGTCAGGGGCTGGCGGCGCGACGGCATAGGTCTTCGTGGCTTGGTTGTTCGTTTCATTGGCCTCCGCGGTCAGGCACCCGCTGTCCACGAAGGCGCGCAGGGTCTTGGCCCCCGCCGTCCCCGCCGGCAGGCCGCTGAGCGTGACCGTCTGGCTGGCACCGGCCGCAAGGTTGGTCAGGGTCGTGGATTTGTTCCCGACGGCGCCGCACTTCTGTCCCGCGGCCTGGTTGGCCCAGACCTGGAGCGTCCCCGGCGCCCTGGCCAAGGTGCCCTGGTTCTTCACCGTGACCGCGACACTGAAGGTGCCGTTGGCGATCGGGGCGCTCGGCGTCAGGACGAGGCTGGTGACCACAAAGTCAGGGGCCGGCGGTAGGACGGTATAGGTCTTCGTGGCCTGGTTGTTGCCTTCATTGGCTTCCGCGGTTAGACACCCGCTGTCCACGAAGGCACGTAGTGTCTTAGGTCCGGCCGTCCCCGCCGGCAGGCCGCTGAGCGTGACCGTCTGGCTGGCGCCTGCCGCGAGGTTGGTGAGGGTCGTGGATTTGTTCCCGACGGCGCCGCAGTTCTGGACCGTGGCCTGGTTGGCCCAGACTTGGAGCGTCCTCGCCGCCCCGGCCAAGGTGCCCTGGTTCTTCACCGTGACCGTGGCGCTGAAGGTGCCGTTGGCGATCGGGGCGCTCGGCGTCAGGACGAGGCCGGTCACCGCGAAGTTAGGGGCGGGCGGCGCGACGGTGTAGGCCTTCGTATATTGGTTGTTGACTTCATTGGGTTCCTCGGTCCAACAGTTGCTGTCCACGAAGGCGCGCAGGGTCTTGGCCCCCGCCGTCCCCGCCGGCAGGCCGCTGAGCGTGACTGTCTGGCTGGCGCCCGCCGCGAGGCTGCTGGACAGGTTCATGAATTTGTCCCCAACGGCACCGCAGTTCTGGCCCGCGGCCTGGTTGGCCCAGACCTGGAGCGTCCCCGGCGTCCCGGCCACCGTGCTCTGGTTCTTCACGGTGACCGCAGCGCTGAAGGTGCCGTTGGCGACCGGGGCGCTCGGCGTCAGAACGAGGCTGGTCACCACGAAGTCCGGCTTGGGAACGAACCCGGAAACCTGGACCGGACTCAAGCGATAGGTGGTCGTGCCGTCGCCGAGCTGGCCGTCCCCGTTAGCCCCCCATGCCCAAAGGCTGCCATCGGTCTTGATGGCCAGGCTGTGCCAACCTCCCGCCGCCATTGCCGCAACCCCGCTCAGAACCTGGGTCGGAGTTCTGCGCGTGTCACGCGTCCCATCGCCGATCGCGCCCCAGATGTTGTTCCCCCACGCCCAAAGGCTACCGTCGGTCTTGAGGGCCAGGGTGTGAGTCGCGCCGGCCGCCACGGCCGCGACCCCAGTCAAGACCTGGACAGGGGTCTCGCGCCAGGCGTATGTACCGTCGCCGATTTGCCCAAATAGGTTTTGCCCCCACGCCCAGAGGGTGCCGTCTTCCTTGACAGCCAGGCTGTGCACCTGCCCGGCCGCCACGGCCTTGGCCCCGGACATGACCTGGTAGGGGATCCTCCGGCCCGACGTGTAGAGAGTACCGTCACCGAGCTGACCACAGTAGTTATCCCCCCAGGCCCAGACGCTTCCGTCAGTCGTCAGGGCGAGGCTGTGGTACTCCCCGGCCGATGCGGCTGCGACCCGGTCGCCCAAGGCGGAGACCCAGACCGGGTTCAGGCGACGCTCGATCGTGCCGTCGCCGAGTTGGCCATGCAGATTGTTCCCCCATGTGGAGAGGCGGCCGCCCCCGGTGGTCCCAGAGTTTATGGCCAGGGAGTGCCACCACCCGGCCGCCACGGCACTGGAAGTCAAGATCTGTGACAGGCCGGTCAAGACAGGGCCCGGACTAAAGTGAGCGACCGTTGTGCCATCGCCGAGATAACCGTCCAAGTTATTCCCCCATGCTGAGGTCTTGCGGTCGGTCTGACTAGCCAGGGCGTGCTCACGCCCCCCTGCCATCGCCGCGACCCCGGTCAGAACCTGGCCCGGAATCAGGCGATCGATGCCGTAGGTGCCGTTACCCATCTGGCCCAAATTGTTATCCCCCCAAGCCCAGAGGCTACCGTCGGTCCTGAGGGCCAGGCTGAACGTAGGTCCTGCGGCAATGCGCGCGATGGCGGCGTTGCCGGTCGCGGTGACCGCAGCCACCAAGGGCGAGACCAGTAACTCATCCAGCCCGGCAGCATCGACCCGCAGGGTGAGACCGGGCGAGCCTGGCTCCCGCTGCACCCTGTCGTAGGAACCGGCGGGCAGCGCGAACAGCAGATCCTGCGCCATCCACTCCAAGTCGTTTTGAAGGATGGCCGCTTGGTCTGTATCCTCAGGCACCGAGGAATTCTCCTCCGACTGGCGCAGGTCCACATGTACCAGCACCCACCCCTCGCGCTCGACCTGTTCACGCAGGGCATCATCGGTCGCCGTCGGCTCACTCGGCCCATACGCGGCGACCGGGGCCGTTTCGCTCACTGTAAGCGAATCCTGAGCCACGCCCTGACCAAGCGACAGGTTCATGACCATCATAAGAGAGAAACCAATGGCACCAGCAGAGTGGCACCTCGGCATAAAACAACGCCCAACAGATCGTTTAGACATGACGCTCTCCTCGCTTTACTCTCCGCAGATCCGTCATCCGCGCTTGATCAGATCCCCGTATGTTTGTATCGCTATCAGACATAATGATAGAGGACTTAAGCATTGACAGAAAATCGAAATTGTGGGCTAACACTTTCCGAGCAATCTGGCTGGTCAAGTGCCAAAGATCACATGCCCAGACTTTTTCAAGCTGGAACTGCTGGGCGAGTTGACCAATGACGGTTTCGACACGTCGACGTGTTCGCGTCAGCCGTCGCACCGCCTGCGGATCGCGAGGATCCGTCATGTTGGCCCGCAAGGGCGTTTGCAGGTCAATTCCCACGGTTGTCAGTTTTGTAGGGATAAGCGAAGCGCATCCACCGCCAGCCCGCGGATCATGGCAAGCTCGCAGGTGGATGCGGCGCGACCAACATCCGGGGATTCTCTGACGACACCGGCCACGCGCCTTATCCACCCGACAAAACTACTTGGCTAACGTGGCCGAGGCCGTCACGGGCTCCGACCACCGGAGCGATCAAGACCCTCAGGGCACGACGCGATACGCCTTCACCGCCTGATTATTGGCGTCGGAGGCTTCCAGCGTGGCACAGTAGCTATCCACAAAGGCACGCAGGGTCTTGGCGCCCGCCGCCCCTCCGGGGAGTCTCGTCACGGTCAGGGTCTTGCTGGCCCCGGCCGCGAGCGTCCCGATGCCGACATAGGCGTTGCCAGCGGCGCCACAGGGTTGGGCGGCCGGTTGCTGCGTCCAGACATCCAGCCAACCCCCGTCCGCGCTGCCCGAGCCCTGATTTTTGACCGTGATGTTCGCGCTGAAGGTGCCGTTAGCTTTGGGACTGGCTGGCGCGAGGGCGATCCGGGTCACGACAAAGTCCGCGATCGGCCGGGCGAAGACCTTATAGGCGTGCGTGCCGTGGTTGTTGGTCTCGTTGGATTCGGCAGTCCGACATTGGCTGTCGATGAAGGTGCGCAGGGTCTTGGCCCCGGCGGCGCCGGCCGGCAGGTTAAAGACATCGACGGGGGTACTGGCGCCCACGGCCAGACTGCCGGCGAGGGAAACGGAGCGATCGCCCATTGCGCCACAGGCGGGCGCGGCGCTCCGGTTCGACCAGACCTGGAGCATCCCTGGCGCGCCGGCCGCGGTGCCCTGGTTCTTGACCGTGAGCGTGGCGCTGAAGGCGCTGTTGGTGGTCGGGCTGCCCGGCGTCAGGACCAGGCTGGTGACGCGAAAGTCCGGGGCATCAGGGCCATCGTCGAACTCGTAGGCGCCGATGTCCACCCGGCCGCCCAGCACGCGCGGACCGCCGCCGAGATCGGTCGCGGGGAGGTTGGGCGTTGATGCATACCCGGCGTCGATCATGGGCGAACTCGGCAGCAGGTGCAGGTCGCCGGTGGCGTCGTTGACGAACAGCGGGTCGAGACCGTCCAGATTGCTGTCATGGAGCGTGATCGGGATGTCGATTTTGAAGCCGGCCGCCGAGCGCTCGAAGTTGTTGGCGAAGAGGGTGACGGGCGTGGAGAGATAGTCGTCGTCGCGGTCATTCTCGATCTCGAGATCCGCGCCTTGGTGGTCAGTGGCCACGTTGTCCCAGAAGAGATTGTTGTAGAGCGCGCCTGAATTCGTCGCTTCGTCATCTCCGAGGTCAAGAGACAGGCCACCGCCAGTCTGTGCCGCCTTCGATATAGATGTATGCGCCGCCGCCCGTGAGGTCGGCCATATTGCCCGAGAGGCTGTTGCGCCTAATCGTCACCGTGCCCCCTTTGCCGGTCTTCGCATCGAGATTCCTCTCCCATCGCCACACACCTTACAAGGACAAGAGGGGCTACGAACGAAGCCGGGCGACTTAGATGCCGCTGACAATGCTGAGACACACCGGCCGTTCGACGTTCGGTTCAGCACACCGGGGCGCCCGATCCGATGCCGCCTCATGGGCGAGAAGCCGTCCTGGACAAGCGGCGGGCTGGACAAGTAAAACCGCGACGCAGCACATTCGACTTGCCTCGAACACCGATCCTGTAGATAATACCCTGTTGTTTTTGCGTGCCTTACTCTGAGATGGCCCACTGGCTGTTCCCTCCGGGCGCGCACTTCCCTCTTGAGGCACCACCATGGACACCCCCGACACGAGCACCGGTTTCGGCGCACTCGGTCTCAATCCCATCATTGAACAAACCGTCCGCGATCTTGGTTACGAAACGCCAACCGCGATTCAGAGTCAGTGCATCCCGCATCTGCTCGCCGGCCGCGATCTGCTCGGCCAGGCCCAGACCGGCACCGGCAAAACCGCCGCCTTTGCGCTGCCGCTGCTCAGCCGCATCGATCCCGACCTCCAGCGCCCCCAGGTGCTGGTCTTGACGCCGACCCGCGAGCTAGCGCTCCAGGTCGCCGAGGCGTTCCAGGGTTACGCCAAAAACATCAAGGGCTTCCATGTCCTGCCCATCTATGGCGGGCAGGCGTATGGGCTTCAGCTCAGCCAACTCCGGCGCAACCCGCAGGTGATCGTCGGGACGCCGGGGCGGGTCATGGACCACATCCGCCGCGGCACGCTGTCCCTGGAAGGCATCAAGACCCTGGTGCTGGACGAGGCCGACGAGATGCTCAACATGGGCTTCGCGGAGGATATCGACTGGATCTTCGAGCAGGCCCCGAAAGAGCGTCAGGTCGCGCTCTTCTCCGCCACCATGCCGCCGGCGATCCGCCGGGTCGCCCAGGATCGTCTCACCGACCCGGTCGAGGTGCGGATCGCCTCGGCCTCCGCGACCGTCGACACCATCGACCAGCATCACTGCGTCGTCACCCGCTTCCATAAGCTCGACGTGCTCACGCGCATTCTGGAGCTGGAGCCGTTCGACGGCATGCTGATCTTCGTGCGCACCAAGAACGCCACCACCGAACTCTCCGACAAGCTCAAGGCTCACGGCTTCGCCGCCGAACCGCTGAACGGCGACATGAATCAGGAGATGCGCGAGCGCACGGTGGAGCGTCTGAAACAGGGCCAACTCGACATCCTGGTCGCCACCGACGTGGCCGCGCGCGGGCTCGATGTGGAACGCATCAGCCATGTCGTCAACTACGACATTCCCACCGACCCCTCGGCCTATGTGCATCGGATCGGACGCACCGGCCGCGCCGGTCGCGCCGGTCGCGCCATTCTGCTGGTCGAGCCGCGCGAACGCGGCCTGCTGCGGGCGATCGAGCGCACCATCCGCCGCGATGTCCCGGCCATGGATCCGCCCTCGGCCGCCGCCCTGAGCCAATCGCGGATCGACCGCTTCATCACCGAAGTGCGCACGACGATGACCGAGCAGGATCTCGACTTTTTCTACCGCCTGCTGGCGCGCATTGGCCAGGAGCAGGAGATCGAGATCATGGACATTGCCGCCGCGCTGGCCTTTCTGAATCAGCGCGAACGGCCGTTGAACGTCAAGGAAGATCTGCCACGCCCGGCCGCGCCCAAACGCGAATGGTCCGAGCGTCCTCCACGGTCGGAAGGCCGGGACGAACGTCGGCCACGCCCGGAGCGTGACGACAGCCGACCACGACCGGAGCACGCGCAGGGCCGACGGGAAGACGCGGATCTGGTCAGTTACCGCATCGAGGTCGGCCACCAGCACGGCGCGACGCCACGCGAGATTGTCGGCGCCATCGCCAACGAGGGCGGGATCGAGGGTCGCTACATCGGACGGATCAACATCCAGGACGACCACTCCATCGTCGATCTCCCTAAAAGCATGCCGCGCGAGGTAGTTAATCATCTCAAACGGGTCTTCGTCCGCGGTCAGGCGCTGCGTCTCTCGCCCGCCGACGGGGCCAGACCCACGGAAGCCTCCCGCGGGCATGCGCCCAGCCCAAAATACGGCCAGACACCAAGCCAGGCGCAGGACAAGCCGCCTCGCGCGGCCGGCGGTTTTCGTCGCCAGAACGGGGATGGAAGCGCCCCGCGTCGCGGTCCGCCGTCCAAGGATGCCGGCGGCTTTCGCGCGGATCGGGGGCCAAGCCGCAAACCGCGTGACTGAGCACGCTTGTTACCTACACGACAAGTCGAGCGCAATTGCGCGAAAACATCACGTTCAATGGCTTCGTTGCCTTGAATAAGCCATGAAGAACTGCGCCATCATTGGCGCAGTCATCTGAATCGATGGACAATTTCTTGTCTTCGCGTCAAGCCCACAATAACTTGGCGGAAATCTTGCTTGTCATTAAGTCCAGCAGATCCGCCAAGGGGTAAAAACGAAGGTGTCAGCAAGACTCGAAACGCTTGTCAATGACCTGGCTCGTGGAGCCCTGGTTCCCTATCTCGGTCCCGGCGCCCTGACGGGCGCGGTCGACCCGGTCACCGCCGAAGCCATCCCGGCCGATAGCGACAGCCTCATCCTCGCCATGAACGACGGCAAACCCATGTCGAAGCGTCTGATGTGGGAGTTTCCGCGCGCGGCCATGAATATCGAACTCAAACGCGGTCGCGCCGCCGTTCACCGCTTTCTGGACACGACCTACGGTCAGCGCGCCTGGACCCGCGCGCCTCTGCATGACTGGCTGATGACGCTCCGTCCGGCCTATGCGATCGACATCAACCGCGATACCCAACTCCAGGAATCCTATGCGGATGTCCCTCATACGCTGATCCGCGGCATCGCCCGCACCGGGGGCACGGATTATCGCTTCCGCATCCATGCCTACGACGGGGCCAGCTATCGCGAGGTGGACCAGAATGCGGTGGACCCCGGGCTGCCCGTGCTGTTCAAACCCATGGGCAGTCCGCGTCCCGATGCGACCTATATCGCCTCGGACGCCGACTATGTGGACTACCTTACCGAATTGATGGGCGGTTTCGGGATCCCTGCGTTCCTGAAAACCTCTCGCATGGATCGACGCTATCTCTTTCTCGGTCTGAGTCTGCGCCGCGACACCGAGCGCATGGTGATGTCGGATATCATCTATGGAGCGGCCTCGCCGGCCGGATGGGCGCTGATCCCCGAGCCCACGGACAAGGAGCGTCGTTATTGCGAGAAGAAGGACATTGTCATCGTCGAAGCGGATATCCCGGAATTACTCGCCGTGGCCGGCCGGAGCGACCCCATGCAAGCGTTGGTCCCTAACCATCATGAAATCGGGTGTTGAACCGCCAGAGGAACCATGGCACTGATCGAGGAATTCGAGCAGCGATTCTTGCTTGGCGTACCCGCGATGGACCGCAATCATCGCGAATTCGTCGACTTGATCAACCGCATGGCGGAGGCTGCAAACCCGGTCTTCGCCTACCTCTTCCCCGAGATGGTACGGCACACCCATGCCCATTTCGCGGCCGAGGAGGCCATGATGCGCGAAACCGACTTCAAAGGGGGCGAGGAGCATCGGAAGATGCATCTGCGGGTGCTGGGAGAGATGGACTGGTTCGGCAGGCGCATCCCAAAAGGCCATTTGACGCAGGCGCGAAGCTATGTGATCGAACAGCTTCCGAGTTGGTTCGCCGAACACACAGTCACCATGGATAGCGCGCTAGCCGCGCATCTCCGCAGCGTTGCCTCGGCAAAAACGCCAATGGTCTGACAGAGGCAAGTGGCTCGCGATCAGCCACCGGCCATGTGCGGCGATGCCCGCAGCAGCGCGATCGCCTGGGCTTTGCAGTCACGCGCCGTCTCCTTGTCCAGCACGTTCAGCCAACGCCGGGGGATGGCGTCCAGGCCATAATGCGCGCCGGCGATCATGCCGAGAATGGCGCCCGTGGTGTCGGCGTCGCCGCCGCGATTGACGACCTCCACCAGCGCGGACTCGAAGCTGTCGGTGGCGAAGAGCGCCTGAAAGACGGCGCGCAGGGTTTCGACGATATAGCCGCCGGGATTCTCCATGCGCCGACGGTCGTAGCGATAGCGCTCGTCCTCGGCCACCAGCGCTTCGGCCAGCTCCTTGAGATGGCCGCGACCGCCGCCGAGCAACCCTGCCTGCACCATGCGGATGACGGCGAGCGTGCCCGCGTCGGACAGGGCGTTGTGATGGGTGACATGGGCCTGGATCCGATTGGCCTGTTCCACGGCGTCCGGATCGGCGCCCAAGGTATAGAGCGCGATGGGCAGGCAGCGCATGCAGGCGCCATTGCCCGCGTCGTAGTCGTGCCGTGCCACTTCCGTGGCGCCGGTCTGGCGGTAGAGACTGATGCCGCGCCGCACCGTGTTGCCGATGTCGACCGGCTTGGTCCGCATCCACTCGCTGAAGGCATGCGCGATGGCGCCCGCGTTGACGCCGCCGGTCGCCAGAATGCTCCGACCGAGCGCGAGACTCATCTCGGTGTCGTCGGTGACACGCCCCTTGCGCAGTCCCAGCCAGCCGCCGCCGACGATGTCGCGGTGCTCGCCATACTGGCTGAGAATCTCGCGGGGGGTCAGAAACTCGACCGTGGCGCCCAGCGCATCGCCCACGGCCAGCCCAAGATAGGCCGCGACCGCGCGGTCGTAGAGGGCTCCCGCGGGGAGGTCCGGGGGGATGAATTCAGTCCTCGGATCCAAAACAAACATGATAGTCGACGCAGACCTCGCAGGTTGGCGCACGACAGACGCGGATTCCCACGGTCTCGCACAATTGCTTGTAGAGGAACCGCTTCCACTTCATATCTCTGGCGTTGCGCGCGGCCAGTAACGGAAAATTGCGGCGCATCAGCGCCGTCAATTCGCCTCGATTCCACAGACCCAGATCATGCCACAGGTGATCGCCCGCCATGCAGCCGGCGGCCACGGCCTGGGCCATCCAGACCTCGGAGGGCGATTCATGGGCACGATAGGTCAGCATCAGATCGATCAATTCCTCCCGCTCGTCCTGGCGCGCGGCCTTGAGCGGAACCCCGCCATCGGTCGCCGAGAGCACATCGGGCGAGACGCCGGGAAAATGATAGGTCATGAGTCCGCGAAAGGCCTGGAGATCCAACCCCAACCAGACCGGCAGCGCGCCGCCGCCGGCCGCGCGGGTCGCGATCATGCTCGCGAAGGCTGTGTCGTTGCCAGCCCCGACCGCGCGGGCCATCAGCCGCGCGAAGACATGCTCGGCTTCGCGCGCCAGCTCGTCGGCCAGGGCCAGCACGGTCTCAGTACTCCACCAGGATATCTTCGTCGCGAACGATCATCTGGCAGGCCAGACGCCATTCGCTCGGCATGTCGTCGACCGCCATGCGGTCGATATCGTCCTTGGTCAATTTGCCCAGATGCCGCAGGACGGTTTGCTCCTTGTCGGTCAGGTGATAGCCCATGCGCTGCGTCTTTTTATCGACGCTGGTGACGCGCACCAGACAGTTGCCGCATTCGCCGTCCTGACAGTCATGATGGACCGGGATCTTGTGCTCCTTGGCCAGCTTGAGCAGGGTTTCGGTGTGGCTTCCGGCCACGGCGTAAACGGTTTTATCCTTGTAATCCGGGCTTGAAAAGGTCACGAGTGCCATGTTTTGTGTCTCCTCAGGCCGGCTTGACGCGGCAGTCGCCCAGGATCTGGGCCTGGCAGGCGAGCCGGTCATGACGGCTGGCCATGTTTTCGCGCAGCACCTTTTCCTCCAGCACTGACGGCTCGGTCAGATTGTTCCAGCCTTCTTCCACATGCATCATGCAGGTGCCGCAGTCGCCCTCGCGACAGCCGTAGATGATCCCCGCGCCGATCTTTTCCGAGACCTCGATGACCCGCGTACCGGCCGGCACGTTGACGGTCTGGTCGATGTCCGTGAAGGTAATTTTGGCTTTCGCCATGGTGTCAGACTCCTGTGTTGTCGATGATTAAATACGTTGATGAGTTAACCCAAATCGGCAAAGTCGATGACCTTCCCGCGTTCTCCGCTGACGATAGCCCCCGCCAGCGCGCGCCCGAAATCGCGGCAGGCGTCGAGTTCCTCGTCGGTCGGGATGAGTTTGACGCGCACACCCGGCACCGGTACCCGCAGCTTCAGGCCGCGCAGCCGATCCTCGATCATGCGCACCGCCTCGCCGGTCCAGCCGTAGGAACCGAAGGCCGCGCCGAGCTTGCCTTTGAGATCGATCACGGCCAGCGACGAGAGCAGATCCCAGATCGGCTTGACCGCATCCCCATTGATGGTCGGGGAACCGAGCGCCAGGGCGTCGGCCGACTCGATCAGATCCACGAAGGGCTGGAGTTCCCCGCCCTCCAGGTCATAGAGCGAGACGCGCACCCCCGGCGCTTCCTCGGCGCCGGCGCAGATCGCCTCGGCCATGCGCGCGGTGTTGCCGTAAGCGCTCATGTAGAAGACGATCAGCGAGCGCTCGTCGTTGTCGATGCGTTCGCTGAAGCTGGCGCTCGACAGCTCGCGGTAACGGGTCAGCGAGCGGCGCGGACGATCGCGCAGAATGGGGCCATGGGTGGGCGCGATGATCTTGAGCGTCAGCGGCTCGATCAGCTTGATCGCGTCCATCACATAGGTCTTGAAGGGACGCATGATGTGCGCGTAGTAATAATCGAAGGCGAACCGGAAATCGCCGCAGCGATCATTGAACAGACGGCTGTCGCAATGGTGACAGCCGAAAACATCCCCCGAGAACAGCACCCCATCCTCGACCAGATAGGTGCATTGCGTATCCGGCCAGTGCAGAAACGGCGTGTGCAGAAAGCGCAGGGTACGGTCGCCCAGCGAGACCTCGTCGCCCGTGCCGACCGTCTCGTACTCGAATGGGCGCTCGTCGTCCTTGGGCTTGAGCAGCGCCTTCAGCATGGTGGTCGCGCGGGTGGAAATATAGAGTTTGGCTTGCGGGGCGCGCCGCATCAGCTCGGGTAGCGCGCCGGTATGATCCGGCTCCAGATGATTGAGCACGATGACCCGAATCTCGTCGTAACGCGCGACCGACTCCAGACGCGCGAAGAACTCCTCGGCGAACCCCGCCTTGACGGTGTCGATCACGGCGACGCCATCCCGACCGCGTACCGCATAGGCGTTGTAGGTCGTGCCGTTGGCGGTGCGCAGGATGATATCGAACGCGCGTAACGTTGGGTCCAGGACGCCGATCCAGTGCACGCCGGGCGCGATCTCCACCGCTTCGCCCGGTTGGGCCACGGTCTGCCGCTCGGATCGCGAGGCGGTCATCGGAGCGCCGCCCGAGCGCTCGGACGCTCGCAATGCGGATCCGGACCGATCTGGGAGCAGGACTGAAGATCCTGCTCCGGCGCAAGCGCCACGCCGAGCGCATCCAGCATCGGACCCGGCGCGAAACCGCAACCGCGCCCGAATTCGGTTTCGATTAGCGGACGACGGATCAGCAGTGGATCGGCAATCATCAGGGCCAGTGCCGTGGATTCGTCGAGCGTCTCCGGGCGCACCTCGCCCTGCTTGACGCGGGGCGCGGTCGGATTGAACCAGTCGCGTACCGGCATCGACCCAAAAAAGGGCCGCAGACGTTCGGCGCTCCAGGGCTCGGCCAGCAGATCGCGCACGGTCAGCGCATGCCCAAGCGACGTCAGCAGGGCTTTCTGCTTGCCGTTCGACAGACAGCCCGGCTTTTCGTAAAAGATCACGGACGAAGTCATTTTTAACGCGCCTGGATCTCGGCCATGGCCGCGGCCATGCGCTCCGGCGGAATCCCGGTCAAGGAGCCGGGCGGATTCGCGGGGACGCCCAGACCATCGAGAATGACCCCTTCGACCGGGCAGATGCTCGCGCACTGCGGCTCGGCGAAGTCGCCCTCGCACTCGGTGCATTTCTTCGCGTCGATCTGGAAATGCGGCGTGGCCGCGAAGATCGCCCCGCTCGGACAGAGCGGCTCGCACGCCCAGCAGTTCACGCAGCCTTCGATGATTTGGAATGCCATCGGATCAGTCTCCCGATAAAAAACGCTTCGTCACGACGCCGGTTAGGCAGACATGCGCTGGGGTTCCGGGATCGCTTGATCGAGACGCCCCGACTCGGCCAGCTCGCGATAGACGGCGGCGACCGCTTCCTCGATCGGCTCCAGCGCATGCTCGCCGTTCGGCGCGATGCCGGCCGCTTCCAGTTGGCCCCAGGGCTCGTAACCGATCCTGGAGCAGAGAACGACCTCGCAGCCAGCCAGCGCGCGGAGGGTCTTTTGCAACGCAGTCTCGGCATCGCCGCAGGTTGCGTCACCCGAACAGTACTGATCCACCTTGCGCACGCCGATGAAGCGCACATCCTGGCTGGACGCCTCGTAGACCAGGAACTCGCGGGCATGGCCGAAATGCTGGTCGATGACGCCGCCGCCGGTGGTCGCGACCGCCATCAGCACCGGGCGCGGCTCCGGCTTGACGGGGATTTTGCGTTGCAGCGAGGCCAGCGAGACGAAGGTTTCGCCCGTCCGCTGGCGCTGCGCCGCCCGGTTGGCCTCAATGGTCGAATGCACCTCGGCGCGGCGCACCATGGCCTCGGCATAATCGATGTCGAGATGCTCGATCTTGTCGAGCGTGAATTCGTGCCCGCGATCCTCGCCCAGCATCCCCACCGCGTCGGCGCGGCACTGACGGCAATGACGCATCATGGCCATGTCGCCGGCACAGGAATCCTGGAGGGACTGAAGCTCTTCCGTGGTCGGACCGCGCTGCCCCATGATCCCGTAGAAGGTGCCATGCTCGGCCTCGGCGATCAGCGGCATGACGTTGTGCAGGAAGGCACCCTTAGCCTTGACGACCCGGCTCACCTCTTTCAGATGTTCGTCGTTGACGCCTGGAATCAGCACCGAATTGACCTTGACCAGCACGCCGCGCGCGACCAGCATCTCCAGCCCTTTCTGCTGCTGCTCGATCAGGATCTCGGCCGCCCGGCGCCCCTTGATCCGACGGTTGTTCCAGAAGATCCAGGGATAGATCTTGGCGCCCACGTCCGGATCGACGCAGTTGATGGTGATGGTGACGTGCTCGATGTTGTGCTTGCAGAGTTCATCCACGACAGCCGGCAGAGCCAGACCGTTGGTGGAGACGCAAAGCTTGATATCCGGCGCCTTCTCGGAGAGCTGGCGGAAGGTTTCCAGGGTGCGCGCCGGATTGGCCAGCGGATCGCCGGGGCCGGCGATCCCGAGCACCGTCATCTGCGGAATCGCGGCGGCGACCGCCATCACCTTTTTGACCGCCTGATCCGGCGTCAGCACCTCGGAGACCACGCCGGGACGGGACTCGTTGGAGCAGTCGTACTTGCGGTTGCAGTAGTGACACTGGATGTTGCAGGCGGGCGCCACCGCCACATGCATCCGTGCGTAATGATGGTGCGCGTCTTCCGAAAAGCAGGGGTGATTGTTGACCTTCGCGCGGATCGCCTCGGGCAGATGAGCGAGCCGATCAGTGCTGCTGCCGCAACCGCTCGCCGCGCAGCCGCCGACCGGCGCCCCTTCGTCGTGGCTCAATACCTTCAACGCCATCACGCAGCCTCCAGAAAATCGGGGGCGCCCGGCCCCGCTGAATCAAAGAATCTGGAAGCTATTTAGCAATCACCGTGCCCATTTCGATAAATGGGCTAAGCATTTGATATAAAGACGTGATCCTGATCGGCCGTGCGCGCTTTGTGAGGATCGCGACAGACCGGAGCGCGTGCTCTTGTGGGAATCGGGACAGACTGGCAGGAAGGAGCGCGGACGAGGATACGCAAACACGCGGCATGCTTTGGGCGAGGCACGCTAAACTCGTCTCCCCCCAATCCACCCGGAAGCCGACCATGGATCTCCAGAAGACACGGAGAGCAGCAATGCGCCAACTTTACTCGGTTCCCGCCGGTCTGCTGGCCGGCATCGTTCTCGCGCTGTTGTTCCCCGCCGGCGCGCACGCTGTCGACTGGCTGGGGCAGATTTTCATTGCGCTCCTGAAGCTCCTGATTCTGCCTCTCATCCTGGTCTCGATCTTCGCTTCGCTGGCAGGAGGAGACAACCTGCGGCGAATCGGCGGACGCACACTCCTGTATTACGTCGCCACCTCCGCCGTCGCCGCGGCCAGCGGCGTCCTGATCGGTCTGATCTTCTCGCGCGGAATCCCCGTCGGCCTGCTCAATCTGGAGCCGGTCACGACGACGGCATCCGCCTTCAGCCTGGATCGGCTGATCGACAACTTCATCCCGAGCAACCTCTTTGCCTCACTCGCGCAAGGCAATGTCCTGCACATTGTTTTCGTCGCCATCATCGCGGCCATTGCCTCCCGGCGCATCGCGCCGGCTCACCGGGCAACCCTGATCGCCGGCGCCCAGGCCCTGGATGCCATGCTGATGCAGACCCTCAACGGGGTACTCGCCGTGGCCCCGATCGGCATTGCCGCGCTGGTGTATGGAAGTCTCGCGACCATGGACTGGGCGGGGGCGTTCGAGCTGCGCGCATTCGTCTGGGCGGTCGGGCTGGCGGCCGGACTCCATGCCCTGGTGCTCCTGCCGGCACTCTACTGGATGCGCACCCGGCGCTCGGCCTGGCGCCTGGTCGTGGCCTGCCGCGAGCCGCTGTTGACGGCGCTCTCGACCGCGTCCAGCTCCGCCACCTATCCCGTCTCCAAGCGCGCACTGGAGACCTTCGGGATCAGCGAACGCGTCACCAGTCTGACGCTGCCCCTGGGGGCAACGCTCAACATGCACGGTTCGGCCATCTACCAGTCCATCCTGCTGATCTTCATGTCCCAACTCGCTGGCGCTGACCTGAGTCTCTTCCAGGCCATGTTCATCGTCCTGCTCACCATGGCATCCTCCGCCGGGACCGCCGGCATCCCCGGTGGCGGCATCGCCATGATGGCCTTCATGCTCGCCCTGCTCGGCCTGCCGCCGACCTATCTGGCCCTGTATCTGATCGTCGACCGCTTTTTCGACTACCCCATCACCGCCATCAATGTCTGGGGCGATCTGGTGGTTGCCGCGATCGTGGATCGGGAGACGCGGGAGGATTGAGGCGCGCGGCCGCTCGGTGAGCACGCATCGACCGCAACCGGATCGGCGGGCAGCGGTCGGCGCGAAACCGCCGGACGCAATCCGCGGCTTCTCAGCGACCGGCCGGCGGCTCCTCGCGATCCGAGGCGCCCGAAGACCAATGCAGCCGGGGCTGGAGCGGACTGGCAAACCCGAAGTTGATCCAACGCGGCGCTTCGCTGGGTACCTTGCCGTCAGAGTGGGTCGCTCGCGCGTCTCCAGGCGCCGTCTTGGATGGCATGGGCGCCGCATGGATGGGTTCCGGATATTCCTCCGGGGTCTGGCTCGGCAAAACGACCTCCGACCATGACTGAAGGTACGCGAGGTACTCCCACAACGTCTTGGTCATCTGCGAGGCTTCATGGAATTCCAGGCACACGCCCGCTGTGCGGGCAAAGTGCGTTGTGATCGTGGCCGCATGCTTGTTCACGAAGTCTTCGAGCGCAAGCCCGCCGTCGGCGCCAAAGGGACCATCGGCGAGAATCGCTCCGATCGCCGTTTGATTCGAACTGGCGACGAGGTCACTGAACAGTCTTGCTGGATCGAAATGCAACATAACCGATAGACATCGCAGATCTGGTTAGTTGCATTGTGACGCGATCGGGCAATTTTCCAAGTCAGTACAAACACCTATGCTTCGCTGTCGCAGGACGCCGCATTCAGCAGACCCTGCAACTCGCCGAGGCCGATCGGCTTGACGAGATGACGATCGAAGCCCGCCTCCCGCGTCAACTCCTTCTGTCGATCCTGCCCCCAGCCCGAGAGCGCGACGATCATGACGCCAGCGCGGCCAGATCGCTCGGCGCGCAGGCGTCGACAGGCATCGTAGCCGTTCAGCTCGGGCATGCCGAGATCCAGCAGGATCAGCTCGGGTTGAAACTCGGCCGCGATTTCGACCGCTTCCAAACCATTCCGTGCGGTCCTCACTTCCTGTCCCATGAGATCGAGCAGCAGCGCCAGACTCTCCAGTACATCCGCGTTGTCATCCGCGATCAGCACCCGATGCCGGGGCAATGCCACCGCGGCGACGGGCGGAGTGACGCGCGCGACTGCCTCGACCGGAGCCGTGCCAACCGGCAAGCGCACGCTGAACTCGCTGCCCTGGCCAATCCCCTCGCTCTCGACGGCGATGGTTCCGCCATGCAAATCGACGAGCTGCCTGGCCAGATTCAGCCCGATGCCAAGTCCGCCATGCGCATCCTGATGCAACCGATCCGCCTGGACGAACAGATCGAACACCTGACCCAGCAGCGCTGGCGCAATGCCGATCCCGGTGTCCTTGACGCTCAGGACAACCTCGCCCCCCTCCTGCCGGACGGTCAGCAGGATGCGACCTCCCGGCTCGGTATAGACCGCTGCGTTGTGGAGCAGATTCGACAGCACCTGAGCCAGCCGGACAGGATCGCCATCGACGCGCGGAGACGGCGACGGCAGACTGAGCGTGAGTGCATGCCGGCGGGCGTCGATCAGCGGCCGACAGGACTCCACCGCCCGCGCGACGATGTCCGCCACCACGAGCGACTCCCGCTGGAGAGCGATCTTCCCGCGGCTGATCCGGGAGATATCCAGAAGATCGTCGACCAATTGCGTCAGATGATCGACCTGGCGCTCGATCACATCGCGGGACCAGACCAGCGTGGCGTCGTCCAGACCCGCGTGCCGCTGGATTTGCACCGCGTTTTTGATCGGCGCCAGGGGATTGCGCAGTTCATGGGCGAGGATGGCGATGAACTCGTCCTTGCGGCGGTCGGACTCGCGCAGCGCCTCCTCGGCCAGTTTGCTCTCGGTAATGTCCTGGGTCGTGCCGAAACCGCCCAGCAGTTCGCCGCGGTCGTCGAACTCCAGTTCCGCCTTTTGTCGCAGCCATTTGACCTGCCCGTCCACGATCACCCGATGCTCAATGTCGTAGGGCTCGCCCTGGAGACAGGTCCGCCAGCGCTGGTCCACGGCATCGCGGTCCTCGGGATGCACGGTGGACAGGAAGGTCTCGTAGCTCAATGGCACCCCAGGCGACATGCCGAAGATGCGGTGGGTTTCCGCCGACCAGGTCAGCGCATCGTGGCGCACATCCAGCCGCCAGCTCCCGATTTTGCCCACCGCCTGGGCACGTCTGAGGTCGTCCTGGCTAATATGCAGCGCGTCCTCGGTCGCCTTGCGGGCGGTGTTGTCGATGGCCATCACCAGAATGCCGGTCACCTGCCCGGTCGCGTCCGTGAGTGGAATCTTGTCCGTACAGATCCAGCGCCGTTCGCCGGAAGGCAGGCGATTGGGTTCGTCGATGCCATAACGCGGAGCCCCGGTTTCGATCACGATGAGGTCATCGCGATAATAGCGCTCGGCGTCATCCGGATAAAACTCGGCCGAATGCCTGCCCTCGATCCGCGATTTCGGCAAACCCAGCGACCGGGCGACCGCAGCGTTGACGCGCAGGATGCGATTGGCGGTGTCCTTGTACCAGATCAGTGCCGGCACCGAGTCCAGGATCAGCTCCTGCTCCTGCTGCAACTGTTGGAGCGCCGCGTCAGCCCGGATGCGTTCGGAGAGATCGCGGCAGATGGTCGAGAAGTATTCAACCTGTCCGGTGATCAGGGCTGGTTGGGCGAGGATGAGTTGCGACACCGGGATCTCGGAGCCGTCGCGTCCGAGCAGTGCCGTGTCGCCCAACCACCGGCCGTGCGCAAGCGCCGCCGGAACGCCTTCTTCCTTCACCCGCCGATAGGCCCAGTCCGGGTGATAATCTTCGATACTGACGCGCTTCAGCGGCTCCAGCGGATCGATCCCAAGGAGCGCGCGCCCGGCGGGATTGATGTAGTCGATCTGTCCCTCGGGGCTGGCGGTGGCGATCAGATCGCTGCTGGCCTCGATGATCGCCGCGAGCTTGCGATTCAAGGCCTCGGCCCGCTTCAGGTCGTCGATGTCGGTGATCGTGCCGATCGCGCGCAGCGGCGCGCCCGCCGCATCCCACTCGACCACCTTGCCGCGGCACAGGATCCAACGCTCGCCGCGAGTTCGGAACCGGAACCGGCATTCCTGTTCGCATTGACCCGATTGCCGCAGATCCCGCAAGGCGCTGATGATCGCGCACTCCCTGTCATCGGCATGCAGCAGGTCTTTCCAGCACCGGGGCAACTCCAACGCATCGGCGTCCAGCATGGCGGCGAAGGCCGCGTTGAAATGCATGGCATCGGTCTGAAGATTCCAGTCCCACAGACCGACATTGGACGCGGCGACGGCGTCGCGGAAACGTCCCTCGCTTTCCAGACGTTGGCGGACGCTGGTTTCCAGCTCGGCGGTGCATTGCAGGCGCTCCTCGCACTCCGCCAGATCCTGCTCCAGCGCATCCTGCTCGCTGATATCGGTGAGCGTGCCCGCCGTGCGGAGCGGCCGACCGGTGGCATCGCGCTCGATCGCCCGGCCCCGGCTCTGTACCCTGAGCCAGCGGCCATCGCCCCGGCGCATCCGAAAGCTCCCCTCGTACAACGGGTTGCCGGGCAGCAATGCCGCGTCCATGCGCGCCCGGACCTGGGACCAATCCTCGGGATGGACCAACGCGAACCAATCGTCGGGAACGGCTGGCGAATCCGGGTCGGCATAACCGAGCATCGTCGCGATCGGCGCGTTCACGCGCCCGCGCCCGGTCAGATGATCGTATTCCCAGAGACCAATGCCGCTGGCATCCAGAATCTGTGCATAATCAGTAGCATCCTGGACCAAAGGATTCAAGATGGAAGCGTTCGGCATCGGTGTCTCTCGATGAGTCTGTTCGGCGTGGTTCTTAACCCGAATTATTCATAAAAATGGGCGACACTCGTTTAACCAATTGATAAAATTGGTGTTCTGCAAAGAACGCTTCGGAGAAGCCAAACGAGGTCGCCCATGTCCCAGTTTACCCAAGAGCCGCTGCGC
>NZ_NHSQ01000192.1 GCF_016653465.1 Thiocystis minor | reverse complement strand
ATCGCCCGCATCCGGCCTCACTGCTTGTTCGTGTTCCTACGGTCGTGCCTTTGATCCACGCTTCTTTCAGCTTGGCCTCGCGGCGTCCGCCTTGCGCTTCACTACGGTTGTCGTCACTCTCTCCGGCAACCTCTTTGCAGGTCGCAAGTCTTGGCCCATGCCGGGCACACTAGGGGCGAATTCATTCGCCCCGGTCTCCTCGCAACCAACGCGGCGAATGAATTCGCCCCTACCAAGGATGCCGCGCAACCTTCGCGTCGAGCGCATCGATCCCCGCCTTGGAACATTGGCGGGGCGGCGAACATCCCACACGAAGACCATTGATAACACGCCCTCCGAACGGAGCATGCCAGTGCGTGAGGGCGCTCAAGGTCGGGAAACACGGCCGATACGGCGCCATGAGGCGGTCGCGGTCGGCGGAGGATGGGCCGGTTCGGCTCAACGTTTCGGGGTGCGGAGCGCCCCAGGAGGCGAGACGCCGCGGAGCGGTGTCACGAGTTCAAAAACGAAACCGCCGGCAGACGTGTAAACGGCTGCCGGCGGTATTGTGTTGAGAGATCGAGTTATCAGTTATAGGGGTTGGGCCGGTTCAGGAAGTCGTCATAGGCATCCGTGTCGATGGTGTTCGGCGGCAATTGGGTGCCGTGCCAGGTGAAGTTGTAGGGGCTTGAGTACGCATTCTCAGGGACCTCGACGACGCCGCCATATTGACTGCAACTGCAAAGCGCCTGTGTTTGATAGGTATCGCAGGGCTCGATATTCCCTTCCTCGTCCTCTACGCCGCATCCTGGCGGAACATTCTCTATGATTAAGCACCCTGTCTCGATGCCGGCAACACATTCCGTGGGAACGTTTTTGCAGGACAGCCCATCATCTGACTCGCAATCCGCTGGGACATAGCAGGAGTTTCCGCTCTCGCATTCACAGGAACCGACAAAGCCGGTATCCGAGGTTGTGGAGACAAACTGATGGTTCAGGCAAGGCGCGTTAAAGAGACGCTTGTGGCTGACACGCATTAAATAAAAATTTGGATCTTTCAGCCCGAGTCGGTAGGTGGCGGATGGATCGTTGGTGGTGTCGGTATTAAAGGCGAGCAGCGGTTGGACGTTCTCTCGGGATTCTCCATTCTCCAATCGTTGCGCGGTTGCCCGATCATAGATTTCCACGAACCAGTTGCCGGGACCGCATTTTTCCTTGGCGCAGAACACCAATGTCACGATCTCATTTCCGGTGGACTGATACACATACCAATCATCCTCGCCTTGGCCCCAGACAAAGGTATCTTCGGTCGGTACGGGGAAGTTGAACGTCAGGTTGACCAACCCATACATCGTGACGCTTGTGGCCAATGGAGTGGCGTTGCTCGGGATATTGTTCGGCTCGATCTCCGAATCGGCAAAGCCCACGATAGGTTGATTGGTATCGAGCGAACTATCCTGCAGCAAGGCCGAGATGTAATAGGGCGAGAAGTTCTGCGCGCAGGTCGTATCGCTCGGATCGATAATGATGCATTCGGCCGGCGGCGTTGGCTGCACCACGATGTAATAAGTGCCAATCAGTCCGAGCGTGACGCGGTAGGTGACCGCCTCGTCGCCCTCTTTGGTGGGCACGCCGCCCGACACGGCGGTATTGAAGTTAGCGAACACATTGCCGGCGGCATCGCGAATCGTCATCTTCCAGCCCGCGAGCAGTCCGCCGGGCACCGAGAAGTTGACGATCAGATTCTGGTTGGCGACGGTGGTCTCGGTGTAGAACCAGTCCTGGTCCGCGGCGCCATAGCTCTGGCCCCAGAAATTCGCGCCCAGTTTCAGCGGGTCGGCGGCGATCAGATTGTCGTTGGGTTCCGTCTCCCCAAAGACGGGGTCAGGGATGCAGGAGGCCAACGTGATCCCGCAGCTTTGCGGATCCGCGAGACACTGGGCGAGCTGCTTCGCGGTGCCCGCGCCGAAACCGTCGAAATAACCCTGTTCATACCTTGAGACAAACCATTCGCTGTAGCCTGACTTCCTGCCCGCGTCGTACCCGTCGTTAAAGCTGGCCTGCCGATCCGCCAGACAGGGATCGCCAGGATCGGGTAAAGGGCTGAGTGTGTCGGCATGAGCCGCCGCGAAGGACATCAGCAGGACGAGACCGAGAGCCGCATGGGCGAGAGTCTTCATAATTCATTCCTGATTCGACAAACTGGTGAGTGCCGCGCTCGGATGCTCTGGACTCCAGCGGATTCAAGGGGCAGGGCCGGCACATTCGGAGTTTAGCCGAATGGCAATTCCGATCAAGTGAACATGCCGCGAATTGACAAGTACTCCTCAAGATAGTGCGTCGATCCCGTGCTTGGTTTATCGTATGCCTCCCTTGCCATCAACGCAGTCGAGCGAGCCCGCAACCGTTTTGGTCCTGATCCCCGCCCACAACGAGGCCGCCACCGTTGGCGCCATCGTCGTCGAAGTCCGTCGCTGCTGGGATCATCCGGTGGTCGTCATCGATGATTGCAGCACGGACGACACCGCCGAGGTCGCGCGCGCCGCGGGCGCCATCGTGCTTCCGCTGACGTTGCAACTCGGCGCCTGGGGGGCGATTCAGGCCGGTTTGCGGTACGCCCTGCGCCAGGGCTGCCGAGTCGCCGTGACGCTCGATGCCGACGGTCAGCATGAGCCGGCCTCCCTCGGCGCCCTGCTGGCGCCCATCCGGGCCGGGCAAGCGGATGTCGTCATCGGCGCCTTTCCCGCGCGCGCCAGCCGCGCGCGCCGGTTGGCCTGGGTGTATTTTCGCTGGATCACGGGGCTCGAACTGGCAGACATTACCTCCGGTTTCCGTGCCTACAACCACGCGGCCATGACTCTGCTGGCGTCGCGGGAGGCCAGTCTGCTCGACTATCAGGATGTCGGCGTGCTCATGATTCTGCGCCGTCGCGGACTGCGCACGCTTGAGGTGCCCGTGCCCATGCATCCCCGTGCTCAGGGGGCGTCGCGGGTGTTCGGTTCCTGGTGGATCGTCGGAACCTACATGCTGCAGACCAGTCTCCTGTGTATCGCCCGCGTCGGCTACGGCCCGCGGCCGCCTTCAAGATCAGACCCCGAGCCCTTGCGATGACCTATCAAATGACCTCCATGGCGATCGGGATCGGGCTTGCCGTCGTCATTCTTTGGCTGGTCCGACGGGATCACCTGCACGGTCCTTACGCCGTCTGGTGGATCGGCGCAGCGGCGACCGTTTGTTTGCTCGGCTTTTTTCCAAATCTTTTCGATGTTATCGCTCGCTCTCTGGGTGTCGGTTATCCGCCCGTGCTGGCACTGGTGCTGGGTTTCGCGATGCTGCTCATCAAGATTTTGACCATGGATGTCGAGCGATCGCGTCAGGAGCGCCAGATCCGTCGTCTGGCCCAGCAACTGGCCATGCTGGAAGCGCGCCAACCCCTGCCGGACCAAGCGGCTGGAGCGAAGGCGGGGACCGGTGACGCCCGGCGGACGGAACCGGACGAATAGCCGCGATGCGTGTCCTGCATGTCGGCAAATATTACCCGCCCTTCGCCGGCGGCATGGAGTACTTCCTGGCTGATCTGCTGCGCGCGCTGCCGGAGCAGGGCGTCGAGGTCGCCGCGCTGGTGCATGATGAAAGGCGCGGCGGCCAGGGTGCGCGTCCCGCCGCGACCGACGCCATCCCCATTTACCGCGCGCCCTGTCATGGCCGCCTGCTCTATGCCCCGCTAAGCCCCGCCTTTCCGTTCTGGCTGAGTCGCGCGATCCGCGAATTCCGGCCCGATCTGCTCCATCTGCACCTGCCCAACACCTCCGCCTTCGCCGCGCTGCTCCTGCCCGCCGCCCGCCGTCTGCCCTGGGTGATCCACTGGCACGCCGATGTGGTGTCCTCCGTCATCGACCGTCGGCTGGCCCTGGCCTATCGGCTCTATCGCCCCTTCGAGCAGCGTCTCCTGGCCGCCAGTCGCGCCGTGATCGCGACATCGCCGCCCTATCTCGACTCCAGCGCCGCTTTAGCGCCCTGGCGCGAGCGCTGCCGGACGATCCCGCTGGGTCTGGATCCGTCCCGCCTTCCCGATCCCGCGCCGAGCGACCTGGCGCTGGCCGAGAGCCTGTGGGGCGGAACAGGGTTGCGGGTGCTGGCGATCGGTCGGCTAACCTATTACAAAGGGCACGATACCCTAATTCGCGCCGCGGCCGAGTTGCCCGAGGCGCGTTTTCTGATCGTCGGGTCTGGCGACCAGCGCGAGCGGCTGGTCGCGCTGATTCGCTCGCTCGGTCTGGACGAACGGGTCCATCTCCCCGGTTTTCAGCCCGATGCGACGCTCAACGCGCTGTTGGCGAGCTGCGATCTGCTGTGTCTGCCGTCGCTGGAGCGGACCGAGGCCTTCGGTCTGGTCCTGCTGGAGGCGATGCGCTTCGGCAAGCCCGTGGTGGCGAGCGACATTCCAGGTTCGGGCGCCGGCTGGGTGGTGCGTCAGGCCGCGCACGGACGGCTGACGCCGCCGGGAGATCCGGCCCGGCTCGCCAGCGCCTTGCGAAGTCTCCAGATGGATCCCGACCGCCGGCGGCTTGGCGAATCAGGTCGGCGCGCGCTGCGAGAACGCTTCGGCATGGCGCCGATCGCCCGTGAGGTGGCTGAGGTCTATTCCGGCGTGGATGTTGGGGTTCACTCTCGTTCACCCCAAACTACAGGGGCTGAGCGATAGCCATCGAACGTAGCTTGGAGGTTGGGGTTCACTCTCGTTCTCCCCAATCGACACGGGCTGGGAGCGCCGGCTTGCAGCCGGCCCCTGGGGAGTCCGACTTGCAGTCGGACGAATCGGCAGGGCTTCCCGCGCCGTCGGTTGGCTTCGCCAAAGCCGACAACCTGTCGGCTACCCCGGGGGCCGGCTAAAAGTCGGCGCTCCCAGGGGCGCTTCAGGAGATTGCCGGTCGCGATCGGCCAAATTTGGAATTGCTGAGCCGCCAGCCGAGCGTGCCCGCGACTCCCACAGCGTCAGCATCCAGAAGACAAAAGCGGGAACGAACTGTAGAAACAGTCGGTTGATGCTGGTGGACTTCGTGGCCCAGAGATGGGCATCGGTCAGGAAGAACAGCACAAAAAGCGCGCTCAACGCGCCGAGCACGAAGACCGTTCCGGCTCGCAGCCAGGATGGCGCACCCCGCCGGGTCGCGGCAAACAGCCCCCAGCCGATGGCCAACGCCAGCACATACGTCAAGAGATGCCAGTTGCCGTAGACGAAGAGGTTCCGCCAGACCGAATCCCAACTGTCGTGATACGTCAGTGCGAAGCGGCCCACATAGGGCAGTTCGATCAGGGAGGGCGTCAACTGAACGATGCCCGCGCCTGGAACGCCGAAAGACACCCCGCCCATCGTCCAGGCGGCCGCGCCTGTCGCAATCGTCCCCCCCAGGAGCGCCAGCAACCAGCGTCCGCGCAGCCGCGCGACCAGCAGCGCCGGGATGAACAGCAGCAGCCAGACCGCGCCTTCCTGCTTGATGAAAGGGCAGGCCAGTGCGAACGCCAACACCAATCCGCCCTGACGCCAATCGCCATCCCGCGCCCATTGCAGCAAGGCGAAGAACGCCAGACCAAGGGTGGTCGCCAGCCAGAGATCGGCATAGCCCGCGAGAGCGACATGCGTGTCCAGCAGGGGCAGTGACAGCAACAGCCAGAGAAAGGTCAGCGAGGTCAGCGGCGAGGCGCCCCAGAGACGCGCCT
Source organism: Thiocystis minor (assembly GCF_016653465.1). Taxonomy (GTDB): domain Bacteria; phylum Pseudomonadota; class Gammaproteobacteria; order Chromatiales; family Chromatiaceae; genus Chromatium; species Chromatium minus. The sequence goes on along the minus strand of NZ_NHSQ01000192.1, from coordinate 15,222 downwards.
GTCCGTAAAACCCCAGCCCCAAGGCCAGCGCGCAGCCCAGCCAGGGCAGATTGGCGGCGGTTTCGTTCCAGGCGCCATGGGCCAGCGTGGGCCAGAGCGCCAGCAACGAGACCGTTGCGGGATACTGCCAGGCGGCAATGGTGTGCGTCTGTCCGCCTGGATCGGCCAGCCAGTCTTGCGGCGACACGAAGGGCACCAGTTGGTGCAGCTCCGACCAGATCCGCGCACGCACCGCCCAGGTGGTCCAGGCGTCCCAGGGAAAGAGCGGATGCCACCAGATTTCCAGCGCAAGCCCGATCAGTCGCAGACCGAGCCACAGCAGCAGGACGCCGAACAGGATGCGCTGCCAGATGGGCGTGCGCTCCAGCATGGTTCCTTTGTCGCCCGTCTGGACCGCCGGCCGCTGCCGGAGTCGCCGCCCGCCCGCCACCGCCAACAGGGCAAACAGCAGGATCGGGCCGATGAAACCAAGCGACAGTCCCAGCGCATCCATGCCGCGCAATAAGAGCGTGACCCCCAGCATGCTCAGCACATATCCGTAGCCCAGCGCCAGCGGCCACACGCCGGGCGCCGGTTCGCGCCAGAGCAGACGCAGCCAGAGCGCACCCGCCAGCCAGGGCACTCCCAATGCCAATCCCACGCCCCACCAGCCCATGGTCATGAGCCCTCCCGGAGGCGATACAGTGCACCCTGTGAGGCGGCGTGCAAGAGGTCCGCCGGTCTTTGTCCATTCTTAGAGATCAATACACCATGATCGCGATCGTAGCGGACGTGTTTCATAGGCGACAGGAGCAACACATAATCGCCGGCGCGCGCCTCGGCGTCGCCGGGCAGGGTGGTGGAGGGGATGGAAACGTTGTGAGGCAATAGGTGATAGCGCATGCGCCCGGCGTTGGCGCCGCCGGGATCCTGGCTGACGATGAAGACCCGCGCTGGAGGTGCCGGCAGATGGCGCAGAACCTCCCGCAGGAAAGGATAGATCTTGCGATCCGGCCCAGCCAGATACCGCGCGGTCTGGTCCAGACTGGCATAGGTGGCCGCGGTCTGGCTCAGACGCTGGCTCAACGCCCACTGCCAGCGCAGATCCAGCGCCAGCCATCCCAGCAGCAGAAACACGGCATAAGGCGCCAGCGACTTGAAACCGCGCCAGGGCGGAGCGATCAGCGCGGACAGCAGGCTGCTGAAGCCGACCCAGAGCGCCACGAGCAGGACCGGCGGAAAGAGCGCGTTGCGTGGCGCGCCCTGGTTGAAATTGATGGAGCGTCCCGTCCAGCCGTCGACATGCATCCATTCGGACGCGACGGCTTGGAAGAGCCGAGTCAGGGTCGGCGCAACCAGCGGGTTTCCAGAGCGATAAAAAAGCCACAGGACAAGCAGTGTCAGCAGTGCCCCGCCCACGCCCGCCGCAACCGGTCGACCGATGGCACCCAACCTGCTTCTCGATCGTTTCGCTTCCATGAGTACGCTCATCAAGAAATCATGTTGATATTTTACTTGAAAATCCAGGATGCAGGCCGAATCCGAGTGGAGCATCCGCGCTGACGGGGCGAGGCCTGTAGGGGCGAATGAATTCGCCCCAAGGATGCCGCGCAAGATCGGCGTCGAGCGCATCGATCCGATGCCTTCGAATAGTCGCTGGGCGCTCCCACACCTGAGCGAGTGCAACTCGTCGATCCCGGACGCGATTCCGGGGACGACCAGCAGGCCCCACGCAAACTTGGAATCTAAGGTTTCGTGCATGATGGAGGCCCACGATGAGATACTATCGATGGCAGCGCCGAGGGCTCCGCTATCGACTCCCTGTCGATAAAATCCGTGGGCCGGCTCACGTTTTCGCGGTTGAATTGCTGTTGGACTACGCCTCGGTGCGCGCGCACTCGAAATCACGAACAATTAAAGACCGTCCAGCGCCCCGTCGCAACTCCGATGCGTGCAGGTGACCTTCAATTCCAGACTCAAATAACGATCCAAAATGACTTTGCAATGGTTCAAATCGAACCGATACCGAGTCAAAACCACCCGGTCGCATCCTGCCAACCGCGTCAGCGACGATGCCGGATGGTTCGCCAGCGTACCATCGGATGCGGATCAAGCATGTCGATCGGAAATTTCTTCGAATCCGCCAGAGGCATAATCGGATGACCTATTATTCGCAACACGGTCAGGATCAATATCTTCACGAAACCTTCTTCAAGGAACGTTCGGGCGGAACCTTTATCGAGTTTGGGGCGCTGGATGGATTGCTGGATAGCAATACGCTCTTTTTCGAGCGGAATCTGGACTGGACCGGCATCCTGATCGAGCCCAATCCAGCGGCATTCGAGCTGTTGCTGAAGAACCGCCCGAATTGTCAGCTCGCCAACGTCGCCATCTCGAACCAAAATGCCACCCTGCCGTTCCTGAAGATCGCTGGCGGCTTTTATGGCTGGTCGGGCCTGTCGGACGACATCGAGCCGCAGCATCATGAACGCATCGATCGCTACATCCAACAGGACGAGCTCCAAACCATCCAGGTCAGCGTGCATGACCTGGCCTGGCTGGCGGAGCGATACCAACTGACGGATGTCGACTTCATGAGCATCGATACCGAGGGCACGGAGGAGAAAATCATCCGCGCCTTTCCCTGGGAGCAACTGCGGGTCGGGGTGTTCTGCATCGAGAACAATTTCCAAAATTATGACATCGAGGGGCTAATGGCCTCCCATGGCTATGTGAAAAGCGCGCGCATCGGACCGGACGACATCTTCGCGCATCGCTCGCTGACGGCGTCCTGACGAACCTCTGATGCGCGTCGTCGTCTCGCTCACCACCATCCCGGGCCGTTCCGACCTGCTTGATCTGGCCATCGCATCCCTGCGGCGCCAGACGCGCCAGCCCGATGCCATCTATCTCTGGCTGCCGGAGGAGCATTTCGGGGCGGATTGCACGGCCTACCGGTTCGCCGGCGTCGATGTCCGCTCAGGTCCGGACCTCGGCCCGGCGATGAAGATTCTGCCGCTGCTGACCATCGAGACCGATCCCGAGACGCTGATCGTCCCCGTGGACGACGACATCGAATATCCGCCGGACCTCATCGAAAAACTGGTCACGACGTCGGCGCTGCTTCCCGCGCATGCCATCGGTTTCACCGGATGGGCGCTGTCGCGGGGCGAGAGCGGCCTGGACATCCGCCATTTCAACGAAGAGATTCCCGCCGCAGCCATGTTCCAGCCCGTGCATGTCCTGGAAGGCTATCGCGGAGTCCTGTACCGACGCGGTTTTTTCGACATTGATATCTTCGATCACCTTGACGCGCTCGCGGCTTTCCGGTTTCATGACGATATTTTGTTGAGCGGATACCTCGCCAGTCGCGGTATCCCCCGGATCGCGCGGTGGTTTGGCGCCGCACCGGCTCCAGCGTCGGAGTATTGGAAACTACATGGACAGCAGATTGGACTTCACACCGCGCCCGATTGGCGGCAACACGGAGAGTCCTGCGTCGCGTACTGGATGCGACGCCACCCGGATCTTTTCCCCGCGATCATGACGCCACCGGTTCGAGAGCGACTCCAGCTTTGCGCGGATGAACTCCCGCGCGCTGGATTCACGCACCACGGACTCCCTGGATCCTCCGTCCGGCTGGATTGCTTCGAGCATGACCTCCGTCAGATGCCCTGGCCTTGGCCCGACGCTTGCTTTCAAGAAATGATCGCGCTCGATCCGCTCGCGATCCACTTTATCGACTGGTCCCGCGAGAGCGCCTTTCCCGGCTGGCTGCGCGAGTGCCAGAGATTGCTGAAGCTAGGTGGTTGTCTCCTGGTCCGTCTTCCGTTCGATCAGTGCGCGGGTTCTGGCCGGGGGCGGGAGCCGAATCATCATCCGCTCTTAAATTGGCTCGAATCCTGCCTCAGTCCATGCGTATCGCCGTCGACGGGTTCTGACGACCTTGTCAGGTCTGTGGGGCAATTCCAGGGCTGGCGATGTGGATGGGAAAGCAGCTGCGACGGCTGCGTGCTGACCCTGATGCGGGTGTCACCTTGAAAAGTGTGTCCCAGGCGGTTCAAATAACTATTCTCCAGTCGGAGAAAGGGTGGCGCAGGGCACGCTTAACCTGCTTGGCGGCGGCTTGTCGAGCGCCTGTGCGCGATGACTCGAAGTGAGGTAAGCAGGAGGAAGATTGTCGGTGTGGCGGGGCATGGAAAGCCTGCGTCAATCGCTCGAATAATTGTCGCGATTTAGCAACGAGATACTCGAAAAATCGTTCCGGGCCTTTGGGTCCAACCTGAGTTGAGGTGACGACGGATCTCCGGGCGAAGGGATCGCGCGAGCATGAATGGCTCACAAAGGCATATCCAGGGCTGGATTTTGAGATCACGCCGATTGTCTGGAGTGACGTTTCGTCTTGTTCTGTGAAAAAAAAACGACAGATGCAAGGTAGCAACAAATTTCCTGTTGGACTGTTGACTTTTGCGGGGTATGCGGCATAATTGACTCGCAACCGATCAAGGCATGTCGCGCAGGGCCTTGTCGTCCGGTTCCCTCGACCGACCCCAGGACTCAAGATCAAGGAGAGTCGATGGGATTTGGCAAGTCGACACACATCTTCTAGCGCAAATATTGAGGTGATTTGAAATGACTCAAAACTTTAAGAAATTGGCCATCGCGGCCGGCGTATCGGTTGGTATGGCTGCGCTGAGCATGCCTTCTCACGCCTCGATCATGGGTGCCGCTGGCGAAGCCCTGCTGGTTCCGCTGGTGGTCTACGCGACCCCGGCGATCAGTGGCTACTATGCCAACACCTTTGTTCAGGTCAGCACGCCTGGTGCCATCGGTTTTGACGATGTCCCGAACATCTTCATCTCCCCCAACACCACCCCGACCAATGCCGATGCTACCCTTTTTCCGCTTGATGCAGATTTGCAAAGCGCAACGACGGGCATTCTTCACTGGTACTGGTTCGATCATCGCAGTATCCATCGGCTTGATAAGCCTCTGCGTGTCACCCCCAACGACGTCGTGACCATTGATTGGTACCAGGCATCAAGGCCTTCGACCAAATATGATGGCCAGGCAGGCTACATGGTTGTCGGCACCGAGACGGCCCGTCGTGGCGAAGCCGCAAACTTCAACATGTTCGGCGAAGCTTGGTTGGCCATGGATGTTGTTGGAGTGGATGGCTTTAACGAGGCAGGCGCTTCTCTGGCGACCGTCCCGGTCTATCCGATGTCCGATGGTGCTGACGGCGATTTCCTGACCCTGCAGGATAGCGTGATCTACAAAGGCGGTATCCCAAATCAGGTTTCTCCTCTGATCGCTGGCGTTCGTACCAACCGTTCCGATGGCATCCCGGATTTGACGGCGTTCGACATGACCTTGCTGACCCGCACGCAGCCTTCGATGCATGTGGTCTGGCTCGACGTGAATCTCGATGAAGTCGACGGCTACAGCACCGACATTCCGGTCGATGTCTATGACTCCGACGAAGTGGCATGCTCCGCGACCGTGTCCCTCAAGAACGAGCTGAACGTGATCTGGATCGACCAGGTTGTTGCTCCTTCCGGTGTTGCGGTGGATCCAGAAGAAATTTTCTTTGCTCAAACCAATGAAACTCTCTGCGTACCGAGCATCGATAAAGCGGCCAGCCTTACGTCGCCAAGTTTCGCGACCTACTATCTGGACGAGTATGTCGACACTGATGTTGACAGACCGGAGTCGGCTGGTGTGGCCTTCAATCTCGTCTGGGCTGATAGTACAGTTGGCACGAATGTCGACGATGGGGAGGATACTATAGATGGTCCTTGGTCTTACACCAACTTCGGTCAGACCATGTTCCTTGCTCATGATCGTGGCTCGTTCCGTCAGTAAGTCTTAGCCTGATTGACGAAAGCGATGCGCAGCAATGCGCATCGCTTTTTTTTATGAGCATCTATCGTCAATGCCCTTGTTAAACTGATCATTCGACTAACGTGAACGGCATTGAGATGTACTACCAGGTTCTGGTTCATTAAAACCGCACGACAAGCTCAAACGATCTTGAATCCATCGAATTTCTATCGCCCAATCTTTTTCCTCAGCGATTTCAAATCTTCGTTTTTTAATTAAACCGCATCCGGTGCGATGTGTGTGTTGTCTCTGTTTATCTTCTATTAACCAGGCGGTGTTTAATGCCATCAGATTCAACTGAAACTCGGCGCACGGTTATCCTGATCGTTTTCGTCGCGAGCGTCCTCATGCTTGGCTGCGATGGCGACACGTCACTTCCCGAAGCATCGGATCAGCCATCTGTCGGTTCCGCCGTTCAGACATCCGCGGCGTCAGGGATTCACGCTCTACCCTTCGATGCGCCCGCGCTCGGACTCCTGATCGACGATGTGGATGGAGATGGCCGCCAGGATTTGGCTTTGACATCCCATCATGCGAGTTACGCGCAGGTCTTTTATCAGCGAGAGCCTCGCCTCTTCACGCCAGGTCCAACCGTCGATGCGGTCGGTTTTCATCCGGGCGATCTGCTGCGTTTGCCGACAGCGGATCGGCGGTTCTATCTGATGAATGCCGAGGGCGCCAATCGTCTGCGGGTGTTCGAGCCAACCGCCGATGGCGGCTTCAAGACTGTTTCGGAGCTTTTCGTGCCCGCGCCACGGACCAGTTCGGTCTTTCGCTGGCCCGATTGGGGGCTGGGTCTCGCCATTGGTCCCTTTGCCACGAGCGCAATCTATCTGGCCAAGAACTTCGATCCGCTGACGGGACAGCATGCGGGGGGCGCCGAACTCAAATTTACCCCTGGGGTGGCGCATGCGCATAGCATCGCGGTCGCGGACATCGATGGCGATGGCATCGACGAACTGTTCTTTGCCAACAATATCGCGAACGTTATCTCAATGATTCGCGCGCCTGCTTCCGGCGCCGCTCCAGTGATCGAGATGCTGTGGCGTTTCCAGCCGGGCGGGCGGGCGGACGCAGTGGTTCCGTTCGATCTCGACCAGGATGGCGATCTCGATCTGCTGATCCCGGACGCTACCGACAAGCGAGCGCTTGACCGCACCGATATCAACGTGCTCGTCAACAATGGCCAGGGCGAGTTTCAGCTCATTCAGATCCCGTTTCCATCCCGGACCCGAAGCGAGGGCGGCATCACTGGTATCAATGCGTTCGATGCTGGCAAGGATCGGGATGGGATGACCTATCTTCTCGGCACCAGCCACGAGACGCTGGTACTGATGCAAATTCCCGCAGGATGGACGGGCAAGCCGCCGGAAGCGCGCAAAATCCCGTTCCAGGGCGGGGCGGTAGTCACTCAGGCTCTGCTTCGAGACATCGACGGGGATGGCTGGCTCGATCTTGGGATGTCGCGGGCCATCGGGCAGAACTCTGGAGCCATCCTCTACGGGCCTTTGTGGGAAACTGTTGGCGGACTTGAAGCCAAAGGCGTAATGATCGACTGACGATGGACACCGAAAGCTGCGTCCTGGCCCGATTTTCTTTGTTTATTCGTTAGATTTTCAGGAGCATACATGCGATTTCTCTTACTGTTGTTGACGCTTTGGGCATCCTCCCTGTTTGCTCTCGACGCACCGCCTCCGGCCGTTCAGGATGAGCAGGCGCCCAAGGAGATGCCGCCCGTGATCATGGCTCGCGTCGGCTCGCGCGAGATCAGCGTGCAGGAATTCATGGGGTTCCTCGCAAAAAATCCGACGCGGGTGAAGGAAGCCACGACGCCCGAGGGCAAGGCTGGGCTCTTGCGCGAAGCCATCGGGAACGAGTTACTGATGTTGGCCATGCGGGAGGAGGGTCTGTTGCCCGAGAATCCTACCGAGGCGGATCAGAAAAAGGCGTTCATAAAACTCATGAGCAAGCACTTTCCACCCCCGCCAACTCCAGATGACGCGACGCTTCGCGATTACTATCAAAAGCATATGGCCGATTTCGGCATTCCCGCCTCGGTGCGGCTGAGCCAGATCCAGATCCGGGTGAAGGAATCGCCCAGCGACGAAGAGAAGGCGGATGCGCGTAAACGCGCCGAGGCCGCGCTGGCGCGCATCGAGGCAGGCGAATCCTTCGCCGCGGTCGCTGCCGAATTGAGCGAAAATCCTCGCGCGAAGGCCAATCAGGGCGATGTCGGTTTTGTCTGGCGTGAAGGCAGCGCGTGGCTGGATCAAGCGCTTCAGGGACTGAAAAAGGGCGAGCACACGGGCGTTCTCGAATCGCCAGCGGGTTACGACATCCTGATGCTCACCGACGAGCGCGAAGCCATCATCACGCCGTTCGATGAGGCGCGCGAATCGGTCGTCAAGAAGTTTCAGGTTAAGCAGCAGGCGGAGGCGAGGAACGCCTATGTCAAGCAACTCGCCGATCGGGTCGGGGTCGAGATCGTGCTGGACGAAATGAAGGGCTCCTTCCCCAATGGGGTGTTCCCGTAAGGCGAAAGAGTCGCCACCCGCCCGCCGGTCTTCTCGACCGGCGGCGCCCTCTGTCGACATCGATCCGACTTCCAGGATCCCGCACCGAATCGAATGGTGACAATGATGCCTAAAATCGTCCAATTTCTTCTGATCCTGGTTTTCGCCGGATTCCTTGTTCCCCTTTACGCCGAGGAGGCTTCTCCGCCGAATGCCGAACAGGCACGGGTCGAGCAGCGTGTCCGCGCCTATCTTGATGCGCTCAAGATTCAGGATCTGCACACCGCTTATCGGATGGAATCCGGCGTGTTGGACGGCACGCTGACGGCGGATGCGTTTCACCGTCGCTTCAAGTCCACGGCGTCCGTGTTGCTTGACTACGAAATCCAGAAGGTGACTCTGGAGTCGGATCAAGCGACCGTCGAGTTCAGCGGCACCTATCAGTACCCTCAGCTCCATGAGCCAACCACGATGCCGCGGCGGGCGCAATGGGTGTTGATCGACGGAGAGTGGTATCACAAGTCGGGCCAACGTCAAGCCGGCGCAAAGCCTCGGACAGATCCGCGTTAATGGCTCAGGTCAGAGGCATTGTTTCTCAATGCGTATCGAACCTTTGATCGAGATCCTGCCCAAAACTGCCGGTACGCTGCTGCGGGTCGGTTCAGGGGTTGATGAGATTGCGCCATGGCTGCGGGAAGCGGGTTATCGCCTCGTCGATGCGCCGCTGGACCAGAGCGCCGCCGCGGTGCTTGAGCATCATGACGAAGCGTCTCGCGCACTCCTGGCCGCCGAACCCGCGCCGCAGGACGGCGGGCTGTTCGCGGCTATCCTCGTGCAGGATCACCGCCTCCCGGTTCCGCCGCTGGCCCTGCTGAATGCCGCCCATGACCGCTTGCGCACTGGCGGCATGCTGGTGATTTCGATCGCGGCCGATTCGTTTCCGGCCGATCCGGCACAACGGCGAAGCCATCTGGGCTATCTGGGTGCGCTCGCGACGCGCTGCGGATTCATCGTCGAGGATCGCGCCGAGGATCAGGATGCGTCCGCCGATCTCGTCGTCTGCCGGAAGGGCGCGCGCGCCCCCCGCTGGCGGCTCGATTTGCTGGATGAAGGCGCGATTGCAGGATTCGCCGACCTCTTCAGGAAGGCATTCAACACGGACATCAGTCTGCCGCTCTGGCACTGGAAGTACAGTGACGGCCGGGGACATGGCATCATCGCCCGCCGCGACGAGCGGATCATCGCCCACTACGGCTGCACCCGACGGCAGGTGTTGTGTTTTGGCCGTCCCATGTCTGCGCTGCAAATGTGCGATGTCATGGTCGATCCGCGCGAACGCGGCGTCATGACCAAGCAGGGCGCGATGTTCCTGACCACGGCTACCATGCTGGAACTTTATCTCGCGCTGCAACCCGACGATCTGGCATTCGGTTTTCCGAGCCGCCGCAGCTCCCGGCTTGGCGAGCGTCTGGGCCTCTACGCCGAAGTCGGACGGATCGCGGAAATCCGCTGGCCGGCCGTGTCGACACGCCCCCGTCTGCGCACCCGTCTGCGCGCCATCGACCGGGACGATCCAGGAGACCGGGCGCTGATCGCGGGTCTCTGGTCGTCGATGAGCCGGGATCTTGAGGGTGCGATCGTCGTGATCCGCGATTGGGAGTATCTCCGCTATCGTTATCTCGACCATCCGCAGCATCGCTACGACCTGATTCTGGTGACCTCGCGGCTCACCAGCAGGCCGCTCGGTCTTCTGGTTCTGCGTCAGGTGGGCGAGGCGTTCGAACTCCTGGATCTGGTGGGACCGCTCGCGCATATCCCGCTGCTGGTGGACCAGGCGCGACGTCTGGCCGCGCGCGCGGGGGCGGGCTCCGTGTTCGCCTGGATCACGCGCCAGCATGTACCGCGCTTCGTCACCAAAGATGCAACCGTCACCGACCCGGACGTGTGCATCCCGACCAATGTCTGGGTGGAAGGCCCCGACGTCGAGCAACTCCAGGATAAATGGTGGCTGATGTCGGGCGATACCGAGTTTCATTGAGCCGAAATACAGCCGTCAGCTTCCAGCCATCAGCTTCCAGCTTCCAGGGGCGATTCAGTTGATCGCTGGCGGGTCTTTCCAGATTCAAACGTCTGCCTGAATCGGGTGAAGCAATGCCGGCGGCAATTCCTGCCGGGACCGATCCAACATCCGCCGATAGAGCGATTCGAGATTGCGGGCGAAGCGCTCGGTCGAGTAAAAGGCCGCGCTTTGTTTCGCGGCCTGGAGTTTCCGCCTGATCGCCGCGAGCGCCTCGGGATGCGTCGCGAGATGGCTGGCCTGCCGCTCGTAGGCGTCGAGTGTGTCGACGATGAGTTCGGGCATGCCGGCGGCGGTCAGCAGACTGGCCGCGACGCGCCCGGGGAAGGTCTCGCCCACGCAGGTCAACATCGGGACGCCGACCCACAGCGCGTCGGAGGCGGTGGTGTGGGCGTTGTAGGGCAGGGTGTCCAGACAGAGATCGGCCAGGGCCAGTCGCGCGAGATGTTCGTCCTGCGGGAGTTTGGGGGCAAACACCAGACGCTCGGGGCCAATGCCGCGGGCGGCGGCCTCGCGGACCAGATTGTCCGGCGCTTTGTCGTTGCTGGCGAAGAGCCAGAGGACTGAATCCGGTACTTCCCGCAACAGTCCGCACCAGCGGTCGAAGATCTCGGGTGTGATTTTGTAGGGGTTGTTGAAGCAGCAGAAGACAAATCCCGACTCGGGGAGTCCGGCTTCGGCGCGGGTCGGCGTGGGGGCCAGGCGGCGACGATCATCCACTGGGGCGTAGGCATCCGGCAGGTAGGCGAGGGCCTCGTCGTAATGGGGCGACTGATCCTCCGGGACCACCACGGGGTCGACGATGATGTAGTCCAGGAAGGGCGCGCCCAGACTCCCCGGAAAGCCGAGCCAGTTGACCTGGATCGGGCAGGGCCGCAGGGCCAAAATCTCGGTGCGGGCATCGCGGGTGTATCCCTTGAGATCGATCAGGATGTCGATGCCATCGTCGCGGATCCGTTGCGCCGCCTCGGTATGGCTGAGGGCGCGGATGTCGGTGAAGTGCTCGAAGGCTTCCAGCAGCCGCTGACGTATTGGACTGGCGTCGTCCGGTCCCCACGAATAGGCAAAGAGTTCGAACGCTTCGCGATCATGTCGCTCGAAGAGCGCGGCGGTGAGATAGGCCGTGGCATGTTCGTGAAAATCCGCTGAGAGATAGCCGATGCGCACGCGCGCGGCGGGCGGCCCGAGCGGGCGTGGCGGCAGTGCGCGCGCGGTCCAGGCGTTCAGGCTTCGGGTAAAGTCGCGGCTGACCTTGAGCAGATCCACCGGTTTCAGCCCAGGCAGCGCGAGCGCGGCGAAGGGCGAGATCATCAATGATTTGCCATGACGAATCCGTTCGACGAGCGCGGGCAGCCGTGTCGGCCATTCTCGCCAATCGCAGAGATGGCGTTGATTGAGCACGAGCTGGCCCAGCAGGCCCGAGGGACGGTCGCCGAAGCGGGCCAGGCTCTGCTCCAGAACCGCCACCGCGCGGTCGCGCTGGCGGATGTCGGCAAGCCAGGTCGCGAGGGTGAGGTATTGCTGCGGATGGTTGCCGCCGGCGTTAACCGCCTCCGTCAGGTTGGCAATCGCCTTCTGCTTGTCGCCCTGACGGAAGCGCAGCGCCGCGAGCGCGCTGAGGATTTCATGCCGCGGGAGCGTGCCTTCGGCCTGGAGCGGGCCGAGCAGCTCCGCCGCCCGCGCCACGTCGTTTTCGTCGAGCAGGGCCAGGCTGAGCGATAGCCGGGCGCGCGGATGCTCGGGCCGGGCGAGCAGCAGCGAATCGTAGAGCGCCCGGGCCTGATCCGGCTGGCCGCGTAACCGCAGGACATCGCCGAGATACACCTTGAGGTCGAGCAGATCCGGCCGCCGGGCCAACAGCTTCCGATAGAGCGTTTCCGCCTCTTGATAGGATTCTTGCTCGCAGAGTGCCGAGCCCAGGTTGACGCAGGCTTCAAAAAAATCGGGATCGAGTTTCAACGCCCGACGATAGGCGCTCATGGCGTCATCCAGGCGTCCGAGCGCGCGCAGACAACGGCCAAGGTTGTAATGCGCGGCGGGCAGGCGTGGCGCGAGTTCGACCGCGCGCTGGTAGACAACCGCGGCCTCGGCGACGTTGTTGGCGCCGATCAGGACGTTGCCGAGATTGATGTGGGCCGCCGCATGTTTTGGCGCCAAGGCGATGCATTTTCTCAGTAGCCGTTCCGCCTGGTCCGTGTGTCCTTTGTGCGCGGCGATCATGCCCAGCGTCTGGAGCGCGTCCGGATGGTCAGGCGAGGTGATCAGGATGCCGCGGATGGCGCGTTCAGCCTCGTCGTGCCGGCCGGCCTGAAAGAGTCGAATGCCCTGTTTGAGCGCCGCCTCCGTCGCCTGAGCGCTGCGCAATTGACGGGAAGAGGCTTTGGGTTGGGTCATGGGACTTGCCTTGGTCGTCTGCCTGTAAGGGATGCGTGGCGTCGAATTGGAGCAATGGGCTTCGGGTGATCGGCCGGCCAGCATTCGCATCATAGCCGGTCATCGGAGCTGACAGCTAGCTGATCGGCGATGAGACGCGCGGTCGGGAATGATCACGTCTTGGATTGGACGTTCGCCGATGTTTCCGACAACAAGCCGGACAGTCGGACAGCCAGACACGCCAAACGCTCGGAGGATTTCCCGTTCGTCCTGAGTTTGTCGAAGTCATGTCACGGCGGGGTATTCCGTTCAGGTTGTCATCGCGACCGATGGCGCACTGGGGCTGGCGGCGGACTCGACGGACGATACCCAGACCCGGCAGCGCGAAAGCCGCGCTGCCGGAGTTATTCACGGCTATGGCGAACCGTGCTTCTGGGGCCTGCCGGATCGCGGGCTGGAGTCCCCAGAGCCACCGCCCTTATTCAGAACTCAGGTTGGGTTACCTACCTGAAGAAGACCTCGCTCTTCGCTGCGCGCTGGTGAGGCGCAGAGCGAGATTAGTCGTCGTTGAGAATCGTGCCGACGCCCTGACTGTCGAACAACGTCGCGTTACTGGGCGCGCTGAGGTTGACCGCGAAGGTTTCGTTGGCCTCCTTTGCCGTGTCCCCCATGACATTGACGCTAAACGGCTTGCTGGTCTGTCCGGGGCTGAAGGTGAGGGTACCGCTGGTAGCCGCGTAGTCGCTGCCCGCCATTGCCGTGCCATTCGCCGTCGCATACTTCACCGTCACCGTGCTGACGCTGGGCGCGGAGAGCGTCGCCAGAAAGGTGGCCGCGCCGCTGCCGCTCTGGCCCTCGGCCTTGCGCACGTCGTTGATGCGCAGCACCGCGCCGTCGTCGTTGAGAATCGTGCCGACGCCCTGCGTATCCGTCAATGTTGCGCCATTCGGCAAGCTCAGGTTGACGAAGAAAGTCTCGTTGGCTTCCTTCAAATTATCGCCCACGACGCTGATGTTGAACGTCTTGCTGGTCTCTCCGGGCTTGAAAGTGAGGGTTCCGGCGGTGCCGATATAGTCACTGCCCAGGGTTGCCGTGCCATTGACGGTGAGGTAATTGACGCTGACGGTTCGGATGCTGGCTCCGCTCAGGCGGACGGTGAAAGTGAATGTTGTCTTATCACTGTGGCCTTCGGCCTTGGTGACGTCATTGATTGCGAGGGTCAGCAGATCAAAGGTCGCGGTGACGTTCCTCGGCTTATCCATCTTGACGCTACAGCCACCGGTTCCCGAGCAATCCTGACTCCAGCCCTGAAAGCGAGAGCCGCTTTCCGGGATGGCCGTCAGCGCAACGGCAACGCCGGGAATATAGACAAGGGTACAGGCGCTCCCGCAGTCAATTCCCATGGGATCGCTGGTTACGCGCCCGCTGCCACGGCCGGCTTTGGTTACGGTCAGCCGATGACCACCCCCATCCCCACATGTGAATGGCGCCGTCCCACGGGCATCGAAGATTTGTCTCGGGGGATCGAAGCGCTCCCAATTATCCTTGATCTCCAACGCACCCCACAGCCAAACCGATAAATCATCTTTCATCGCCACCGTGGCGGCGACGCCGGCGTCGATGGCAATGACATTGGTCAGCCCACCGGCGGCAGTCGGGGTTGGGAAATAGTCGTATTGGTCGTAATAATTTCCGTCGGTGTCGCGCGCACGATGGGTAGCCCAAGCCCCCCACGCATACACGCGCCCATTGTGACCAAGGGCTACCGAATGAGAATACTCCGTGGCAATCGCCGCAACATTATCGAGTACCGGATCTCCGCCGGGGGCATCGCGCCAGATATTGACGCAGCTGTTGCCACCATTCGGGCATTCTGCTTTGAGGCCATCCCCCCATTGATACCAATACGCCCAAGGATCGTTATACCCCCAAATGAACGCCGATCTATCTCCGGTCAGCGCTAATTCATGCATTCCGTTTATAGAAAGGTCGTCAGCATTCGCACCAAAATCAATAACATTTGTCAATTCTTTAATTTTTGTTGGAATGCGGGGAATTTCAACTTCATGTTGGTGAACGCGACGCCCACCCCACCACCAAACAGTTCCATCACGCTTGATTGCATAGTTGACATTGTAATCAAATTCGAGGTTGTTAGAAGACCGAATCGCAATGACGTTATCAATACCGCTAACCTTGGTGGGGACGCGGCTGAAAAAATCGTCCCATGACCAGACAGTACCATCTCTTTTTAGGGCAAGATAGGGCTTAATCCATCCCATTACACACAACTTTCCGTGTCCGGCATCTCCCTGGCCTATTTGATCCCGGCGGCGAAGTCCATGATGCGCTGCATGCCCAGCCAGATCGTCTTCAAACCGGGCTCGCCATCGCCCT
>NZ_NHSQ01000191.1 GCF_016653465.1 Thiocystis minor | reverse complement strand
GCCCCAGCCATCCCAGCCCCCGCCAACGCCGAAGCCGAATCCAAAGAAACCGCAGCATGCCTGCGACTGGACCGGAACGGCCGTCAACAGGGTTGCCAGTAACGCCGAGAAGAACACGCCTCGTCGTTTCGTTCGTCCAATCGCCATCGGCTTGGGTCAAACGCCGACAACACGCATCAATTGACCACCCATTCATAGATCTCGACCGAGGCCGGATCGCAACTGCAACAGCCGCCGCCGCAGGGGGTATTCCCTGGCAGTCGGCGCACCCGGCCCTTGCGCTCCAGCGTTACAAGCATGCCGCGCAGGGCCTCCGGGTCGGCGTCGAAGCGGTGCGACAGATCGCGCAGCGCCGCGCGCCCGCTGTCTCGTAGGTAGGCGGAAAGTTCGGTGATGATCATGGCAATTCCTCAAGCAATGTCCCGCGCGAAGGCGGGCGCAACGGGATCGCGCCGCGCCCAAGCGCGCATCCCGATGACCGTGGCGATCAGGATCGCCAGCATCCCGCCGATCCAGGCTGACGAGCTAACCGGGTCGCGCGCGAAGATGGCCGTCTGATAGAAGACGGTCGCGGTCAGATAGCCCAGCCCGGTGGTCCAGGCGGCGGCGAAGATCGCCCAGCCCGCCGAAGTCTCGCGAGCAATGGCGGCGATGGCGGCCACGCAGGGCGCATACAACAGGATGAACAGCAGATAGGCGAAGGCCCCGGCGGTGCCATCGAAACGGGCAGCCATGGCCCCAAAGGTGCCGGTGGTGACGGCCTGTTCCTCGGCGGCCGTCTCCAGGTCGCTGACATCGCCGATCCCAAGTCCCAGGGGATCGGCCCAGCCGCCCAGCGCGTCGACCAGATTGACCGGGACGGTCGCGAGTGCCGCGCTCAGTCCGCCGGCCAGACTGTAGGGCTCGGGCGTCGTCTCGGCGTCGTCTGGCGCGGTTCCGAGCGCCGAATAGGTCGCGTCCAGGGTGCCGACGACCGCCTCCTTGGCCAGGATGCCGGTGAAGATGCCAACGGTTGCCGGCCAGTTCTCCGCGTCCAGTCCCATCGGCGCGAAGGCCGGGGCCATGGTACGACCGATCGAGGCGAGCACCGAGCGTTCGCTGTCCTCGTTGCCGAAACTGCCGTCCGTCCCGGTGGTGTTGAGCACGTTGATGACCAAGACCATGGGCACGATGACCGAGCCGGCGCGTACCACGAAACCGCTGGTGCGGTCCCAGGTGCGCAGCAGCACGCCTTTGATCGTCGGCAGATGATAAGGCGGCAGCTCCATCACGAAGGGCGTCGTCTGACCTTCGAGTAGGGTGCGCTTGAGGATGAAGCCGGTGAGCATGGCGGCAGCGATGCCGATCAGATAAAGCGCGAAGACGATGTTCTGACCGCCGACCGGGAAGAAGGCGGCGGCGAAGAGCGCATAGACCGGCAGTCGCGCGCCGCAGGACATGAAGGGCGCCATCAGCACCGTCAGGATGCGGTCGCGCGGATTCTCCAGGGTGCGCGCGGCCATGATCGCCGGTACGTTGCAGCCGAAACCCACCAGCAGCGGGACGAACGACTTGCCGGGCAGCCCGACCGCGCGCATGAAACGATCCATGACGAAGGCGGCGCGCGCCATGTAGCCCGAGTCTTCCAGCACCGACATGAAGAGATAGAGGAAGGCGATGATCGGGATGAAGGTCGCGACCACCTGGATGCCACCGCCGATGCCGTCGGCCAGTCCGACGATCAGCCAGTCCGGCGTGCCGAGGGCCGCCAGCACGAACGCCGTCCCGTCGACGAAAATGGTCCCGGCGGCCTGATCGAAGACATCGATGAAGGCCCCGCCGAGGTTGATGGTGAACATGAACATCAGATACATCACGACCAGAAAGATCGGGATGCCGAGCGCCCGGTTGAGCATGACCCGGTCGACCCGGTCGGTCAGATTGCGCGAGACCACGCCGGAATGCGACACCGCCGCCTGGGTCGCGGCGTGGGCGAAACCGTAGCGGGCATCGGCGAGCAGGATGTCGACGTCATCGGCAACCTCGCCCAGCAGGGCGCGAATCTCGTCCTGGCTAACCTGGTCGCCGACCAGACTCCGGGCCAGATCGTCGCCTTCGAGCAGACGCGAGGCCAGCCAGCGCGGCGGATCGGATTGGGCAACGGCGATGGGCGACACGCGCGGGAGCAGCGCCGCGATGGCGTCCTCCAGCACCTGGCCGTAGTGGATGCTGACCGATTGCGCGGCGTCCTTGCCGCGAGCCGTGGCGGCCGTTTCCAGCAGAGTCTGACGCAGCCGGTCCAGACCCTTTCCGCTGGCGGCGACGATCGGCACCACCGGGCAGCCAAGCCGCGCGGAGAGCGCCGCGATATCGATCCGCAGACCGCGCTCGGCGGCGGTGTCCATCATGTTGAGCGCCAGCACCAACGGACGGCCCATCTCGATCAGTTGGGTGGTGAGATAGAGATTCCGCTCCAGACTGGTCGCGTCCAGGATGTTCAGGATCAGATCCGCCTCGCGGGCGTGGACGAAATCGCGCGCGATCCGCTCGTCGAGCGACACCGACTGTTCCGAGACATCCAGGGAATAGGTTCCCGGCAGATCGACCAGGGTGAATTCGGCGTCGCTGAAGCGATAGCGTCCGGTCTTGCGTTCGACCGTGACGCCCGGCCAGTTGCCGACCTGTTGGCGGGCGCCGGTTAGCGCGTTGAAGAGCGTCGTCTTGCCGCAATTGGGATTGCCGACGACGCCGATGGTGTAGGTTTCGCTCATCCGACGCGCTCCACTTCGAGGACCGACGCCTCGTCCCGGCGCAGGCTGAGTGACGTCCCGCGCACCCGCAGTTCGACCGGATCGCCCAGCGGCGCGACCCGCGTCACCTGGATCTCCACGCCTGGGGTGAGCCCCATGGAGAGCAGCTTGCGTCGATAGGCGCCGCCGCCGGCCTGAAAGCCGAGCACCCGGCCGGAATCGCCGACCACGAAATCCTTCAAGGTTTCATTCATGACGCCACCGCCGTCACGAGGATCTTCGTCGCCATCCCGCCGCCCAGCGCGATCCGCGTCTCGCCCCGCGCGACCACCAGCCCGCCACCCTGGCGCTGCACAACCCGCAGCTCGGCGCCCTGATTCAGGCCCAGCTCGGTCAGTCGTAGCATCAGACCCTTGCCGCCCTGGAGCGATTGGATACGCACGCGCTCGCCCTCGGTCGCCATCGTCAAGGGGAAGGGTTTGGTGCTGGCGGTGCAGGTTTGTGCGACTGGATCGCACATTGCGTCAGCGGCAAAAAAAGGTGTCCGCCCTTGTGGACGGTCGTGGAGAAGGATGGCTTGGCTCATGGAGACTTCGTCCTGACGAATCAGCGAACAAGAATGATTCGCATATTAGATAGATGAATTCGTAAATGCAAATTCTTCTTGTCTATTGATGGGGTGCGTTTGTCTCGATGACGGTGTGGCTCGGTTCGATGCGCTCGACGCGGATGTCGAGCGGAATCGACGTACAAGGGGCGAATTCATTCGCCGCTCGGTTGCGCGGAGGCTGGGAGAGGTAGGGGCGAATGAATTCGCCCCTACAAGCCGGCATCCTGCTCAAGTGATGGAGATGCCCTTGATCTCCGTGTTCATCCCACACAAGGAAAATTGATGACACGCCCTAGTGCAACTGTGCGAAAGTCCCAAGACCGTCTCAGGTCGTTGTCGTTGTCGATTATTCGACATGTCGAGACCGCGATCACGACAACGAGGAGGCCCCGGTTTCGGAACTTGAGGAGTGAAGCCCCAGGCTTCGAATAAACTGCAAGAACAGGGTGTCGGAATTCTTAGAAAACTGCCAACTGCCTGCTCCGCCAGCACTCAGTGTTGTCGTGTCCTCTCGGGATGGAGCCGCGCGAGGAGCATGCCGACCCGCTGACCGGGCCGAGCGACATCCAGGCCGCGAGCGGCCAGCTCCTCCAGCAGGCGGGCGGACTGCTCGGCGAGTTGCGCGATCTGTTCCGTGTCGAACAGATCCAGCGCGGCCGCGACCTCGTCGAGCGGGGCGCTGAGCAGTGTGGGCGCCAGTTCGTCCGGCGCGATGGGAGAGTGCGGATGCAGCAGATCCGCGACCAGCGTCTGTTCCAGCAGACGAAAATGGATCGCGCGTGCCTCCTCCTCGTCGGCCAGTTCCTGCTGCGCCAGCGGATCGGTCCCGGCGGCCTTG
This sequence comes from Thiocystis minor, assembly GCF_016653465.1. Classification (GTDB taxonomy): domain Bacteria; phylum Pseudomonadota; class Gammaproteobacteria; order Chromatiales; family Chromatiaceae; genus Chromatium; species Chromatium minus. Next base: position 18,294 of record NZ_NHSQ01000191.1, on the reverse strand, counting down.
CGGATCGCCCGCATGATGAGGTCGATTAATTTGCGGAGCGCTTCGCGTTCCCGCGCGTGGTCTTCCGGCAGCCCGAAGGACTGTTCGTACTGACGCTCCAGCGACTCCCTGAGTTCGAGGACGATCTCGCTGCCCGCGTCGGGCGGTAGGTCGACGGCCCGTTGCACCAGGGTCCGAAAGCGCTCCCGAAAGGCTTCCAGCTCTTCGTGATCGGCCTGTTGAGCCGCTAGCAGATCCTCGGGCGAGACCTCGTGGGGAGGCCAGGAAAACAGCGGATTCTCATGCCGACGACGCAGATGACGCTCGCGGCGGCCGGGTTTGTGGGTGAAGGGGAGTTCCATATTAGGATGAACGCACGGTCAGGGCTTCGTAAATGGCAGAGTAATCCCGGTCGGCCAGCCCCAGGGATTCGGCGCGGATGCAACCCGCCTCAATGGCGGCAATCAGGCTGGTGTCCAGACCCGCTTCGTCGGCGACCCGGCGGAACAGCCGAACATCTTTGTGAAGGTGCTTGAGCGGAAAGTTGGCGGCCCCGTACTCGTGACTCAGATACTTATCGAGTTTTTTGTCGAAGGTCTTGGCGTGGAGCGCGCTCCCGCGCAGCAGGCTCATGAACTGTTCGACCTCGATGCCCTCGTGGCGCACCAGCCCGAGACTGAGCGCAAAGGTCGCGGTCAAGCCGGCGATCAATTGATTCATCGCAAGCTTGAGCGCGGCGCCCTGTCCGATCTCGCCGATGCGTTGCGGGTCGCAGCTCAGCTCCTTGAGCACCGGCAGACAGCGCTCGAACAGATCGGGATCGCCGCCGGCCATGAGGATGAGCGCGCCCTCGCGCGCCTCCGGCAGACTGCCAAGCACGGGGGCTTCCAGATACTCGCCGCCCTGCGCCGCGACATGGGCGGCGATCGAGTGGCTCTCGCGCGGGGCGATGGTGCCCATCTGGACCAGGATGCGGCCCGCCAGCGCGTCGGCATCGCCGCCCTCGAAGAGGGTATTCAGAATGGCCTGCGCGTCGCTCAGGACCAGAAGCGTCAGATCCGCGGCGGCGATGGCCTCGGCGGCGGTCGGCGCGAGATGGAGCCCGCGCTGGCGGGCGGCAGCAGCCCGCTCGGCGCCACGGTTCCAGCACGTCACCTCGCGCCCCTGGCGTTTCAGCCGCAACGCGATTTCCGAGCCCATCAGGCCCATTCCAAGGACAGCGGTTTTCATGCTCGGCTCCTGTGAAACGCGTCTGTCGGCGATCCGCGCGGCGGTTCGGCAACGTCGCCGGACACCAGCGAGCGTCGGCGTTGACGCGGTTTATCCGCGTAAAAGTTTGATGACAGGCAGGGTTTCCGGCCTCGCGCCCCGCCACAGCCAGAAGGCTTCCGCCGCCTGCTCGACCAGCATGCCAAGCCCGTCGAGCGCGCGCGCCGCGCCATGTGCCCGGCCCCAACGCTGGAAGGCGGTTGGGGCGTCGCCATAGAGCATGTCATAGATCCAGCCGCCGTCGTTCAGACAATCCTCGGGGATCATCGGCACGGCGTCGCTCAGACCCGCCGAGGTGGCATTGACGATGAGGTCGAACGACTCGCCTTCCAACGCCTCCAGACCGCGACCCTCGACCGTGCTGCCCGCACTGAGCGCAACCGAAGGGAACGCGGCGCCGAGCGCGGCCAGTTCGATGGCCTTTGCAGCCGTCCGGTTGGCGATCAATAAGCGCTCCGGCCCGGTCTCCAGCAAGGGCAGCAGCACCCCGCGCGCCGCGCCGCCGGCGCCCAGCAACAGCACCTGAACGCCCTGAAAACGAAAGCCGTGGTTGTCGTCCAGATCCCGAACGAGCCCGACGCCATCGGTGTTCTCCCCGCGCAGCCGGCCATCGTCTAGCCGGATCAGGGTATTGACCGCGCCCGCCAGTTCGGCCTGCGGGCTGCGCTCGTCCGCCAGCGCCCAGGCTTGTTCCTTGAAGGGCACGGTGACGTTGAGCCCGCGTCCGCCTTCGGCGAAAAAGCGCCGCGCGTCGCCCGCGAAGTCGCTCGGATCGCCAAGGATTCGACCGTACTCCAGACACTGGCCGGTCTGGCGCGCGAATTCAGCATGGATCAGCGGCGATTTGCTGTGGGCGATGGGGTTGCCGATGACGGCGTAACGATCAGGCATGGTCAGTCCTGGGAGACGCCATCACTCGGCCAGCCAGCGCGCCACGTCCTTGGCGTAATAGGTCAGGATGCCGTCCGCGCCCGCGCGCTTCATGGACAACAGCGCCTCCAGCACCACCGCCTTTTCGTTCAGCCAGCCGTTCATGCTCGCGGCCTTGAGCATGGCGTATTCGCCGCTGACCTGATAAACGAAGGTCGGCGCGCCAAACTGATCCTTGATGCGCCGCACGATGTCCAGATAGGGCAGGCCGGGCTTGATCATGACCATGTCGGCGCCCTCGGCCAGATCCAGCGCGACCTCGTGGAGGGCCTCGTCCGAGTTGGCGGGGTCCATCTGATAGGTGTATTTGTTGCCGGCCCCCAGGTTGGCGGCCGACCCCACGGCATCGCGGAAGGGACCGTAATAGCTCGACGCATACTTGGCCGAATAGGCGAGGATGCGGGTGTGGATATAACCGGCGGCTTCGAGCGCGGTGCGCACCGCGCCGATGCGTCCATCCATCATGTCCGAGGGAGCCACGATGTCGGCGCCTGCCTCAGCATGCGAGAGCGCCTGGCGCACCAGCACCTCGACGGTCTCATCGTTCATCACATAGCCGGCCTCGTCGATCAGGCCATCCTGACCGTGCGTCGTGAAGGGATCGAGCGCCACGTCAGTGATGACTCCAAGCTCCGGCACGGCGTCCTTCAGCGCCCGCACGGCACGCTGGGCCAGCCCCTGCGGATTGAATGCCTCGCGGGCGTCCAGCGACTTGGCCGACAGCGGCGTGACCGGAAAGAGCGCCATCGCCGGAATCCCCAGCCGCTGCGCCTCGCGCGCATCCTCGACCAGCAGATCGATGCTCAGACGCTCGACGCCCGGCATGGAGGCGACCGGCTCGCGCTGCCCGGAGCCTTCCAGGACGAAGACCGGATAGATCAGGTCATTGGGAGTGAGCGTGTTCTCGCGCATCAGGCGGCGCGAGAAGTCATCGCGGCGCATCCGCCGCAGACGGGTCACGGGGAAGGCGGCGCGAGGGGTATCGAGATCGTGCATGGGAAATGGCCTCGGTATCAGGAGTTGGTTGCGGATTCGGTGCGCCCGGAACCATCCCGGGCTTCAGGCCGGATACCATAGCTCAGGAGTCGCAATGGCTCCAGTCGAACCGCGCGCTCACGGCAATTCTCCGTTTGAACCTGACCGTTTCGCCTGACTGTGCACGGAAAGTACCATAAGGGCTCGCATGCTTCGTCCGGGTTTTTTGCTCCATCGGGCCAAACTGAACATTGCTGGCCGTCCGGACCTTGAAGCGGCGGGAGAAAGATCTGGTAGCATTGAGGGACGCGATGGGCGGCCACTTGCCGTCTCACTCTGAACGTCAACTCGTGATAGCAAGCCCTTATGTTTGGTTTCGGAAAAAAGCACAAGACTCCCGACCCGTCCGGACAGGCTCCCAAGCACGAGCCGATCCCGAAGCCGGCGTCGCATGCCGAGCTGACAGCGCGGGAAACAACCCCGGCGGATCCGTCCGAATTGAGCAAAAAACCCTGGTTCGGCAAGCTGTTCAAATCGGCAAAGTCGCCGCTGTCAGAGGCTGAACCGGGTCGCGTCCCGCCGCTTGAGCCCGCCGCGCCGGAGTCGCCCGATAAGCAAATCGCGCCCCTTCCATTGCAACCGCCACCCAGGCCGGTCAAGGCCGCCAGAGACAGCGCGCCGGCTCCAGGGATCGCGCCAGAGGAGGAGGCCGAGTCGAAGCGCGGCGTCTTCTCGCGTCTGCGCGAGCGGCTTTCGCGGACCCGCTCCAACCTTGGCGACGGTCTCGGTACGCTCTTTCTCGGGCGCAAGCGCATCGACGACGAGTTGATGGAGGAACTCGAAACGCTCCTCATCACCGCCGATGTCGGCGTTGCGGCCACGGCGCGCATCATCGCGGATCTGACCGAGCGGGTGAAGCGCAAGACGCTTGCCGATCCGCCGGCGCTGCTGCAAGCCCTCAAGCGCGATCTGCGCGAGCTGCTGCAGGCCGCCGACGGTCCGGTGCGTCAGCCGGCGCCGGGCAAGCCGCAGGTGATCCTGATGGTCGGCGTCAATGGCGCGGGCAAGACCACGACCATCGGTAAGCTTGCCAAGCGGCTCCAGGCCGAGGGCAACAGCGTCATGCTGGCCGCCGGCGACACCTTTCGCGCCGCCGCCGTCGAGCAACTGGAGACCTGGGGCGAGCGCAACCGGATCCCGGTTATCGCCCAGCAGAGCGGCGCGGACTCGGCCTCGGTGGTGTTCGATGCACTGCAGGCCGCCACCGCGCGCGGGGCGGATGTCCTGATCGCCGACACCGCCGGGCGGCTGCACACCAAGACCAACCTGATGGACGAGCTGACCAAAGTGGCGCGCGTGCTCAAGAAGATCGACCCCGAGGCGCCCCACGAGGTGATGCTGGTGGTCGACGCCACCACGGGGCAGAACGCGCTGAATCAGGCCGAGCATTTCCACCGGGCGGTGGGATTGACCGGGATTACGCTCACCAAGCTCGACGGCACGGCCAAGGGCGGCATCCTGTTCGCGATTGCCGACCGGCTGAAGATCCCCATCCGCTTTATCGGGGTGGGCGAGTCCATCGACGATCTGCGACCTTTCGACGCCGATGAATTTCTCGATGCCCTCTTCGGCTAGGAGCGCCCGCGCGTGATCCGTTTCGAACACGTCTTCAAGCGCTACCCGGAACGCGGCGAAGCCCTGACCAACATCAATTTCGAAATGAAGGTCGGCGAGATGGCCTTTCTGACCGGTCATTCGGGCGCTGGCAAAAGCACCTTGCTGCGTCTGATCGGTCTGCTGGAACGCCCCAGCCGCGGCCAGATCCTCGTCAACGGACGCAATCTGGCGACCCTGCCGCGCCGCCAGATCCCCTATCACCGGCGTCAGGTCGGGATGATCTTTCAGGATCACCGGCTGCTGCCCGACCGCAGTATCTTCGACAATGTCGCCCTGCCGCTGGTCGTCACCGGTCTGGGGCAAAAGGAAGTGGGCCGGCGCGTGCGTGCCGCGCTGGATCAGGTCGGCCTGCTCAAGCGCGAACGCGCCACCCCGGTCGCGCTCTCGGGCGGCGAGCAGCAGCGGGTGGGCATCGCGCGCGCCATCGTCGGACGCCCGCCGGTCCTGCTGGCCGACGAGCCGACCGGCAATCTGGACCCGGATCTGTCGCGCGAAATCTTTGAACTCTTCGAGCGTTTTCAATACGTCGGCGTCACCCTGCTGATCGCCACGCACGATCTTGCGCTCGTCAACAGCATGCAACACCGGACCTTCACGCTGGAGGACGGCCGCTTGCTGAACGACACGGGGCGTTGGTGACGCATGGCAAAGAAACGCTCCCGGCGTCAGCGCGGGCCTCGACTCCTCGATTTGCCCGGAATCTGGTTCAGCCAACATTTGCAGAGCGCCATTGCCACCCTGGGGCGGCTCATGGACAGTCCCCTGCCGACGGGGATGACCGTGGCGGTCATTGGCATCTCGCTCGCCCTGCCCGCCGCGCTTTATGTGCTGGCGGACAATCTGCGCACCATGGCGGGCGGCTGGGATCAGTCCGCGGCGATCTCGCTCTTTCTGCAATACGAGACCAATGATACCGACGCGAATGCCGTCGCCGGCCAACTGCGTGGCTGGACCGAGATCGCGCAGGTGCAAATGATCACCCGCGAGAAGGCGCTGGACGAGTTTCGTGCCCTGGGTGGATTCGAGGAGGCTCTGGAGCAGCTCAAGAACAATCCTCTGCCGGTGGTGCTGGCCATTTATCCGCGCAATGAATACTCGGCTCCCGCGCAACTTGAAACCTTGCAGAACAAACTGCTGGCACTGCCCCAGGTCGACTTCGCCCGCATGGATACGCTCTGGTTACAGCGTTTTCAGGCCATCCTGGACCTGATTCAGACCGGGGTTCTGCTGCTCGGCGGACTGCTGGGGATGGGTGTCCTGCTGATCGTCGGCAATACTATTCGCCTCGAAATCCTCAACCGACGCATCGAGATCGAGATCATGGAACTCGTGGGCGCCACCGCCTCCTTCATCCGCCGTCCCTTTCTCTATGCCGGTGCCTGGTATGGCCTCTTGGGCGGTCTGACCGCCTGGCTGCTGGTGACGCTGGCGATCCTGCTGCTGCAGGGGTCGGTCTCGCGCCTGGCCAGTCTGTATCGGAGCGAGTTTGCGCTTTCCGGACTCGGTTTTTCGGCCATGGGCATCATCCTGATCGGCAGTATTCTGCTGGGACTGATTGGAAGCTGGATTGCTGTCAATCGCCATCTGCGTGGGGCGGAGCTGGGTTAAATCCCAGTTTTTCGCGTTTTTTGCGATGCGACTGCTCTGTATTCGGTTAAACCTGCATGCAGGCACACCAACCCCGGCATGCGCAGATGCTGGCGAAGCGGAGTCCGCTGCACACGGTGAGAGTCACTACAGACGCAGCGGCATAGGATCGGCAAACCGGAGGCCATCGGGCAGCTCAATGGTCGCGCTGAGCGGAAGATGATCGGAGAGCGCGTAGTCGATGACCCGCGCGGAGACGACCTTGAGCGGCTGGGAGACCAGGATATGATCCAGATTATGGCGCGGACGCCAGCTCGGAAAGGTCTTCAGTTCGCAGTCGAGTCCCCGCATCCCCGTTTGAAGCACCATGGCGCGTAGACCTTTGGACGCGCAGCCGCAATTGAAATCGCCCATCATCACGAGATAGGGGTGCTCGATGGCGAGCGTCTCCAGATAGGCCAGTTGCCGGCGGCGTGCCTTCCAGCCAAGCGCGAGATGGAGGATGGCAACCGCTAGGTCGGAGCCGTCCGAGAGCGGGAATTCGGCGACCACGGCGCCTCGCCCTGGGAGGCCAGGAAGCCGGTGTTCGGTGATTTGCCGGGGACGCAGACGGCTGAGGATGCCGTTACTGTGCTGGGCAAAGGGCCCCAGGTTGCGGTTGATCTGACAATACCAGTGCGGAAAGGCGCCATGCCGGGCGAGGTATTGAATCTGGTCGATGAAGGCGCTGCGCAAACTGCCCGCGTCGACTTCCTGGAGCCCGACGAGGTCGAATTGATGCAGAAGTTGAGCGATGCGGGTCAGATTGACCAGCCGCTCGGGGTGCGGCAGGACGTGCTTCCAACTGTTCGTGAGATAGTCGCTGTACTGACGGGAGTGAATCCCCGCCTGCACGTTATAACTCAGCAGATTCAATTGCCGGATGTCGAGGATGCGGGAGGCTTCCGATTTGGACACGTCGACTCTGGAGAGAGAGGGTTGGCATGCAAAGGCGGTCGATGCCTGCCTTTGCATGTGATCCAAACGCACTGACTATTGCTTCAAGCCCTGGATGTATTGGGAAACCGCGGCAATTTCCTGCTCGGTCATGCGGGCGGCGACACCGCGCATCATCCCGTTGGGATCGTTTGCCCGCTCCTGGTTCTGGAAATAGCCCAGCGTCTGCTTGACATAATCGGCATGCTGACCGGCGAGACGGGGGAATTTCGACAGCCCCTGACCCATTCCGGCCGGACCATGGCAACCGCTGCACGCGGGCACGCCGGTGGTCGGATTCCCCGCCCGGTAGAGCGATTCGCCCAGCTTCGCCAGTTCCGGATCGGCGGCGCCGCCCGTCTGGGTCTGGCTGGAGAAATAGGCCGCCACGTCGATCACTTCCTGCTCCGTCAACGGCATGGCCATCGGCGTCATCTGGACGTTATACCGCTCGCCCGCCTTGAAGTTCGTGAGTTGCTTCTGAATATATTCCGGATGCTGTCCGGCCAGCTTGGGCCAGATCGGGACGACGCTATTGCCCTGCGGGCCATGACAGGCCATGCAGATGCCATTCGCCTTTGCCTCGCCCGCCTTGAGATCCGGCACCGCGTTGGTGGCCGCCGGAGCATGCCCCTCGGATGCCTGTACCACGCCAGTCGCCAGGACCGCCGCTACCGAAACCGTCATCAGCCAAGTTTTCATCATCGCAAGTGCCCAATCTTTTCGTGTTCGCGGCCGCGTCATCTGCGTCGACGAACGGCCTGTGGGTTTTAGTGTGTGAAAAACCGGCGATATATATCAGATATTTGGCATATCAGTCAAACCTGAAACACCCCCAGGATACGGATCGCCAGCCTTCGCCAGTGTCGCAGACAGACCCAGGTCTGGAAATATCCCGGCGACGCGGCCCGCGCCGCGTTCGGTCACTGTCGATGCGGCATTGGCGGCGCCTCGATGCGTCGCACCGGGGCCTGAATCGTGTCGGTTCCGCCGTCGTCGTATCTGAGTGTCAGAGCGACCAACGCGCCAGGCTCCAGGGTCTGTTTCAGGCCGATCAGCATCACATGCAGCCCGCCGGGCTGGAGCACGACGCGCTCGCCCGCCGGCAATTCGATCCGTTCGATGCGGCGCATCCGCATCATTCCGCCTTCCTGGAGATGCGTGTGCAGTTCCACGACCTCGGCGACCGGACTCTCGGCGCCCACCAGCGCGCGATCGTCGGACGACGGATTGTGAAGCGACATGAACACCGCGCTATTCGGTTGTCCCGGCGGAACGGCGCGGGCGTAGGGATCGCCGATCGCGATCTCCGCGGCCTGCAACCCCAGAGACCAGGCGGCCAGGAGGCCGATGGCGAGACGGGCGGATTGTCGAGTCATGCGTTGGGTCTCCGGATCGGAATGACATTGCGGGCCACGAATAAACCCAGATAAGGTTTAGGTGATTTCCTGAAAACAATCTACCGACAGAAAGGGTTTTGATGGACAGGATTACAGGATTGCGCAGGATATCGTAAACAACTGTTTTTTAATCCTGTCTATTGAACGCTTTTGCCTGAATCGGTGACAAGCAGGCCGCGAATCGCCGCCAGGATCTCGGTTGGGGCGGTCGCGTGATCGAGCGTGCGCGCCAGATGGCCCGAGGGATCGAGCACATAGGTCGAGGCCGAGTGATCGATCAGATACCCCATGGCGGAATCGCTCTGGTCCGTTCTGCGATAGGCCGCGCCATAGAGCTTTGCGGCTCGCGCGACCTGTTCGGCGGTCCCCGTCACGCCGAGGATGTTGGGATGGAAATGGGCGGCATACCCGGCGAGCCGTGACAGATCGTCGCGCTCGGGGTCGACGCTCACGAACAGTACCCGCACCCGCGCGAGTTCCTCGGGCGTCAGCTCTCTCAGGGCCATGGCGATGAAGGCCAGATTGGTCGGACAGATGTCCGGGCACCAGGTGTAACCGAAGTAGACCAGCACGACCTGACCCCGCAGGCTCGCCAGGTCCACCGGACCGGTCGCCGCGTCGAGGATGAAATCGCCCCCCGTGGGTGGCGCGGCCAGTTCCAGCGGCAAGTGCCCGGGGTTCAGGGTTTTGCCGGGCTCCTCCGACGGCTCCCAGGCAACGAGCCAGACCAGAAGTCCTGTCAGGACCAGAATCGCGGCAATCAATGAAGTGCGTGACATGGAAACGAAGTCCTTGTGTGACTTAGGAAGCCGTGCGGGATCTCTGCCCGCGGCATCTTTGCAACGGGGCTCGTTCAGCGGGCGTCGAGACGCGACGCGCAGTGTCCCGCAGACGGTCCGGGTCGCCCCGCCTTCGGCCTTGGCTCGCGGCCCTGAAGGATCGACAACGGCTTCAATCCTCGGACATCCCCTCGAAAAAGTCCACCAACCCTGTCTCCAGGGCATATTCGGCCCCCACCACCCGCAGTCCTTCATGCGCGATGAGCGACTCGATGATCGCCGATCCGTGACGCAGATGATTGACCGAGGCCCGCACATTCGCGCGCACCGCCGCCCGATGCAATGCCTCGCGGTCATGTCGCAGTTCCGTGTCCAGGAACCCTTCCACCGAGGGCTTTACCCGGTCGACGATCGAGGCGATGTTGCGCGATGCGCTGTCATTGCCATCCAGCAAGGTTTCGATGGTCGCCGTCACGGCGCCGCAACGCGAATGGCCCAGGACGACCACCAGTCGGGTGTGATAGCGGGAGACGGCAAATTCCACGCTGCCGACCTGAGACGGCGCCACGATATTGCCGGCGACCCGAATCACGAACAGATCGCCCAGCCCCTGATCGAACACGATCTCGGCCGGTACCCGCGAATCCGAGCAGCCAATGATAATCGCGCACGGCGCCTGCTGCGCCGCAAGTTCGGCGCGCTGCCGATGGGTCAGCAATTGAAGGGAATTGCGGACATTGTTGGCGAAGCGGAGGTTGCCCTCGCGCAAACGGGCGAGCGCCTCGCGCGCTGAAACGATCTTGTTCATTGAGCCTCGTCGAATGCCGTTAAAGCGGTTGTTTTGCAGCGCCGATCTTAACGCCTAAACGCTGTCGACGCTGTACGCCGCGCGCCAGCGGAAGCGCCCCGCCCGGCACGAACGGACGCCGGAGCGTGCGCGGCGGAACGCGGCCTGACGCTCGCCTGAATCATCGAATATGATAAGGCCAGGATCGGTAGTCGAAGACCTGCTTCCGATCGATCGGCAACCGTTTGCGAGCGATGATCCATGACCGTCAAAAGGATGGCCTTCCCAGAAGATCTCAGAACGTCTTCCGACTATCTTCGGATGGCCGTGCCCTTGATGATCGAGCGAAAAATTCCTCCGACCCCCTACAATTACGCCCTCTGGTACGCGCACGTTCAGCAGATCAGTCCCGAACTCAGCAAGGCGTTGCTCGAACAATTCCCCAGCGCCGGTTCCTATGATCATGACAAAAGCGAATCGCTCTTTTTTGAGTTCTTCGTCAAGAATTATTTGCCGAATAATCAGCAGGCACAAAATTTGCTGGTTAGTATCGTGTCGCAATTGGCGCGGGCGGTGTCCAGGAATGTCAAGGGCACGGAGACCTATGGCAGTGCGTTAAAAGACGCCATGGAGATCTTCGATGCCGCGGTCGATCAGCAAAAGATCCGTGACATGCTCACGCAGTTACTGACCGATACCGCCACCGTCGAGACGCTGAACGTGGAGTTTCAACTCGAACTTCAGTCGGCCCGCGTTGAAGTGGAAAAGCTCAGAAGAGAACTGGAGGAAAGCCAGTACAGCGCGCGCTTCGATACGCTGACCAGGATCGCCAATCGGCGCGCCTTCAACGACGCCTTCATCCAGGCGCTCGGGATGCCGGAGGAGCCAACCTGCCTGCTCCTGCTGGATCTGGATAAATTCAAAGTCTGTAACGATACCTATGGTCACCTGATGGGCGACCGGATTTTGGAAATCGTGGGCGAGATCCTGGGCGGATTTCAGAGCGACACGATCTTTGTCGCGCGCTATGGCGGCGAGGAATTCACGGTCATCGTGAAAGGCTCGCTGGCGGCGGCACATGACATCGCCGAGACCATTCGTCAAAAAGTGTCGGCGATCCATCTCAAGAAGAAGGACACGCACGACTTGATCGGCGTGATTACCGTGTCCATTGGACTCGTCCTCGCGCGCGTCGGCGAAACGCCGGAGGAGATCATCGGAAGAGCCGACGCGGCACTCTACCGCGCCAAGGACCAGGGCCGAAATTGCGTGGTCGCCGATGGCGTCGAAGATGCCGCGGATTTGGCCTGATTCCCGCTGCTGTCACCTCGTTTCCAACATGACCCAAGCCACGACCAATCAACCGCGCCTTGCCCCCTGGCTGGCGGGCCTGCCCATCGCCGCCACCCTCTGGGTGCTGGCCTACGCCCATCTCACCGACCTCGCCGATCTGGCGATCGGCGCGCTAGGTCTGACCCGCGCGACCCATCTCGGCGAAGCCGTGTATTTTTTCCTCTACGACACGCCCAAGATGCTGCTCCTGCTCACCGGCATCGTCTTTCTGATGGGCGTGATCCAGACCTTCTTCGCCCCGGAGCGCACCCGCGCACTGTTGGCCGGGCGGCGGCTGGGGGTCGGCAATGCCATGGCCGCCTCGTTGGGGATCGTCACACCCTTCTGCTCCTGCTCGGCGGTGCCGCTGTTCATCGGCTTTCTTTCCGCCGGGGTACCGCTCGGTATCACCTTCTCCTTCCTGATCGCCGCGCCCATGGTCAACGAAGTGGCACTGGCGCTGCTGCTGGGGCTGTTCGGCTGGAAGGTGGCGCTGCTCTATCTGGGACTGGGACTGCTGGTCGCCATCGTCGCCGGACTGATCATCGGTGAGCTGAAGATGGAGCGACATCTGGAGGATTGGGTACGGGCGATCCATGCGGGCGAGGCGATGGTCTCGTCCGGGGACGATTTCACCTGGCCGAAGCGTCTCCAGGCCGGGCTTCGGCATGTGCGCGAGATCGTCGGTCGGGTCTGGCCCTATGTGCTGGTCGGCATCGGACTCGGGGCGCTGATCCACGGCTATGTGCCGGAGGACTTCATGGCCGCCTTCATGGGGCGGGATGTCTGGTGGGCGGTGCCGGCGGCGGTGGTGCTTGGGGTGCCCATGTACACCAATGCCGCCGGCATCATCCCCATCGTCGAGGCGCTGATCGGCAAGGGCGCGGCGCTCGGCACCACGCTCGCCTTCATGATGAGCGTCATCGCGCTGTCCGCGCCGGAGATGCTGATCCTGCGCAAGGTACTCAAATGGCCGCTGATCGCGACCTTCATTGGCGTGGTCGCCACCGGTATCCTGCTGGTTGGCTATGTCTTCAATCTGGTGCTCTAAACCGCGCCAACTCCAGCAATCGTCGATTCTGCCAAGGCCGCCCCAATCTAAAAATATCGCGTACCACGCCGGGCGCGACCTAACCTCAACGGAGTCAAACGCATGAAAAACATTAAGATCCTCGGCACCGGCTGCCGCAACTGTCAGACCACCCTGAGCTTGGTCGAGGAGGTCGCTCGCGCCCAGGGCGTCGAGATCGCACTGGAGAAGGTAGACCAGATCCAAGACATCATGAGCTACCGAATCCTGGCGACGCCGGGGGTGGTGATCGATGGCGAAGTGGTGCATTCCGGCGGCGTGCCGGATCGAAAGCAGGTGGAGGAGTGGTTAACGGCGGCGCAATAAGGCAATCGCCAAGCGGCATCGTCGAGGTCGCCGTGCGACAGGCCGTGCAGATCGCGAGCGCTGGCCATAACATCCGCCCCAAAAGATGTCTAGTTCAACTGTGCGAAGCACTCGCGCCTAAAAGACAACCGCCTTAGCAGATATCGAAACGGTCGAACTGCATGCTGAATTGTCCCCGCCCCTGGGTCAGGCTACGGAGCGTGGTCGTGTAGCCCAACAGCGGCTCCAGCGCGGCCTCGACCTGGATTGCAACCTGATCGCCATGCGCTTCGGTATCCTGGATGACGGCGTGACGCGCTTGCAGATCTCCCAGCACCGCCCCGAGACTCGCCTCGGGCACCACCACTTCAACCCGCATCATGGGATGCATGAGCCTGGGCGCGGCATTCTCCAGCGCCTTGCGCAGCGCCTTCGCGGTGGCGGCCGCGAGCGCCTCGGCGGTCGAGCCCTTGCCGAACAGTTCGACCTCCGTGACCCGAACCGAGAGATCCAGCACCTGGGCGCCCTGTAACGGACCCGAGGCGAGCCCGCCTCTGAGCCCCTCCTCGATGGCACGCCATTGCGCGGGATCGAGTTCGGCACCCTCCGGCAGCAGGCGCGGCCTCAGCTCGAAGCGCTCGCCGCCACCGCGGGGCAGCGGCTCCAGGGCAACGGCAACGCGGGCCATCAGATCCGGTTGACGTGGGTCGGGCGTCGGCGGCGGCGCGAACAGGGCCGCGGCGGAAGCGGTACGGCCGATGGTCTCGCGCACGGCCACGGCGGGGCGTCCGGTGCGCAGATGGATGCCGAATTCGCGTTCCATCCGTTCGACGACAATCTGCAGATGCAGCTCGCCCATGCCGCGCAGCAGTCGTTGGCAGGTCTCGGGATCCTCTTCGACTCGCAGGCTGGGGTCTTCCTGCTGGATCTTACCCAGTACCTCCAGGAGCTTGTCTTCGTCGGTCCCGGCGGCGGGTTCGATGGCGAGTCCAAGGACCGGGGACTGGGTCGCGATGCGCTCCAGGTTCACCAGGTGTCCCGGCGCGCAGAGGGTGTCGCCGGTCGTGGCGAAACGCAAACCGGCCAGCAACACGATCTGCCCCGCCTCGGCCTGATCGAGCTTAGTCTTCTTGCCTGCGTCCACCTCGAAGATGCGCGCCACCGGCTCGCGTTGAACGCGGCCGTCGCTGGTCTGGAACTCGACGGTATCGCCGGGTTTGAGCGTGCCGCGATAGACGCGCGCGAAGACATGGCGGCGGCCGTCCCAAAGCTGGACCTTGAAGGCGAGCGCGGCGAGTGGGCCATCGCTGCCCATACGGATCTCCTGGCGACCCCCATCGGGTGTGTCGGCCAGCGACGGCGGACGATCCAGTGGCGCTGGCAGAAACTCGACAATGCCATCGAGCAATGGCTGAACGCCGAGATTGCGCAGTGCGCTGCCGCCGTAACAGGGGCACAGTTGTCCGGCCAGGGTTCCCTTGCGGATCGCCGCGCGCAGCGCGTCCGGATCCGGCTCCAGACCCGCAAGCACTTGCTCGGCCAGCGCTTCGTCCATCTCGGCGGCGGCCAGCAAAAGCGCTTCCCGCAGATCGGCGACGCGGTCCCAGAGTGGCGCGGGGCAAGGTTCCGCGAGGATCCGTTCGCCCTGTTCGCCGATGAAACGAATCCGGGTTCGGTCGATCAAATGGACCGCGCAATCCTGGTCGGGGATCGGCACGGTGATCGGGACCGGTTCGGTTTTCAGGCGGCGTTTGACCGCCGCGAGGCAGCGGACATAATCCGCGCCTGGACGGTCCATCTTATTGACGAAGAACAGCGCCGGAAGATTGAAGTGCGAGCGCTGACGCCACACCGTTTCGGTTTGCGGCTCGACGCCACGCACCCCGTCCAGCACCAGGATGCAGCCGTCGAGCACCCGCATGGCGCGCTCCACCTCGATGGTGAAATCCACATGGCCGGGCGTGTCGATCAGTTGCAGCAGGTGCTCGTGCCAGGGCGCCCTGGTCACGGCGGCGGTAATGGTAATGCCGTGCTGCTGCTCCTCGGCCAGATAGTCCATGTGGGCCGCGCCATCATGTACCTCGCCCATCTTGTAAGAGGCGCCGGTATAAAAGAGGATGCGCTCGGTAAGCGTCGTCTTGCCCGCATCCACATGAGCGGCGACCCCGATATTGCGAACGTGAGACAATCGGGACGATTTTTTCATCGGCGTTCAACCCATCAGGAGCATCAATCGGTATGAGTGGCTTGGATTTTGGCAGACGTGGTCGGGCATGGCTCGCGCTGGCGATCTGCACATCGTTGTTTGGTTGGGGAGCCGTGAACGGCGCCCGGGCCGAGACCTTTAGACTCGACAACCCAAATGACTCGGTCGTTGGGTTTCCGTTTTATTTTACGGCGCGCAACAAGGATACGCTGCTGGATATCGCCCGCCAGAACAATCTGGGCTACGACGACATGCGTCAAGCCAATCCCAAGGTCGACGTGTGGGTGCCCGGCGAAGGCACCGAGGTGATGGTCCCGAGCTTTTTCGTGCTGCCAAACGTGCAACATACCGGGATCGTGATCAATCGCGCCGAGAAACGGCTCTATTACTTTCCGCCCAATGACCCCAACCAGGTGCGGATCTATACGATCAGCGTCGGCAAGGACGCCATGGGGACGCCGCTTGGCACCTTTAAGGTCATCGAAAAAAGAAAGGATCCGATCTGGACGCCCGGACCGAATGTGCGCGCCTCTCACGCGGCCCGCGGCGATATTCTGCCGGCACAGGTGCCGCCTGGGCCGGACAATCCACTCGGTCGATACGCCATGCGTCTGAGTAACCCGGATTATCTGATCCATGGCACCAGCATGCCCTGGGGTCTTGGCATGGAGGTCAGCGGCGGCTGTATTCGGATGTATCCCGAGGGCGTCGAGGAGTTATTCGGCCTGGTGAACGTCGATACGCCGGTCGCGATCATCGACCAGCCTTACAAGCTTGGATGGCGTGGAGACGAACTCTATCTGGAGGTTCAGACTGGAGAGAAGAGTGTGCGCCAGAGCGCGAGATCGGTGATTCCCGAATCGCTGACAAACGCGGCGGGAGTCGTGGTCGATTGGGAGGCAGTAGAGCGGGCGGTTCAGGAAGACACCGGCGTCCCACAAGTCGTGGGAAGCCGGAGTCAATCAGGCAGTGGGACTTACTTGCCCATGATCTTCTGATACATCCGGTCCAGACGCTCGGTATTGGAGTTGCAGCAAGCCTGGGCACTGTTGGCGCTGTCCAGGGCTTGTTGAGCCATGTCGCGAGCGGTCTGGTCGGTGGTGCAACCGCCGAGCAGGGAGACGCTCAGCAGCGCAGCGGCGGAAATGGAAGCGATTTTAACGATCTTAGTCATCGGTTTGACTCCATAAAGTTGGCCATGAGGCCCATTATTTATAACACATTTGGCGGGTATTTCCGAACCTCGCGTATTCCAGACATCAACGCACCGGTAGAATTTTCATGGCCCATGTAAGGACGAACGATCCCGATCCCGACGCGATATTGATTGTGCAGTTCTGGAATTTGAGGCGGCAGTTAAAGATTGAGGCAAATTCGATTCAACATCAAGCCCACAGGCGTCTTGTTTGGAAGTTTTTTTACAACGGAGTCGTCAACGCCGGGTCACGGCAGCGGCAAATACCCGCGAAAGCCCCTGCTAAGCTCATAAAAAATCATATAATTTATAAAGACGAAAATTCATGCCCGAGAAGATAAACAGGTGGTCGCGAACGTCGAAGATAACGGTCATCCACTCTGTCATCAAGTCATCGAAGGGGATCGGCGCCTCATAAAGAGGCTTTAAACCAACAAGTCGCATTATCGCCAACATCGATTGACCCCAACCAGGCAGGGAGGGCGGCTCGTTCATGGCTCGCAATGCAGCGGTCATCGGCTCCGCCGATCCTCCTGATCCGACACAAACTCCAAACCGACACGACGGTCTTGACTCGCATGCATCGATTCCCTCAGTTGCTACTCCACTCCGTCCAGCCCGCCCTCCTTGCATCCAGGCCGCGCTCGCTGTCTGTCATCGCTCGCTGAGATCAACCATGCGTCGCTACTACGGACGCTCATCGCGAGCGCAAACTCAATCGCCCTTTCGCTGCGAAGGATTCGCGCGTGACAGTACGATCCAGGCAACTTCCGGCGACTCTCTGCCCTTGAGTCTGCTTCCGCCCTTTTTGCGGGCACTTTTGGTGACCGATGGAACTGTTACCAAAATTCTGGAAGCCTATTTCTGGGAGCCGGTCGCCGTGGATACACTGGAACAACGCTTCGAGATCGCGACAGAGGCGGTCACCTGGATCGATGTCGCGCCTGGAGATCGTTGCCTGGTACGGGACGCCCGATTGCGCGGAACCGACTCCGGCAGCAATTTTGCCGAAGCCTTCTCCTTGATCCGCATCGATCTCATTCCGCCAGGATTTCGCCAGCGTCTGATCGACCGCGAGATTGGCATCGGCGTCCTGATCCGCGACAGCGGTCTGGAGAGCTATCGCGAGGTTCTGGACGTCGGCCTGGATCAGACAGCGGACGGAGCGGCGGCCGTTTTTCGAACCTATCGTATTTTCATCGATAAACAGCCCGTCATCCTGATCACGGAATTCTTTCCGCTCGCGCTCTATCGCTAACGCTCATGTGAAAATGGATTCCATCGACTGGAATCCAAACGGCCGCGAATAGCGAAGGTTTACGGAATGACGCGCCGCATTCAGCCCAGTCCAGCCCGTCAGGCTAAGAGGAGATCCGGTTCAGAATTTGCTTAATCTGCAGCGGGTTGGAGTTTCCGGAATAAAATGAGCGCACAAGCCAAATGAATCATGGCCAAATAGTTGCGCGCTTGACAAACATAACGAGTACGAATGGCCCGAAAACCCTTCAGCCAGGCGATGGTTCGTTCCATGCCTATCCGGTTGCCTCCCACTACGTCTCCAGCGGCGGCGGCGAACTGGTTGGGTGAGCCCAGGTGCCTTGGTAGATTCCGGCATAGGTCGGCCCGGTATTCTGCATTCCAATTTTTAGCACCGCGTCGAACGCAGCCGTTGGCCAGAACCGACGATTGAACCGGAAGACGACTAAAGTGGACCCCGAAAACCGGACAGTCATTTAAGCTGTCAAGCCGGCACGAAAGGGTTGATTAAAATGGGTGAAGCAAAGCGTAAGACTTACGCGGCGGCGTTCAAAGCCAAGATGGGGTTGGA
>NZ_NHSQ01000190.1 GCF_016653465.1 Thiocystis minor | reverse complement strand
CGCAAGGGCGATGGCGAGCCCGGTTTGAAGACGATCTGGCTGGGCATGCAGCGCATCATGGACTTCGCCGCCGGGATCAAATAGGCCAGGGAGATGCCGGACACGGAAAGTTGTGTGTAATGGGATGCTTTAAACTCCCAGAGACACAATATGCGGCATGAATAGAAACGTCTGGATATCACATTAAATGGCTATACAACCTCATGGGGCCGGTCAAGGCCGCGCTCGAATCCGCCGTGCGCTATACCGCCGCCGAGCTGGGTTCCAAGAACATCCGCGCCTTCGCCATCTCGCCCGGCCCGCTGTACACCCGCGCCTCCTCCGGGTTGAAGGACTTCGATGTCCTGGTCGATATGGTTCGCGAGCGCTCGCCGCTGGGCCGGCTGGCTGAGATCGACGACGTGGGCGCGGTCGCGGCCATGCTCGCGACCCGCACCGGGGCGATGCTCACCGGCCAGACCATCTACGTGGACGGCGGCTTCCACATCACGGGTTGAGGATCGGTCACGCCGTATCCCTGCGTTCGGTTTTCAACCTGAAAAGAGCTGTCAGCTTCCAGCCGACAGCTCTTGGAAATCATCAAATTGACCTTGTGCAAGACCTGCCGAGGTTCACCCATTGGGTGAAGACATGAATCAGCGAAAACCTCGACAAACCAACGGTTGGAGGCTGTTCGCTGGCGGCTGACTGGTCGATGCCGCACTTTCCTTCGATCCTCCGGAGATTCCCAATGAAAACTGCTCTATCGCTATCGATCGCCGCGATGCTTCTGGCCGCGGGCTGCACGCAGGAAACCCAGAACAAGATCGGTCGCTCGATCCAGAACTGGACCGGCACCAATGGGGTTATGGAGGTCTACGCGGGTGAAAAGCTCGTCCGCCGCTTCATCAAGATCGACAAGCTCACCACGGCCAGTGCCACCCAGGGCACGGGCTCACGTCCGTACCGCTTCGGTTACGGGGTGTTGGATGCGAATCTCAACGGCGTCCAGGACAGCGGAGAGAAGCAGGTCTACTTCGAGTTCAGCGACTACTCGACCAACTACATCTTCTACGGCGACCCCAATTAGCGGTCCCCCCGCGAACGTCGGTGTCCCACGTCGACATCGAAGGCCGACCGCAGATGGCTGAATACTCGGCATCGACGGTGATGTCGTTCAGATTGTTCAGCCCGGAGAAGATACTGGCCTTACTGAACTTGCTTACGCCGGTGAGGAAGGCAAAGCAAATATGCGCGTCGCTATCCTTGATTACCGAATACAGGTTTCTGAGCCCATCGCGGAGCGTGCGCGATCACTCCGGGCGAGTGGGGTTGTCGATGATGTGTTTGTCGTATTCGTCCACGAGGATGACCACGCGCTGTCCGGTCGCGGCATGTGCCAGGCGGATCGGCTCGGCAAAACAGCCGGCGATGCCCGATTCCATGCACGCTAAAAGCCCAAAGCGAGCAGGTTGATCCGTAGTTGTTCCCAAATCTTGCGACTCAGGTTTTCGGGACTTTGTACGATCCCGCCTCCGAAGCTGAAGCGGATGACCGGATAGCGAATCGTCCAGTCCCAGCGATCCTGAATGCACATGGGGAGCTTTTTGTTGAGCATGGTCAAAATCCTCGGCCGGAATGGTTGGTGTCGGCGAATTCCCGCATGAACCGGCACAGCAAGTCGACCGCCGCCGGCGTCATGGCGTTATAGATGGAGGCACGGATTCCGCCCAGCGAGCGATGCCCCTTGAGTCCGCTGAAACCTTGTTCGGTGGACTGACGTAGAAAATCCGCTTCCAGGTCGGCGCTCGGCAATCGGAAGACCACGTTCATCAGCGAGCGGTCCTCGCGCGCCGCCCAGCCGTCATAAAAACCGTCGCTGTCGTCGATCGCGCCGTAGAGGCTGTCGGCTTTTTGACGGTTGATAGCGTCCATGCGGTCCAGTCCGCCGATGTCGTTCAACAACCAGCGGGTGACCAGCAGCACGACATAGATGGCGAAGACCGGCGGGGTGTTGTAGATGGAATGGGCCTTGAGATGGGCGCGGTAGTCGAGCAGGGCAGGGAGCCCGTCGGGCGCGCGGTCGAGCAGTTCGCGCCGAAGGATGACGACGGTGACGCCGGCTGGGCCGATGTTCTTCTGGGCGTGGGCGTAAATGAGATCGAAACGCTCGGGGTCGAAGGGGCGCGACAGAAAATCCGATGACATATCGCAGACGCGCGTGACCTGGTCGAGTCCGGGGATGGCGTGGAACTGGATGCCTTCGACGGTTTCGTTGGAGACATAGTGGAGGTAAGCCGCCGTGTCGGAAAAGTCGAGTTCGTCGGGGCGGGGCAGTCGCCGGAAGCCCCAGGGCTCGCCATCCCAGAGGACGCGCACCTCGCCTTCCAGCCGGGCCTCGGGAATCGCCTTGGCGCTCCAGTAGCCGGTGCGCAGATACTCGGCGGTTTGGCGGCGATGGCGCAGCAGCAGCATGGGGACCATGGAGAACTGGAGCGTGGCGCCGCCCTGCAGGAAGAGCACGGCGTGGCTGTCGGGGAGTTGGAGCAATTGACGGATGTTGCGCTCGGTCTCGTCGACGACGCCCGCGAACCAGTCCGAGCGGTGGCTGATGCCGAGGATCGACAGCCCGACCTCGGGGACGCAGGCGATGGCCTGTTGAGTGTCGGCCAGCACCGTGGCGGGTAGGACACCGGGTCCGCCGGAAAAATTCAGATGATTCATCGTCAGGTGCCGGAGGATCCAGGCGCGGCGGCCTGGAGCAGCATGGTGCGAAAGGCGGTAAAAATTGTTTGCATGGCGGCCTGTTTATAGGGAAAGAGATCGACCGGATCCATGGCGTGAACGACCATGGCATGATCGACCTCAAAGATCAGCAGGCGTCCGTCCGGTAGCTCGGCGCAGTCGATGCCGAGATAATCGAGTCCGATGGCGTGATCGATGGCGGCCAGCGCGGGTCCGTGGCGGACGGCGAAGGCGTGCTCGAAATCGGCCATGAAGGCGGCTTCCTCGGCGCGTTTCTGGGGGCTGTCGGCCATGCCGGCGTTGAGATAATGAATCATCCAGTGGCTGGAAATGCCCATGTGACAGGCGTAGGGCTGTCCGGCGATGAGGATCACGCGGTATTTGCGAAAGAGCCCATCGGGACTTCGGTAGTCGATAAAGGGGGCCACGAAGAATTCGTCGTCGGGCAGTGCCTGGAGTTGCTCGGCGAGCTGCGCCTGGGTGTCGGTTTTGCTCAAGTCGTGACCGGCGTGCGAGTCGAGCGGGCGGAGAATGAAGGGGAAGCCGAGTTCGGGCGGGCTGGTGTCCGATGCGCGGCCGTCGGCCAGTTGTCGCAGCGTCTCCCGGGCGATGCGCCAGGTGGGTGGTATGACGATCCCCGGCAATCCCTGCAAGCGCCGCGCGGCGGTATCGCGGGCGACGCGGGCGATGTGTCGCGGGTTGTTCAGGATGGGTCTTGGCCAAGCGGCCAGATGGGACAGCCAGTCGGCCAGGAGGCGATGATTCGCTTCCGATTCGCCGATCGCGACGAATAGCAGGTCATGCTCGGGGATGTCCGCCGGAGCGGTCTCGCCGGGGATGGCGTAATAGAGATTCAGCTCGATATCGGAATCTTCCAGCAGACATTCGATGGGAACATTCGCCATGAGTTCGCCGGGCGCCATGAGCGCCAGCAGGCGCAGCCGGGCGGGCAAGGCGGCGGGGATGACGTAGTGTCGGCACAGCTTGAGGGCCTCACGTTGCAGTTGCAGCGCGAGGGCCGAATTGCCGCGAAACTGCAAAAGAATAGCGGCATCGAAGAGGGACGCTGCGTCGTTCGGGTCTTGCGTCGCCCGTGCGAGCAGGGATTGACCGAGTGGCGTCAAGTCCTCGGCCGCCAAATGGCGGCGCATCAGGTTGGCCAAGCCAAGGGATGTCTGCATGGCGACGTGCTCCGCTCCCGAATGAGGTTCGATTGTCCGCTGGCCCTCGCGCGGGTGCAAGCCAGAACCGACAGAATATCGGCAGTTACGGGTTGGCGCCGCTTCGGCTAATGCGCCCTTCTGTCACGAACCGTCAGGATTCCGTCGTTTTTGGTTCGTGGAATCGCTAACTCCTTAATGGAATTGGTTGTTTTATGTCTGGCACGAGTTTAGCTGAACCAAGGTCAGGATCAACACTTTGGGGAACTTCCGTGAACCTGAACAGCCAAGCCGAAACGCCGCGTCTGACCCTCGTGTCCTCGGTCGAGCCGCCGGTGCGTCAGCCGTCGGAGGCCATCGATCCGATCCAATTTTTGCAGGCGATCTCGGCTTCGCTGGAATTGGACCAGGTTCTGAATACGTTCAGCGGCTTCCTCTACGATCTGGTCGCCCAGAGCGGGTGGGAGTACCGGTATGCGGAATCCGATCTCGAATTGTCGGGCGGGAAGCCTGATCGTCATCGGCTGGAATATGCCTTGACCCTGAACGGGCAGGAGATGGGGACGCTGAAACTGATGCGCGGCCGCCGTTTCTCCGAGACCGATCAGGTTCGTATCGAGGGGCTGCTGGGGCTGGCGGCTCAATCGCTGCATAACGCCCTGCGCTTTTATGACATGAGTCAGCAGTTGGAGCGCGATCCGCTGACCGGTCTCGGCAATCGTCGTGCCTTGACCTTGCAGGGTGCGCAGTGGCTGGCGGATAACATCCGTCAGAAGCATCCGCTGTCGATGCTGGTGATGGATCTCGACCGCTTCAAGACCGTCAACGACAACCATGGCCATCCGGTGGGCGACCGTTTGCTGTGCGCGCTGGCCAATACCCTGCGAGAGGTCACGCGCGCTTCGGATCTCTGCGTGCGGATCGGCGGCGATGAATTCGTGGTGCTGCTGCCCAGGACCGATCTTTCCGACGCGATGGAATGCGCGGAGCGAATTCGGCGCGCGGTGGCGCAAATTGCGATCGCGACCGCGACCGGGGAGCAGGTCAATGCCAGTGTCAGCATTGGGGTCGCGACGTATCGCCATGGGATGGATCTGGAGCAGTTGTATCATCAGGCGGATAGCGCGCTCTATGCCGCGAAGCGCGCTGGCTGCAATCGGGTGCTGGCGGGTTCGGGAAGCCCCGATTGCAAACGGGTCGATTCCGTTTGCGTGTCCTAGAATCGAGGGCGCTCGCGACCAGTTAAATTGCAGTAGACTGCCGTTACGCTCGATGGCTTAGAGCCTGCCTGTGAGTGGAGTGAAAGTGCGTCTGTCTGACGCTTTTTCATGGCAGCCGATGATCTTGACGCGAAGTTGACAATACCTCTTGCGACGTTTGCGCATCTTTCCCCATCGACGAAGGGATACATGAGCTTTACTGATGTTTGATGTTTGTTCTGACTCGGTCTGTCTGAAAAGCTCAACCATCGGCGCACAGGATTCATTGGATTCAGTCTTTATCGATCGGGAACAGTAGTTATGAGAAAGGTTCGTCTGAGTGTCAAGTTGCAGGTCGGCTTTCTGTCGATCGCGATGATCGTGCTGATCGTCGGGTTGCTCGGAATCAAGGGCGAGTTGGACATGCGGGCTCATATCGAGGCGATCGGCCAGGTTCGGCTGCCGTCCATCATCCAGTTGGATCGCATGAATATCGAACGCCTGCAGGTGCGGGCGCAAACGCTTGAGGTGCAGGGACAGACGGTCTGGTCGCCGGAGACGCGCAAGGTGCTGGAACTGGTTTCGCGTCAGCGCCTGGCGTCCTGGAAGACGGTCGAGGAGGCGCTGGCGGAGTATGAAAAACTGCCGAAATCCGCGGACGAGAAGGCCGTCTACGACGTCTTCAGGACCGAATATGCCGCCTGGCGGGCGAGCTACGCGCGGCTGGATCAACTCCTGACGGGCTTGATTCAGGCTGCCAGCCCTGAAGACTATGCCCCCTTGCACACGCAATTCGTTGGCTTGGTGACGGACATGGTATTGATCTCGGATCGCGTGGGCGTTCTGATCGATACGATGGTGGCCTTCAACAATCAGGCGACCAATGCCGCGGTCGGGAAAGCCCTGACGGAAGCGGGTCAAATGGTGACGTTCACCGCCGTCGGGATGGGCCTGGGGCTGCTGCTGGCGGTGTTATTGGGGCTGTATCTGACGCGCGACACGCTGCTTCAGCTTGGCGGGGAACCCGCCTATGCGGTCGAGGTGGTCAACCGGGTCGCGGAAGGCGATCTGACCGCGCGGATCGACCTGCGCAAGGATGACACGACCAGTCTGCTGGCCGCCTTTGCGCGCATGGTGGCGAATATGCAGCGCGTGCTGCGCGAGGTGGCGACGGCCAGCGCGCAGGTGGCGGCGGCGGCCGAGCAACTCTCCGCAACCAGCGAGGAGATGCGCGAACAGGTGAAGCTGGAACAATCCGAAACCGATCAGGTCGCCACCGCCATGAACGAGATGACGGCGACGGTGGAGGAGGTGGCGCGCCATGCCGCGGCGGCGGCCCGTGCCGCGCAGGACACCGACTCAGAGACCGACGCGGGGAGCGAGGTGGTGATGCAGACGATCGCCGCCATCGAGTCACTGGCCCGCGAGGTGGAATCCGCCAGCGAGGTGATTGCGCGGCTATCCGAGGATAGCAAGGAGATCGGTGCGGTGCTGGATGTGATCCGGGGCGTGGCCGAGCAGACCAATCTGCTGGCGCTCAATGCCGCGATCGAGGCGGCGCGTGCCGGCGAGCAGGGGCGTGGATTCGCGGTGGTGGCCGCCGAGGTGCGCACCCTGGCCAGCCGCACCCAGTCCTCGATTCTGGATATCCAGGAAAAGATCGAGCGGGTTCAGAGCGGTTCGTCCGGGGCGGTGCAGGTGATGGAGAAGGGGCAGTCCAAGGCGCGCGAAAGTGTCGCTCAGGCGCGCAAGGCAGGCGAGTCGCTGCATACCATCAGCACCTCGATTACCAGCATCAATGACATGAACCGGCAGATTGCCAGCGCTGCCGAAGAGCAGACCGCGGTGGCGGAAGAAATCAACCGCAACATCCACACGATCTCGGGGACGGTGGACCAAACCTCGGCCGGTTCGTCGCAGATCGCCACTGCCAGCGTGCAACTGGCCGGTCTGGCGGCGCAGTTGCAG
This sequence comes from Thiocystis minor, assembly GCF_016653465.1. Taxonomy (GTDB): domain Bacteria; phylum Pseudomonadota; class Gammaproteobacteria; order Chromatiales; family Chromatiaceae; genus Chromatium; species Chromatium minus. The sequence continues at coordinate 46,239 of NZ_NHSQ01000190.1, read as the reverse complement.
GAGCGGGTGGGGCAGTTCAGGATTTAGCGAGGCTTTGCTTCAATCGTTGTCGTTGTCGTTGTCGTAATCGACGATTCGACAACGACAACGACAACGACAACGACAACGACAACGGTAAATTTGACTCACCTGCAAGCATTTGGCGTCCTCAAGCAATCTCGTCTCTAAGCCTATCCATACTCTGCATCGATGACTGGATCCGAGTGAGCAGATCCTGCAATTCCTTTTTGTTGAGCGGCTTCGTGAGATAACCGTCGAGCCCCGCGGCCAGACCCGCCGCGCGCTCCTCCGGAAGCGCGGCGGCGGTGAGGGCGTAAATGGGGAGGCGACTCGGGGTCGGCGCGGTCGCTTCGCGGTCGCGGATCCGGCGGGTGGCCTCCAGCCCGCCCATGACAGGCATCTGCATGTCCATCAGGATGAGATCGAATGGCGCGCGCTCATTCCAGTCGACAGCCTCCTGACCATTTTGAGCAAGCGTGGCTTCGTGGCCCCATTTGCTCAGAACCATCAGCATCAGCTTCTGGTTCACGGCATTATCCTCGGCGAGCAGGATTTTCAGCGCGGCTGGACCGTCCTCCTCGCGTAGCAAGTGACGGGTGATCAGGGGTGCCGGATCCGGTTGACGATCGGTGCGACCCAGCAGCGCATGGATGGCCTTCAGGAGTTCGTGGCGAGCTACCGGCTTGGTGAGGAAGGCGTCGATGCCGAGTTCCCGGCAACGCATCCCAAGCCCCCGGACAGAGGCGGAGGAGAGCATGATCAGCTTCAGATCCCGGAAACGCGCATCCTGTTTGAGTGCCGCGGCCAGCTCGAAGCCATCCATCCTCGGCATGTGATAATCGATCAGGAGAATATCGAAGGGGGTGGACGCATTGGCCTCCAGAACCTGGAGCGCCTCGCGTCCATCCGCCGCCTCGGTCAGTTGCATCTCCGATTGCACCACCAGATTCCCTAGCACTCGGCGGTTGGTCGCGTTGTCGTCCACCAGCAAGACGCGCTTGTTCCGCAGATCCTGGGGCGGGGGCGAGAGCGCCTCGCGTGTGCTCAGACCCATCCACAGGACCACATGGAAGGTACTGCCCTCGCCGGGGCGGCTGTCCACCCAGATGCGCCCCCCCATCAGTTCCGCCAGTCGCTTGGAAATGGTGAGTCCCAATCCGGTTCCGCCAAAACGCCGGGTGGTGGAGGTGTCCTGCTGCGAGAATGCCTCGAAGATACGTGCCTGGTGTTCGGGCGGGATGCCGATTCCGGAATCGCGCAGGGCGAAATGCAGGCTGAGCCGATCGGCGACGGTTTCCTGCAGCACGACCCGTAGCGCCACCTCGCCGGTTTCGGTGAATTTGATCGCGTTATTGAGGAGATTGATGAGGATTTGGCGCAGACGCCCAGGATCGCCGAACACCGACCGTGGCACTTTGGAGTCAATCTCGCACAGAAGTTCCAGATGCTTTTCGTCCGCCTTGACCGCCAAGGTCTTCATCACCTCATTGATCAAGCGATGGAGATTGAAATCGATGGATTCCACGCTGAGCTTGCCGGCCTCGATCTTCGAGAAATCGAGGATGTCGTTGATGATGGTCAGGAGGCCGTCGGCGGACATTCGCACGATGTTGAGACAATCGCGCTGTTCGTCCGTCAATTCCGTGTCCAGCGTCAGTTCGGTCATGCCGATGATGCCGTTCATGGGGGTGCGGATTTCATGACTCATGGTCGCCATGAAATCGGACTTGGCGCGGCTGGCGTCCTCGGCTCTCAGCACGCTGGCTTGCAGTTCGGCCGCCATCTGTTCCAGGCGGTTGGCATTGTCGCGAAGCTCGCTTTCCAACGCCTCGCGGCGGGCGATTTCAGCCGACAGCACCTGATTGTGACGCTGGAACTCGTCGCGCAGCCGGTCGGATTCGGCGTATTCGGCCTGTAATTGAAGGGCGCGCCGACGCAGGCGGTCGATGGCGATGGCGGCGAACAGCAGGATGAACGGAACCGCGCTGAGCGAATAGAGAAAGAGGCGGGAGCTGATGTGTCCATAGACACTGTCCTCGGCGATCAGGGTCACCAGCGAGAGCGGCGTCTCCGCTACGGCCGTGCGCAGGGCCAGTTTGTCGGTCAAGGTGGCGCTAGTTTTGGTCAGTGTGCTCACGGGCGCAAGGGTATTCTCCGGCAATTGGGCCAGCATCCGTGCGACATCGCGCCCGAGTGTCAGGCGGCTGCCGGGTGCCGGGATGTCCTGTCCATCGGCGGACAGGAGCAGTTCCTGATAGGGCGCGTCCTCCCCGTCGTCCGTCCCGCTGGAAATCAACAGCCAGGCGAGCTGCTTCAGATCGCCCACGGCGACGACAACACCGCTATAGGCGCCTTTGTGAAACACCGGCGAGCTGGTGACGATCTGGTTGTGTTCGGAGTCGATCAAGACCTTGACCGCGGTCTCGAATCCGGCTGGCAGGATGACGGGAGGCGCGGAGGGGTTGAGGTCGGCGAGCGTCTCGCCGTGTTCGTCGAGATACAGAATGCGGCTGTAAATGGGCGCGCCACGGAGCGTCTTTTGCGCAACCTTCTGGCGAAAACGCTGCTCGATGGCATCCAGATTGGCATTGAGTCCGTATTGCAGCGACATGCCCAGGGCACGGTTGATCAGGTAGGCTTCGAGATCCTGGTGCTCGGCCAGTTCAGCGATACCATCGCGCCGCGCGGCGATAAAATCGCCGATCGCCGCCGCCCGCCGCTGGCTGTCCGCCACCAGCCTGGCATCCGCCGCGGAGCGCAGCAAGCTCTGGGACGTGTGGACATTCCAGAGCAGGATAAAGGTGTAAACGCAAAAGATGGCCGCTAGAATCAGCGGCCATCTTGGCGCGAGTCGGCCAAGTAGGGTCATTGCCCGATCCGTCCGCGGATGAACAGGATCTGGCCTCAATCCTGGCTGGCAAAAAAGTCAGGGAAATAGCGGCGAATGCCGGGGTAATATTTATCGACCAGTTGATCGTAGAGGCCATCGGCCTTGATCTTGACCAGGTACGCGTCGAACGCGGCCCGCAGTTCGGGCGCGTCCTTGGGGAAGGCGGCGGCCAACTTCTGATGTTCGGAAATCGGGCCGATGACCTTGATCCGACCGGCCCATTTGCGCAGGTCGAGGATGGCGTCGGGCACGTCGAGCAGGGTCAGTTCCGCTTCCTCGTTGAGTAGGGCGGGGACCATTTCGTTCAGATTGGTGCTCTTGGTATAGGACTTGAGATCGATCCCCGATCCTTTCAGTCCATAGTTTCCGGGATCCAGGCAGGTGCGCTCCATGACCAGCAGACTGTTTTTACCGATGAGCGACTTGGTCTCGCCAATGTCCGCGGCGAGGTCGTTGCTGCCCTTGATCGGGGTAAAACTGGAGTTGGAACGGGCGACCAGCAGCACCTGGGAGGGAAAGGTGGGCTGGGAGTACAGCAAGACCGCCTCGCGCCAGGGCAGGACGGTGAACCCCGTGGCGATCATGTCGCCTTTCACGGGGTAGTCGCCTTCCAGCGTGACCTCGTCGCCCTTGCGGACCACGTCCTTGCCGAGAAGGTCGCGGATCACATTGTAAAAATCCGAATAGACGAGGGTATAGTCGACGCCGATCTCACGGGCAAAGCCCTGGATCAATTCCACGTCGAAGCCATCCCCCGCGCCGGTGACGAAATTGGCGTAACGGATACCGAGATGGCGTAACTCGCCACGTTCCTGGATGTCCTTCAGATCGGCCGCCCAGGTTGGGAACGCCATGGCAACCAATAACAATCCGGCTAAAAACGAGCGGTTCACACTGATCATGTTCATCCTCAATGAGTGGCATCGGAAATCCGGGCAAGCCTGGAACAATGGCTGGCGGGGAATGGGCTGATTTCCATCGGTGCGCGGCGGGAACCAGGACGATGAGCAAATTAAACCTCTTCGCGGGTTTGGTCAAAATCCGTGAAGTCTGGGATGATGACCATTACCCGATGCTGAAACTATTCAACCCTGGAGGCGATTCGTGATTCGCGTGATGGTCGTCGAGGACGATGCGTCAACGGGCGCATTGTTGGTGCAACTGGTCAAGCGGCTGTGGCCGCGGGCGTCCGTGGTGCTGGCGTCCGATGCACTGTCCGCGCTGGAGCACTGGAAAAGCGCTGGCGCGGATCTGGTTCTGCTCGATTGGGGGCTGCCGGGAATGAGCGGCATCGAGGTGTTGAAACAGATTCGACGATCCGAAACAAAAACAGTTTGCGTGATGATTTCAGGCAACGCCGAACGTGAGGTGATTCTCGCGGCCCGCACCCATCAGGTCGACGCCTTTATCGTCAAGCCGTTCGCCGCGAAGCAGGTGATGGCGCGTCTGTCCGAGATCATGGCGCTGCCGAGCGCGGATTCGCAGTTGCAGGCGCCCGTTGACTCCATCGAGGAGTTCATCGGGTATCAAATGACGCAGGGTATCCTCGGGCTGCCGATCGACCCTGAGCTGGCTGGCGCGATCGAGGGAATTCGCGAGCTGGACGCGGGAGCCAGGGCCAAATTATTACGCCAATGTCAGTTTCATCCCGCGCTGGTCTTTCGCGTCTTGAGTCTGGTCAATAGCGGACAGTACATTCAAGGTCTGGATTCGGTCGAAACCTTCGAAGGGGCCATCCATCAGGTTGGCTTGGCGGGTTTCATCAATCTCACCGTGGAGATGTCGCTGCATCCGGGAAGCGAGCTGAAAGCGGATTTTCTCAAGACCCGGCGGGTGCAATTCCACCGCGATTGTCTGTCACTCGCCGAAATCGTCACGAAGCTGGGCGCGAACGCGACGTTCGATCTCCCTGCCTGTCGGTCTGCTTGCATGCTCTTCCGGGTCGGCGAGCTCTCCCTGCTGCAACTCATGCAGTCATGGATCGACCTGGGGAATGCGATCGATGACGGCATCTGCGCGTCGCTCCTGAAGGCGCATTCAAGCCAGGCCGGGAACCGGATCAAGACCCAGTGGAACATCCCCAACACCATTCGCGGACGCATCGGCTCCGCCTATCTGCTGCCGACGGGAACGGTCAGGATCGACTCCATCGTGATGCGCATCGCCGGCTTGCTGTTGATGGGCGATCCTCATCAGGAGTTGCCGCGCTTACTGGCTCGCGTCGGTCTGACGGAAAGCCAGGTGGAAAGCTATCGGGCAGCGGAATAGGGGCTTTAACAGTTCGCATAAAACTTTTTCTAATATCTTCATATCTAACCAGTTTGCGCAGATTAACTAGCCGTCATGGTGCGTCTATCGCCTTGATTTTTCCGCCGTCCGGCTAAATCATTCGCCTCGGCGCGATAACCAAGCGCCATCGGTCGCGACGCGCTCAGGCGAGACCTTAAACGCACGCAAGAGCTAGGTCAGACGGGTTCGCCCGCACTGGTGTTGACGGCGTGAACAGACTTGCTCAGATTAGGTTTGAGTAGGTTTTTATGAGCGGCAAGGTAAAACGTTGCGAGTTCTTGCTGTCGTTGTCGTTGTCGTTGTCGTTGTCGTTGTCGTTATTCGATTCGACAACGACAACGATCATCGCGGACGCCCCATTCCAAAACGCCGTGCAGTGGTTTGATTCGTGCTTCCTCGCTGATCGTGATTGGAAGGCATTGCCCGATTATTTGCGGGGAGTTGCCTTATCTTGCCGCTTGCCCCGTAAACCGCCTGATCATCTCTTCGAGATGCTTGGGTCGGAGCGGTTTGGGGAGATGTTCGTCCATGCCTGCCTCCAGACAGCGCGCCCGGTCGCTGGCCATGACGTTGGCGGTCATGGCAACGATGGGAGTGCGCGCGGACCCTTGCTCCTTGTCGCGGATCCGACGCGTCGCCTCGATGCCGTCCATGACCGGCATTTGCATGTCCATGAGCACGAGGTCGAAGGCGGATGGATCGAACAGCTCGACGGCGATTTTGCCATTCTCGGCAAGGGTGACCTCGTGACCCCATCGTTCGAGCAGTTTACGGGCGAGCTGTTGATTGACCGGGTTATCTTCGACCAGAAGGATCCGCGCGCCCTGTCGTTCGTCTTGCGGTGGCGGGGTTTGCGTCGGATGGTCGTCGACGACGAGCGCGCGCTTGTGCCGCGACGGCGGCGGGGAGGGCGCGGAGGGTTCGACGCGGGCGAGCGGCAGGATCAGATCAAAGGCGCTGCCCTGACCTTCGCGGCTTTCAACCCGGATCTGTCCGCCCATGAGTTCGAGCAGACGGGCGCTGATGCTCAGACCCAGCCCAGTGCCCCCGAACTGGCGGGTGATGGTGGCATCGGCCTGACTGAATGCCTCGAAAATCTCCGCGAGTTTTGCGGCGGGAATCCCGATGCCGGTATCGCGAACGGTGATCTGGATATCGTCCAGCTGCGGATCCCGATTGGGGCTGGATCGTACCTTGACCTCGATTTCGCCCGTCGGGGTAAATTTGATGGCATTGTCGCAGAGGTTCATCAGCACCTGACGGAGTCGTCCCGGATCGCCCAGGCTTTGCCGGGGCAGGTCGGCGGGCAGATCGCAGACCAGTTCCAGACCCTTGTTCCGGGCACGTATGCCAATCGCCTTGAGCGTCTCGGCGACCAAGTCCGACAGATCGAAGGGGATCGCTTCGATGTGCATCTTGCCGGCATCGAGCCTGGCGAAATCGAGGATGTCGTTCAGGATGGTCAGCAGCGTTTCGGCCGATGACTTGACGATGTTGAGATACTCGCGCTGGGTCGGGGTCAGCTCGGTGTCCAGGGCCAGTTCGGTCATGCCCAGGATCCCGTTCATCGGGGTGCGGATTTCATGGCTCATGTTGGCGATGAACTGACTTTTCGCTGCGTTCGCGGCCTCTGCGAGGTCCAGCGCCCGGCGCATCTCCGCTTCGGCCCGTCGCATTTTCCCCTCGAACAGACAGGCCCGGGAGGCATTGGCCAGTTTGCGCGCCAGAGGGGCAAAGGCAAGTTGGACGTGGCTCGGCAAGACCCCGACGTCGCAGCGGCGGAGAAAGATCAGAAGGCCGAAATCGGTCAGGCGGAAGGCATGCACGGCGCAGCCGTCCTGAAGGGAGATCAGGGGCAATTCGTCTGGCTGCTGGGCAAGCGCTTCATAGAGGGTCGTCGGCGACCAGTGTTTCCAGAAGGCGCTGTAACAGGGATGTCGGGCCAGGTTGCGGGGGAGCATGCAGACGATTGGATCCGATTCGACACCTTCCTGACCTTGCAGTTGCAGGATGGCGCCGCCGCTGCCGTCGAGGAGTCGCAGCATGTCCACCAGAAACCGGCGCAGCATCGGCTCCAGTTCCGTGCTGTCGCCGATGGCGAGCGCGAGTTCGTAGAGCAGCGCGGTTTCGGCGGACAGGCTCATGGGACGGTTGAACGATCAGCGTGTTCGTGCGTTGCGGATCCAGGGCGAACGAAGGTTTCCAGGAGCGACTCGATGCGTTCCGGCTCCATCGGCTTTCCGATCAGATAGCCCTGGATTTCGCTGACTCCCAGCGCATCGACAAAGTCGCATTGGCGCAGGGTTTCGACCCCCTCCGCGATGACGCTCAGACCCATGGTCTGGCCAATCGCGGTCACGGCACGCACGATCACCCGATCCGCCTGGACACGGGTGATATTGGAAACAAAGGCCCGATCGATCTTGATGGCGTCGATCGGAAAGCGCAGCAGATATTCCAGGGAGGAATGACCGATGCCGAAATCGTCGATGGCGATTTTGATGCCGGTTTCCCGCAGCCGTCCCAGGAGCGCGATCGCATTGGCCGGATCCTGCATCGCGAGACTTTCGGTGATTTCCAGCTCGATCCGGGCGGGACTGGCCCCGCTGGTCTGGATGGCCCGCTGGATCCTGGCGAAGAGGTCCGGTTCGAGAAACTGGCGCGGCGAAAGATTGATCCCGACCCGCAGATCAAACCCGGTTTGCTCCCAGCGCCGGGACTGTCGGCACGCTTCGTCCAGCACCCACTGTCCGACCGCCGAAATCAATCCCAGACTTTCCAGCAGGGTGATAAAGCGGGTCGGCGGCACCAGGCCCCAGGTCGGGTGCCGCCAGCGCAACAGCGATTCGACCCCGACAATGTTCCCGCTCCGCAGATCCATCTGCGGCTGATAGACCAGAAAGAATTCCTGTTTTTCCAGCGCGGTGTGCAAGGCGCGCTCAACCGCCAGGGCTTCGGTGAAGCGTGACTGCGAGGGCGCGCTGGGGGATGCCACGAGCATGGGCCTGGCCTGACTCTGCGCCAGCCGCTGCGCGTCCTGCGCCAGCAGCAGCAACTGGTTGGCGTCGATCCCATGCTCGGGAAAACAGGCGATGCCCGACGAAAAGGTCAAAATCGTTTCGCCTTGATCCACCTGGAACGGCCGCCGCAGATGCAGCAGAATGGATTCGAAACGATCGACCGCCTCGGCCATCCGCGGGGCGCGCAGCATCAGGGCGAACTCGTCGCCGCCGACCCTGGCGACCGCGTCCTGCTTGGCGACCAGTTCGCGCAGACGCTGCGCCAGCCGGGTCAGCAGCAGATCCCCGCCCGCTTCGCCCAGAGCCTCGTTGTGACGATGAAAGCGCGCAATATCGATCCAGCCCACGAGCAGGGTTGCGTCCGGACCCGCCTTCAATTCTTCCAGGGTCTCGCCGATCCGGCGCAGGAACAGCCGGCGATTGGCGAGATCGGTCAGTTCGTCGTGCAAGGCCAGATAATCCACCAGCGCCTCGGTGTGGCGCAGGTCGGTCACATCCTGAAAAGCGCCGAGCACCAAGTCGTTGTCGCTGCCCTGGACGCCCCGTTCGCCGACCATGCGCACCAGCCGGTCCTGTCCGGTCGTGCTCATTCTCAGCTCCATCTCGATCTGTCCTTTGGATTGACGGACGATATTCATCAGACGTTTGGCGCGCCCGCGGTCTTCCGGGTGGATGGCTGCATAAAAATCCTCCACATGACTCATCGCATGGCTGGCGACACCGATGAGCGCATCTAGATCGTCGGACCAGCGAAGTGAGTCGTCGGTGAGACGCCATTCCCAAAATACCAGTTTGGCGATCCGTCTCGCCGCCTCCTGCCGGAGTCGGTTCTGGCGAACCTCGCGGCCAAGCTGTCCGGCCCGCAGGGCATAGCGGACGCGCTGGGTGAGCAGGGTCCAGTTGATCGGTTTGGTGATGAAGTCGGTCGCGCCGGCGCTGAAGGCTTTGTCGATGGCCTTCAGATCGTCGGCGCCAGTGAGCATGATGAGCGGCGTTCCCTCGCGCTGGTCGAGTCCGCGCATGCGCGAACAAGCCTCGAAACCATCCATGATCGGCATCATGACATCGAGCAGCACCAGCGCGGGGCGTTCTCGCTCGAACAGCTCGACGGCCTCCGCGCCATTCGCCGCCTCGATCAGTCGAAATCCCTGGCGGACAAGGACGCCGCGAAGTAACTGTCGTGTCGGTGTATCATCGTCGACGATCAGCAAGAGATCGCGATGGTCCTGCCTGTCTTCGTGATCGCCCACTATACGTCTCCGCCCGTCGAGCCAATTTACAGGTTAAATCGGATAACTGACGGCACTATAATCAACCGTAACATCTCAAGGAAGCGCTTGAGATTGAAGATGCCGTTTGCTCAAACGATCTGCCGCGAACAGGACTGGGGGTCCGAATGACCTATTTGGATATTGAGGTATTGGATGAGTTGCTTGAAATCTTGGGGGAGGAGGATCTCCGTGCGATCACGGACAGTTTCGTCGACCAGCTCGGTCATCAGCTAACCGCTCTCGATACGCATTTGGACCAGGCCGATCACGCCGAGATCGCCCGCATTGCCCATTCGCTCAAGGGTGGCGCGGGCAATCTGGGCGCGCTCGCGCTCTCCGAGGCGGCGGCGGCGTTGGAGCGCCATGCCCGCGAGGGGGATGCGGACATGACCTCTTCGATCATGACGAATCTGCCGGAGATTGCCCGCCAGACGGTCGCCGAACTGAGCGAACGCGGCTACGTGAGCGCGGAATCCTGAATGACGTTGCCGTCAAACACGCAGCCGGTTTTCGTAGGCCGGCAGCCGATTTTCGATGCCCGTGGCTTGATCGTCGGCTTTGAACTGCTGTTTCGCGGCGGTCATTCGGCACCCGCTCCAGGAACGAACCATCCGGACACCGACGAGGACTCCACGACCTCCGACCTTTTGCGCAGCATCTTCGTCGATATCGGCGTCGAGAATCTGGTGGGCGACCGCCTTGCCTTCATGACCTTGCCCCGCCATTTTCTCGACAGCGATCTGCTCGCGGCCTTGCCCGCCGGGCAGACCGCGCTCGAAATCTTCCGAGATTGCCCGCTTGATCCAGACAGCGTGGGCGTGGCACGCGCGCTCGCGGCGCGGGGCTTTCGCTTGGTCATGGACGCTCGGCATCTGCTGACCGATCCGACCGTGGCGCGTGAGGTTGCCGCGATCATCAGGATCGATGTCCGCAGGCTGGACCGCACGGCCCTGGCGCGGCAAGCCGAGGATTGCGCGTCACTGGGGGTCGGGATGTTGGCGGAAAAGGTCGAGACGGAGGCGGAGTATCAGCTTGCCAGGCGTTTGGGTTTTACCTATTTCCAGGGCTTTTTTCTCTCCTATCCCAACGTGGTCGAGGGTCACCGCATGGGCAGCGGCGCGCTGGTGCTGCTACGTCTGTTGGAGATTCTGCAGCGGGAGGGCAGTACCCTGGATGAACTGGAGCGGCTGGTGACCAGCGATGCGGCGTTGAGCATCGAGATGCTGAAGCTGGTCAATAGCGCGCGTTTTCGCCGGCCCGAGCCGATCGAGTCGATCCGTCAGGCGCTGTTGCTGCTGGGCCGGAAACTCATCGGCCAATGGGCGTTGCTGCTCTCGCTGCGCGCGGCATCCGGTAATCCGCAGGCCATGGAACTGGCCTTGATCCGGGCTCGCATGAGCGAACTGCTGGCGCCGGCGTGCGGTCGCCAGGAGGATGCCGAGCGTTTTTTCACGCTCGGCCTGCTCTCCGGCATCGACCGACTCTTCGGCGTCCCGCTGGCCGAGATTCTGCGCCAGATTCAGCTGAGTCCGGAAATGACCGCCGCGCTGCTGAATCGGGAAGGCCAGATGGCCCTCGTGCTGGAGGTTATCGACGCCTTCGAGAGTGCGGACAATCCCTTGCCCGACGAACTGGATGCCACCCCGGAAGCGCTCTCGCGTCTCTATCTCGAAGCGATCTCCTGGGCCAGGGATCGCTTGATCGAGTTGTCGCGGTGAGTCTGGCACGCGGCAACCTTCGGTTTCGCTTAGGGCGCGTCATCAATTGTCTTCGTGTAGGATGATCGCCGCCCCGCCGCTGTTTCAAGGCTCGGATCGATGCGCTCAACGTCGATGTTGAGCGGCATCGCCGTAGGGGCGAATTCATTCGCCTCTTCGCCCCTGCATCCCTGCATCCGCACAACCGACGTGGCGAATGAATTCGCCCTACAGGCCCATCGACGGTTTTGTCAGGGCTGTTCCGTCTCCACGGTCGGCGCGGACGGCGGCTGCGTCTCCGTGGATGACGTGTCCGGCGACGCGGGTTTTACCGTCAATTTGACCGGATCCAGATCGAGCACGCCGTCCAGATCGAAGGCGGAGAGCTTGAAGAAATAGGGCTTCTCCGCATCTTTTAGTACATAGTCCTCGCTGTTTTCGGCCTGTGAAATCCGGTAGGTCCGCGCGGTGCCGTCATCGAGTCCAAGGTCGAGCACAAGTTTTGGCTCCTGCTGCCGATACGCGGGAGCGTCCTCAGTGCCGAGCACGCCACGATAACCGAGATTGGCCATCTGCGTGACCAGCGCATTGGCAGTGCTCTGGTCGACCGGCTGTTCGCTGTTCTCCAAGCCCCACACATCCCCCTCCTTGACCAACGCCCAATCCTTGCCAGCGACGCGCACAATCCGCTCCTGATCCAGACGCAGAAGCTCCGCATCGAGCCAGTCATCGCGACGAGCGGAGAAGTCGGACAATGCCAAATTCAGCTCATAGACCGCCGGATCGCCCGCCGGGCGAGCGAAGAGACGACGGAAACCGGGCGAGTCGCCGATCAGCAGGGTCGCGAGCGGCCCGTCCTTTCCCTCCAGCGTCAGGCGGCGCTCGAAGCCGTCGTCGGTCAGCTTGAAGCGTTTGCGCGCCTCCTCGCTGGTGGCGATGGGCAGTGGGCGCTTCAGGTCGGCGAGCTGGGTCAGCAACGGCTCGACCCTGGAGGGCGCGGCGGGAAAGTCGCCGAGATCGGCGAGCACCCACTGTTGCCCTTGCGTTCGACGAAGCGTGACCGCTTCGGTTCCGCTCGCGCCCTCGATGCGGACACGGACGACGTCGTCCGGGGCGAAATCGAGCAGGGGCGTTTGGGCGGTCAGGGCAGCCATTCCCGGCGCTCTCAGGCTGAGTCCGAGCGCGAGCAATAGTTGCAAACTCAGCAGTAGCGCCAGCGCGATCACCGGCGGCGAACGCAGATCGGGTGCCCAGCCGGAATCCGGGCGGGGGACGGTCGTGTTCAGCGAACTCATGACAAGGTTCCTCCATTGCCCAGGATAGCCGCATAGGTTTGCTCGCGCCGGGAGCGCAGTCGTCGATACAGCCAATAGACCAGCGCCAGTCCGCCGAGCGCCAGCACATAATTCAGCGACTCCCAGAAGAGCCGGCCCTGTTGGCTGATGGGATCGAGCAGACGGCTGAATTGGCCGCGTCCGCGCAGGGTCAGCAGTCCACGATCCTCAAGCGACCAGTCCACCGCGTTCTGGATCAATTCGACGGGCTTGAGATAGCGGCTCTGGGTCGCCTCGCTCGCCAGGCTGATCGCGGTATCGGTGAGGAAACTCGACGAGCCGATCAGGATCAGGCGCGCCGATGCCGGGGAGGTCTCCACGACACCAGAGATCACTGGCGGGGTCCGCTCCGGCTTTTCCGTCTCCTCGGCGGTGGCTTGGTCAGTCGTTTCGTCATCCTTGCGCGTCGGCTCTTCGGACTCTTCCCGGGCGATCAGCGGCGAGGGTTTGCCCGCGAAAGGCGACTGAAACCGGCCTTCGATCGCCACGGCCAGCAACTTGCGTCCCTGATCGTCGCCGCGCGGAAAACCGAGAGGGCTATACTGCTCGAAGTCCGGCTGCATGTTTTCCGACGCGCTGGTCCAGGCTTCGGAAGAACTTTGGATCAGCTCGATCACCTGCCGATTGGCGTTTCGCTCGGTGTCGATACGGATCGGCGATGACCAGTTCAGGGTAATTTGGCCCAGATTGGACGTGATCCCGGATGTCTCGGCAAGTCCGTCCGCGCGTACGTCCGGGAAATAGGGATAGTCGAGTGTCTGGATTTCCTGGACGGCGAAGCCGCCAAGGTCGCGCTGGACCGGGATCGGGAAGGGCGTATTCCGGGGGTCGAGAACCAGCGTCGGCTCCAAATGCAGCCCCTGGTGAGCAAGCCAGTCCTCCAGTCCAGTGGCTGTGCGGCGCGCCGAGATCGAGCCGCTGGCGAGGTCGACGTTGAAGCTGGATGCTGCCAGGACGGTTGTGCCGCCCTGCATGAGAAACTGGTCGATGGCGAACTGCTGCTTCTCGTCCAGAGTCTCCGGCCCGATGACCATCAAAAGATCCGCGTCCTCTGGAACCTGTCCGGAGGTCAGATCCGTTTCGCGCAGTGCAAAGCCCTCTTGCAGGCTCTGTCGCAGCAGGCTGTAGTCGCTCTCCGCGGTCATGCCCATCCCGAAATCCTGGGGTGCGGGGGAGGGTGTATAGATGGCCAGCGTCCTGAGCATGCCGGGGGCGAACCGCTTGATTGCGGCCTCGATGGCACGGCTCAGGCCAGCGCGGTCGAGCGATTCGGGTAGAGGAATCTGCACCCCTTCGACTCCGCTCCCTGTGCTAAGCAAAGCCGAAGCACGGTCAGGCACTTGGTCAAAGGGCTGCAAGAGCATATAGAAATAGAAAGGAGTTGGATCCAGGGGGCTGATCAGCAGCGGTTCGAGACCGAACTGATCCTTGATGCGCGCGGCCAAGGCGCCATCTCCGGCCGCCGGATCCTGGATCTCGAAGCTGAAGCGTCCGGCGGATGTCGCGGCCAGTTCGCCCAGCAGCGCTTCCAGTTCCTGACGCAGCGCCGGCAGCGGCTCGGGCAGCGCCTCCGCCGCCGAGATGAAGCCCTGGAAGTGCAGCGGTTGGGAGAGACTGGCGAAGAGGTCGCCGCCGCCCCGATAGCCGTAGAGCACCTTCTTGATGGTGCGGGTGAGGTCGTACTCGGGGTTGCGCAGACGCACGTCCAGATCGGATTCGCCGCGCACTTTGACTTCGATCAGATCCTGAAAACCCAGAGTCTCGAATTGATCGCCGTATTTCACCAGGAGGTCGAAATAGGAGTTGACCACCGACGCCTGATATTTGGTCTCGGTCTGGAAGGCGACCGGGCGGATGCCGTATTGCTCGCCGGCCTCGCGCTCCAGCTCCGGGGACTGCTGCGGATCGACGAATTCCACCCGCACCCGGCCCTGGCCGGCGATCTCCAGCTCTTTCAGCAGATCGCGCAATTGCGGAACCAGTGGGGCCAGTAAGGGATGCGTTTGGGCGCTGAAATAGCCACGGATCAGCAGCGGTTCCTGGAGCTGGTCGAGATAGGTTTGGGTTGCTTCGGAGAGACTGTAGAGCCGTCCCTCGGTGAGATCGGCGCGGATCGCGGAGACCGGATGCAGCCAGAGATTGGCGGCGGCCAGATTGGCGACGGTGAGCGCCGTGAGCAGACTCCAGCGGCGATGGTGACGCGGATTGGCGCCGTGTTCAGCCCAGCGCAGACGCTCCAGGCTGTAGACCGTCAGGGTTAGAAAGATCCCGACGAGACTGAGGTAGTAATACAGATCCCGCAGGTCCAGAACGCCACGGGTGATGGACTCGAAGCGCGCGCCGCTGCCGATGAGTCGCAGCAGCTCGCCGCCGCCATGACCGACCAGCGCGGTGAGTGCCGGCGAGCCGATCAGATAGAGGAGCGCGGAGACGAGTGTGGCGCCGATGAGCGCCACGATGGGATTATCGGTGCGCGACGAGACGAAGAGACCGATCGACAGATAGGCCGCGGCGAGCAGCAGGGTCGCCAGATAGGCGCCGAGGACCGGCCCCCAGTCGAGCGGTCCGAGCAGCGCGACGGTGAGCGGCAGGGGCAGCGTGAGTGCCAGCGATACGCTCACCAGACCCAGCGCGGCCAGAAATTTGCCCAGCACCAGCCTGGGCGTGGTCACCGGCAGGGTCAGCAGCGTCTCCAGCGTCCCGGCCCGCCGCTCCTCGCTCCACAGCCGCATGGTGAGCGCCGCGCAGAGGAAAATCAGCAGGATCGGCATCCACTCGAACAAGGGACGCACATCGGCGATATTGCGGGCGAAAAAGGCGTCGACCCAGAAAAAGACGAAGAGCGACACCGCCAGAAAGGTGCCGATGAAGAGATAGGCGACCGGGGAGCCGAAAAAGGCCGCGAGTTCACGGCGGGCGACACGCAGAATTTCAGACATGGGTGGCCTCCGCCGGTTGCGGCCCGAGCGTTTGTGGGGTACGCGTCTCCAGGGTGACGGCGCCGAAGAGCGCTTCCAGATCCTGGCGCTCGGTCTCCAGCCCAAACAGCGGCCAGCGTTGCCGACCGACCGCCTCGGCAACCGCCGGGGCGGCCGCGTGCGGATCGGTCGTTTCCAGCGCATAGCGGCGCAGATCGCCATCCTGATCCAACAGGGCCGCTCCAGCGATTCCGGCCACCCCGGACAGCAGGGGTTCCGCCTCCGCCGGCGCGCGGTCGAGCGTGACGATCAACCGTGGCTGGCGTCCGATGGCGTTCAATCCGCTGTCCAGCGCGAGCCGTCCGCCGCGCATGATGAGCACCCGCCCGCAGACCGCCTCGACTTCCTGCAGCACATGGGTCGAGATGATCAGGGTCGCGTCGGCGGACAGTTCGCGCACCAGGCCGCGCATATGCTGGATCTGGGACGGATCGAGCCCGTTGGTCGGCTCGTCCAGGATGAGAATGACCGGCTCGTGCAGGATCGCCTGGGCCACGCCGACCCGCTGGCGGTAGCCGCGTGACAGGGTGCCGATGACGGCGGTCGCCTTGGCGCCGAGTTCGGTTCGCTCCACCGCGCGCCGGATGGCGGGGGCGCGGCGCCGCGGGGTGAGTCCGTGCAGCGATGCCTGATAATCCAGCGAATCCAGCACCGTCATCTCGGGATAAAGCGGGCAGTTCTCGGGCAGATAGCCGATGCGCCGCTGGATGGTGCGACGCTGTTTGGCAATGTCCAGTCCGTCGACGCGGATCGTTCCGGCGCTCGGTTCGAGATAGCCGGTGAGCATCTTCATGATGGTGGTCTTGCCGGCACCGTTGTGCCCGAGCAGACCGACGATCTCGCCGTGACCGATGTCGAACGAGACGTCCTGGACCGCCTTTAGCTCGCCATACTGACGACTAAGCTCGCGAACCTCGATCATTGGGGGTAACTCCTTCGTTCGCCGGGAAGTCTGAGGAAAGTCGGATAGACCGCTTGGGCGCAAATTTGATCCAAGATCGGGGCGTCGCGCAAGAGGCAAATTTCAATCTCTCCGTCAGACGCCAGACCGAGGGTCGCCGAGAAGCGATGGCGTCACCAGAATCCGCCCATGCGTCTGACCGGCGAGCATCCGCTCGAAGACTTCGGGCAGACCTTCAAGACCGATTGTTTCTGTCACCATGGTTTCCAGTTGGGCCGGGCGCCAGTCGCTCGCCAGATGCCGCCAGAGTTCAGCGCGGGGCGGGGCGGGGATGTCGACCGAGTTGCAGCCGAGCAGACTCACGCCGCGCAGGATGAAAGGCATGACGCTGGCGTGGAATTCATGACCGCCGGCGAGTCCGATGGCGGCGATGTTGCCGCCGGGCGCCATGGTGCGGGTGATCCGGGCCAGCAGATCGCCGCCGACATTGTCGATCGCACCGCCCCATTGCGCTGGCTCCAGCGGGCGCGTGGCCGCGGCCAGCGCGTCGCGGTCGAGGATGCGGCTGGCGCCCAATCCGGCGAGCCATTCGCGCAGCGGCGGTTTGCCCGAGATGGCGACGACCTCGTAACCGAGCCGGGCGAAGATGGCGATGGCCATCGAACCGACCCCGCCGCTGGCCCCATTGACCAGAATCGGACCCAGTTCCGGGCGCTGACCGTTGGTCAGCATGCGCTGCACGGCCAGTGCCGCCGTGAAGCCGGCGGTGCCCAGGATCATGGCCGAAGCCGCGTCGAGTCCGTCCGGCAGTGGCACTAGCCAGTCGCCGGGCACACAGAGAATCTCGGCATACCCGCCGTCATGATCGAAACTCATGCCCCAGCCGGTGGCGATCACGGCATCGCCGGGTTGAAAGTCGGGGTGGTTGGAGCGCTCGACCCGCCCGGCGGCGTCGATGCCGCCGACCAGCGGAAAGGTTCGCAGGATCTTGCCCTTGCCAGTGCCCGCCAGCGCGTCCTTATAGTTGACGCTGGAGTGACTGACCCGGATCAGCACCTCGCCGGCGGCTGGCTCGGGCTTGGGCAGGGTCTCGATTCCGGCATGATGGCCCTGGTCGTCGCGATGGATGCGAAAAGCGGAATAATGGCTCATTGGATCTACCTCTTGTGCTCAGTGCGTTAGATGCCGTTGGATCTGCGTACCAAAGCCCAGGGCATCGAGCAACCTAAGTATTGGAAGGCGGCCCGGATCATTCGGCTCCTCGACCCAGCGCATGGCCCTCTGATCGTCCAGCGGATGACTGCTCGCCCGATCCAACGCGGATCGGGCAGATTCACATACATTCCAGCGTCAGCGCGCCCAGCATCAGATACCGCGCACTCTTGGCCAGCGTCACCAGGAGCAGGAAGCGCCAGAAGGGCTCGCGCAGCAAGCCGGCGATCAGAGTGAGCGGATCGCCGATGACCGGCACCCAACTCAGCAGCAATGACCAGTGTCCGGCACGACGATAGAACGTCTGGGCCTTCGCCAACGCATGATCGCTGATCGGAAACCAGGCTTGGTGGCGGACCTGTTCGAGGGACCACCCGAGCCGCCAGTTCACCAGCGATCTCAGGACATTGCCGACACTCGCCACCGTCAGCAGCGCCCAGACCGAATGGGCGTCCGCGAGCAGGAGTCCGACCAACAGGGCTTCCGACTGCAATGGCAGCAGCGAGCCCGCGCCGAGCGCGGCCAGGAACAGGGCCAGATAACCAGAAATGTCCCACATCAGGGAATGACGCGCCGCATTCAGACCAAATCAGCTCGGTAGGCAAAAGCGCCACTGGACCGGCGGTCAGGATCCCGGCATCGTCGCCGCGCCAGCCAGTTCAAGTGTCGCCTGATCGCCTAAGACCGCCTGGATTTCAACCAGGGTCGGCGGGCGCGTGGAGGCCGGATCGTCGTGGCGCCCGAGACAGGTAATGCGCATCAGGTTGGGATCCTGGCGGTGATCGAGCCAGAAATGATAGCCGAACCGGACCATCGGCGACCCCCCGCTGTCGCCATGGCTCGCGAACTGAAACCGGACGTTGCCATCCGCGCCGGGAGGACGATCCACGCTGGAGACCAGAGCCACATAATCCTGAACGCGCGTGATCCCGTATCGGCCGGCCTGGATCGTCTGGCTCTCGTCTGGGGCGAGGCGTCTGACCTCGATCACGCAACTTGTCCCCGTGGCCGTCGCGCGGCCCGCGGCAAAGTAAGCGCGGGTGCGGCCGGGCGGGATCTGGATCGGTTGTTTAAGCCGTAGCGCGCTCCCTGGCGGGATTTCCATCCAGTCGCCCGAAACGGACTCGCGGACGAGTGTTTGACAGGCTCCAAGGAGGAGGGCCGTCAGGCAGATCGTGGTGTAGCGGATCAAGAAGCGCGAGGTCATCTTGGTTCTCCGGTGCGGCGGTTGACGAAGAAGCGGGATTTGCTATTTTCATCATTTCCGAAAAGACGGGCATCTCGGTTTCCGGCTTTCCGGAGTGATCTTGGATTCATCTGGCGATGATCAAATTGATGTCCAACCGATTGGCTTGAGAGGGGAGTTCCAAACAGCTTCTTCGATCAGGCTGGTATGCGGGAGCTTGACGCCGCTGGGGTGCTGTTCCGATGGAGTTCGTCACGACTGAGGCATAACTTCGACTGGGATCAGCCCGATCCTGCTCTGCCATTCGGCCGGGCCGGTCTGGTGAACCGATTCGCCCCGGCTGTCGACCGCGACCGTGACCGGCATGTCCGCGACCTCGAATTCGCGGATCGCTTCCATCCCGAGATCCGCGAAGGCGATCGGGCGGGAGCTTTTGATCGCCCTGGCGACCAGATAGGCCGCGCCGCCGACGGCCATCAGATAGACGGCGCCATGGCGTTTGATCGACTCGATGGCCGTCGGGCCGCGCTCGGCCTTGCCGATCATGCCGATCAATCCGGTTGCGCCGAGCATCCGTTCGGTGAATTTGTCCATGCGGGTGGCCGTGGTGGGGCCGGCGGGGCCGACCACCTCGTCGCGCACTGGATCGACCGGGCCGACATAGTAGATGAACCGATTGTGCAGATCGACCCCGTCTGGCAACGGTTCGCCCCGGTCGAGCAGGTCGGCGATGCGCTGGTGCGCGGCGTCGCGCCCGGTCAGCAGTTTGCCGGAGAGCAGAAGCCGTTCGCCGGGTTTCCAGGTGGCGATTTCCTCGCGCGTGATGGCGTCGAGATCGATCCGGCGCGCGCCGGTGGCGGCATCCCAGACGATCTCGGGCCAGTCGTCCAGACTTGGCGGCGTCAATGTCACCGGACCCGAGCCATCCAGGGTAAACTCCAGATGTCGGGTGGCTGCGCAATTGGGGATAATGGCAACAGGGAGTGAGGCTGCGTGGGTCGGATAGGTCAGGATCTTGACATCCAGCACCGTGGTCAGGCCGCCTAGCCCCTGAGCGCCGATGCCGAGCCCGTTGACTTTCTCATAGAGTTCCAGGCGCAATTCCTCAATGGGGCCGGAGGGGCCGCGTGTCTTGAGTTCATGGATGTCGATCGGTCCGAGCAAGGACTCCTTGGCCAGCAGCATCGCCTTCTCCGACGAGCCGCCGATACCGATACCGAGCATGCCGGGCGGACACCAGCCGGCCCCCATGGTGGGGACCGTTTTCAGCACCCAATCGACCAGGCTGTCGCTCGGATTGAGAATGGCGAACTTGGATTTGTTCTCGGAGCCGCCACCCTTGGCGGCCAGTCGCACCTCAACTGTATCGCCTGGCACAAGCTCCATGTGGACTACTGCCGGCGTATTGTCTCCGGTATTCTTGCGGGCACCGATCGGCGGCGAGACCATGGATGCGCGCAGCAGGTTGTCGGGATCCCGATAGGCTCGACGCACGCCCTCGTCGACCATTGCCTGCACGCTTCGCGTTGCTTCCCAACGCACATTCATGCCGATCTTCAGGAAGACGACCACCATGCCGGTGTCCTGGCAGATCGGACGATGTCCTTCCGCGCACATCCGCGAATTGACCAGGATCTGGGCCATGGCGTCGCGGGCCGCCGGGGATTCCTCGGTCGTGTAGGCGGCGGCCAGTGCCTGGATGTAGTCGCGCGGGTGATAGTAGGAAATGAACTGGAGCGCATCGGCGATGCTCTCGATAAAATCGGTCTCGCGGATGATGGTCATCGGGTTTGCCTGGATTGAGGCTGACGAAGACAGTCAGTATAGTCAGGTCGCGGATCGTCGCAAAAAATGCTTGCGGTTCGGCGACGGTTTCTGTACATTTCCCAGCTCTTAACGACAGGCGCGTAGCTCAGCTGGTTAGAGCACCACCTTGACATGGTGGGGGTCGTTGGTTCGAGTCCAATCGCGCCTACCAAATACTGGCTGTCTGCCTTCAGCAATCAGCTTTCAGCGTCACGTCAAGGCTGAGAGTCAATCGCTGAAGGCAGATAGCTTTTTTGTTGCCCATCAAGTCCGCGTTCCGCAACGATTGGGCCGCACTGAACGACTCACGTGATCCCTCGTATCGATCACCACTGAACTCTTAGGATTCGACATGCCTCTGATCACCCTTCCCGATGGCTCCCAGCGTCCGTTCGAGCAACCCGTCACCGTCCATGAGGTCGCCGCTTCCATTGGTTCGGGTCTCGCCAAGGCCGCGCTTGCCGGGCGCGTCGACGGGGCGCTGGTCGATACTTCCTTTTTGGTCGAACACGATGCCGAACTCGCCATCGTCACCAGCCGGGACGAGGCAACGGCACTGGAGTTGCTGCGCCACGATGCCGCGCATGTCATGGCGCAGGCGGTTCAGGAACTCTATCCCGGCACCCAGGTGACCATCGGGCCGGCGATCGAAAACGGCTTCTATTACGACTTCGCCCGCGACGAACCCTTCACGCCCGAGGATCTGGAACGCATCGAGACGCGCATGCACGAGATCGTGAAGCGCGACCTGCCGATCATGCGCGAGGTCTGGGATCGGGAAGAGGCTAAGCGTCGCTTCGGCGAACTGGGCGAGCGCTACAAGGTCGAGATTATCGAGGACATCATCCCCGAGGGCGAGGCGGTTTCCATCTACCGTCAAGGCGATTGGTTCGATGTCTGCCGCGGCCCGCATCTCCCTAGCACCGGCAAGCTCGGCAACGGTTTCACGCTCACCAAGCTGGCGGGTGCCTATTGGCGTGGCGACTCCAATAACGCCATGCTCCAGCGCATCTATGGCACCGCCTGGCGCGACAAAAAAGAACTGACCGCCTATCTGGCTCGCCTGGAAGAAGCCGAGAAGCGCGATCACCGCAAACTCGGCAAGCAGCTCGATCTCTTTCATTTTCAGGACGAAGCGCCGGGCATGGCTTTCTGGCACGCCAAGGGGCGGACCGTCTATCGTCTCGCCGAAGCCTATATGCGCGAGAAGCTCGACGAATACGGCTACCAGGAAGTCGAGACGCCTCAAGTCCTTGATCGTTCCTTGTGGGAGCGTTCCGGCCATTGGGACAAATTCGCCGGCGGCATGTTCACGACTCAGCTCGATGACCGCGATTACGCCATCAAGCCGATGAACTGTCCCGGCCATATCCAGCTCTATAATCAGGGTCTCAAGAGTTACCGCGACCTGCCGCTGCGGATCGCCGAGTTCGGCGTGGTTCACCGCAACGAACCCTCCGGCACCCTGCATGGCCTGATGCGCGCGCGCCGCTTCACGCAGGACGACGCCCATGTGTTCTGCACCGAGACCCAGCTTCAGCCCGAGGTCGCGACGCTCATCGACATGGTGTTCGAGACCTATCGGGATTTCGGTTTTACCGACATCGATCTGGCCCTCTCGTTGCGGCCCGAGCAGCGGGTCGGCGCCGACGAACTCTGGGACAAGGCCGAGGCGGCGCTCGAACGCTCGCTGACCGACAAGGGGCTGAGGTTCCGGGTGCAGCCGGGGGAGGGCGCGTTCTATGGCCCCAAGATCGAATTCACCCTGCACGACAGCATCGGCCGCGCCTGGCAATGCGGTACCATCCAGGTCGATTTTTCCATGCCGGGCCGTCTTGGCGCGCACTATATCGCCGAGGACAACAGCAAGCAGACCCCGGTGATGATCCATCGCGCCATCCTGGGGTCGATCGAGCGCTTTATCGGGATTCTGATCGAACACTACGCGGGGTTGTTTCCGCTCTGGCTGGCACCGGTTCAGGCGGTGGTGCTCAATATCACCGACCGTCAGGCGGACTATGTCAAGGAGGTCGCTAAGACCTTGCGCGGTAAGGGCTTCCGTGCCGAAATCGACTTGAGAAACGAGAAGATCGGCTTTAAAATCCGCGAGCACACCCTGCAACGCGTGCCCTATCTGATCGTGGTCGGCGATCGCGAGGTCGAAACCCGCTCCGTCGCCGTGCGCGACCGTCAGGGCCAGGATCTCGGAATTCTCGAACTCGACGCCTTCATCGGGCGCCTGCGGGAAGAGGTCGCGAACCGAATCCACTAACGTTCGGCTCGGCGAGGGCGACCGCGAGCGCGGTTACCCGGCCGTTTTCATTTGTGTTTTTGGAGGAACCTGCTATCGCTGCACCAAAGAGAAACCGCGTCAACAAGGAGATCAACGTACCGGAGGTCCGGCTGATCGGCGCGGATGGACATCAGGTCGGGGTCGTCAATACCCGCGAGGCCCTGGAAATGGCCGTCACGGCGGGCATGGACCTTGTCGAGATCGTGCCGACGGAAGATCCGCCGGTTTGTCGGTTGATGGATTTCGGACGGTTTCTCTTCGATCAGAAGAAGAAGAAAAACGAAGCCAAGAAAAAACAGAAGCAGGTTCAGATCAAGGAAGTGAAATTTCGTCCAGGCACGGACGAGGGAGACTATCAGGTCAAACTACGCAACCTGACCCGTTTCCTCCAGGAAGGGGATAAGGCCAAGGTCACCATGCGCTTTCGTGGGCGCGAACATGCCCACCGCGAACTCGGCTTGGATCTGCTCAAGCGCATCGAGGGTGATTTGTCCCCGCTCAGCATCGTCGAGCAACAGCCGCTCATGGAAGGGCGTCAGATGGTCATGGTGCTGGGACCCAAAAAGAAATAGCGGCGATCGGACGTTGGCCTCGGAGCAAATCGTTCCGGGTGTCCAGTCGTCTGGCATCGGGTGCCATCGGCATCCGATGCGTCAATCAGTCAACGGCAAATGCCGTCGTCGCATCAAAATCATCGATCAATCGCGAAGTGAAGAAAAATGCCCAAGATTAAAACCAATCGCGGAGCCGCGAAGCGCTTCAAGCGCACCGCCTCCGGTGACGTCAAGTGCCACTCATCCCACCGGCGCCACATCCTGACCAAGAAGCCCACCAAGCGGAAGCGCCAGTTACGCGCGCCCAAGCGGCTGCATAAGTCGGATGTTCGTTCCGCGCTGCGGATGATTCCCTACTGTTAAAACGCGCTTGACGAAGCGATCGGAGATTCAGGATGCCAAGAGTAAAACGCGGCGTAACCGCCCATGCCCGACATAAAAAGCTGCTGGACCAGGCCAAGGGCTATTATGGCGCCCGCAGTAAGGTCTATCGGGTTGCCAAGCAGGCCGTCATCAAGGCCGGACAGTATGCCTACCGCGACCGTCGCCAGAAGAAGCGCCAGTTCCGTACCCTCTGGATCGCCCGTATCAACGCGGCGGCGCGCGAGAACGGTCTGTCCTACAGCCGCCTGATCGACGGTCTCAAAAAGGCCGGGATCGAGGTTGATCGCAAGATGCTGGCGGATGTCGCCTACCATGACAGCGTCGTCTTCGCGGCGCTTGCCGAACAGGCGAAGACGGCCTTGGCCTGATTCGACGCCATTCCGTCCGCGTCCGCCATCGACAGAGAGGGGAAGGCCCAGGTCTTTCCCTCTTTTCGTTTGCGACATTAAACCGCGTCTGGCGTGATAGGCATCGTTTGTGAATTGGCTTGGCCTCGTCCGAGCTTGCTGGCGTCTGAGTCGACGCGGTTTAACCAGATTCAACGTTGCGGGTTTAAAGCATGGTCGAACAAACCGAACTCGGTATCGCCTCTTTGCGCGAAGCCGCTCTTGTCGCCATCGAGAAGGCAGCGGATCTCATGGGGCTCGATCAGGTACGCGTGCGCTATCTGGGCAAGACGGGCGACTTGACCGTCCTGCTCAAGCAGCTTGGCACGCTGCCGGCTGCGGAGCGTCCCGCTGCCGGGCAGGAGATCAATCAGGCAAAGGTTGCCGTCCAGAGCGCCATCGATGCGCGCCGGACCGTCCTGGAACAGGTGTCGCTGGCGTCGCGACTTGCCGCCGAGCGGATCGACATCACCCTGCCGGGGCGCGGACAGCAGCCGGGCGGATTGCACCCCGTGACCCGAGCATTGCGGCGCATCGAGCGTCTGTTCGCCAACGCCGGATTCGCCGTGGTCGAAGGGCCTGAAGTCGAGGACGCCTATCACAATTTCGAGGCGCTCAACATCCCCGCGCATCATCCCGCGCGGGCGATGCACGATACCTTTTATTTCGATGCCGACCGGCTGTTGCGCACCCATACCTCGCCGGTGCAGATTCGGGTCATGGAACAGCAGGCCCCGCCGCTCAAGATCATCGCGCCGGGCCGGGTCTATCGTTGCGATTCCGATCTGACTCATACCCCCATGTTCCATCAGGTCGAGGGTCTGCTGGTCGACGAGGAGGTCAGTTTCGCCGACCTCAAGGGCGTGCTCTACGACTTTCTGCGCAACTTCTTCGAGCGCGATCTGGAGTTGCGCTTTCGACCGTCTTATTTTCCCTTCACCGAACCCTCGGCGGAGGTCGACATTCAGTGCGTGATGTGTGGCGGCGACGGCTGCCGGGTCTGCAAACAGACCGGCTGGCTGGAAGTGCTCGGTTGCGGCATGGTCTATCCCGAGGTGTTCAAGCATGTCGGGATCGATCCCGAGCGCCATCTTGGCTACGCCTTCGGCATGGGCGTCGAGCGGCTCGCCATGCTGCGCTATGGCATCGACGATATCCGGCTCAATTTCGATAATGACCTAAGATACCTGCGCCAGTTTGCCTGATGGTTTGTCCGTTGGAAACGGTCCGTTTCACGCGGCATTTCCATTCGCGATTCCAGCGACGATCACGGATCGTCGTCGATTCACAAGTATTCGTGTCGTTGACAACTGACAACTGACAACTGACAACTGACAACTGACAACTCCTTTCAATTCGCCGCGCGCATTGAAAATCGAATATGGGTAAGGGGACATGCGATTCAGTGAGGCTTGGCTGCGCGAGTGGGTGAATCCGCCGGTCGACACACAACAATTGGCCGATCAGCTCAGCATGGCGGGTCTGGAAGTGGATGCCGTCGAACCGGCGGCCCCCGCCTTCAGCGGCGTCTCGATCGGTCTGGTGCAGCGCATCGCGCCCCATCCGGATGCCGCCAAGCTGCGCATCTGCACGGTCGATCTCGGCCAGGACGAACCGCTCCAGATCATCTGCGGCGCGGCCAATGTCGCCGAGGGCATGAAGGTTCCGGTCGCCACGGTCGGCGCCTGTCTGCCCGGCGACTTCAAGATCAAAAAGGCCAAGCTGCGCGGTGTCGAATCCTTCGGCATGATCTGCTCCGCTACTGAACTGGGACTGGCCGAGACCTCCGATGGCATCCTGCCCCTGGCGGCGGACGCGCCGATTGGCGAGGATTTCCGCGCCTGGATGGCCCTGGACGATCACTGCATCGAGGTCGACCTGACTCCGGATCGAGGCGACTGTCTCGGCATCGCCGGGCTCGCCCGCGAGGTCGCGGTCATCAACCGCGTCCCGCTGCGCCCGCCCGCCGTGCAACCCGTAGCGCCGACCTGCGACGACCGCGTGACGGTGCGTCTGCTGGCCCCCGACGCCTGTCCCCGCTATGTCTGCCGGGTCATCCGCCAGATCGATCCGACCGCCACGACGCCCGTGTGGATGCAGGAACGCCTGCGTCGCGCCGGACTGCGCGCGATCAGCCCCGTCGTGGATGTCACCAACTACGTCATGCTCGAACTGGGTCAGCCCATGCACGGGTTCGATCTCGCCAAACTCCGCGGCGGGATCGACGTCCGTCTGGCCCAGGCCGGCGAACGGCTCGCGCTGCTCAACGGCGAAGAGGCCGGTCTGCGCGGGGACACGCTGGTCATCGCCGACGCGAACCAGGCGGTGGCCATGGCCGGCATCATGGGCGGCGCCGCGACCGGCGTTGGCCCCGAGACCCGCGACATCCTGCTCGAAAGCGCTTTTTTCGCGCCACTCGCCATCAGCGGCAAGGCGCGCGGCTACGGCTTTCATACCGATTCCTCGCACCGTTTCGAGCGCGGCGTCGACCCCCAACTCCAGGTCCGCGCGATCGAGCGCGCGACCCGTCTCCTGCTGGACATCGTCGGCGGCGAGGTCGGCCCGGTGGTGGACGTGGCCGACGCGACCCATCTGCCGCACCGCGAACCCCTGCATCTGCGCGAGTCGCGCGTCGCCCGGATTCTCGGGCTCGCACTGCCCGCCACGACCATCACCGATGTGCTGGAACGCCTGGGCATGACCGTCGAACCTCTCGCTGACGGCTGGCGGGTCACCCCACCCAGCGCCCGTTTCGATCTGGTCCACGAAGTCGATCTGATTGCCGACATCGGCCGCATCCATGGCTACGACAACATCCCGGTGAGCCACGCCAGTTCCGCCTCGGTCACCCAATCCACGCCTGAGGCCGCGTTCGATCTCGACCGCGCGCGCCTGGCCCTGGTCGACCGCGGTTTCCACGAGGTCATCACCTACAGCTTCGTCAGCCCCGAGATCCAGTCGCTGGTCGAACCCGAGGCCGACACCCTGCGGTTGGCCAACCCCATCAGCGCCGAACTCTCCACCATGCGCACCAGCCTCTGGACCGGCCTGTTGCAGACCGCCCGTTACAATCAGACCCGTCAACTGGAGCGGGTGCGAATCTTCGAGTCCGGTCTGCGGTTTCGGATCGGCGCCGACGGTCTGCGACAGGAGCCGGGGCTCGCCGGTCTGGTCATCGGCACGGCCGCTCCCGAACAGTGGGGCGAGCAATCCGGCAAGGTCGATTTTTACGACCTCAAGGCCGACGTGGAAGCCCTGCTGGCGCTGACCGGCGCGCCCGCGCAATTCAGATTCGTCGCCGGCGCGCATCCGGCCCTGCATCCGGGCCAGACGGCCCGGATCGAGCGTGCGGGGAAACCCGTGGGTCTGATGGGGATGCTGCATCCCTCGCTGGCCGCCAAGCTCGATCTCACCGGCGACGCCTTTCTGTTCGAGCTGGATCTGGCGCCGCTGGCGGACGGCATCCTGCCCCGCTATGCGCCGATCTCGCGTTTCCCTGGCATTCGTCGCGATCTGGCGATCGTCATCGACGCACAGATCGCTTACGAGAGGGTCGCCGACTGCGTTCGCGCCGCCGCCACGGAACTGCTGCGCGAGGTCATCCTGTTCGATGTCTATACCGGCAAGAACATCGATTCTGGACGAAAAAGTCTTGCTTTAGGATTGATTTTACAGTCTTCTTCCCAGACACTGACGGAAGATCTCATTGAAGTCGAGGTGGGGCGGATCCTGAACCGCCTAGCCTCCGAACTTGACGCACGATTGAGGGATTGAAGGTATGGCGTTGACCAAAGCCGAAATGGCAGAACATCTATTCGATGAACTGGGCCTGAACAAACGCGAGGCCAAGGATATCGTCGAGATGTTTTTCGAGGAGATTCGCACCGCTCTGGAGCGGGGGGAACAGGTCAAGCTGTCCGGGTTCGGCAACTTCGACCTGCGCGAGAAAAACGAGCGTCCGGGCCGCAACCCCAAGACTGGCGAGGAAATCCCCATCACCGCGCGGCGTGTTGTGACCTTCCGTCCGGGCCAGAAGCTCAAATCACGGGTGGAAGCCTATGCTGGAACCGATGGCTAGTGGCGACGAGCCAGGAGACGGCGATCTCCCGCCGATTCCCGGCAAGCGTTACTTCACCATCGGTGAAGTCAGCGAGCTGTGTGGCGTCAAACCGCACGTCTTGCGCTACTGGGAACAGGAATTTCCGCAGCTCAAGCCGGTCAAGCGTCGCGGCAACCGGCGTTATTACCAACGCCACGATGTTTTGATCGTGCGCCAGATTCGCAACCTGCTGTACGACCAGGGATTCACCATCGGCGGCGCCCGCCAGCAATTGAGCGGAGAAGGCGCCAAGCACGACATGAACCAGACCCATCAGGTTCTGCGCCAATTACGTCTTGAGCTTGAAGAGATTCTGCAGATACTGCGGCGTTGACGTTCGGTGGGTTAGGCTTTATGATCACTTATCTTATCGGGGCGTAGCGCAGCCTGGTAGCGCACCTGAATGGGGTTCAGGTGGTCGGAGGTTCAAATCCTCTCGCCCCGACCAATAAAAACAACGGTTTAGACTTTATCGGTCTAAGCCGTTTTTCTTTGAGTCACCATTGAGTCACCACGCGGATATGTTTTTGCGGCGATTCGACGGTCCTTCGCCCCCTCCCGAATCCGCCGCTTCCATCGCGGCCACGCAACTTCGTTCTCGATCATCTTCCGCGTTCTCGACGGACACGGGCAAGCTTGGGTGGCCGCCCACCTCGGCTAGACGTTGTCGGCTGGGTGTCGCGTGGTAAATCGGGCCGCGGCGAGATCCAGGAACCGCGCAGGTGCGGCTCCCAGTCGGGCCAGTGGCCCAGAATGGCGGCGAGCGCCCGCGCGGTGCGCCAGTAGTCGTACCTCGAACTGGGCGCGAGTTCGGCGGTGCCATGTTCCAGCACCCAGCGCAGGTGCTTGGCTTTGAATTGATAGGGTTCGCGGACCCCGAACCGCTCGGCGATGAGCGCCTGCATTCGGGTCGCGCGTTTGAGGTGCCCCTGAACCCCGCTCTTGGTCCCTGGCTGCGCGCGTCGGAGCAAAACGGAGAGCTGCATCAGCGGCCTCCGAGATACGACGACACGACCTCGGTCCGTCCGTGCCCGAGTTCCTGCGTAATCACCGCGCGGGCGGCCGCGTCGCTCTGGCGCTGTTCGACGCCGGGGCGTTCGCCTGTCACGACCGGCGCTTCGCGTCCGGCCAGCGTTCGATACCGCTCGCAGGCATAAGCCGCCCTGGCGTCGTGATAGCCGGGGATGCCGTGGGCGTGGAGGATCGCCCGCGCGACATTCAATTCCGAGTCCCTGGCGATCGCGACCTGGGCGTAGGTCTCGTGCGGGCTAATGAGATTCCGGGAACCAACCGGGCGCGCCGTCATAGCACTCCCGAGCGTCTCGCGCTGTAGCACGCCGACGGGTATCCAGCGTGGTGCGTCTCGGCCACCCTTGGTGCCCTCCTGCACGTTGATCCGCTCGTAGCGATCCGCTTCTCGCCGCCAGCGATCCAGGTCCGCCTTTACCGCCTCTTCCCGGCGCACCCCGAAATCCCGCGCCAACGCCAGCACCGCCGCCGCCCTGGGCATCCCGGCGTCCCGTAAGGCCGCAGTGGCTTGATTCACGCGCTCGCGGTCCAGTGCGCCCGGAGCAACGGTGCGCACTTGCGAGCGTTCACCGACGACCGCCGACGGCGACACGCGAATCTGATCGTCGCCCCGCAACGCGGCGAGCGTGACATTCACTGTCGAGATCAAATTCTGGCCGTATTGAATGCCGATGTCCTGGGCCTGAACGCGCGCGGCGACGTGCTGGGCATAGCGTTCGGCGGTCGCCTGTTGATCCGCCTTGGACAGGTCTTTGATGCCTTCTGCCTTGGCCCACTGCGCAAATTGATTCCAGCGGTCGCCATGCGCCGCGACCGATCCGAAATGCCCATCGGCGTAATAGGCGCGCAGGGCTTCGCGCCCGGCGTAATCCAGGTTCTTGCCGAAGCCAAAATTCCGTGCGCTGGCATATTTCCCCATGGCAACTCCCATCGAGCGTTGAAAAAATCCGCCATCTTCCCGCGAGAAACCGGTAAGTGATGACCTTGAAAAGCCCAAGGCTAGGCGATGGCGGTGGGCAGATTTGCGTCCTGCCGAGGACGTCGAAGACCGTTCTGCTTCCTTGCGTGGAGGTGGTCTGAACCTCTGATGTCGCTCGCCCGTCCGCGTTGGCGGGGGACGTTGCGTCAGTGGCCTGACGCGGTGAGACGACGACGGAAATGGCGTGGCGATAGACCTGCCGGGGTTCCGCCCCGGTGCCCAATAGACAGGCGTCTAGCGATTTTAGTGTGGTGTTTTAGTGCTGGCTTAACGCTGTTA
Organism: Thiocystis minor; assembly: GCF_016653465.1. GTDB lineage: Bacteria > Pseudomonadota > Gammaproteobacteria > Chromatiales > Chromatiaceae > Chromatium > Chromatium minus. The sequence goes on along the minus strand of NZ_NHSQ01000190.1, from coordinate 15,652 downwards.
AAGCGAATGGAAACAAGCGATTGCTGGCGGCGGTCTTTGTGAACAAAGACCGCCGGGCGAGGGACGGTCTGCGATCGTCGAGCGTGATCAAGGTTGGAGCCGGATGGCCCTGGGCGTTGTTCGCGAACATCGCGGTCTTTCACGCATGGAACGAGCAATTCAAGAGAGGACTGGACGGCCGACCGACACGCCGTCGACGTTCGTCTGGAGGACGAGTTTTTTCGCGGAGAGATGGCGACCCTTTTTCAGGGTGTGCGCTGAATGTAGGACTGGATCCGGCTGGACGGGTGGAATACACGTCCGTGCGAAGCGAAAACCGGCGGCGCCGGTGGGTTGACGGTCGGCGAGCGCGAGGCGTGCCGATCATGTACAGGGTTGCACGGGAGCGTTCACGTCGATCATGCCAGCGATTGCCGGCGGTTTTCCGCAGAGGACGGAGAACTCGACTGTTCTGACGCTTGACAGCGGACGGAGACGCGGTTGACGGATCGTTCGTCTCATTCATGCCAGCGGTGCTGGCGGGTTGACTGCAAGCGCAAGGCTTGCCGGTGGTGCGCGCGGTCTTGATGGATCGCCCGCGCAGGCGATGACCCACAGGCCGAAGTCAGAGCATGACTCATGGCGGTGGGGACGTGCGAAATCTTTCGGATGAACGCTGATCGACAACGTTCATTCGAGAGATCCCGTGTCCCGAAGGGCCGGTCTTGACGTGACGCGAGGCGTCGAATAAGAGGGTATCCCTTGGCGAATGCAACGGTTGCAAGCGTGTCGGGCCAACGCGCACATTTAATGAGTCGCTAGCCGGAAGCGACCTGTCTACCGCCCGTTGAATCGGGGCGTCTGCGAGAAGCCTCCCTGGCTTTGCCGAGTCGAACGGCAACAGAATCTCGAACAGATGGGCGACGCCTGTTTTCAGAACCGCATACATCGCCTGCCAGCAGCCTAATCCCACTTCGGGTCAAGCGCAAGGTCCGAGGGTGGCGACCGAAGTCGTTGCCGGGGCGGGATGCCCAGACCTGCGTTCGCCTGGTCCCCAAAGTTACCCCCGGATATCCCCGGAAGTGGAGCGAGTCGATCAACAACCGGCCCAGCAAGTTTCCCAACGATCGCCCTTGTCAGCGCCATTGGCCTTCTTGCGGCGCTGGCGGTTCCATGCCGTGCGCCGCCAGCTCACGCTCGCGCCAGCCGGCGGCCTGACCATCACGCAGGCCGCTTACAGTCAGGGGTTCTATCAACTGGGGCGTTTTACCGCCGAGTATCGACAGATCTTCGGCGAGGGACCGCTGGAAACCCTGCGACGGTCGCCTCGGGTTCACTCGGACCGACCCGGTTAGGGTTGTTCGGCGTTCACGACCGGCGTCGTGCGGCACTCATGCAGCGCCGAAAAATATTGCTGGAGCGGCCACCAGCCGAAGGTGTAGCGGAGGGGTTAATCATGCAGGTTCATGGGCATTGCCTGCGCTCAAAAACGGAAATTGACCCCCGCCGCAAACCCATTAAAGGTTAGCCCTTCGATGGTCTTGTCGTTGCCCTGATCGTAGTAGAGATAACGGTAAGTCAGGGTGAGATCGCCCCAGTCGAAGGCATAGCCCACGCCGGTGTAGCCGGTCGATGTCAGCTCGGTATCCCCGGTCCCCACATCCAGATAGTAGGGAACGAACCAGTGACTGGACAGATCCACCCGGCCATAGACGCCGATGATGGCGTCCCACAGGGTCACGGAGGCGCTGAGGTTGGCGGGCAGGGTCCGATTCCGTGGCCCCGTGACGCTGAGAGCCAGATCGCTGTCGAGATCGAACAGGCGAGCGCCGAGCACCAGGTCGACATTGGCCCGGTCGTTGTACCAGAGGGTGTAGCCGCCCCCCAGAGTCCACACCCAGCCCTTGAGTTCCTCGTCGGCATGCACGTTGATGCCGGAGCCGTAGGCCGCCGGCAAGCGGATACCGCCCTGCTGATCCGCACCCATGCGCAGATAGATGAGATCGGTGAATCCGGTCCAGCGGCCCTTGCGCACTTGGGCAGAACCCATGAAGGACATCTTGACTGCATCGAGGATCTGACTGGTGTCCACGGTGGCATCGCCACCGCCGTTACCCAGATCGAAACGGGTCTCACCGCTGACGCTTGGCAGCCAGCCGTAGAGTCGGAGAGCCGTATGCCAGTTGCCGTCCTCAATGGGATGATCGGCGGCAGCCACGGGAGCGCCGAACAGCAGGGCGAGGACGGCGGTCAGGCAAGGGATCGGTTGGGCGCGAGTGATCATTGAATGTGTGTCCGTCAATTCTCGCCGAGCTGCGCGACGATGCAGTCGAGAGCGGCCTGGTTGGTGCCGGTGGGATAGAAGCTGTTGATGTCGTCGGCGAAAGTCGCCTGATCGACCTTGCCGAAATAGAATTTGCTGCTTTCGTCGATAAAATAGGTGTCGTTGCCATTCACGTCGAGCAGGTAACTCAGCGGCTGGTTGCCGATGGCGAGCTTGCCGCAGACTTTATCCACTCGGTCCAGAAACGCCTCGGCACCAGGATCCTCTATGATCGAGTCGGGTGCGACCAAATCGCCGCTACAGCCATGCAGAACGATGGTGGCAATGAAAAGCGAGGCGCTGAGGGTGGCTCGTGGCATGGTCTGCTCCTGGCGAGTCGACGGGCTTAAATATCCGGGTGTCATGTCGCGGGCCGGCCATGGTTTGGCCGTGGCAGTTCAACGAACATGACTGGAAGATGATTGATGCTCGAAGGGAAAGACGCGCTTCCAGTCCTTTTTCATGCTGACGACCACCCAACTGTTCTGTTTGGCTTCATCGTAAAGGGACTGACTGAAGGCGCCAACGTGACTCTCGGGCAGGCCATTCGCCGGGCCATAGGCAATCTCGCGCGCGGCATCATCGTGCAGAACCAGCATTGCCAATCGCACGCCATCGCCGTCCTTCGTGTATTCCAGCATTTGCCGGTCACCATCCGAGTTACCGAACGCGGCGAGGGGACGGCGGCCGATCTGCTGATTGATGCTGATCGGTTTGCCCTCCTTGTCGTCGATAAAATTCACTTCCGGTCGACGCACCAGCGCGGATTTACCGTCACGCCGCTCGAATTGGGTCTTGATACTGGAGCCGATCACCTGCTCGGGTGGAATGCCGTAGACCGTCTCCGTCCAGGGGCGCATGAACTCGACACCGCTACCGGAGACGATGAAGGTCTTGAAGCCATTGGCCCGCAAATAGTCGAGCAGTTCGAGCATGGGTTGATAGACCATCTCGGTGTAAGGCCGCCCAGTCTTGGGGTGCTTCGCCGTCGCCAGCCAGTCCTGAACGATCCGCGCGAACTCCTCGGTGGTCATCCCGGCATGGGTCGCCATCAGGATTTCCGAGATCGCCCGCGTGCCTCCCGCGAGCGTAGCCTTGACATCGCCCTTGAGCAGCGAGGCGAACGGCTCTTCAGTTTTCCACTCGGGATGCTGGGGGGCGAGAACCTTCACCCGATCAAGGGCGAAGAGGAGTTGAGCGTAGAGCGGCTGCTCGGTCCACAGCGTGCCGTCGTTGTCGAAGGTGGCGATGCGCGCTTCAGGCGGCACATAGTCGGGGCTTGTCTGATCGGTGGTCACCTTCACGAAGTCGAGGATGGCACGTTTGGCCGGCCCCTCGTGCCAGGACGGCAAGGGATCCGCTTGTGCATGCGCCTGAGCGAACAGGAGCACGACGGCGCAGAGCCCCAGCCCCATGACGCGGGTCGATCGAAGCATGGCGGAGACTGATGACATGGCGGTGACCTCATGACAGAACCGCCGGGTGAGCCGATCGGCTCACCCGGTACGGTCCCGATCAATTACTTGCCGGACTCGGCTGCTTTCTCCTTGGCCGCCGCCTCGCCTTCCATGTCTCCCGCCACGGCGGCGGCATCAACCGATTCCTCGGTCTTCAGCTTGGCCTCATGCTTGTTCGCGGCGGTGGGGTCGGCCTTGGCCTTGGCTCTGGCGGCGGCGGCATCCTGCGCCATCTTGTCCGCCTCACCCTGAAGGGTTGCGGCCTCTTTCTCATACGCCTTGGCGGCGCTCGTGGCCTCAGCGGCCTTGGCCGCCGCTGCCGCCTTCTCAGCATGCGACTCGGCCGTAACGGCACCGGCCAGGGTCAACGCAACGGCGGCGGTGGCGCTCACGATCAACTGTTTCACGATCATTTGCCTGTTCTCCAGTATGAGGATGGGTGAAATGCGCCAATGGCTCGGCGCTGGACGTCGATCAAGGCTGAAACCGACACGCCAGGCCGGTTCAGCACGGGCATTTTCAGCACGGGAAGCCCGGAAAACCGGGCCGGGTCCGTGATGAAAAGACGGTGTTTGGCGAAAGCCATCTCTCGGTTTCGCCTTGGTTCCTGATTGCTCAAGGCCGCGCCGCCCGCCAGACGGCCGGCGATTGTCCCGACCAGCATTGGAAAGCTCGGGTAAAGGCGCTGGCGGCGGCATAGCCGAGCGCCTCCGCGATATCTACGATGGGCATCCGTGTATCTCTTAACAACTGCTGGGCAATCTCAAAACGGACTTCCCGCAGCAACACTTTGAAGTTGGCACCCCGGGCCGACAGCCGTCGATTCAAGGTGCGCCGATGCACGCCAAAGACAAATGCCGTCTGCTCCACGGATCCGCGTCCCGTGATGACCAGGCCGTGCAGCACCCGTCGCACCTGGATGACGAAATCAACCTCCATCCGCTCCATGCTGGTTTCGGCCTCCGCGCGGAGTGATCGGTACAGTCCTGCATCGGCCCCGCTCACCGGATGATCGAGCCAGGTCGCCGGAAAGACGAGTGCCGACTGATCCGCGTCGACGCGCACGGGCGCGTTGAAGAACCGCTGGTAGGGCTCGCGGTCGGCAGGCGCCGTGCGGCGGAGCAGGACAGCCAAGGGCCGGAATCGGGGTCCACACAGCGCCCGCAGGATATTGCAGCCAATCGCGATGGTGCCGTCGTGGATCTGGTCGGTCGCGATGACCCCCTGCTGATAAACGGTGTAACCCAGAAGCACCAGCTCATACTGGACCATCAGGGTCGGAACGGCTCCGCGATCCTGTCGTTGCAGATACAGCACCAGATTGCTCAGCGCCGTGCCAACGTCGGGTGAGTGCTGCATCAGCCGGCTCACGATCCCCAGCGACGAGACCGACGAGCGTTCCCCGACCAGGAGTCCGAAGTGAGGACAGGCGCTCCGGGCCACGCATTCCCGAAACAGCCGGCCCATGAGCACGAAAGGAATGGCGTTGTCCGGGTCGTCGAAGAGACTGAGTTCGACACCCGTCGCCGCCGCAACCCCGGCGGGATCGAGACCCATGTCGCGGAGCACCTGCGGGATCGCCCCGATGGGTCCGACCCGAGCGCTGCCATCCACCACTAACCTCAGATCCGGGTGGGAGCGGGCGGGAAAGCATGCGGCAGACTGGACCATGATAAGCGTGCAACCTGGATCACGTCCTCGACTGGCTGGAGTCGAGGGTTATCAAACAGCTTCTCAGGCTTGCGGTTCGATCTCACCCGGTCGCCAGGTCTTGTCGAACCAGGGCTCGAGCGGACCATACAGGCGCAAGATCATGAACCAGCCTTTGCCGGGAATGGTCTGGACCCAGTTGCTTTCCTTGCCCTCGGGGGCGGTCGGGCCGAACCAGACATCCACCGAGCCGTCCGCGTTGACCTGAAGGTTCTTGTTCTGGCTGCTGACGCTCGGGGCCTGCTGATCGGTCTGCAGCATCGAGCGGGTCTGGTTGTCATAGACGATGACCGACCAGAAGTCCTTCACCGGGATGTCCGGTGGCAGGTGCAGCTTGTAGGTCTTGGCGCCGTCAAAGGGGTTTCCGTTCGCGTCCAGGGCGGTCCAGGGATACTGCGACCCCTTGCCGACCATCTTCTCCTCCATCGCGGGCGTCACGCCAGTGGCGAAGTAGTAGAAAAAGGCCGCGCCGTCCAGGTTGGCGACCCCAGGCGAGACCTCGAACTTGTAGCCGCCGAAAAACGGCAGACGCCATGAACTGTCGGGATAGAAGAAGGCATCCTGCTCGCGGATCTTGAAGGCCAGGGTGCGTGCGGTTGCCGCGCCAATGTTGGCGGTGTCGGTCAGGATCTTCTTCATGCGCGCGTCGGGGTTGAAGGGTTTGCCCTTTTCGATGCCGATCGAGGCAAACAGACCCAGGGTGGTCGGATCGGAGCCTGCGCTCGGCTCCTCCTGGATGACCTGGTCGAGAAACTCCCAGAACGAGTAGTCGCCAGGTGCGACGAAGTTCGCGGGGACGCCCGAGGCATTGGCGAACTGCACAGGAGCGGGATTGGCCGCATCGGCCAGCGGATAGATCTTCAGGTGCTTCTTGACCGACTCGACGCCAGGCTTGGGCGACCCGTCGACGAGAAAGGTTCGGAAGGGGACCCAGTTGCCGTAGGTGCTCGGGCGGACGACGAAGTAGCCTTGCGGAACTTCACCTGCGTACCCGGGGGGAAGGATCAGGTACTTGCCGCCCTTGCCCTTGTCGGGGCCGGTGATGCCGACATCGGCAACCCAGCGATACCAGAAATCGTCGATGGCACCCAAGGACATGGGCGGGATCTCCATCACCACTGGCCCCTGGTGCGTATCGATCCAGATGAAGTTGTAGATGGTGTTGTCGTTGGCCGTCAGTTCCACGGTCTTGGGGTCGACCAGGGTCTCCCAGATGACGTCGGTCTGATTGTCCGGCCCGAACTTGCGCAACGAGTCGCGCATGCCGGCCTGGTTGACGATTGGGATGGCCAGCAGATAGGCCTGCAGCGCACGCGAACGATCCAGGTTGTCGTAGATCTTCTCGACGGTGTCGGGCTTCGGAAAGCCGTCGCTCAAGTGCAGCGTACCGATGGAGGTATCGAGCGTGTCAGGTGTGGCGACGCCCGGCGCGATCGGTGTGGTCATCTTGTAGCGGCCCGTCGCAGGTGATTCCGACGTCCCAGCACCCACGATCAGTGTCTGGCCCGGCTCGATCAGGTCGGATGTCAGGCGGTTCGCCTGGCGCAGCTCGGCGACGCTGACACCGAGGCGCTCGGCGATCACCGCCAGGTCGTCGCCCTTGACCACGGTGTAGGTTGCTGCGGCGTCATTGTATGCGCCCTCGGCATGATGCCGCGGGCCCGAATCGGCAGCTTGCAGGCTGCCAGCGGTGAGAGCGACGAGCAGCGCGAGTGCCGCGGAAAGGTGTCGCCGCATGCGCGATTTTTTCTCTAGGAACCTGTGTTGCATGACTCTAATCCCGTCTTTCGTGTCGTTAAGAAGTTTTGGTGGACAACCTTGCCTCTCTCATGGCTTTCCCCTTGATGGGCCTCGCAAGAATGAAGGGCGACCGCAACATATCAAAACTCGACTGGGAGTATCTTGCAGATCCGGCCAAAATGACCGCACAGTACATGCGGATGGCACCGAAGCCCAGCCGGACTCGCGGACTGAGGCCCCGGCCGGCGCGTCCTGGTGCCGGGCCCACCCAGGGGAGATGCGCCATAGCCATGAAGCGTGCTCAGCTCCGGCGGGGCTTGTCGATGCCCGAGCCCCTGGGGCAGCTCGGTACCGAGGTGAAGTGCGCGGCGGTCCTCGAGCAACTGCGCTGGCTGCGGGGCGTGCATCGTCCCCACTGCGGGGAGGTCCGCCACGGCGTACTGCGGGTCTGGGCGCGCAGGATCTTCCCGTGCGGTGGCTGCCGACCGCAGTTCTCCCTGATCGGCGGGACCGTGTTTCAGGGGACCAATCTGGCCCTGACGGTGTGGTACTTGGCCATCTATTTCATCAGCCAGGCCAAGACCAGCCTGTCGGCCCCGGTGCCAGGGTTCACGCGCAAGTCGGTTGCGACCTGGGCCAGTGCCCTCGTCTGCGACTGGCGGTCGTGCTTCGGCGGCATCACCGACGCCGGCCGCCAGCACCGTCCCGTAGTCGCCGCCGCCGCGACCACCAGGCCGCGTCGCGCGGCGTGGTGGCGCCACGCTGGGACTCTTTGCTAATCAAAACAGGATATTGATATGACTTGCGAAGATTCGGTCGAATCGGACACCCCCTCTGCATCCCGGCGCAAGTCGCCCGCGTTGGTCCGGAGCAGGGACGGCGACATCAGGGTGGGTCCGATCCTCGCGATCCCCGCCGTGCTCGACGAGTTGGGTGTCGACCCACAACGCGCATTTGCGCAGGCAAAGGTAAGCCTTCGGCTGTTTTGGGACCCCGACAGCCGAATGGGCTTAGCAGCGGCAGGGCGCCTTTTCCAAATTTCGGCTGACTTAACCGAATGCCCGCACTTCGCGCTGCTCGTGGGCAACCGCTTCGAGCTTACGGGGCTCGGGCTGCTCGGCGATCTGATGCGCCATTCGCCGAGCGTGGGCGACGCGTTGCGAAGCCTGTTGCTCCACCTGCATCTGCATGATCGGGGCGCGGCGCCACTTCTGCTCGCCCCGGATAGCCAGACTGCCATCTTAGGCTACTCCGTCTACCGCCACGGAACCCCGGCCACCGAGTACATCTATGACGTTGCCATTGCCATCGGAAACAGGATTCTGCTGGGCCTGTGCGGCAGCGACTTCAGGCCCGCCGCAGTGCAGTTCTCCTACCGTCGTCCGAACCGAACGGCAGCGTACCGCCGGGTGTTTGGCGTGGATGCGACATTCGACGCGGAAGTCTCGGGGATTGTTTTTGCATCATCTTGGCTGTCCAACCCGATTGCAGGCGCCGATCCCAAGGTGCACTGCGCGATTTCGGCGGCGATTCGCGATGCACAGGCGACTGGCCCGCTGAGCCTTGGCGAGCAGGTGGAGTTGGTGCTTCACCAATTGCTGTTGAGCGGCCAGGCGAAGGCCGAGGCGGTTAGCAAACTCTTCGGAATCAGCGAGCGGACTTTGCGCCGTCGGCTCGGTGAGGAAGGAATGAGTCTGCAGAATCTGGTCAACACCACGCGGTTCGAGCTCGCCCGCCAACTTCTGCGCAACACGCGGCTCCCAGTCGCCGAGATTGCCGCAGCACTACACTACGCGGACGCGAATGCATTCTCGCGTGCCTTTCGTAACTGGGCGAAGATCAGTCCCTCGCAGTGGCGGGTCAAATCCACTCCCGATGGGCTCCTCGAACAGGCCGCCAAACCCGAATTGGGGATACATGTCGACTGACATCGCTTGGCCGGTCAGAGTCCCACACGAAGCCGATCTTAACGTCCGGTATCGGCCTCTTCGAACTGCTTCGCGACTGGCTGGCAGCTCGCTTCGTGGAGCAAGTCGTAGCCTGGATGGAGCGCAGCGGAATCCAGGGGTGTGGCCTTGGGGGGACATGACTATTCAGTGGATTGGGGCGGGACCTGGATTCCGCTTCTCTCCATCCAGGCTCGGGCTTCGGGCTTCGGGCTAACGGCGCCACATGCGCCGACGTGCGCCGGCGAAGGAGACCGGCGTGAGCGGCATGCCGATGATGTCGATGAACAGCGAAGCCGCACCCCCGCTGGCCGGCGGCCTTCCTTCCAACACCTCGACCTCGTAGCTCAGATCCCGCCCCGCGAGCCGCGGGTTGCGCAGGGTCATGACGACGTTGTCCATTGCCTCGCCCTCCACCACAGAGAGGGTCCCGTTGGGCGGATCGGACTTGAAGCTGTCCGCGCCCTCACCCCAGAAGGGGACGAAGTTTTCGGTCGCCATGTGGTCGGCAAGGCGCTCCGGGCGATCCGAGAACAGGATGGTGACGGGGCTAATCCCCTTGAGGGTGAGGCGCCCGTCCGCATAGGTCACGCCCTCGGCACTTTGCACGAAGAGGAACTGGGGCTTGGCGTGAGCCTCGCCCCCTTTGTCCTTGTGTTCGGTGGCCTGGGCCGTCTTGAGGGTGAGGGCCAGCGGCGCGAGCAGGGCAGCGCTGGTGGATTTGTCGGTATGACAGGCGTTGCATGCATTGGGGGTGCCGATCTTTAGTGTCAGGTCCGGACGGGGAATGCGCAGGCTGTGATCGGCGCGCTCGTCGATCACCATGTAGCGCTGCTGCGGCATGTGGCAGGCGACGCAGGCCGCGCCGCTGGAGCCGGGCGCGTGATGGTGATGGGATTCGGCATCGTACCGGGCCGGCTGGTGACACTGGGCGCAGACCCCGTTGCCGGGCGCCTTGAGTTTGAGACTGTGGGCGTCATGGCAGTCCGTGCAGGTAACGCCCTTGGCGTACATGCGACTCTGGATGAAGGAGCCAACGTCGAAGACCTCGTCCTTGATCTGGCCGTCCGGGTGATAGAGCGGGGCCTCCAGCAGGGCCAGGCGGTGGGTGTCGCCGAGCGGCCGCCCCGGCTGGTCGCGCTCGCTGATCTGCCCGCGCCGGGAATGACAGCGGGCACAGGTCTCGATCTGCCTGTGCTGGGTGCGCGGGACGGATCGTTTGGGTTGTCCGCTCGCCGCGTCATGAATCCAGACGCCGCCGTCGCGATCGGCAAGCTGAACCACCAGCCCCTTGTCGGCATCCCAGACAGGCGGTGTGTCCGGCGTCGCCGAACGCGCCTGCGCCACATGGCGCGAGGCCGGTCCGTGGCAGGACTCGCAGGCGACATCGATTTCGGACCAGGTCGTGTGGAAGCTGTCCGTGGCGAGGTCGTAGTGCTTCTCCAGGTTGGTGGAGTGGCACTCCGCGCACTGGTAGTTCCAGTTCTGGTCGCGTCCGGTCCAGTGCAGGCGACTGGCATGGTCGATCCGCTCATTGGGATAGAGGTGATACCAGCGCTGGCCGCCGTCCTCGGCCGCGCGGCTATCCCAGGCAATGCCCAGACTTTGCAGGCGTCCGCCGGGGAACTCGATCAGGTATTGCTGAAGCGGCCACCAGCCGAAGGTGTAGCGGATGGGGTAGTCGTGCAGTTGTCCATCCGGGCCGTCGGTGCGCACCATGAAGGCACCATCCTGGCGGTAGAACCGAGAGGTGACGCCCTGGGCCGTGAAGGCGACGTCACGGAAATCGCCGAGGACGGTCGCCTCCGTCGCCTCGGTCATGGCCCGATCGTGGTCGGAGCCTTGCCAGCGTTCGGTCTCGGCTTGATGACAGTCGACGCAGGTTGTGCCGCCGGCATAGGTGGCTGGCAAGGCATCCAACGCCTGGGCCAACACAGTCTGGTTCAACACGATGGCTGCCAACACGGTGCCCAAGACTTCGCGTCGGTGTTTCATTGTCATACGTCTCGCTCCGCTCCTGTGACGAGGCCATGATGTCCCATGGTCGTCTCTCTAGTACGCCTGGTCGCGTGGTCTGGCCGACTAGTACCACAAGCTGAGATCATGAACCTGATTGAAGCTGGACGGTCAAGCAATACCGCTTCGCCAATCCACCGCCAACGGCCTTGGAGTGGATCGCCGACGGGCGGGGCAAGCTCACCGATCCCGTTGCCGCTCTTCACGTCGTGATGGAAGCGATTGGGGTCTCTCACGAACCGTGGGCCAACGTGTTGCGGCGCCTGAGCACGGGTGAGCGTGGCCAATCCCGACGTGGTGCGGCCATTCGCCAACGGCAGGGGATTGCTGAACCAGAATTGGTCACAACACAACGCCCGGATCTCAACAAGTGCCGGGGTTGCAAACCACCTCGATCACGCGCTCAGATCCAAAGCGCAGTGCCAAGACGCGCCATGCCTCCTCCAGGTCGCAGCCGGGAGCAAGCAGGATCAGCCAATCCGTCGGGCGGTCGCTCAGCCGGTAGCGATACACCCGCATCGCGCGGGTCGCCGCCGTCTCCGCCTGCGCTCTGGAGAGATGGCCGTCGAACTCCAGAATGGCCGCGCGCTCCTCGATCGCCTCGCGGAGGTCGGCGCGCTCGGTGCCAGTGAGCGGTGACGGCGTCGTGGCGGCTAACTGCGCGCGCAATTCGTCCTTGCGGGCGCGGATCACCGGCAGCCAGCAATCGAGCGCCGCGCGGTCGCCCGTGGCCTCCAGCCCGGTGTCGGCTGTCAGCGAAAGACGGACGTTGGCGCAGGCCAGATCGTTCAACAGCGCCTGTACGCTCATGTCCGCGCCGCCTTCGCCGTCTGACGCGCTGTCGAGGCGTAAGACCTGCCTGCGGTTCTGCTGCGTAACACGCGAAACACGCGCAAGACGCCTAACCACGGCGTTTCATGTCGGGCGAAACACGCGCGAAAGACGCGCAACACGCGTCCGCAAGATGGGTACGCCGTCATCCGATCACCTCCCGACAGACGACACCCGCTGCGTCCTTCTCTGGCGTCCGTCGTTCGGCGTCTTTCGCCGTGGTTCGCCCGGACTCGGGATCAGCATTGACGCCGTCTTGCGCGTGTTTCGCGTCTTTCGCGCGGGCAACGAACGCGCGGTAAAAGGTTTTGGTATTCCTGGCCGCACCGCCGCGCGCTTCCTGTTTCTGCTCGATCTCGACGCGTAACACGCGAAAGACGCGCAAGACGTGCCACCACGGCGCTTCCTGCCGGGCGAAACACGCGCGAAAGACGCGCAACACGCGCCCGCAAGACGGGTACGCCGTCATCCGATCACCTCCCGACAGACGACACCCGCTGCGTCCTTCTCTGGCGTCCGTCGTTCGGCGTCTTTCGCCGTGGTTCGCCCGGACTCGGGATCAGCATTGACGCCGTCTTGCGCGTGTTTCGCGTCTTTCGCGTCGATCTCGCGGGCAACGGACGCGCGGTAGAAGGTTTTGGTATTCGTGGCCGCACCGCCGCGCGCTTCCTGTTTCTGCTCGATCTCGCCGTCCGCCAGCATGGCCTGAAGTACGCCGTTCAGATCGTTGGCCGTCACCTTGCCGCCCAGCGCCCGCGACAGGATCTCCGAGCGGATAACCCAGTCCCTCCCCGCCAGGTAGTCGCGAAGCTTGCGGCGCCGGTCGGACTGCTCGATGGCCTGGCGCGTTTGTTCCACCTCGGCGCCGAACACAAACGCGACACTGTCCCGGTGATAGCGGGACCAGGCGAGGGCGGCGGCCAGGTGGCGGGCCTCGATCATCAGGCTTTCATCGGTCAGGGCAAAGAGTCCCGCCAACCGCAGCGTGATCGGCGCCCGCCGTTCCAGCAGCGCGGCCACGGTCTCGCCCAAGGGCTCGCGACGCTTCAAGGACCGATAGGCGCTGCACCACATCGTCTCGGCGTCGGGCGTCAGGCGTAGTTCGCGCGTGTATATCGTCGCGGGATAGGTTCCCAGCGCAAAGCGGATGACGCGCTCGGCGCGGCGCGCGAGACGGGAGATCGCCTCGGGTGCGGTGGCGCGAGGCAGCGGGACCAGACAGGTCCGCTCCGCCCAGATCAGCAGGAAGCGATTCCCAAAACCGTTGGTAATGTCCTTCTGCTCCAGTCCCGCGCGCAGCTCGAACGGCGTAATACAGCCGTGCAACGCAATATGCGGCACACTCGCCCAGATCCGTCCGCCCTTGGTCGCGGGCTTGATGCTCCCGCCGTCCCAGACATCGCGCAGCGCGGCGGACAGGGTGTTGCCCTCGCGTTTGCCTTGCGCGATCACGTTCTGAAACTCGGGCTCGAAAACCCACAGCCGCTTATCCTCGATCGAGGGGATGTCATCGCGCCCGGACTTGTAACCATCATGGACAAAGAGAGTCAGTCCTTCACGCGAGGAGAGGCCGCCCGCATGGGTTTGCCCCAGCAGATGTTGTTCCGGTCCCAGTCTCGCGAGCGGGGATTGGCGGATCGCCTCGTCGATGCGCAACGGCAATCCCGTTGATTCGCCCTTGGCGGCAATGGCCGTCCGCCCCACATGCAGGGTGAAGAGCGGCACCGGGTGGCGGACATCGCCCACCTGGAGATAGACATCCCGCCCCACTTGGGCAGAGAGCCAGGACAGAAACGCGGCGGCGACGGAGACCGGGTTCACCTCCCGCCCGGCGGCGGCGGTTCGGGCAACCTCGCCGGTCAGCCCGTAAAACATGGCCTCGGTGGGACGCGGGGGCGGCGTCAGAAAATCGCTGTCGGCGCTCTGGTCCATCGCTGCAGATTCGCGCCGGCGCTGGTCCTCCCGATCCGTTTGACCCCGCGCCTGCCAGTCCCGCGCGCCACGAATCATCCGGGTCAACTCACCGCCCAGCAGGGCCTGGGCGCGGTCAGCGCCGCGCATGGCCTCCACCTGCTGCGCCAGGATCTGGAAAGTCGAACGGATCATGGCATCCGTGACGCCCTCGCGGACCATCCGCCCCACGAGTCTCAGTGCATTGCCGTGGATGTCGTCGCCCGACAGCAGGTCGGCCAGGGCGTCCGCAGGCGGCTGCGGCGCGGCGGGTTGATCCGCGGTTGTCGCGTGGCTTGCGAAGGGGATGGGGTATTGCTGCCACGCATCCAGGACGCCCGATTCGGGCGCCAGGATGCCCCCCATCAGTCCGTTCAGCGCCTCGGCGTAAGCCTGCCGCGCGGCGGGGGCGATCGGGCCGGACAAAGGTAACAAGACACGCCAGCGGGGTGTCTTGGGGGTATGGCTCTAGGAGGTATAGACCAATGCCTTGAGTTGATGGCGCTCCAGACGCTCGATCGCCTCCTCCGGGGTCATGACTTCGTCATCGTAGTCGCCCTCGATGCCGAAAACCTGTCGCACGTTGGCGTCGTGCCGCAGACATCCCTTCGCCGTGCGGTGCTGGCCGAACGTGGCCAGCTTGACCCAGCGGCAATCAGGCTTGGCGGGCTGGGCACCCTCCTGGGCGATCAGCGCGCAGACCGCTGGCCACGCCAGACGCATGTCCAGTTTGGCGGTCGCGGCCATGTTCGGCCAGATGGTGAACCCGAGAACGTCGTTGGGCGCCGGAGCCTGACAGGCGAGCGCCGCGGAAAGGGGGTGGGCGCTGTTGGGCGGACCGGTCGTGGCGGCCGGATCGGTCGCCGAAGACGGGTGCTGAATCTACATGGTGCGATACCTCGCGAGGCTGAGAGACCGACCGGAGAAGCGGGCGCCGGCAGGCGAAATTCCCCGCTCGATGGGGTAAACTTCACCTGCCGGCGCAAACCGATTCGCCGTCGGATTGCTTTGTCCCTGAACCGCTTTTGGGTTCAGGGAACGGTTGACGAAAACGCTTGGGAGCGTGCTTGACTCAACGGCCTGGTGGTTTCCGAGACCACCAGGCCGTTTTCATTGCTGGGGCGTTGGCGCATCGTTTCGCCCTCATCCCACGGTATTCGTGCGGACTTGCTGCGCTAACCAGGTCTCCAGCGCATCGGCGTCATAGCGCACGGCGCGGCCGAGTTTCAAAAAACGGGGCCAATGCCCCGCACACGCCATTGTTGAAGGGTACGGAAGCTGATGCCGAGTTCGGCGGCGGCTTCACGCTCGTTAAGTCGGCGACGGACGGGGGAAATCGGTGTTTGCATGGGTGTCTCTTCTTGGCCTCAAAAAAATCCTGTTGTCCTGTGCGTGCGCGGCGTGAACCGACCGATGGTCTTCCGCTGGAACGCGTTGGCGTCTGCTAGCGAAGACGACGCAATCGGTCATGAATCACGCGTTGATGAGCGAACGCCAGGCAAGACTATCCGAGCGCAAGGGAGGCGTCAGGGCGCATCGGTGAACTGGCGAGGTACCGTTCTTTTACGATTAGCCCGACTTCGGCTATTCAGCGTCTTTCGCGCTGCAACCCGCTGATTCTTCGTTCCTCGAAGAAAAAGGTCGGCACTACAGGCGATCGCTCAAGCGCTCTGTGATAGTCGCTCGGAGGTGATCCTCGG
>NZ_NHSQ01000189.1 GCF_016653465.1 Thiocystis minor | reverse complement strand
GGCTGCCCGAGTCAGGTTGGCCGATCTCCACCCGTTGACCGGCCAGGTCACGCAGATCCGTGAGCGCCGAGCCGCGTGCGACCAGCACCTGCACCGGCTCTGGGAACAAACTCGCCAGGGCCACCAGCCGGTCATTGGTCGCGCCAGCGCCCGGCGGCGCCGCAGCGGCCAGGTTGTTCTGCACCAGTGCCAGGTCGACGTGCCGGCCGCGCAGCAGTTGCAGGTTCTGCACGCTTCCGGCCGTGCTGCGCGCGTCCGCGGTGCGCCCCCGCGCGGTCAGTGTCTGGGCGAGCAGGTCCGCCACCCCCTGGTACTCCCCGTCCGGGGGACCGCCGGCCAGGGTCAGTACGCAGTCCAGCCGGTCCAGGCGCTCGGTGATGGTCGTGTAGGCGTTCCCCAACTCCTCGGCGATGATCTGACGCTGGCGGTTGGGGTCGGCGCTCTGGCGTTCGTAGAGTTGCATCAGGCGCGCGAAGAGTCGCTTGGATTGGGCGCTGGTCGCCGGGCTCAAGGGGGCCGAGGGGGTACCGACCTCGGGCAGGACGGTGGCGATCGGCGTCCAGGCGTCCCCGTCGCGAACGAAGCTCACGCTGCCGTGGACATAGACCCGATCCCCACGCCGGTTGCCAGCCTGGTGCAACCCGCTCACCCCCTTCTCGGTCGCCCCCAGGAGGGTCGCGAAGGCGGCGGCGTTGAGGTTGCTCCAGGAAGAAAAATCCAGGTCACGCGCGAAGGTGAGCACGGCGTTGTAGTAGACGATGAGTTGCGGCCGGCCCTGGCCGTCCGCACTCAAGGGACCGCGGCCCAGGCGACGCAGACTGGTCAGGGCGAAGGTCTCGGGGCCGAAAGCCTGGATCAAGCGCGCCTCGACGGTGCGCGTGACCTGGTGCACATCGGGGGCCTCCTGGCAGGCGCTGAGCAGCAGCGCGGCCAGTACGACGGCGAGCCAATCGCCGGGGATCTTGAACAATGGCAGGTGCATGGTCAGAACCCGAACCAGGGCAGGGCGAGATAGCCTTGGATCACCAGGGCGTTGGTTAAATCGATCAGGAAGGCGCCGATCACCGGCACCAGCAGGAAGGCGAGTGGCGAGGGACCGTAGCGGCTGGTGATGGCCTGCATGTTGGCAATCGCCGTGGGCGTGGCGCCGAGCTGAAAGCCGCACTGACCGGCGGCGATGACCGCCGCGTCATAGTCCTTGCCCATGATGCGGAAGGTCAGGTTGATCGCCAGGGTCACGACCAGCAGGGCCTGGAGGCTCAGGATCACCAGGATTGGCAAGGCCAGGCTCACCAACTCCCATAGACGCAGCGTCATCAGGGCCATGGCCAGAAACAGCGACAGGCAGACGGTGCCGATCAGTTCCACCGTCGGTCCGTCCACCCGGTAGCGGTCGCCCACCCCCAGTGCATTGCGCAGCAGGATACCGGTCAACAGGCACCACACGAAGGTCGGCAGGGTGAGGCCCGGGAGGGTCACGTGCTCGGCGAGCAGGGTGCCCAGGCCCAGACAGGCCATCAACAGCAGCACCGATTCCAGCAGCGATCCGGGGCTTAAGGGGCGGCGTTCATCGGTGGCGAGTGAGCCCGGTCCCTGGTCGCCGGCCGCCCCGGCGCTCGGCAGCAATCGGTGGCGGCGGATCAACCACTGCGCGACCGGTCCGCCCAGCATACCGCCCAGCACCAGGCCGAAGGTGGCACAGGCCATGGCCACCTCCACCGCCCCCTGGAGATTATTGACCTCCCCGAAGAGCTTGCCATAGGCCGCCCCGGTACCGTGACCGCCGGAGAGGGTCGCCGAGCCGCCCAGGAGGCCCATCAAGGGGTGCAGGTCCAGCGCGTGGGCGAGCCCGATGCCCAGCGCGTTCTGCAGCAGCAGCGCCAGAATGACGGCCGCGAACAGGATCAGGAGTTTGCGTCCACCCCGGGCCAGGGTGCGCAGGTCCGCGCCGAGTCCGATGGTGGAAAAGAAGACGAGTAGCAGGGGCGTCTGGGCGCGGGTGTCGAATTGCAGCTCCAGGTCGCCACCGACGCGCGCCAGGGTCAGCAAGACGGCCACCGCCAGTCCGCCAACCACCGGCTCCGGGAAGCTGTAGGTCTGCAACAGGCTCACCCGGGCGATCAATGCCCGGCCGGTGAGCAGAACCAGGATGGCGGCGACGGTCGTCAGCGCGAGTGGGATCTCCACCTGCATAGCACGGGCTCCAGTCGGAGTGGTCGCAGCGACCAGCAGATAGGACGCCAGGTTGCCGTAGCGACCGGCAGCGAACCAATAATTTTCGGGTTCCAGGCCCTTGTCCGCAATGCGCCGACCGCCCAAAATGGGCGCTCACCTGATCGCCCCGACCGGCTGACCACTCAGCGCGCCGACCCGCGGCATTCGCCACCCTGAGCCGATTCGGTCATGACGTTCGAGCACGAAGACTGAGGTTCCCCCCGAAATTTCGTCTTCCAAGGGTGACGTAAACTGACGTTCACACGCGACCTTCGCCCACTCCCTAGCGCCGTTACCAATGCTCGCTTCGACGCCCAGTACTTTCGCCTCGGCGCAGATCACGTCGGTTCACCCTGTCCCCGGCACCCGGGCGGGGTCGGGTCTCGTGCGTGATCGGGAACGGCTGCTGCTGGTGCAGGATGACGCCTATCGGGTAGCCTGGCTGGACCCGCATTCCCGGCCCATCCAGGCACGGTTCGTCGCGCTCGGTCAGAATTCCGGTCCGCTGCCCAAACCGCAAAAGCCGGACTTCGAGGCCGCCGCGCGATTGCCCGACGGGCGGGTGCTGGTCATGGGCTCGGGCTCGGCCCCCACGCGGCGGTCCTTCCTGCTGCTCGACCCGCGGACCGATGCCTTCGCGGTTCTCGATGCGGGGCCGGTCTATGACGCCGTCGCCCAAGCGCTCGGTGACAAAATCAACATCGAGGGTGTCGTTCCTCAGCCGGCCGGGCTGCTGCTCTTCAACCGGGGTAACAGTGCGGGCGGCAACGCGGTGGTGCGCGTTGGCGTGCGTGTCGAGGCGCCCTCCACCTGTGAGATCCTGGCCGTGACGCGCTGGCAACTGGGCGAGCTTGCGGGCGTTTCCCGACCCGTTCCGCTCGGATTCACGGATGCCGAGCAAGGACCGGAGGGACAGCTCTGGTACCTCGCGGCAGCCGAGGACACGTCCG
This sequence comes from Thiocystis minor, assembly GCF_016653465.1. Lineage (GTDB taxonomy): Bacteria > Pseudomonadota > Gammaproteobacteria > Chromatiales > Chromatiaceae > Chromatium > Chromatium minus. The sequence goes on along the minus strand of NZ_NHSQ01000189.1, from coordinate 1,984 downwards.
ACCCCATCGCCGACGGGCAGATCCTGGGTTCGGTCATCGGCGTCCTGGGTGCCGATTCAGGGTCGTGGACCCCGCTCCTTGAGGCCGACGGCACGCGCAGCCGCCGTAAATTCGAGGGGCTCGCCCTGGATCCCGACGGGACGGGCGGCTGGTTGGTGACGGATGCCGACAGCCCCGATCAGCCGGCCGAGCTTTGCCGGGTCTCGGTCAGCGGCCTGGCGCCCTAGCAGCCTGTCGGACTTGAGCAGCCAGATTGACTGAAAAAGGCCATCAAGAGGTTTTTTCCTCCGAAAAAGCGCCTTTTTCCGCCAAAAACGTATTTTTCCTGCGAATTTCCCTTACTGCGGACGCAAGACAGCCATGCGTTTAAGGTTCCACGCTAGGCAGACCAGGTTCCATTCGTTGCGCACGTTGTCCAGACCGCGCGTGAGAAATTGACGAAACCCCATCACCGATTTGATGATGCCGAAGACTGGCTCGACGGTCTGTTTGCGCAGAGCGTAGGTCGCCCGACCGGCGGGGGTCTGGAGGCGGTGAACCATCCGTTCGACCGGAGTCGCGTCGGGTGGCGGAGCCGGCGGATTGGCGAAACGCTCCGACCAATGGGGATGGTGTTTGTCGCGTTTGATCGCGATCAGCGGTTCGATGCTGGCGCTGTCGCAGGCCATGACGTTGGCCTCACTGAAGAAGCCGGTGTCGGCCATCAGTTGCTTGGGCGGGGGGCATGCGTCGGGGAGGGCGGCGAGGCACTCCAGCATTGGGGCGATCTGCTGCTTGTCGTTGGTCGCCTGCGTGACCTGCGCAATGACCACCAACATGGTCTCGGTGTCGACCAGCGCTTGGGCGTTATCGCACTGCTCAAAGCCGCCACCGGCGAGCGGCATGATGCGTGACTCCTCATCGGTGAGGTTGATCTGGTCCTTGGGACGTGGACCCGGCGTGGGCGGCTGGGGCGCTTTCCCGCCCGGTTTGCGGCCGCTGGCCGCCGCCTTGGCCGCGCGGGCGGCGAGCTTGGCCTCATGGTCGGCCTGTTCGCGCGCAAAGCGTTCCGCCGCCCGAACTTCGAGCTTGGCTTTCGCGATGGCGATCGCCGCCAGGCGATCCTCGCGGCGCTGGAGTTCTTCCGGCAGGTTGATGCCGTCGGGCACGTTGACCCCATCGGCCGCCTCGGCCAGAGCCAGGAGTTCTTGGACCTCGGCCTGCAGCTGCGCTTCGAGATCTTCGGCGTGCCCGTAGGACAGCGCGCGGTGGCGGCTGGCATTGGCGTGAATCCCTTCGGCTTCGCTCAGGACAGGCTTGGTCCCGTCCAGACTGACAGTGCCGAAGCGGCTAAGCTGGTTCTCGCGCGCGACCTGCAGCACCTGGACAAAGACCGCTTCGAACGCCTGGGCGAAACGCTGGCGGAAAGTCGCGAGGGTATCGTGATCGGGATGCGTGTTGGCGGCGATGAAGCGAAAGGCCAAGGAGTCGTCGGTGGCCCGCTCGATCTTGCGGCTGGAAAAGCAGCCGGTGGCATACCCGTCGATCAGCAACGACAGCAAGGTGGCCGGGTGATAGGGTGGACTGCCGCGTCCGGCATAGGCCCGCTCCAACTCGCTGAGATCCAGACCCTCCACCACTTCGACGACGTCGCGTGCCAGATGCCCTTCAGGCAACCAATCCTGTACCGAAGGCGGCAGCAGAAAATCGATCTCGCGGTTGATCGGGCGAAAGCGGCTCATCGGTTCGAACTCCACAGGCGTGAGACGGCTATTCTACCAAGTGGCTCGACCGTTCGGCAGCGGGAAAGTCCGACAGGCTGCTAGCGCCGACGGGTGGGGCTGACGTGTCGGCCGTCGGCGCTTGGGTTTGCGGGTCAGATATTGGGTTGGGAAACGGAGGAACAGACGCATGAGAGACCGGAGATGAGACCCACCCAACGCATGCCGAACGCGCCATCCGAGGCGGTGCCCACGCCCGCCTTGGCCTCGACCAGCGCGTCGGT
>NZ_NHSQ01000188.1 GCF_016653465.1 Thiocystis minor | reverse complement strand
TTTTACTCTTCCACTATTGAATAACTTGGCACTACATTGCGATTTTCGGCCGGCGTGTACATAAAGATCAGATGGTTAGATGCCATCTGGGGGTGTTTATCAATGGGGTTATGTTAAAGATGGGTTAAGGTGCCTTTTGGCGCGCATCGGATCGTTTCCTGGCAGGCTGATCGTCATGGATCTTGGTTGAGTCGGAGCGACGCCGGGAGACCGTGCCACGGCCGTGCTCATGGTCTTCGGCGGCGGAGCGCTGCTCGCGGCGCTCACGATCGACCTGGTCGGTGCGGCGCTGGAGCGCGGGCACTTCAATACCCTCGCTATCGGGGCCGTGTGCGGCGGGCTGCTCTTCGTTGCCCTGAATCTGCTGGTGAACGACTTCGGCGGCTTCGTGCGCAAGACCTCCACCACCTTCTATCACCTGCGTCGTCAGGAGCACCGCCAGCTCAAGCGCGTCATGGACCAGGTCACGCGGACCGAGCTTTTCCAGGCGCTCGAAGACGCCGATTGCAAGGTTCTGGCCGCCTCCGCTCGGTCACAGGATTACCCGCGCGGCAGCGTCATTTTCGAGGCTGCTGATCCGGCGGATGCGGCCTATATCCTGGTGTCCGGGACGGTCGAGATCTACGACGCCGCCGATTGCTCGCGGCCGCTCGCCCGGCTGGGGCCGAACGAAATCTTCGGCTGGTACTCGACCCTCACTGGCGCTCCCACCAGCGACACCGCCGTCGCCACCAGCGACGCCAGTGTCTGGGTGATCCCGAGGGAGAGTCTGGATGGTCTGCAACGCGCGTCCAATGCCCTGGAATTGCGTCAGCCGATGCCCGCAGTCGCCTCGCTGAGCCTGAGTCAAGCCCAGCACGGCGGCGCCCCCCTGGCTATTTTTCTCGGTATCACCCTGGACGGCATTCCGGAATCGTTGGTCATCGGCTCCAGTATGCTGCACGCCGCGATCAGCGTCTCGCTGATCGTGGGTCTCTTCCTCTCGAACTATCCGGAGGCGCTCTCCAGTTCCGTGGGGATGCGACAGCAGGGGATGAGCTTCGGTCGCATCCTGAGCATGTGGAGCGGGCTGATGCTTATCACCGGCATCGGCGCTGCCGCCGGCAGCGTCTTCTTCGCCGGGGCCGATCCCCATGTCTTCGCCTTCGTGCAAGGGCTTGCCGCCGGCGCCATGCTGACCATGATCGCCGAAACCATGCTGCCCGAGGCATATCTCAAGGGCGGCAACGTGGTCGGGCTGTCGACCCTCGCGGGGTTCCTCATCGCCATCTTTTCCAAGACCCTGGAACCGGCGGACGCGGCGCGGCATGGCCAGATCGCGCCACCGCTGGAGCAGGAAGTCCCCGCGCTGAGTCTCCAGGAACGGCACGCCGAGCGGTTGCGGGTCGCCGGACGTGAAGTCCGTCAGCAGCCTGAGCGTTCCCGTGACTGACGGGATCCTTTTTCCCGCCTCTCACACGGCCTTGACGCAATCGACGAAATAGCCGATCTCGCCATTGAGCTTCTCTTTGACCAAACCATGGATGTCGGTCTCGAAGCCGGGGAAGCGGGTGTTGAATTCGCGGGCGAACTGGAGATAGCGGACGATGGTCGCGTTGAAGCGCTCGCCCGGAATGAGCAGCGGAATGCCGGGTGGATAGGGGGTCAATAGAATGCTGGTGATGCGGCCTTCGAGATCGTCGATCCCGACGCGGTCGATCTCGCGATGCGCCATCCTGGCGAAGGCGACGGCGGGCTTCATGGCCGGGACGAAGTCGGAGAGATACATGTCGGTGGTCAGGCGGGCGACATCGTTGGCCTTGTAAATGCCGTGGATCTGATCGCAGAGGTCGCGCAGCCCGATCTTCTCGTAGCAGGGATGGGCCTTGATGAACTCGGGCAGTACGCGCCACAGCGGCTGATTGCGGTCGTAGTCGTCTTTGAACTGTTGCAGCTCGGTCACCATGGTGTTCCAGCGGCCCTTGGTGATGCCGATGGTGAACATGATGAAGAAGGAATAGAGCCCGGTTTTTTCGACGACAACGCCATGCTCGGCCAGATATTTGGTGACGATGGCCGCCGGAATGCCGGAACTGGCGAATTCGCCGTCGACGTTCAGACCGGGGTTGATGACGGTCGCCTTGATCGGGTCCAGCATATTGAAGTCGGGAGCCAGATCGCCGAAACCGTGCCAGCGGTCGCCCGCGCGCAGCATCCAGTCGTTGCGGTCGCCGATGCCTTCTTCCGCCAGATAGTCCGGTCCCCAGACCTTAAACCACCAGTCCGCCCCGAACTCGGCGTCGACTTTGCGCATCGCGCGTCGGAAGTCGAGCGCTTCCAGGATGGATTCATGTACCAGGGCGGTTCCGCCGGGCGGCTCCATCATGGCGGCGGCGACGTCGCAGGACGCGATGATGGCGTACTGCGGACTGGTCGAGGAGTGCATCAGGTAGGCTTCGTTGAAGATATCCCGATCCAGGGTGCGCGTGGCGGATTCCTGGACCAGGATCTGCGAGGCCTGGGACAGACCGGCGAGCAGCTTGTGGGTCGATTGGGTGGCGAACACCATGGAGTCGCGGCACAGCGGTCGATCGGTGCCGATGGCGTGCATGCCTTGGTAGAAGTCATGGAAGGTAGCGTGCGGCAACCAGGCCTCGTCGAACAGCAGGGTATCGATTTCGCCATCCAGCATGGATTTGATGGTGTCCACGTTGTAGAGGACGCCGTCGTAGGTGCTCTGGGTGATGGTCAGAATCCGCGGTCTGGAATTGATCCCCTGGGTGAATGGGTTGGCCTCGATCTTCCGCCGGATGTTCTCTGGGCGAAATTCGTCGAGCGGGATCGGCCCGATGATCCCGTAATGATTGCGGGTCGGCATCAAAAAGACGGGAATCGCACCGGTCATGATGATGGCGTGGAGGATCGACTTGTGGCAGTTGCGGTCCACCACCACGATGTCGTCCGGCGCCACCGTCGAATGCCAGACGATTTTGTTCGAGGTTGAGGTGCCGTTGGTGACGAAGAACAGATGGTCGCAATTGAAGATGCGCGCGGCGTTGCGCTCCGAGGCGGCCACCGGCCCCGAATGGTCGAGCAGTTGTCCGAGTTCGTCGACGGCATTGCAGACATCCGCGCGCAGCATGTTCTCGCCAAAGAACTGGTGGAACATCTGCCCGACCGGGCTCTTGAGGAAGGCGACTCCGCCGGAGTGTCCCGGACAGTGCCAGGAGTAGGAGCCATCCGCCGCGTAGTGGGTCAGGGCACGGAAGAAGGGTGGGGCCAGGCTGTCGAGATAGACCCTCGCCTCGCGCACGACATAGCGCGCGATGAACTCGGGCGTGTCCTCGAACATATGAATGAAGCCGTGCAGTTCCTTGAGCACGTCGTTCGGGATGTGGCGCGAGGTGCGGGTCTCGCCGTAGAGGAAGACCGGGATATCCTCGTTCCGGACACGGATCTCCTTGACGAACTCGCGCAGCCTGGAGATCACCTCCTCGACCTCTTCCGGCAGACCGGTGCCGAACTCCTCGTCGTCGATGGAGAGGATGAAGCAGGAGGCGCGGCTCTGCTGCTGGGCGAAGGAGGTCAGATTGCCATAGCTGGTGACACCAAGCACCTCCAGCCCCTCGTTTTCGAGCGCCTTGGCGAGGGCGCGAATGCCAAACCCGCTCGCGTTCTCGGAGCGGAAATCCTCGTCGATGATGACGGCTGGAAAGCGGAAACGCATCGCGGAGTCCTCGGGAACCTAGAGCTGGAATGCTCGACCAGTGCGTGATGGGATGGCCAAGCCTGGAAGGGAAAGCGCGGCGGGCGGGCGCAGGACCATCACGCCAGGCGTTGGCCGCGAATGATACCAGACGGCATTGGTTGTCTGGCGCCATGATCGCGAGCCGCCCGAGTGGCGGCCCGCGCGGGGGCCGCCGGCAAGCCTCAACGTGGTTTGGGCGCGACGGCAATCATGGGATTGGCGGCGGAGACCGTGACGGTCGCCGTCGACTCGGCCAATTCCTGCTCCAGGTCGCGGACGGTGCCGTCGAAGGTCGCGTCGCGGCCGGGCTCGATCTCCTTGATCTCGGTCGGCAGCCCGATCTTGTCCAGCAGGGCGATGAAGGGCTCCGGATCCAGCTCCTCGACATTGACCATGGTCCCGGTATCCCAGGTGCCGTCGGCGACCAGCAGGGCGGCCGCGACCGGCGGCACGCCCGCCGTGTAGCTGATGCCCTGCGACTCCACCTCTTCGTAGCAGGCATGGTGGTCGGACACCTGATAGATGAAGATCTCTCGGCGCTGGCCGTCCTTCCAGCCCTTGACGATGTTGCCGATGCAGGTCTTGCCGGTGTAGCCGGGCGCGAGCGTCATGGGATCGGGCAGCAGGGCCTTGACGACCTTAAGCGGTACGACCTCCTGCCCGGTGCTCAGGGTGACCGGCAGATGCGAGAGGAAGCCGAGCGTGCGCAGGACCGTGAAGACGTTGATGTAATGATCGCCGAAGCCCATCCAGAACCGGATGCTGTCGGCGTCGATGTTCTTGGACAGCGAGTGCAACTCGTCATGCCCATTCAGATAGACCGGGCAGGGTCCGACGACCGGGAAATCATAGGTGCGCTTGACAGAATGCGTGGGGTATTCCTTCCACTCCCGGTCGATCCAGGTCCAGACCTTGACGAACTCGCGGAAATTGATCTCGGGATCGAAGTTGGTCGCGAAATACTTGCCGTGGCTGCCGGCGTTGACATCAAGGATGTCGATGGTCTCGATCTTGTCGAAATAGCGCTTGGCGGCCAGGGCGCAATAGGCATTGACGACACCAGGATCGAACCCCGCGCCGAGGATAGCGGTCACGCCCTTGTCGGCGCAGCGATCCTTGCGCTGCCACTCGTAATTGGCATACCAGGGCGGGGTCTCGCAAACCTTATCCGGATCCTCGTGGATGGCGGTATCGATATAGGCGACGCCGGCTTCGATACACGCCTCCAGGATCGACATATTGAGAAAGGCCGAGCCCAGGTTGATCACGATCTGGGAGTTGGTCTCCTTGATCAGCACGACGGTCGCCGGGATATCCAGCGCATCCAACTGACGCGCATGGAGCTTGCGCGACGGATCCTTGACATGGCCCTTGCGTTTGACGCTCTCGATGATCTGCTCGCATTTCGAGAGGGTCCGCGAGGCGATGCAGATGTCGCCCAACACGTCGTTGTGCATCGCAGCCTTATGAGCGGCGACGTGGGCGACGCCCCCGGCGCCAATGATGAGTACATTCTCTTTCATAATTTCTCTTCTCGGTTAAACCGCGCCTAGCGCGGTATGCGCTGTTCTTGGATTGGATCGACCCCGGCAGCAGCGACGATGGTCGGAGCGGGCGCGGTTTAAGAAAGACTGCGTTTGAAATCGTCGTAGCCGAAGGAACGGATCCGCTCGACCCTTCCATCCAGGCGGCGCACGACGATTGACGGCATGGCGACGCCATTGAACCAATTGGTCTTGACCATGGTGTAACCGCCGGCATCGGCGATACGCACTTCGCTGCCGATGTCCAAGGGCTCCGCCAGTTTGAATTCGCCAAAGACATCACCCGCCAAACAGGTGCGTCCCGCGATCATCACCGGATGCTCGCCAGCCCTCGGCGAGGCGATCGAGGGGGTGGTCCGATAGACCAGGTGGTCGAGCATGTGGGCCTCAAGCGAGGCGTCGATGATGGCGATGTCGATCTCGTTGTGGACTTTGTCGATCACGGTCGTCACCAATTCCGTGCTTTGGGTGACGGCGGCCTCGCCGGGCTCCAGATAGACCTGGATGTCGAATTCACGGGCGAAATCGCGCAAGGCCGCGCAGAAGGTGTCCAGCGGATAGCCGGCCTTGGTGAAGGACAGGCCGCCGCCGAGGCTCACCCAGTCCATCCGGCGCAGCAGTTCCCCGTAGTCGCGCCCGATGAGGTCGAGCGAGCGGATGAAGCTATTGATCTCGTCGTTCTCGCAGTTGAAATGGAACATGAGCCCCTTGAGCAGGACGGATGCCTCCGCGATCGCGGCCTTGTCGGCGACACCCAGGCGCGAATAGCGTCGCGCGGGATCGGCGAGATCGAAATGCGAATAGCTGATCCCCGGATTGACCCGCAGTCCCAGATTGCCGCCCTGCACATCCGGGTAATGCAGAGTCAACTGGGAGAGCGAATTGAAGATGATCTTGTCCGCGAACTCCCGCACCGCCCGAATGTCGTCCCGGGAAAATCCGACGCTGTAGGCGTGGACCTCCTTGCCGAACTCCTCGTATCCCAGTCGGGCCTCGAACAGGGAGCTGCTGGTGGTTCCATCCAGGTAGCGGCGCATGAGACCGAAGACGCACCAGGTGGAGAAGCACTTGAGCGCGAGGACCGATTTGGCGCCCGAGCGCTCCCGAACGCGCTGGATGATCTCAAGGTTCTGTTGCAGCCTGGTCTCATCGATCAGGTAATAGGGCGTCGGCAGGTCTTTCATCGAATCGTTCGGCACTGGTCCAGGATTAACCCCGTATATTAGCGGAAACGGTGCGACAGGCGGTCCCTTGATCATGGGATCCTGCCTGCGGGTTGCAGCGGTTGGGACCGGCCCGCCAATGGGACGCGCGGACGTGAATGGCCCGCAGTCTACCGATGCAATCTGACGGTTGTGTGACAGGGCGCCGCGGTCAGTCTGGTACGGTCGGCTCATCGTGCAGCGATCCAGAAGCGCCATCTGCCACCATTGCGCGGGCCGGGCGCTCCGTCATCGATTCGTCACAAAACGATCTTTTTTCTCTGCGATACTTGCACCACTCGGCTCGAATCGTTAATCGCTCTCGACTCAATCCATCGCTGCCGGAGGACTCATGCTCACCGCTCGCCCGCGATTCTACTCGTCCGTGCTCCTGGCGGTCGTTGTCCTCTCGATGAATTTCGCTTCGGCTGCCGAGACCATCTGTACTCCGGGTCAGGATCAAGTCCTGGTGCGTTTCACCTATGGCTCCGAGAAGGAATCCTGGATCCAGGACGTCACGGAGGCATTCAACCAGCGGGCCGAGCGCACCGCCTCCGGCAAGACCATCTGCGTCAACGCCATCCCCAAGGGCTCGGGCGACAGCGTCAACGAGATCAAACAGGGCCAGGCCGGTCCCGCGGAGGTGCATGCGACCAGTCCGGCGTCCGATCTCTATGTCAATCTGATCAACTTCGAGAGCGCTGGGGAGCAGGGCTCCGATCTGCTCAAGGTCGAGGGTTTCCTGGTATCCTCGCCGGTGGTCATCGCGGCCTGGGAGCCGGTGCTCGCCCAGCTTGGGCCGGCGGATCAGGTGGGTTGGGCGGAACTCTTCAAGCGCGCGAGCGCGGGCGGTTTCCGCTATGGTCAGACCAGTCCGGAGAGTTCCAACAGCGGGCTCTCGGCCCTGGTCGCCCAGTTCTACGCGGGGGCGGAAGCGGAGGCCGGACGGCCGCTGCCGCGCCTGTCCCTGGCCAAGGTCGAGGATCCCCAGGTGCGCGACTTCGTCGCCAAGGTCCATGAGAGCGTCATCCATTACGGCCGCTCGACCGGCTTCTACGCCGAGAAGATGCGCGCGGGCGGTCCCCAGTACGCCGATGCCGTGGTGATCTACGAGAGCGACGTCATCCAGGCCAACAAGGCGATCCGCGACCAGGGTCTCAAATACCCGAAGCTGGTCGCCATCTACCCCAGGGAAGGCACCTTCGCGACCAATCACCCCTTCGCCATCGTCAAGCGCGACTGGGTCGACGCGGACGAGGAGGATGGCGCCAAGCGTTATTTCGCCTATCTCATGGCGCCGGAGACTCAGGCCAAGGCCCTGCAATACGGTTTCCGTCCGAGCGTCCCGCTGGACATCGATCCCAAGGTCTACGGCATCGTCTGGAATCCGGACAACGGCGTGCAGCCCTTCGAGACCGTGCACCGCTTCCTGGCGACGCCGGGAGGCAATGTCATCAAGGCGATCCGCGACGCCTTCCGCGCGATCAAGAACCAGTCCCATGTCGTCCTGGTGATCGATCGCTCGGGCAGCATGGAGGCGAAGCTCTACGACGCCGAGCGCGGTCTCCAGCGCACCCGCATGGAGATGGCGGTAGAGAGCGCCAATCTGCTCGCGGACGCGCTTCAGGACAAGGATCGGCTGTCGCTGCTCTTCTACGATTACAAGGTCCAGTATTCCGACCTCACGCCCAAAGGGCAGCCGATCCAGATGGACGCGGCGGGCAAGGAGCGGCTGGCCGCGACGCTGGCGAAGGTGCGTCCAGCCGGCGGGACCGCCATGCGCTCGGCGATCGAGACCGCCTGGCAGGATCTCTGCGACACCATCAAGGCCGACCCTTCGGATCATTCGATCCGGGTCATGGTGGTCCTGACCGATGGCATCGACAACGCCTCCAAGGTCTCGGATGCCGCTCTGGTCAAGAAGATCGGCTTCACCCAGACGAACGGAAGCGGCGGTTATTTCGGCGATGCCGCCTGTAAGATCCCGGTCTTTGGCGTGGCCTTCGGCGGCGAGGCGGACGATGCCTCGCTCAAGGCGATCGGGGCGGCGGCGGGCGGCGAGACCCGCCGGGGCGATTCCGCAGAGATCCGCGAGATCTTCAAACGTTTCAGTGAGCTGCTGTGATGCGCCTCGTGCGCGGGAAGGTTTTCATGCCGAGCATTCGCCTTGAGCTACTGCCTCGACTGCTGCTCTGTGGCCTCTTGGCTCTGGGCGGAGCGGTCTCGGTCTCCGCGGCCGAAAAACTCTTCAATTTCGGCGATCTCAATGTGGATCTGTCCAAGGTCCAGGCCAAGCCGGCGACCGCCCCAGGTCAGCCTGCTCCGCCCGCGCCAGCACCGGTGAAGGAGTCGCCCGCCGAGCAGTTGCCGAGCACGCCGGAGAGCCCGGCGCCCGTGGTGCTGCCGCGCGACGGTCAGGAGTCGATCGACGCGACGGTCCGGACCCAGTCGGTCACGGTCAAGCCGGTCGAGATTCGACCGGAACGGACCGGTCAGCAGGCGATCCTCTATCCGGTGCCCGAGGACCGCGCGGTGATCGAGGTGAAGATCGCCGCTGGCTCGGAGAAGAAGGATTGGCTGGAGGAGGCGGCGCGTCGTTTCATGGCCGACCCGGCGCGCAACAGCCTCGACGGCAAGCCGATCCGGCTGACGATCGACAAGATCGGCTCGACCGAGTCGGCGACCCTCCTCATCGAAGGCAAGACGATGCATGGCGGGCGCAACGAGTACCAGGTCTGGGCACCGGCCTCCAGCATCTTCCGCGGTCTCGTCGAGGACGCCTTCAGCGGCGGCAAGCTGTTCGAGACCGACGAGTCGATCGCGCGCAGCCCCATGGTCTTCGTCACTTGGGAGCCGGTGCAGACGGCGATCGACCGCGTCATCCAGAAGTCGATGAGCTTCGATACCCTGACCGAGATCTTCGCGCGCGAGTTCACCGGCGCGACCATCGACCCCAACGGTCGCAACTTCCAGTTCGGCTTCACCCGTCCACAGGACTCCAACAGCGGCGCGGTCGCACTGATCGCCATGGCCTACGAGTTTTTCGCCAAGGACCGGGGGCGCTACAAGATCCGTCTGGACGACCTGAAGAATCCGGATTTCCAGGCGTATCTGGCCTTCATCAAGTACATGTCGGACCAGACCAAGGACAGCACCGGCAAGCTCGCCGAGCCACTGATGCAGGCGGGCTATGGCGGTCAGCCGCTCTCCAGCGTTTATCTCTATGAAAACCTGGCCGTCAAGCTCGCCTTCGTCCGCAAGGTCAATGACCCCAACGGCGCCCGCCCGCTGATCCGCTATCCCAAGTACAATCTGGTGTCGGATCACCCTTACTACACCCTGCGTCACGGCAACTCGCGCGAGCAGGTGGAGGCGGCGCGGCGCTTCAAGGACTATCTGCTGACCCGCGACATCCAACTCCTCGCCTTGCAGAAGGAAGGTTTCCGCCCGGTGAGCGCCGAGATCTCGAACCAGGAGATGAACGAGGTGCTGGGCGATTTCGTGGCCGAGAACGGGCTGGTTCCGGATCTGATCAAGGCGTCCCAGATCCTGATCCCGGCGCAGAGCGGGGAGGTCATCATGGCCCTCATCCGCACCTACGAACAGCTCGGAGATCCGGTCGGCCCCAATTTCTGACGCTCACCCATGTCCCAGGAGAACCGCATGACCCATGGCATCCTTCGCAAGACCTCGATCGTCGCGGGCCTGCTCGCCATCCTCGCCGGTGCCCCGGTCGTCCAGGCGACCAGCTTCGGCGACTATCTCAAGCAGCTCGGCGGCTTCTCCTTCGGCGGGACCGAGTTCAACCCCAAGGACATGGAAGGCAACCAGAGGAGCTGGGCCGACCGCGAGCGCTGGGTGAAGGAGGCGCTGGACAAGGCCTATCTAGCCCTGGCGCGCTCGGACCGGGAGGTGAGCCTGTTCGACTTCCAGAACTACTACGAGGTGCTGTCCATCCAGTGGACGCCCGAGTATCTGACGAGTCCGGCCAACATCGGCAATCTCAATGCCTACGCCACCTTCACTGAATACCTGTCGCGCTATCTCAAGGTGAAGCAGGAGCTCATCACCAAGATCGCCGAGCTGAACCGTCATTATGCCGTGCTCAAACAGGTCGATCCGCGCCAGCTCACTGGCCCCTTCCAGTTGAACACCGGCGATCAGCCCCAGTCCTACACCCAGAAGGCGGCGGGATCGGTGGACGCCACCGCCCACCAGGCGGCGCTGGCGACCTCGGCCGGAGCCGTCGAGAAGTACACCGCCGAGCTGAACCGGGCGATCGACTACGGGGTCGAGCTGGAACGCTACTTCAAGCAAGCGGCGGGGATTCAATAGGCGGCGCTGCGCCTTCGGGAGACCTGACATGCAGCTCTCCGACATCACCCTGGTGCTCGCGACCCGCGATGAGGCGAGCAACATCGCCGCCTTTCTACGCTCGATCCCGGCAGAGCTGCAACTCGTCGTCGTGGATGCGAGTCGCGACGAGACCCCGGAGCTGATCGAGCGCTTGCGCCCCTCGCGGACCCTGGTGCTGCGCGAGCCCGGAAACGTCACCGAGGTCGCCAGGACGGACTGACTGCGCTTCTCCGATGCCGATGTCGAGTTCGCGCCGGACTACTTCACCGTGCTGGCTCGCCTCAATGAAACGGCGGTCTATTACCCCTAAAAGCCGCAGTCAGCCTCCAGCCTTCGTCGCACAGCGGCTGGAGGCCAATCGCTGGCGGCTGACTGCTCTTTCCAGGTTGAGGTGCATTGCGGTGCATCTGCGCTTTTCAGGCTAACCGGTCACTGGCTTTCGCTCGGTTACTCGCCGATTCGAGACGCGCCGGTCGGTGCTCCGTCGTTCCGTCGATCTCCGGTCCGTCTCGTTCTCGATGAAGGCCGCGAAACGCTTGCGAAGTTTGGGGATCTCCAAGAGCGCGGTGAGGCTGCGTTTGCGGCAGCCCTTCACCAGGGATGCGGGGTCGAAAAAGGCCTTGGCGTTGCCGACGGAGAGGACGAAGGGCGGACGGCCCTCGCGGCAGAGCAGGTAGCTCATCACCAGGGCGCCGGTGCGGTGGTTGCCCTCAATGAATAGCTGGGGCGCGGAGAGCATCTGGATGAAGACCCCAGCCGCGCGCCGACAGACGTGATCGTCCTTGTGATCGGCCAGGTAGTTCATCAGGGCGCGCACCCCACCCGGATTGCTGTCGTCGTAGAAGCGCCGCTCGGTCTCGCGGGCATGCGGCGCGCAATCGTCGTAGGCCAGATCGCTGGTTCCACAGAGCACCAGCAGATTGAGCTGCAACAGGTGCCTGGAGTTGCCGCGCGCAAGCGGGTCGATGTCGGTGGCGAGCAGTGAACCCACATACTCGTAGCCGGCGAGCAGGTTGTCCACCACCTCGTCCCGCAGCGGGTCGCGCTGGGTGTCCAGGCTGGCGTTGATCCGCGCGAAATCGCTTTGGACCGCGCGCAGGGAGGCTTCGATGGCGGAAAGGTCGATGCGGCTCTTTGGCACACCTGGCTCCTGGTGCGTGGGCACCCGCTGAACGATTGACCCGGAATTCTGCATTTGGAACCGCGAAGGCGTAAAGGACACGAAGATAAAAAAGGGCAGGCAATACGCATGACGATCACCCCTTTGGGTGACTGCCGTGATCGAGGCAAGGCATTGAACGAATTTGTGTTTTTCGTGTTCTTTGCGGTTCGACTGCTCGTTCCAGATTGACCGGGACGAGGCGCGGCCGCGCACGTCGGACCCCGCAACAATAAAGGGGCGCCATCCCTGGCGCCCCGTCCCCCGACATGGCAAGAGTCTAGTCCTATGGATGGACGCGCGCGAGCGCCTCGCGGGCCTTGGCGATCATGGGCTCCGGCAGCGGAACATACCCCAGATCCCGCGCCACTCGTTGACCCTGATCGAGCCCCCAGGTCAGGGCATCCCTGAGCGCGGTGGCCTTGGCCGGATCGGCATAGTGCTCGTTCAGCAGGATCCAGGTATAGCTGACGATCGGATACGCCTCGGCGCCCTCCGGATCCGGAACGAAGAGGCGCAGATCCTCGGGGATCTCGCTTGCCGAGGCCAGGGCCGCCTGGCCCGCGCCAGGGCTTGGCATCACCGGAAGGCCGGAGCGGTTCTCCAGGATGGCAACCGGCATGCCCAGTCGTTCGGCGAACTCGTATTCCATGTAGCCGATGGCGCCATCCGTGATCTTGACGCGCTGGGCGACGCCTTCGTTGCCCCGCGCGGTCATGGCCGTTCCGGGCCAGTCGATCAGCTTGCCGATCCCCGGCCCCTCGGCGCTCCACCAGGGGTCGATGGCACCCAGATGATTGGTGAAGGCGAAGGTGGTGCCGCTCGAATCGCGCCGGACCACCGGCACGATGGCCTTACTCGGCAGCGCAAGCCCCGGATTCGAGGCGCGGATGCGCGGATCATCCCAGGTACGGATGCGGCCCGCGAAGATGTCCAGATAGACATCCCGCTTCAGGGTCAGACCCTCGTGCACGCCGGGAATGTTGTAGGCGAGCACCACCATGCCGGCGGTCATGGGGATCATGAGCGCGCCGCGCGCGGGATCGACCTGCGCCAGATCCTTGTCGGACAATGCCGCATCGCTGGCGCCGAAGTCCACCGTTCCGGCGAGAAAGCGGCTGACGCCCTCGCCGCTGCCCACTGCTTCATAGGTGAAGGCCAGATTCGGGCGGATCTGGCGATAGTCGATGATCCAGCGCTGATACAGCGGAGCGGGGAAGGTGGCGCCCGCGCCCGCGATGGTCAGTGTCTCGGCCGTCTCGGCGGTGGTGCCGAGGCTCGGTAATCCGGCCGCGAGGAGCGTCAATAGCGCCCCAGCCAATGCGTTCTTGCCCATCATGATGTCTCCCGTGAGCGTCTCAACTGAACTGGCCGGAGATATAGTCCTTGGTGAGCTGTTCCCTGGGATCCTCGAAGATCTGCTTGGTGGGACCCATTTCCACCAGATAACCGGTGCGCCCGCCATGCGAGATGTCGACCGAAAAGAAGGCGGTGGTGTCCGCCACGCGGGTCGCCTGTTGCATGTTGTGGGTCACCAGGGCCAGGGTGTAATTCGCCTTCAGCTCCAGCATCAGTTCCTCGACCTGACGGGTGGCGATGGGGTCGAGCGCCGAGCAGGGCTCGTCCATCAGCAGCACGTCCGGCTCCGTTGCAATGGCGCGCGCGATGCACAGACGCTGCTGCTGACCGCCGGAGAGCGACAGCCCGCTGTTCTTGAGCTTGTCCTTGACCTCTTTCCACAGCGCCGCGCGCTCCAGTGCCTTCTGCACCCGCTCGTCCATGTCTCCCTTGAAACGGTTGAGCCGCAGCCCGAAGGCGACGTTGTCATAGATGCTCATGGAGAAGGGGTTTGGCTGCTGGAACACCATGCCGATGTAGCGGCGCACCAGTACCGGGTCGACCTTGGCCGCGTAGACATCCTGTCCGTGATAGATCACGCTGCCCACGAAGCGAAAGACCTGGATCAGGTCGTTCATGCGGTTGAGGCTGCGCAGCACCGTGGACTTGCCGCAGCCGGAGGGACCGATGAAACCGGTGATCTTCTTCTTTTCAATGGGCACCGTGCTGTCGCGCACAGCGAGGAAATCCCCGTAGAAGATCTTGTCCACCTTGCAATCGATGATGATGTCGCCAACAGCCTGGTACGGCTGCGCGACGAAAACCGACTCTGCCACTGCGTTCATGCTTGAATACCTTGGAAAAATGAAGTCAAACCTTGGGCTGGCCGATCAGGCGTGCCAGGATGTTGAACATCAGCACGAGCAGCACCAGGACCAGTGACGCCGTCCAGGCCAGTTCGATCTGGTTGGGGAATGGCATGCCTGAGAAGTTGAAGATCAGGATCGAGAGCGAGGCGGTTGGCTCCGACAGCTCGGAGATGAAGTAGTTACTGAAGAGTGCCGTGAACAACAGCGGCGCGGACTCCCCGGCGGCGCCAGCGACCGCCAGCAGAACCCCGGTCAGGATCCCCGGCAGCCCCGTCGGCAGCACCACCTTCCAGATCACCTGGGTGCGGGTGCAGCCCATGCCGTAAGCGGCATCCTTCATGCGTTGGGGTACCTGGGAGATTGCCTCCTCGGCGGCCAGGACCACGGTGCGCAGCATCAGCACCGCCAGCGCGATGCCGCCCGCCCAGGCCGAATAACCCCAGTGGATGACCAGCACCGCGTAGACGAAGACGCCCGCCATGATCGAGGGGAAGCCAGTCAGTACCTTGGCGAGGAACCGGGAGGTGTTGGCCATCTTGCTGTGCGGGTCGAGCACGCCGAGATAGATGGCCGCCAGGATGCCGATGGGGATGCTGATGACGGAGGCGATGCCGACCATCACCAGGGTTCCGACGATGGCCGGTCCGATGCCGCCGCCCATTTCAAAGCCGGCGGGGGGCAGGCCGGTGATGACTTCGACGAAGTCGCTCCCGAACAGACGGCTCCCGCCCTGGGCCAGGAGCAGATAGATCACGGAAAACAGCGGTACCGCCGCCAGCACCGCCGCAAGCCAGGTCAATCCGGTGAGGACAGTGCTCTGGAGTGCCCGTATCTCGAATCCCTGGCGGGAGAGCTGCGGCGTGGGACGGACGGCCTCGGGCGGCATGGTGAGATCGAAGTCGCTCATTTCTTACCCTCGAACTTGCGGATGGTGTATTGCTGAACGGCCAGCCCCGCCACATTGACGATGAAGGTGATGACGAGCAGAACCAGGGCGGCGTACATCAGGGCCTGCACCTCGATCTGACCCGCCTCCGGAAAGGTCGACGCCAGCAGGGAGGCGAGTGTATTGGCCGGGGAGAAGAGCGACAGGCTGATCTGGTTGGCGTTGCCGATGAGCATGGCAAGCGCCATGGTCTCGCCCAGCGCACGCCCGAAACCCAGCACCAGCGCGGCGAGGATGCCGGACGAGGCGGTCGGCAGCATCACCTTGAGGATCGCCTCCCAGCGGGTCGTGCCCATGCCATAGGCGGCCTCCTTGACCTTGTAGGGGATCCGGCGGAAGGCGTCGACCGAGATCGCCGCCACCGTGGGCAGGATCATGATCGCCAGCACCAGCGCGGCGGGGGCCATGCCCGGTCCGGCCAGGTCGGTGCTGAACAGCGGGAACCAGCCGAATTGACTGTGCAGCCACTCGGCGCCGGGCTTGAGCAGCGGGATCAG
Organism: Thiocystis minor; assembly: GCF_016653465.1. GTDB lineage: Bacteria > Pseudomonadota > Gammaproteobacteria > Chromatiales > Chromatiaceae > Chromatium > Chromatium minus. The sequence goes on along the minus strand of NZ_NHSQ01000188.1, from coordinate 7,103 downwards.
CACGAAGATACCCCAGAGCCCGAACACGACCGAAGGGATGGCGGCGAGCATCTCGATGACGGTGCGGAAGACCGTGGCCAGGCGATGGTCGATAAAGTCCTGGGTCAGGAAGATGGCGATGGCGATGCCGAAGGTCCCGCCGAGGAAGAGCGCGAGCAGCGAGCTGTAGAGGGTACCCCAGATCTCGGGCAGTACGCCGAACTCGGCCTTGTTGACGTTCCAGGTGGTGCCGGTGATGAAGCCGAGCCCGTGCGCCTGGATGGCCGGAAAGGCCTCGCGGAGGATCTCCCAGAGGATATAACCGGTCAGGACGATGATGAGAAAGGCGCTGAACCAGGCAATCCCCCGAAAGAGACTGTCGGTCGCATAATCGCCCGCGGAAGGCGGTCCCGAGACACTGGTCGCGGAATCCGCTGCTGCAAAAAGTCTGGCCATGATCGTCCCTTTCGGTTGACGAGGTTGAATCTGGGCAACCGCGCGCTGGCGGCGCTTGTTAGGGGTGACGCCTTGAGGTTGGCATTCCAGTGGTGAGCGGGAGTGATCAACCAGGCAAGGCAGTCGAGAAGCAAAGCTTTAGGTTGAAACAACGGACAGGGGATCTCGGTCGGGGGCGCTTCCCTACGCTCCGTGATCGTCGGGACCGGTCACCCGGTCCCGACATCGGCTTACTGGATGAACTCGGCGGCTTCCATCACCTTCTGCTGGACGTTTTCGGGCAGCGGGATGTAACCCATGGAGTCGGCGATTTTCTGGCCATCTTCCACGCCGTACTTCACCAGCTTGCGCAGTGCTTCGGCCTTGGCGTCATCCTGATCCTTGTAGAACAGCATCCAAGTGAAGGACACGATGGGGTAGGCGTCAGCGCCTGCCGGATCCCAGTTCCAGGCGATCAGATTGGGTACCTCGCTGTTCGGGAGCGTGCCCTCGGGGAACTCGGAGCTGGCGAGCGCGGCGGCGCCGGTCTCCGGGCCAGCGGCAACGAAACTACCCGACTTGTTTTCGAGTTGGGCGACCTGTTTCCAGCCCGTGAGCTTGGCAAAGCCATACTCGACGTAGCCGATCGAGCCTTCGTTCTGCTGAACCTGGGCGGTGACGCCATCGTTCTTGGGTGCGGCGACGAACTTGCCGGAAGATGGCCAGTTCGGCTGTTTGCTCTTGCCAACCGCCTTGTCGAACTCGGGGCTGATGGCGGCCAGGTGGCCGGAGAAGACGTATGAGGTGCCCGAGGAGTCGGAGCGGGTGACGACCGTGATGGCCTTATCGGGCAGCGCGACACCAGGATTGGTGGCGGCGATGGCCGGATCGTTCCACTGGGTGATGGTGCCGCTGAAAATGCCGGCGTAAGCCGCGCGGGACAGCTTGAGTTCGTCCACGCCCTTCAGGTTATAGATCAGCACGATCTCGCCGGCGGTCATGGGGAGCAGCACCACGCCCTGTTTCACCTTGGCGATCTCATCCGCTTCCATGGCCGCGTCGGAGGCGGCGAAGTCCACGGTCCCGTTGATCAGATCCTGGATTCCGGCACCAGAGCCCTTGGACTGATAGTCCACTCGGATGCCTTTTTCAGCCTTGCTGAAATCCTTGAACCACTTGGAATAGATGGGAAAAGGAAAACTGGCGCCCGAGCCGTTGAGCTTGACGTCAGCACTGACGGTGCCCGAAAAGGCCAGGATGGAGACGAAACCGGCAGCCAGAGCCGATTGGATGAAGGTTGCTTTCCGCATAGCTATACCCTTAGAAGTGATGAAGCCTGGGCGATACCGTCGATTCGGAGCCCGCCATCGTGAAAACAGGGATAGTTTCGCCCCTCACGACGGCCAAATGTATGAAGGAATGATGATGGTTTGATGACAATCCCTGTCATCGAATCGTTTCTTACATTCAGGCGATGAGGCGATCCGATCGATCGGGATCGGCGCCCTGGCGCTTATCCTTCCCGCGATTGGCTTCGAGCATCCGCTGAAAGCGCGCGGGATCGTTCTTGAGCATGATCAGATACTCCTCGATCAGCCCGTGCCAACCCGGTCCGCCGTGCTCCTTGAGTTTGATCAGGGCGACCATGAGCAGTTTGCACGCTGCGCGCGTCTCGCGATCGCCACCCTCGCCGTACCAGGCAACCAGTTCCTGATACAGCGCCTCGGTTTTTTCGAGCGGTGTCATCTCTGGGGATCTCCCGAGTCAATCCACTACTGGATCGTCTCGACCTTTTCGCGAATCAGCTTGAGCGCGTCTTCCTTGAGCGGGATGTAACCAAGCAGATCGGCAACCTTCTGGCCGTCTGTCAGCGCGTAGTGGATCACGTCTCTGATGACGCGCGCGCGGTCGTCCGGGTAGTCCTTGCGCAGCACCAGCCAGGAAAGCGACAGAATCGGGTAGGAGCCGTCGCCCGTGGGGTCGGCGATCTCGGACAGATCCATGTTGGCGCGGAAGGATTCGATGGCGGCGCGGAAGGAGTCGCCATCCGGGGCCACGTACTCGCCGGCGCGATTTTGCAGAAGGGCCATCGTCATGTTGGTCAGGTAGGCGTAGGAATACTGGAGATAGCCGATCGAGCCGGGAATCGCCTGGATGAAGGCCGCCACGCCGCCGTTGCCGAGCCCGCGCACGAGTCCACCGCGCTCCTGCAGCGCCCGGGGCCACTCGGGATTCATGTCGACGCCGACGCTCTGCGCGAAGTCCGGGCTGATGGCGTTCAGGTGGCGCGCCGTCACGAAGGTCGTCCCGCTCGAATCGCCCCGCGCGACCACGAAGATCGGCAGGTCCGGAAGGGCCACGCCCGGGTTAGCCGCCGCGATGACCGGATCGTTCCAGCGCGCGACCCGGCCCAGGAAGATCCCCGCGATGGCCTCGCGCGAGAGCTTGAGTGCGTCGACCCCCGGCAGGTTATAGGCGATCACGACGGCCCCGGCGGTCATGGGGAGCTGCACGATGCCCCCTGGAACCTTCGCGGCCTCCTCGGCTGTCACCGGAAGGTCCGATCCGGCGAAATCGAGCGTGCCCTTGATGAGATTGGACACGCCGCCCGCGCTGCCGATGGCCTGATAATCGATCTGCACCTCGGGATGGGCGAGGTAGTAATCGCGGAACCAGCGCAGATAGATCGGGGCTGGAAAGCTGGCCCCAGCAACAACGATCTTGATCGTCTCCGCCGCGAACGAGGCTTGCGGGAGCGCGGTCATGACCAGGGTCGCCAAGGCGAGCGAGAACGAACGGAATCGAGGTGGGAGCTTCATGTGCTGAGTTTCTCTTGTGGTGATGTCGGATCGGAGGCGTGACGCGCGCAACGACCCGCGCGCGTCCTGACGCCTGGGGTTAGACGTCCGCAGGTGCCGGTTGAACCTTCCAGATCTGCTCGCAATAGTCCCGAATCGAGCGATCCGAGGAAAACTTACCCATCCGCGCGACGTTGAGGATGGACATGCGATTCCAGTGCTCCCGATCGCGCCAGGCGTGTCCCACCTCGGACTGTCGACTCACATAATGCTCGAAGTCCGCCAGGACCATGAAGGGGTCGTATTCGATCAGGCTGCTGGTAAGCGGGCGGAACAGATCCTTATCGCCGTGCGAAAAGAGCCCTGAGTCGATGAGATCGAGAGCGGACCTGAGTTCCTCGCTCTCGTTGCGGAACTCCCAGGGGCGATAACCCTGCGCCTGATGGCGCTGCGCCTGCTCGGCGGTCAGTCCGAAGAGGAAAAAGTTCTCGTCACCGACCTCCTCGCGGATCTCGACATTGGCGCCATCGAGTGTGCCGATGGTCAGGGCGCCGTTCATGGAGAACTTCATGTTGCCGGTGCCGGATGCCTCCTTGCCCGCCAGCGAGATCTGCTCCGAGAGATCCGCCGCCGGGTAGAGTCGCTGGCCGTTCTTGACACTGAAGTCGGGCATGAAGGCGACGCGCAGGGTGCCGTTGATCTGCGGATCGCGGTTGATCACCTCGGCGACCGAGTTGATGAGCTTGATGATGAGCTTCGCCATGAAATAGCCGGGCGCCGCCTTGCCGCCGAAGATGAAAGTGCGCGGCGGGAGGTCCAGATGCGGGTTCGACTTCAGGCGCTGATAGAGCGTGACGATGTGCAGCACATTGAGGTGCTGGCGCTTGTATTCGTGGATGCGCTTGGCCTGCACATCGAACAGCGAGGCGGGATCTGGCGTCACGCCTGCATGCTTGCCGAGCCAGTTGGACAGATCCTCCTTGGCGGCGGTCTTGACCGCTTGCCAGTCGGCGTGCAGACCGGTGTCATCGGCATGCGCTTCGAGCGACTTGAGCAGGGACAGATCGCGCACCCAGGCGTCGCTCCCCAGTCGCTCGGTCAGGAGCGTCGCCAACCGTGGATTGGCCGCCACAATGAAGCGGCGCGGCGTGACGCCATTGGTGACATTGTGGAACTTCTCCGGCCACAGGTCATGGAAATCCTTGAGGATGGTCGATTTAACCAGTTCCGAGTGCATCGCGGCCACGCCATTGACCGCGAAACTGCCAACGGTGGCCAGATGGGCCATGCGGACCCGCCGCCCCTGCGCCTCGTCGATGATGGACATGCGCGCCACCCGCGCCTCGTCGCCCAGGAAATGCATCCTGACCTCGTCGAGAAAACAGCGATTGATCTCGTAGACGATCTCCAGCGGGCGCGGCAGGATGCGTCCGAAGAGTTCGACCGACCAGGTTTCCAGCGCTTCCGGGAGCAGAGTGTGATTGGTGTAACCGAAGGTATTGCGGGTGATCTCCCAAGCCGGATCCCAGGTCATCTTGTAGTCGTCGATCAGGAGCCGCATCAGCTCCGCGACAGCCACCGCCGGGTGGGTGTCGTTGAGCTGAACGCTGTACTTCTCGTGGAAGTTTTCGACTGAGCCAGTTGTATTGAACTGCATGCGCAGCATGTCCTGCAGCGAGCAGGAGACGAAGAAATACTGCTGCTTGAGCCGGAGTTCCTTGCCGGCCTCCGGCTCGTCGTTGGGGTAGAGGATCTTGGAGATCGTCTCCGCCTCGACCTTGGCCCGCACCGCGCCGTAATAGTCGCCGGTATTGAAGGACTGAAAGTTAAAGGATTGGGTGGCGTGGGCCGACCACAGCCGCAACAGGTTCGCGTTGTTCACGCCGTAGCCGAGGATCGGGGTGTCATAGGCGCGGCCCTCGATCACCAGATCGGGAATCCAGCGGATGCGCAGATGGCCATCGTCATCGTATTGCTGGGTGTGACCGCCAAATTTGACCGGAAAGCGCAATTTTGGGCGATAGATCTCCCAGGGATTGCCATCGCGCAGCCAGGCGTCGGTGTGCTCGACCTGCCAGCCGTTCTCGATGGTCTGGTCGAAGATGCCGAACTCGTAACGGATACCGTAACCGATCGCGGGGATCTCAAGCGTCGCGAGCGAGTCGAGATAGCAGGCGGCGAGTCGCCCCAAACCGCCATTGCCGAGCCCTGGTTCTTCCTCTTCCTGCACGATGGCGTCGAAGTCGAGCCCCAACTCCTCGCCGGCCGCGCGGGCACTGTCCATGATCCCGAGGTTGATGAGGTTGTTGACCAGATGCGGGCCGAGCAGGAACTCGGCCGACAGATAGCAGACGGTGCGGGCCTGGCTGTGCTTGTAGCTGCGTGCCGTCTTGACCCAGCGATCGAGCAGCCGGTCGCGCAGGGTATAGGCGGCGGCCATGTAGCAGTCGTGGGTCGTCGCGACTTCCGGAAAGCGTCCCTGAAGATAAAAGAGATTGTCGATGAAGGCTTGCTTCAGCGCCGCTTGCGACAGTCCGGTACGGGTGTGCTCATGCCCGCTCAGCAGATCGGATTGGACGACGGTGTTCATGGCGACTCCCCACTCGGAAACGATTCAGGAACAATGAAGTCCCTGCGGAAGGCCGCGCGGCTTGATGCTGTGCGGACCTTCCTGGAGATCCATGCGTGCCAGCGCGGCACATCGGGCACATTACCGAACGAATGTGATATTTCCGTGACCGTCTGGGCATCGTCGCCGCCGCTCTCCAGGATGAATGACAGCCTCAACGAGCCGTCGCCGCGAGAAGCTCCGTCAGCGCGTGCTGAACGGCCTGGGGCTGGTCGCGATGCAGGTAGTGCCCGGCGCCGCAGATCCGCTCGATGGCGGGCGCGCCGATCATGCGCTGCCAGTCGGCTTCCAGCGCATGCACCATGGCCTCGAAGCGACCCTGCTCGATCGGCTCGTACTGTGTGCGCACGAGCAGCCGGCTAGGGATCCGGAGCGCCGGCCTCGCCTTCAGGCGCGCTAGGCACTCTGTTTGATCGTCGAACTCGCGTCGCTGGGTGTCGCTGAAGACCGTCGCCCGCAACGTCTTCATCAGGGTCGTCACGGCCGGTGTCTCCACGTCCATGCGCCGCCAGTGATCGGGATGGGTCGCCCCAGACCGGATTGGAGCACCAGGATCGGCGCGCGATGGCCGCCGCGGTAGATTGCCACCCGACTGGCGGTGGTGTTCGCGAAGCCGGTCGGGGCGAGTCGGGGCGTCTCCGTCCGCTGTTGGCTCGCCAGCTCCGCGGCGGCGATCAGGAGCGAGGCCCCTGGCACCAGAGAATCCACCGCAAGCCCGGCGGCGTCGAGCGCCAGCTCGCGGGCCAGCGGGGTGCTCGACTCCGGTGGACAATCCTTGATCGGGCGTGACTTGGAGCGGATTTCGGACGGGGCTGTCGCGCACCCGGTAACCAGCAACGCCAGGACAGCCGATGCTACGGTCGCCGGGATGCACATGGTCCAGCGGTCTCTTGTGTGGTCCATCTCAGCGCTCCCCCGTCCGGCGCTTGACAAAGCTGTAGCCTGAATAGCGAAGTATCTCCACGTCCTCCCGACGCCACGCGCGCACCCGCTCGCCGAAGCCCGCGAGCTTGCCGAGCAGCAGCGCCTCCTGGTCATCAAGGGGCTGCACTGGCAGGGTTAGCCCAAGTTTAACGCCTCAGATTATTTCTCTTTTAAGATCATCCGCTTACAGCGGAAAAAATCGCTCAGTGGCACTACATTCGTGAAATTTTGTGAAACCGGACGATTCAGACAATCATTTTCTGTATCCCTCCCGGGCTGGGATCGCTGCCCAGCGCCTGGATGATCGCCAGCTGCGCCGGCTCGGCGCGGGTCGCCTT
>NZ_NHSQ01000187.1 GCF_016653465.1 Thiocystis minor | reverse complement strand
CCCATGAATCGCCCTCCATCCGCCCCCTGCGCTGAAACACAACCGGCAAGGCGCTTTCCACGGACCTTGACGCTTCAGGGCGGCCTGGCGCCGGGTCTCTTGATGCGGGTCGCGCTGCTGGCCGGCGTCTGGCGGTTGCCGCTCGGCGAGTTCTGTCTGTCGGACGCGCTATCTCGGCCCCATCGCTGTTGGGTCTACCCCCGTTGGCATGGCGCGATCGCCACCGATCGGCGCTTGATCGCAAGGAGCATCCATGCCTCATTCCCATGACCCAAGTCAGGCGCTTCCTCCCAACGAACCAGACAAGTCAGGGCACGACCTTCGCCAACAGGCGGAAGCGCGGGTCGGAACCCTGGGCACGACGGAGCGGGAGGCACTCACGCCCGAGGCGACCGAACGGCTCGTCCATGAGCTGCAGGTGCATCAGATTGAATTGGCGTTGCAAAACGAGGAACTGCGCCACGCTCAAGCCGCCCTGGAAGCCTCGCAGGCGCGCTACTTCGACCTCTATGACTTGGCTCCGGTCGGCTATCTGACACTCAACGACGCGGGGCGGATCCAGGAAGCCAACCTCGCGGCGGCTAACCTCCTGGAGATCCCACGGCGCCAACTGATCGGCCAACCCCTGTCAGGCTTCATCTGGCCTGGGGATCAGGACATCCTTTACCACGTCCGCCGGCAGCTCTGGTCAACGGGCGAGCGACAGGATGACGAACTGCGTCTGCGACGAGCGGACGGCGTGACCTGTTGGGTTCACCTGCAAACCAGCCTCGCGCCGGAGGGATCCACCGCTGCCGATGCGCGCTGGCGGGTCATTCTGACCGACATCACCGCGCGGCATCGCATCGCGACCGAGCTGGCCCGCAGCGAGCAACAGACCCAGAGCCTGTTGCGGGAAAATCTGGCCTTGCTGGATAACGCCTTCGTCGGGATCTTTTTCGTCCAGGAGCGCCACGTCATCCGCGCCAACCGCTTCACCGAGACGCTGTTCGGTTATGCGCCCGGCGCGCTGAATGGCGTCTCGACCGAGGTCTTCTACCCGGATCGCGCGGCCTATCTGGCGCTCGGCCAGCGCGCCTATCCGGCCATCCACCGGGGCGAGAGCTTCGTTTGCGAGGTGGAACTGGTGCGCCGGGACGGCCAGCGCTTCTGGTGCCTGATGCGCGCGCAGGCGCTGACGCCGGAACAGCCGCTGGACGGAAGCCTCTGGATTCTGGAGGACGCGACCGAACGGCGCGCGGCGCGCCAGGCCCAGAAACAGGCGGCGGAGCTGTATCGAGCGATCTTCGAGAGCCGTGACGTGATCAAGGTGCTGATCGATCCGGACGACGGACACATCCTCGATGCCAATCAGGCCGCCGCCGCGTTTTATGGCTTTCCGCGCGAGGTCTTGCGACAACGGTATGCCTGGGAGCAAAACGCCAGCACGCCCCGCGAGGCGTTGCTCGCGCTGTTCGCCGATTTCAAGGCGAGACGGATGGACGGGACGGACGAACACGAGACTCTGCACCGACGCGCCAGTGGCGAAGTATGTCCGGTGGGCATCCATCTCGATGTCATCCATCGCGACACTCAACCCTTGCTGCTGGCGACTGTCCTGGATCTCACCGCCCGCAAGACCGCCGAGGCGGCCCTGCGCGACAGCGAGGCACGCTACCGTTCGGCGCTGTTGGCACTGGCCGAGGGCATCGCCGTCTATGACCGCCAGGGCGTCCTGATCACCAGCAATCCGGCCGCCGAGCGCATTCTGGGCCTGATCGCCAGCGACTATCAGGCGCGATCCGTGGACGATGGGATCTGGTGGATCATCCACCCCGATGGCACGCCGTTCAGCAGCGACGACTGGCCCTCGGTCGCTACCCTGAGCAGCGGGATCGCGCAGCGTGACGTGGAGATGGGCGTGGTCGGGTCGGACCACCGCGTGACCTGGCTGCTGGTCAATAGCGAACCGATCCGCGACACGGTCAGCGGGGACATCCAGGCGGTGGCGGTGTCGTTCACCGATATCAGCGCCCGCAAGGCCGCCGAGGCGGCGCTGCAACAGAGCGAGGCGCGCTTTCGCACCCTCTTCACGGACGCCCGGGTGATCATGCTGCTGATCGATCCCGGCACGGGCGAGATCGTCGACGCCAATACCGCCGCCGCCGACTATTACGGTTACCACATCGAGCAATTGCGCGGCCTGCCGATCAGCGCCATCAATACCCTGACGCCGGAACAGATCGCGCTGGAAATGCGTCAGGCGGCGGGCAAGCAGAGTTGGCACTTCCAATTCGGACACCGCCTGGCCAACGGCGAGGTGCGCGACGTGGAAGTTTACTCCGGCCCCCTGGAACTGGAGGGGCGCTCGCTGCTGTTTTCGATCGTCCACGATATCACCGAGCGCCGCCGCGCCGAGGCGGCGGTGCGTGTCAGTCTGGACGAGATCCAGCGTCGCAACGCCCAGATCATGGCCTTAAACCGCCTGAACGAGTTACTGCTGTCCTGCGATACCCGCGCGGAGGCTTACGCGACGATCGCGCGCGGCGCCGAACCCTTATTCGTTGGCTGCTCCGGCGGGCTGGCGATGCTGGACGAGGCGGGCACGGCGCACTTGCGGGTCGTGGCCACCTGGGGCGACCCCAGCGTCCTGCCCGCCACCTTCCCGCTGGATGACTGCTGGGGGATGCGGCGCGGAGACTGTCATACGGTCACGGCGGAGGCCCGGAGTCTGCACTGTCGGCACCTCGGCCACCCACCGCCATCCGCCGCCATCTGTGTCCCCTTGAGCGTGCGCAGCGAAACGCTCGGCCTGTTACATCTCGGCACCGACACGAGGGCACTCCAGGAGTTGCAGCCGATCGTCATGGCGGTCGGCGAAACGATCAAACTGGCGTTATCGAATATCAAGTTGCAGGAAACCCTGCGCGAACAGGCGATCCGCGACCGGCTCACCGGTCTTTACAACCGTCGCTATCTCGATGAAATCCTGCCGCGCGAACTCCAGCGCAGTCAGCGCCGGGGCGAATCGCTGGCCGTGGCGATGCTGGACGTGGATCACTTCAAAGGCTTCAACGACCGCTACGGCCATGAGGCCGGCGATGCCGTGCTGGGGGCGATCGGTGCGCTGCTCAACCGCTCGCTGCGGGCCGGCGATCTCGCCTGCCGCTACGGCGGCGAGGAACTGACCGTCGTGCTGCCTGGCGCCAGCCTGGAGGAGGCCGGAGCGTGTCTGGAAAACCTGCGGACCGCGATCCTGCAACTGCGGGTGCCCTATCAAGACGGAGACTTGCCGGCGATCACCGTCTCCATCGGCGTCACCGTCCTCGGGGAAGAGCCACCGGACGCCGCCGCCCTGCTGGCGCGGGCCGACGCCGCGCTCTATCGCGCCAAGGCCGACGGGCGCAACCGGGTGATCGTCGCGAATGCGTAGGCGCGAATCAATGCGATAGCGTGGCGCTGATTCTAATGGTCATGGTTTACCGAGGTATACGGCCGATGCTATCTTGATAGCATCCATCTCCCATTCAAGATCATCGAGGTGATTCAATGGCCCAAGTCCTGGTTCGCCATCTTGACGACGACGTCAAGGCCGCGTTGCAGCAGCGCGCCCGGCACCATGGTCACAGCATGGAGGAGGAGATCCGCAACATCCTGCGACAGGCACTGACCGACGACGGGATCCCCCCGTCTCGGCTCGGTTCACGCATTGCCGCCCGCTTCGCGGGCCAAGGCTTGACCGAAGATCTGCCCGAGCTGCACGGACAGGCATCGCAACCGGCCGTGTTCGAACCGTGATCATCCTCGACACCAACGTCCTCTCCGCCCTGATGCGCGACACGCCGGACGCCTGCGTCATGGCATGGCTGGACGGACAGGCGACAGCCTCAACCTGGATCACCAGCATCACCGTCTTCGAGATCCGACTCGGTCTCGCCCTGCTGCCGGATGGCCGACGTCGACGCACGCTCGAACAGGCGTTCGAGGCGCTGCTGACGGAGGATCTGAACGGTCGCATCCTGAGCTTCGATACGGTCGCCGCCGCCGAGGCCGCGGTCCTGGCCGCGACCAGACAGCGCGACGGGATCACGGTCGACATTCGCGACACCCAAATCGCCGGCATCGCGCTTGCCCGCCGGGCATCGATCGCCACGCGTAACCTCCGCCATTTCGTGGGGCTCACGGTGCCCGTGGTCAGTCCATGGGGCGGGGAATAGAGCAGGATCGAGAGAATCGTGACAACGATGGAAGTGCCATGGTAATGGTCTTCCCAAATGAGGAAAACGTCCTGTTCATCCTGTCCATTTGGTGCAAATTCCCATGCCCACCGCCATCACCCCAACCGCCCCGCTCCCCGATCTCACCCAGTGCGATGCGGAACCCATCCATCTCCCCAGCTCGATTCAGCCGCACGGCGTTCTGCTGGCGTTGCAGGGGCCGGCGCTGCGGATCGTCCAGGTCTCCCACACCTGTCAGGCCCTGCTGGGTGTCGCGGCGGACGCGCTGCTGGGGCAGGAACTGGCGACCGTGCTGGGTGCGGCGCGGGCCGACGCGGTCCACCGGGCGCGGATCCGCCACCGCGAACGGCCGCTGACCCCGGTCGCGTTCGACTGGCTGCCAACCGCGGGCGGGCGGACCTTCGCCGCCTATGTCCATGTGTCCGATGGGTTGACGGTGCTGGAACTGGAACCCGTTCCGGCGGCGTCTCCCGACCGCCGGGATGCGCTGATCCGGGCCGTGCGCGAGTTCGATGCGCTGCATGACCGGACGGACCTGCCGGCCAAGCTCCAGACCGCCGCCACGCTGTTCCAGCACTTGATCGGCTATGACCGGGTGATGATCTATCGCTTCGACACGGACTGGCACGGCGAAGTCGTCGCCGAGGCGCGCCGCGACGATCTGGAACCCTATCTGGGTCTGCACTTCCCGGCGTCCGACATCCCGGTGCAGGCCCGTCGCCTCTATCTGACCAGCCCGACGCGGGTCATCGTCGATATCGACTATCTGGCGTCCCCACTGCTGCCGGCGGTGAACCCGGTCAGCGGACAGCCGCTCGATCTGTCCCTCAGCCTGTTGCGCAGCGTCTCGCCGATCCATCTGGAATATCTGCGCAACATGGGGGTGCGGGCCACCCTGACGGCCTCGCTGCTGCGGGACGGGCAACTCTGGGGGCTGATCGCCTGCCATCACACCACCCCGCGCCAGGTCTCGGGCCAGATGCGCGAGATCGCCGGCTGGATGGCGCGGGATCTGTCGCACCTGATCGCGCTGCTGGAAGCACGCCAACGCCAGCGCGACAGCGCGGGGTTCAAGCAGTGTCGCGAGCAGATCATTGACGCCATGCGTCAGGGTACGCGGCTGTCGGAGCTGCTCAAGGGGCCGGCACTGGCGGCGGTGCTCGGTGCGGTCGGCGCCGAGGGCGTGGCGCTGATTCATGGGACGGACGTGACCACCGGCGGCGCGACCCCCGCGCCGTCACGCATTCTCGACCTCGTCGCACGCTTGAGCGACCTGCACGCGGGCGACCCGCCTCAGTTGTTCGCCACCGATTGCCTGAGCGCCCACCTCGACGGCACGGCTGACCTGGCCGCCACCGCCGCCGGGGTGGCGATGTTCCCGCTGGACGCCGACCAGTCGATCAAACTCATCTGGTTTCGCGACGAGCAGTTACGTCATGTGACCTGGGGCGGCAATCCCGACAAGGCGGTGAACCGCGCGCCGGATGGCCGCCTGAGTCCGCGCCAGTCGTTCGCCGCCTGGAGCCAGACGGTGCGCGCGCACAGCCGGCGCTGGAGCCCCGAGGAACTGGACTCGGTGCGGGAACTCGGCATCCTGATCGATATCGAGTGGCGCCGGGTCGCCGAGGCGGCCCTGCGCGCGCAGGAGACCCTGCTCAAGGATGTCCTGGACTCGCTGACCGCCCATATCGCCGTGCTGGATCGGCGCGGGACCATCACCCTGGTCAACGCGAACTGGCTGCGGTTTGCCGAACAGAACGGCGGCGGTTCGGAATGCCATCCCGGCGCGAATTATCTGGCGATCTGCAACCGGGTGGTGTCTGGCCAGGACGGCGTGGAGGCACGGGCCGCCCTGCGGGGTGTACAACAGGTGATTGCGGGGGCAAAAGAGGCTTTCACCCTGACCTACCCCTGCGATTCGCCCACCGAGTCGCGCTGGTTCGAGATGCGGGTGCTGCCGTTGAGTGGGCCCCAGCCGGGCGCGGTGATCGCGCACGAGGAGATCACCACCCGCATGCTGGCGCGGGAGGCACTGCGGGCGAGCGAACAACGTCTGCAACGGGTGCTCGATGGCACCAATGACGGCTTCTGGGACTGGGATGTGGTGACCGGAGAGGTCTTTTTCAGTCGGCGATGGGCGGAGATGCTGGGCTATGACCCGACCGAGATCAGGCCGGATATCAGCGGTTGGGAGACCTTGGTGCATCCCGACGACCTGCCGGCTTGTCTGGCAGCGGTACAAGCCCATTTTTCCGGCGCGACGGCGCAGTACCAGAGCGAACACCGGTTACGCGCCAAGAACGGCGACTGGCGCTGGATGCTGGGTCGCGGCATGGTCACCGCGTGGGATGCCGAGAATCGGCCGCTGTGGATGGCGGGTACCCACACCGACATCACCGAGCGTCGCCAGATGGAAGCGGCGTTGCGGGTCAGCCTGGCGGTGGTGAAGCGCCACGACACCCAGATGATCGCGCTCAACCGGATGAGCGATCTGCTCCTGTCCTGCCGGCGCCGCGAGGAAGCCTATGCCGTCATCGCCGACAGCGCCGAGATGCTGTTCGTGAACGTGACGGGCGCGCTGGCGGTGGTCGATGAGGCCGGAGCCGAGCTGCATCGGGTCGCCGCCTGGGGCGATCCCAACGGACTGTCCCCCACCTTCTCGCTGCACGATTGCTGGGCCTTGCGGCGCGGCCAACCGCATGCCGTCGCACCCTGGCAAGCCGACCTCGATTGCCGGCACTTTCCGGGAGATCCGCCGCCCATCTCTCTTTGCCTCCCCTTGACCGTGCGGGGTGCCACCCTGGGCCTGTTGCATGTCAGCACCCGCGACGCCTTGAGCGAGGCGCAGTTCCAGGAGTTACGCACCCTGGCCATCGCGGTGAGCGAGTCCATCAAGCTCGCCCTGTCGAATCTCAAGTTGCAGGAGGGCTGCTGATCAGGCTGGCGATTCGCTGGTCAGGTTGATCTTCTTGAAGGCGATTTCCGGGAAAGTTCATACCCATGCCCAAGGCTTCAAAATGGACAGGATTCACAGGATTAAAAACAATCGACTCTATCCTGTTCATCCTGCAAAATCGTGTGAATCCTGTCCATTCACGGCCTCTCCGTGAGTCGATTGTTTTCAGGAAATCACCTAACGCCGTGTCTGACGAGACGCGGTTGGCGAAGGCTGGCGCTGTGTTCACGCAACGTACAGTATGCTCGCGGCTTCACCGACATCAACGCACTCGGCAAGCCGTCAACCTGATCGGGACTACACGATGAAAGCCAAGATTTACGAGGGGATCCACCGTCAGGAACAGGGCGGGATGACGCCGACCGCGAATATCATCCGGGATGCCTGGGTGTTCGGGCTCATCCCGGAAGACGAAACCTGCGAGGGCTGGACCGTCCAGGGCATCGAGTCGCTCTACGACAAGGTGAGCGATGCCTGGATGCCCTATGGCCACCTGGCCTCCAACCTGCCGCCCGAGTTGCGCGAGCGGCACGCGCGGATCTATGCCGAGGCGGTGGATCGCGCGCGCGCGGCCGGCTGGGATCCGGAGCTTGACGAGAACGATTGACGATAAAAAAGCGGTCAGCGGCCAGCGTTTTTGAATCGGACAGTTTGTTGAGCGTTCCAGCCGCAGCCACCCGGAGGCCGATGCCATGTCGCGCTATCTTGTCCGCGAGACCTTTTTCCGGCCCGACACCGAATTCGCGCGCGAGACGAGCGCCATTTCGGCCGGACTCCATAACCGCCTGCGACTGCTGCTGGGACGGGCGGCCCGTCCTGGCGGCAGCCTCTTCGTGCCCATCCGCTCCATGCAATATCTGGCGGTGGTCGAGCATGATGAGATCGTGTTCGTCGATGCGCTGGGCGGCTACGCGCATCAGGACGGCGAGGGCGGACGCCTGATTCGGCTGGCCTGGCGACCGGCGCTTGGGCGGGAATCGCTCAGCGCGCCGGTTCCTTGCGAAATGATCTATTACTTCAGCGGGTCAAAAGAGATCCAGAAGCGACTGATGACCGACATTGGGCCAGCGCTCCAGCGGATGTTGGAACGCCAGTCCGCCGAGGGTAGCGCTGCTTGGGAAGGCCGCGTTCTTCCCTTTCGTAACCCGCGTCAGCAATCCTCGCACTAAACCGCGCCAGCTCCGACAATCGTGGATGCTGCCGAGATTGATCCAACCCAAAAACATCGCATACCGCGCCGGGCGAGGTTTAACCGCCAAACAGATCCTTGAGCGCCTGCACCGTGGTCTGGTGTCCCAACTCGCCGATGGCGGTGGTCAGGGGGATGGCCTTCGGGCAGACCCGCACGCAGTTCTGCGCGTTCCCGCAGTCGCTGATTCCCCCCTCGCCCATGATGGCGTGCAGCCGCTCGGCCTGGTCGTAGCGGCCGGTGGGGTGGGCGTTCATCAGGCGCACCTGTGCCAGCGCGGCGGGTCCGATGAAGTCCGAATGGGGGCCGAACTGAGGACAGGCCGACAGGCAGCAGCCGCAGCTCATGCAGCGGCTGTAGAGATAGTTGGCGGACCATTCGGTTGGCGAGATGCGCGGCGCGCCCTCATGCGTATCCCAGGCGCCGTCGATCTCGATCTAGGCCCGGACCTTGCGCAATCCCTCGTCGATCCGCGAGCGGTCCACGAGCAGATCCCGCACCACCGGAAACTTGGGCAGTGGCTCCAGCACGATAGGTTGGGTCAGGCTGTCGATCAGCGCCGAGCAGGACGGACGCGGCACGCCGTTGATGAGCATGGCGCAGGAGCCGCAGACCTCTTCCATGCAGTTGCGGTCCCAGACAAATTGCCGCGTTTAGCGTCCGACCAACTGCTGATAAGGCAGTTATCCGCATTTCATCCGTCTAAAACCCTTCTTTTCCTCATCTACTGCGTGCTCACCTGTGCCGGGCAATGTCTCGCTTGGTGAGGGCATCGCAAGTGTGAGGAACATGAATCAAATGTCTTTGCGCTGGGTCAATTCCCATGCCGATCCAAAACTTCTTGTCAACTCGCATTCACGGAAAGCGTGCCTTATGCTTAACCGCCACATGAGAAGTGTCATCACAAAACTCGGATAAGGAGAAGCTTCATGTCGTACCCGCATCAACCGAAACCTACTGGATTCAATCGTCGAGAAGCCTTGAAGTTGTTTGGATTGGCTTTTGGCGGACTGGCTTCCCTCGCCAGCAACATTCGGAATGTTTTTGCGAGTGCAGAAGTTGTTACGGAGGTTCCTCCTCCTTCAACTCCGCCCGCGCCGCCTCCCTACGATTGGGCCGATGCGAATTCTTTGCTCTATTCGCTGGAAACCTATAATCCAGGCTCAGAAACACTGGCGGACGATGAAATGCGGATCTCGTTCCTGGGAACCTCCCCCATTCTGCGCCGTTCCCAGGCTGCCTCCAGCGTTTTCGTCGAACTCGGGAAAGACGATGCTTTCATGTTCGACTGCGGAGCGGGCGTCACGCTCAATTATGCCGCCATGCAGATCCCCATGTCGAAGATGCGGAAAATCTTTTTCACCCATCTGCATGGCGACCATACCAGCGATTTGACGCAGATTTACTGTTTCGGTCCACAGCAAGATGCGAAATCTCCGCTCTATATTTGGGGGCCGTCCGCCTCCGGGATAGAAGATCCAAATGTTCCCGGAAAATACTATGACGATGGCACATTGAATTTCTGTCGCTGTTTCCGGGAACTGAACCGCTGGCACACGGAATCGCAGAGCTTCGTTCCAACCAAATGGAATAGCAGCGAGGGCGATGGCTACGACATCATTGCCACCGAATTGAACTGGCGGACGGGCGCGATGCAGACATGGAATGTCAATGATCCATACCCGAATCCCGACCCCCTTCCCGGCCCTTCCAAGTTTACGACCGGTGAAAAAACCTATCCTGACGGCGGGGGCATCGCCTACGAAGGCAACGGCGTCAGAATTTCATTCTTTCCGGCCATCCATGACCGCAATGGCTCTATCAGCTATAAGTTAGAGTGGCTGAAGGCGGGTCTGTCGATGATCTTCTCGGGAGACACCAAACCAAATCATTTCATCATCTCTCAGGCCACCAATGGAGAGAGTCCGGTAGACGTCTTGATCCATGAAATGGTCGTGCCCCCGGAAACCTGGGCGGCAAAGAGCGGAGATAATCCGGAAAACGCCAACCCATCCAGCTTTACCCTGCGGAATGCCAGGGCGGTCGAGGAAAACTCTCATACCCCGGAAATGGCGCTTGGCTATATCTTGAATGAAACTCTAAACCGGGGGAAAGCCCCAAGACTCGCCGTAGCCACCCATTTCCAGGCGGAAGACGACACGATGGTCCCTGCGTTCGACAATCTTCGCACCTGGTATGCCGGCCCCGTTACCATTGCAACAGATCTCATGGTGTTCAATGTCACCAGAACCCAGATTCGTCAGCGCAGAGCGGCGATCTCCGATTATACCTGGATACCAGGAATCGCCGATTCGAGGAGTAAAAGTGGAATCGCAACCCCAAAATACAATGATTTGAGCCCCTCCAACCCCTACTCTCCAATGGCTCCACTCAGCCAGTTCGATCAATCACTGCTGGATAGTGTCATTGACCCCTGCAATTACAATCCGCTGGATTTCGGTTGCGTCTATCCCTACTCTCCCCCTCCCAAAGCCTGATACCGCTGGTCGCGCCGTCCGCTCCGCACAGCGCTGGGCACATCCTCATCGTGATAAAGAATAAGCATTCCCGGATGTTTCATAAACCTGCGGGCAGGCCCAGAAACCGAACGATCATGGTCGGGTTCAAGGGCGATGCCGCCGGCAGGAGGGGTTGCCGACGCATGCGACGAGGACGGAGTTGACCCTTGACGGTCGGTTCCATGCAATATCTGGCGGTGGTCGAGTATGAGGAGACCATCTTTGTCGATGCCTTGGGCGGCTACGCGCATCAGGATGGCGAGGGCGGACGCCTGATTCGGCTGGCCTGGCGACCGGCACTCGGGCGAGAATCGCTCGCCGCGCCGGTTCCCTGCGAAATGATCTATTACTTCAGCGGGTCAAAAGAGGTCCAGAAGCGACTGATGACCGACATTGGGCCAGCGCTCCAGCGGATGTTGGATCAGCCGTCCGATGCGGGCAGCGCAGCCCGTGAGGGACGCATTCTGCCGTTTCGGTCCACGCGATGATGGATAATATGCGGGTTAACCGCCAAACAGATCCTTGACCGCCTGCACCGTGGTCTGGCGTCCCAACTCGCCGATGGCGGTGGTCAGGGGGATGGCCTTCGGGCAGACCCGCACGCAGTTCTGGGCGTTCCCGCAGTCGCTGATTCCCCCATCGCCCATGATGGCGTGCAGCCGCTCGGCCTGGTCGTAGCGCCCGGTGGGGTGGGCATTCATCAGGCGCACCTGTGCCAGCGCGGCCGGTCCGATGAAAGCCGAATGGGGGCCGAACTGAGGGCAGGCCGACAGGCAGCAGCCGCAGCTCATGCAGCGGCTGTAGAGATAGTTGGCGGACCATTCGATCGGCGAGATGCGCGGCGCGCCCTCATGCGTATCCCAGGCGCCGTCGATCTCGATCCAGGCCCGGACCCTGCGCAATCCCTCGTCGATCCGCGAGCGATCCACGAGCAGATCCCGCACCACCGGAAACTTGGGCAACGGTTCCAGCACGATGGGTTGGGTCAGGCTGTCGATCAGCGCCGAGCAGGACGGACGCGGCACGCCGTTGATGAGCATGGCGCAGGAGCCGCAGACCTCTTCCATGCAGTTGCGATCCCAGACAACCGGGGCGACCCGTTGGCCGTCCGTGGTGACCGGGTTGTTTTGCACCACCATCAGGGCCGAGATGACATTGTGATCCGGCGCATAGGGAATCGCGAATTCCTGCCAGTAGGACGGGCTGCCAGGGGCGTCCTGACGACGGATTTTGAATCGAATCGACATTCTGTTTGCAGGCATTCCGCTCATCCTAAATCCGGCATTTGGAACCGCAAAGGCGCAAAGGACGCCAAAAAAACAAGGGTTTGCAATGCACGCGACAGTCACCCCTTCAGTGGCTATTCTAATTGCGGCAACACACTAAAATACTTCGTGTTTTTTGTATTTTTCGTGTTCTTCGTGTTCTTTGTGGTTTAATGACGACTCTTTTTAGGTTCATCGGTAATCCCGTGGCTCGGTGGGCGGATAGATGCTCAGGTCGATTTCCTCGTCGTGGATCCGTGGACCCTCGGCGCTGAACTCGGCGATGGTGGTCTTGAGCCATCGGTCGTTGTTGGCCCGCCAGCGGGCGCGGTAGTCCTCGAACTCGGGATCGCCGGCGAACTTGCCTTCGGGCAGCGGGATCTTGAACGCGGGCTTGTGGTGCGCGCCACGGCATTCGTCGCGTTCCAGCGCGCTTTTGGCGACGACCATCGCGAGCCGGATCATGTCCTGAAGCTGGCGGGCGAAAACCAGGGTCTGATTGGTCCAGGCGCTCGAATCGCCGAGCGCGACCGAAGCGGCTCGCCGCTCCAGCTCGCGCAATTCGTCCAGCGCCGTCGCAAGCTCGGAATTGACGCGCACCACGCCGACCCTGGTGGTCATGAGCGCGCCCAGCGCCTGGTGGAGCTGGTAGGGGTTTTCGGGGCCATTCGACCGCATTAGGTCTTGATTGAGCCGCTGCTGACGGGCGATCTCGAACGCGACCCCGGCCTGATCCAGTGGCGTCCGACGATGGTCGAGTCCCTTGAGATAACTCACCACCGACTCGCCGGCGACCCGTCCCGAAAAACTGGCGGACAGGAGCGAATTGGCCCCGAGCCGGTTGGCGCCGTGATAGGCGTAATCGCATTCGCCGCAGGCATAGAGTCCGGGGAGGTTGGTGGCCTGATTGCGCGGACTGTCCGGGCGCATCCCGCCATCGGCGTCGCGCTCGAAATCGACCCAGAGCCCGCCCATCGGATAATGCGCGGCGGGAAAGATCTCCATCGGCGCGGCGAGCGGATCGGTCCCGGCGAACTTGCGGTAGATGTCCAGGATGGCGCCGAGCCGGCCCGAGACGAAGGCGCGGTCCAGATGGGTCAGATCCAGATAGACCCGATCGGTCCCCTGGATGCCCAGCCCCATCTCTCGGGTGACGTGCCAGATCGCGCGCGAGGCCTCGTCGCGCGACACCGTGTTGCCGTAGGCCGGGAAGAATTCCTCCAGGAAATAGAAACGCTCGGCCTCGGGGATCGCGTTCGGCGCGCGCGCGTCACGGGGATCGCGCGGCGTCCAGATGCGCCCGCCCTCGCCGCGGGCGGCCTCGCTCATCAGACGGTTTTTGTCGCGCCCGATCATGGCCGTCGGGTGGAACTGGAAGAACTCTGCATTGGCGAACCAGGCGCCCTGTTGATAACATCGGCTGGCGGCGGCCCCGGTGCAATGGCTTGAGGTGGTCGTTTTGGGGGCATAAATCTGGCCGAAACCGCCGGTAGCGATCACCACCACATCCGCCGGGAAGGCGCGGATCTCCAGGCTCTTGAGATCCATCGCGAGGATGCCGCGACAGACACCGTCGGCATCCTTGAGTAGCGACAGGAATTCCCACCACTCGAACTTGACGACCTGGCCCAATGACTCCAGCCGGCGCACCTGCTGATCGACGCCATAGAGCAACTGCTGACCGCTGCTGGCGCCGGCGAAACAGGTGCGTTTGTTCTTCACGCCACCGAACAGGCGTTGATCGAGCAGCCCCTCGGAGGTGCGCGAGAAAGTCACGCCCATGCGCTCGAAGGTGTGGATCAGCCCCGGCGCGGCCTCGCACATGCTTTTGACAGGCGGCTGGTTGGCGAGATATTCGCCGCCCTTGAGCGTATCGACGATGTGCTGGTGGATGGAATCGCGCTGGCCCTTGGTGTCCAGCACCGCGTTGATGCCGCCCTGGGCGCAGACCGAATGGCTGCGCTTGACCTCGAACAGCGAGAACAACTGGACCGGAAAGCCGGCGTCGGCGATGCGCAGGGTCGCCCAGAGTCCGGCCAGCCCGCCGCCGATGACGATCGCCGTGGGTGTGGTCTTCATGGCAGGAATCCGATCAGTCCATGGACGCCGATGGTCGCGAGCAGCAGGCCGAAGCCGGCGCAGACGAATCCAAACCGCCGCTGGGCGCGGGCCGAGGTCGTCAGACCCCAGACGATGCCCATGGTCGAGAGTCCGTTGGCCAGATGAAAAACCGAGAGCAGCAGCCCGGTCAGATAGAGTCCGAACATCCAGGATTGTGATAGCAGATGCTGCATGTGCCCGAACAGATCCTCCCGAACCGAGACGCGCCAGAGGCCCTCGATGCGCGTCATGCCGACATGGAGCAGCAGAAAGATCAGGATGCCGATCCCGGAGACCCGTTGCAGCCAGTAAAGCCAGTTGCGCGCGAAGCGATAGCGGGTCAGCTCGGCGCGCATCTGGGTGGCGACGACCAGGCCATAACCGGCGTGAAAGAGCAGCGGCAGGGCGATGACGACGATCTCCAGAACCGGCAGATAATTCATCCCTCGCAGGAAGGCGACGACCTCGCCGTTATAGTGCCCGGCGCCGAAACGGGACTGGGAGTTTTCCCACAAATGAAAGGTCAAAAAAATACCGATCGGCAGCAGGCCCAGCAGCGAATGCAGTCGCCGCAGCAGAAAGCGAGAGTCGGCGGCGGGATGGCTCATGAGATGTCAACCGTGGCGGAGGAGTCCCAGCTTAGGCTCAGTCCCGATCTGGATCAGTGATACTGCGCAATCGGTTGGCGAAACATCGCGCTGGCGGATCGAAGTCGTGGACGCGTCTGCATCGCAACAAATGCCTGGCCGATTTCCGGATTGGATGCTTGCGTCCAGGCAAATCGGATCCAGTGGAATGGCGACCTGCTAGACTGGATGATTGACAGCACATGGGATCTCTGGCCGACCACCAACAGGAAACGGTTGCAATGCTCACAGGAGGGAATGGATGCCGCCGGGCATGACCTCTTAGTACAGACGAATTGTTTATTCATCATGATTTTAAGGTGATTCTCGGTGCCATCGCACAGCAACGACATCCTTTCGAACGATGAATTGGATTACATCCGTCAACTCTATGCCACCGCTCCAGGGCATGAGATCGAGGACGAGGTGGGTGGCTGGCTGCGCGTCTCGGAGGATGCGGCCGGCCTTTTTGAAGGGTTTTCGGAGACCCCGCTGATTGAGCTTCAGGCCGGTTGGAAGGGTCATCGCTTGCGTTTTCCGCTGAAGCCGAGATCCCGCTCGGACAATGGCGAACTGACCCTCGAAATCGGCGTGCCCGAGGTGCTGGAGGGCGGTGATCGCTCGCGCAGTTGGCGAGTGCCGCCGGAGGCCGACGAGATGCAGCTCCAGGACAAGAGCGGGAGACTCGAACAGCCGCGGGTGGTCAATCTCTCCTACAGCGGGATGGCGATCGAGCAGCGGGCAGATCGGCTTCCGGATCTAAATCAGCCGTTACGCGATCTCCGGCTGGTTCTGCCTGGACAGGACGAGTATCTGCGTCTGCTTGGCTACGTGGTGCGGCACACGCAGTTGGACGATCGGCGCATCCAGCTGGGCATTCGTTTCGAGCCGCTCTCGGAGGAAAACCGGGGTCGGTTGGGTCGCTATATCCTGCGGCGTCACAAAGAACTGCAAGCGCGGAAACCCGTCTCTGAGCAAGCGCAAAACCGTTAAGCAAGTTCCATCCAACGCCAGAAGCCGTCAATCGATCTCATCTTCTTCATCCTTGCCCGCGCGGTCCTCTCCCATGATTTCCTCGGCCAGACTGGCGAACGCCGCGGGCTCGATATCGAACACGTCCCCGTAGGATTCCTCGGCCCAGAGTTCGACGAAGGACGGGAAGCAGACGAGCACGACCTGACTCTCGATCCCCGCGTACTCCAGCAGACGGCGCGGCAGGAGCAGCCGGTTGCTGGCGTCCAGGCGCAGTTCGGTGGCGCCGCGATAGAAATAACGGGCGAACTGGCGGTTTTTTTGCACGAACAGATTGAGTCGATTGACGCGCTCGCTGACGCGCTGCCATTCCGCATAGGGATAGAGGCTCAGATTGCGTTCGAATCCGCGATTGATGACGAAATGCTCGGCGGCCTCCGGCGACAGTTGCCGCAGGAGTCCGGCAGGCAGAACCAGACGCCCCTTGGCATCCAGTTTGCCGTCGAATTCGCCGAGCAGATGATTCATGTAGACCGCATCCGAAGTGATCCGCGTTGTTTCCAATCAGTACCGATCCCCGCTGATCGCAGAGATGCGTGCTATGCGGATTCGTATAGGCCACTATCAAAACATGTGGCGATCAGCGCCCGGAGCGTCTCTTCCTGACGCTCAATGTCCGCAACCAGGGCGAACTGGATGCGTGCCTTGCGCAGATTCTGACCCGGCTCATCGATCCGAAAATAACGATTGCCCTCTAAGTGGTCGGTCAGAAAGCGCAGACCCAGCTCAAAGGGCATCAGACGGATCGCATCATAGAATAGATCGATATCGGCCTGGGCGAGAAAGTCTCGAGTTTCACTGGCGTAGCCGGCGAGGATGCCTGCGCAGAGCGTCGCATCGAACCGCACCCCGGCAGCATCCTGCGTTCCCTCGCCGACGCGATTGCAGCAGGAACGCAGACAGTCGCCCAAATCATGCTGGATCAGACCGGGCTGGACGGTGTCGAGATCGATCAGGGCGAGTGCATGGCTGCCGTCGCGCGCGAACAGGATATTGTCGAGTTTAGGATCACCATGCGTGACCCGGCGCGGGATCGTTCCGGCCTTGAGTGCCGCCTCCAGCACGTCCGCCAGCCCCTGCCGACTAAGGACAAAATCGAGACAGTCGCGCATGTTCTTGTTCCCTTGCCCCGGACTCTGTTCGGCGACGGCCAAAAAACGCTTCAGATACTCCGGGGTGGCATGGAAGCCCGGCAGGGAAAGCGCGAGTCGCTCGATGGGCAGCGAGGCGACCAAGCGATGAAAACGCCCGAGCACGGCGCCGACCTCGCGCGCCTGGGCGTCATTCTCAATGCGCGCCAGGGTCACGGCATCCGGGATGAATTCCATCAGTCGCCAGAGACTGCCATCCGCGTCGCGAAGAGAATCGCCTCCCTCGCGGGTCGCGATCAGGGACGGCAGGCGCAGACCCGTGTCGGCTAGATCGGCCAGATGCGCACCGAGTACCCGCAGGTTAGACATGATCCGCTCGGGAGCGGGAAAGACCGCTCCGTTGATACGCTGGAGCACGTAACGCTGGCCGCCCGCATCCAGGCTAAAGGTGTCGTTGATCAGTCCCCGGCCCAGCGGCGCGATCGCGCCGAGCGGGTGAGCAATGGCGAACCGGGCGGCGATGTCGCGGCGATTGGCTGGGTCGGAGGTGGCGGGTGGCTGGCACATATCGCCAAGCTACTAGCGGAATGGTCTGGCGTGCAAGCAAATCATTTCGGGCAAGTCAGGATTCAGGAGTCTATCGACGCAGCCGTTCGAGCAGATCCAGCAGGGGACCGGCTTTGTGGTAGGTCTCGCGGTACTCGGACTCGGGGTCGGAGTCGGCGACGATGCCGCCGCCCGCCCAGAGTCGGGCAATGCCGTTGGCATGGACCAGGGTGCGGATGGCGATGTTGGTCTCCATGGCGCCGTCGAACCCGAGATAGCCGATCGCGCCGCAATAGACGCCGCGCCGATGCGGCTCCAACTCCTCGATGATCTCCATGGCGCGCCGCTTGGGTGCGCCAGTAATGGATCCACCGGGAAAACAGGCGCGCAGCAGATCCAGCGCGGTATGGCCATCGGCCAGTCGGCCGGTGACGGTACTGACCAGATGATGGACACGGGCGTAATGCTCAACCTCGAACAGACGGGGAACGCGGATGCTGCCAACTGAACAGACTTTTCCCAGATCATTGCGCAGCAGATCCACGATCATGACATTCTCGGCGCGGTCCTTGGGACTGAGGCGCAACTCCGTCGCCAGGCGTCGATCCTCGTCAGGGGTCTGCCCCCTGGGACGCGTGCCCTTGATGGGCTGGGTCTCGACCGCGCCGTCGCGCACCTTCAGAAAAAGCTCCGGCGATGAGCAGAGCACTTGGCAGGCGGGTGTCGCGAGATAGGCGCCAAAGGGCGCGGGGTTGATGGTCCGCAGCCGCCGGTAGGCCTCCCAGGGATCGCCTTCAGCCCGGACGGCGAAGCGTTGGGCGAAGTTGACCTGGTAGCAGTCACCGTCTTGGAGATAGCGCTTGATCCTTGCGATGGACTCCAAATACTGCCCGTGGCTCATGTTTGGCCAGACCCGGTCGAGTACCCGATACGTCTTGCGAGCACGCGCGCCTGTTCGTTCGGACAGGGCCGCTGAAAGCAGAGTCCAATACTTCTTCAGTCTGGCACCGTCCGGGGCGATCAGTCGGGTTTGGCGCTCGGCATGATCCACCACCAACGCCCAGTCGTAGATTCCGATCGCCATGTCGGGATCGCGCGCGAGGTTCGGGAGGCATTCCAGATGGCGGGCCAGATCGTAGCCGAAGTAGCCAATGGCACCGCCGCAAAACGGCAGTCCCGCGATGCCCGGCCGGGTGGGGCCAAGCACCTTGCCGAGCAAGACGAAGGGGTCGGCCCGGGATGTCTGGATTCCGCTCGATGACCGAATTTCGGTCGTGAGCCCGCGCGTGACGAGCACCGTGCCGGGGTCGGCGGTGAGGATGTCATAACGCCCCTGATCGCTGAAGGGACGGCCGCTGTCGAGAAAGACTGGCCAGGTTCGGTGGACCAGGGTATCGAACAGCTCGGCGCTATCGGGGCGATAGGGAAAACGTCGGATCAGAGGAGCCACCATATCGGGTACATTTCCGACACCGGGCGCCACCGGCGTGTCCCTAAGACGCGGATGTTGCGCGGCATCGCTGAAGGGGCGAATTTATTCGCCCCTAGTGTGCCCGGCATGGGCCAAGACTTGCGACCTGCAAAGAGGTCGCCGGAGAGAGTGACGACAACCGTAGTGAAGCGCAAGGCGGACGCCGCGAGGCCAAGCTGAAAGAAGCGTGGATCA
>NZ_NHSQ01000186.1 GCF_016653465.1 Thiocystis minor | reverse complement strand
GCGCAGCGGCTCTTGGGTAAACTGGGACATGGGCGACCTCGTTTGGCTTCTCCGAAGCGTTCTTTGCAGAACACCAATTTTATCAATTGGTTAAACGAGTGTCGCCCATTTTTATGAATAATTCGGGCTAGCTATGGGTATCCTGGTTACGCCTATTCCGCGTACCCGTCGACCACAACCCAGCCCGGCGCGACTCCCGCGCAATAAGCGACCCTTCGCTCGCTCGCGGCTGCCCGCGCCATCAAGCGCGGGCAGCGACGCTCCGCGCGAATCCGCTCCTCCCGTTCATCCAGCACTTCGCCGCCGCGCGCGCATCTTGTTATCATCCCCACCTGCCGTTCCGCCGCCATCGGTTCAACTCATGTGCCGGCCGTCCACCGTCTGATGAAGGAGATACACTATGCGCTTACTGGTGGGTGACATCGGTGGAACCAAGACGGCACTCGGCGTCGCCCAGACCGATGGCGAGACCGTGACGCTGTCGGAACCCAGGCGTTACCCGAGCGCGGCCTTCGAGTCGCTCGATCAGATCGTGCGTCGCTATTGCGGGGAGACGGGGTTGATCTGTCGTTTCGCGGCCTTCGCGGTCGCCGGCCCCATTCAGGAGCGTCGCTGCGAGACCACGAACCTGCCCTGGATCCTGGATGCCGACGCACTGGAGCAATCGTTCGGATTTTCCGGCGTCTATCTTTTAAACGATCTGGAGGCGGTCGCCTGGGGCGTGGACGCGCTCGGGCCTCAGGATCTGGCCGTGATCCATCCCGGCGATGGGGTCGGCACGGGCAATGCCTGCGTGGTGGCCGCCGGGACCGGGCTCGGTCAGGCGGGCCTGTATTGGGACGGCGTGCGGCATCATGCCTTTGCGACCGAGGGTGGACATACCGACTTCGCGCCCGCCGACGACCTGGAATTCGCGCTCCTGACCCATCTGAAAGCGCGTTTCGGACGGGTGAGTTGGGAGCGTGTGGTGTCGGGGATGGGAATCGCCAATCTCTATGAGTTTCTGTTGGCCCATCGTGGCGCCGAGCCGCCGGCCTGGCTGAAGCAGGCGATTGCCGAAGGAGGCGATACCGCGGCCGCGGTCGCTCAAGCGGCGGCCGATGAACGTTGTCCGCTCTGCGTCGAGACCATGGGCCTGTTCATGCGTCTGTATGGACGCGAGGCGGGGAACCTGGCCTTGAAACAGATGGCCCTGGGCGGCGTCTTTCTGGGTGGCGGCATTGCCTTGAAGAATCTGTCGGCCTTGCGCAACGGGCAGTTTCTTGAAGGTTTTTTCGATAAAGGCCGGATGGAGCCGCTGATGCGCCGGATGCCGGTTCAAGTCATCCTGCAACCCCATACGCCTTTGCTGGGCGCGGCGCGTTTCATGGCCTCGCAATAAGGACATCGTTCATCACGCTGCATGCGAATCGGTCGGGAGAAGACGTCATGACGATTGAACTGAACATCTCGGGCCTGAACTGTCAGCACTGCGTCAATGCAGTGACAGAGGCGATTCAGGCGGTGCCGGGCGTGGAGTCGGTCGAGGTGGATCTGGCGCGGGGGCTGGCGCGGATCGCGGGTCCGGCGGACGCGAACGCGCTGATCGCCGCCGTGATCGCCGCCGGCTATGGCGCGGAGCCGGTCTGAGAGATGGCGTGGTTACCGGTTGAACCCGGGCGGGCAAAACGGCGGTTATCGTTCGCGAGACGTTTGGGACAGGGTCTACGCGTCCGTTTTCTGCTGGTCGTTCTCCTGCTGCCGACGGGGTTGGTTCATGCGTTGACGCTGGACGTCAAGGTCGAGGGGCTTGAAGGTCAGCCGCAGGCCAACGTCCTGGCGCTCCTAGCGATCCATCAGGAGCGCGCTGACCGCGATCTGACCCCGGAGCGCATTTTCGGTCTGCATCGTCTGGCGCCCGAGCAGATCCGCGAAGCGCTGGCGCCGTTCGGCTTCTATCGCGTCGCGGTGGAGGATAGCCTGGAGCCGGCCGCCGACCCGAACGGGCGCTGGACGGCGGTGTACCGGGTCGCTCCGGGCGAGCCGATCAAGATCGGATCGGTGACGTATCAGGTGACCGGGGAGGGTGCCGACAATCCTGAATTCCCGAAAGAATTCCCCATGCGGGTGGGCGATATTCTGCTGCATTCCGTCTATGAAAAGGCCAAGGGCGATCTTCGCTACACGGCCACGCAGGAGGGGTACCTGGACGCGCAATTGTTGCGCCATCAGGTTCTCATCGACCCCGTCGCCTATGACGCGCGGGTTGAATTCCATCTGGACACGGGGCCGCAATACCGAATCGGCAAGGTCCAGTTTCAACAGGATCTGCTCGACGAGGATCTGTTGCGCCGCTATGTGAAGTTCAAGCCGGGCGTGGTCTATGACCCGGACCTGCTGCTCGGTTTGCAGGGCCGGCTGCTCGGCAGCGAATATTACAGCGATGTCGAAATCGTGCCGCTGACGGACCAGGCCGGCCCGAACCACGAGATTCCGATCAAGGTGATTGCCAAGCGCAATCTGCCGAACAAATATCGCATTGGCCTGGGGTATGCAACCGATGTCGGGCCGCGCCTGAGCATGGACTGGCGCCGCCGCTATCTCAATCGCTGGGGGCATAAACTGCGCACCGAACTGAGTCTGGCGCCGGCGCTGTCGAATCTGGAATTGGATTATCGCATCCCGATCCAGGATCCCACCCGCGACTACATCATTATCAAACCCCAGTCGACTTACGCGGATACCGCAACCCGCAAGGGGTGGGTGCACACGATTCAGGCCGCTCACTCTACCCTGACCCCGCGCGGCTGGCGTCGCAATCTCGGGCTCGATTACCGGTACGAGGATCTGCAACTCACGGACGATGCGTCCGATTCGCCCGGCGCGACCAGCGAACTGGTCCCGAATCTCTCCTGGTCGAAAACGGTCTCCGACGACCCGATCAATACCAACCGCGGCTATCGGATCAAGTACAGCCTGTTGGGCACCGTGGAGGGTCTGATCTCCGAAGCCTCCTATCTGAGCGGCCAGATCCAGTTCAAATGGGTCCGGCGCTTCGCCGAACGCTACCGCGTCATCACCCGGACTGACCTGGGCGCGACCCTGGCCGACAGCGTCGACGATCTGCCGGCAAGTCGGCGTTTCTATGCCGGCGGCGACAATTCCGTGCGCGGCTGGGGATTCGATGCGCTCGGTCCCAATGACCCAGACACGGATGCCGTGGTTGGCGGGCGTTATCTGGCGGTGGGGAGTCTGGAACTGGAGCGCCAGATCAAAGGCCCCTGGAGCGCGGCGATTTTTACCGATTTCGGCAACGCCTTCGATCCGGATTACGAACAGCGCTTCGCGCAGAGTGCCGGATTCGGCGTGCGCTGGGCCTCGCCCATCGGACAGGTCCGACTGGATCTCGCCTTTGCCCTGACCAAGGATCAGGGCGATGACGAGGGCGGATTGCCGCCGGCCCGGCTGCATATCGTGATTGGGCCGGACCTATGAGCGAGCGACCAACCAGCGATACCGAAGCTCAGGATCGGGAATCGGACCAGTCTCCCACCAATCCTGATGGCAAGAACGCCGAGCAAGCTCCGCCGCCGCGTCGCCGCTGGCTCTTGCGCTTGCTCGTGGGTTTGCCGCTGCAACTCCTGCTGGCCCTGATCCTGCTGATCGTCTTGACGCTCGGTACGCAGACCGGTCTGCGCGTCGCCATCGCGCTCGCCGAGGATCTGGTTCCTGGCTTCCTAAGCGTCGAGCAGGTCGATGGGCGGGCGTTGGGCCGACTGCATCTGGAGGGGATCAAGATGCGTCTGCCGGTGATCGACCTGACGATCGGTACGCTCGACCTCGATTGGTCGCTCCGGTCGGTTTTCTCCGGGATCCTATCCGTCCACCAACTGGCGGTGCGCGACATCGATCTGGTGGTCGCGCCCAGCCTGGATGAGGAAAAGGAGCCCTTTGTCCTACCGGAAATCGATCTGCCGCTGCGGGTCGAACTCGGCGACGTTAGCGTGGAACGACTCAGGGTCTTCGCGCCGGGCGAGGAGGAACCTGGATTCGTCCTCGATCTTGCCACGCTCAGTGCCCATGCACAGGGGAGCGAAGTCAATCTGACCCGCGTCGAGGTGCGGGTGCAGAGCCTCCAGTTCAGCGCCATCGCCCAGGGTCGCGCCAATCTGCTGGGTCATTATCCCCTGGATCTGGACCTCGATTGGGACTTGAGCATGGAGCCCGCCGTCCGACTAACTGGCAAGGGCCGTATCGGGGGCGATCTGCAACGCCTGACGATCCAGCATCGTGTCACGGGCGCAGTCGAGGCGGAGCTGGATGCCCATGTTCAGGATGTCCTGGAACGTCCGAGTTGGGATGGGCTGATCAAGATCCCGCGGGTCGATCTTCCCGCCTTCCGACCGGATTTGCCCGCTGTGGAGACCGTCGCTCGACTGGAGACGCGCGGCAATCTGGACGAGGCGACGCTCACCGGCACCGTCGATGCCCGCGCGCCGAATCTCCCGGATTTCGGGCATCTGGCAGTCTCGCTGGATGTGCTCTGGAAGGAGCGCGTGCTCTCGATCCGCGCGCTGGAATTGACAGAGCAGGTGTCCGAGGCCGTTTTCAGCGCCAACGGACAGGTCGATCTCAATCCCAGCCCCGGCCGTTTTTCGCTCAAGGGAAACTGGAAGCGTCTGCGCTGGCCCTTGATCGGCGATCTGGTGGCCCAGTCGCCGCAGGGCGATCTGGACCTGTCCGGAGATTTCGACGCCTTCGCGTATGCGCTGTCCACCGAGGCGTTGGGGCCGGGTTTCCCCGCCGCCAGACTGGCGCTGCAAGGCAGCGGCAAACCGGAAGGCACACACCTCGACACCCTGAGGATCGAGACGCTCGGCGGTCTGCTCGAAGGCTCGGGCGATGTGGCCTGGTCGCCCGCGCCGACCTGGAACCTGACGCTCGCCGGTCGGGATCTCAATCCGGGTGACTTCGTCGCGGGGCTGGAGGATCGACTGAGCCTGCGGCTCGCCAGCCAGGGCGGGCTGGACGGGTTCGACTATGACCTCACCGCGACGACGGTCGGCCCCGGCCTGCCACCGGCGACGCTGACCATGAACGGGACTGGCGACCGCAATCGCACCGACCTGCAGACCCTGCGCCTGGACCTGCTGGATGGCCGCATCGACGGTCAGGCCAAGGTTGCCTTCGCGCCGCACCTGACCTGGGAGGCCAGTCTCGCGCTGGCCGGCGTCAATCCAGGCGCGTATGCCCCGGACTGGCCCGGCCGGATCGATGGCCGTCTGACGAGTCAGGGCACATTGGAAGACGATGGCCCGACGCTCACAGCGGTCATTGATGGATTGAAGGGAACGTTGCGGGGCTACCCGATCGCCGCCGCCGGCAAAATCGCGATGGCAGGAAAAACGATTCGCATCGAGGGCCTGAAAGCCGAGTCCGGACCCAGCACAGCGCGGGTCGATGGCGTGATCGAGGAGCGTCTGGAGCTTGCGTTCGCCCTGGAGTCGCCCGACTTGGCGAGCCTGCTGCCGGAGGCTCGGGGGCGCCTGAAAGCGACCGGCAAGGTCCAGGGGACGCTCGACGCGCCCCGGATCGCCCTGGATCTGTCGGCCACCGACGCCGAACTGGCGGGGCAGGGGATCGCCTCGCTGTCCGGGACCGCCGAGGTGGATCTGGCTCCCAATGGCCGGTTCGCGCTCCAGTTGGATGGCAAAAATTTGTTCGCGGGCGGGATGCGCTGGAGCGCGCTGGCGCTGCGTGGGGACGGCTCCATGCCGGATCATCGACTCTCGGTCGCCCTGACCGGCGATCCGCTCTCGCTCAATCTCGCCGCGACCGGCGCTCTGGCGACAGGCGGCGCCTATCGCGGACAGCTCACGACGCTCGATCTCAAGACAGCGGATTTTGGTGCCTGGCGTCTGCAACGCCCGACGCCCTTCAGTCTGGAGCAACCCAGGATCGCCGCCGGTCCGCTCTGCATTCGTCACGAGAAAGGCTCCGGCGGCTGCCTGTCCTTCGACCAGACGGATGCCGGACGCTGGACCGCCAGTCTGGATTTGGACAAGCTGGACTTCGGTCTGCTGGCGGGTTTGCTGCCCGAGAACCTGAGCGCCGAGGGTGGCGCCCGGCTCAAGGGGCGCTTTCAGGCGGCGAATGGCGTGCTCGACGGTTCCGCGACCGCGGAGATCCCCGACGGGCGGATCCAGCTTGCGCTGGGGCAGGGGAAACGCGAGACGCTGGACTTTTCGCGCGCCCGTCTGACGCTCGATGCGAGCGCACGGGGATTGTCCGCCCGGCTCGGTCTGCCGCTCAAGGATCTCGGCGAGATCGCGGGCGATCTGAGTCTGCCCGGCTGGCGGCTCGCGGCCCCGGCGCGTCCGGGTCAGCCCTTGAATGGGCGTGTCCGGGTCGATGTCCGGGGTCTGGCGCGGATCGCCAATCTGGTTCCGGACATCGCGCGGCTGAGCGGTTCGCTGGATGCCGACCTGACCCTGGGCGGGACGCTGGCCGAGCCTGGGGTCAAGGGCCGAGCGGATCTTCGGAACGTCAACTTCGAGGTGCCCTTGATCGCGCTCAAGGTCAAGGATCTGAACTTGAGCGCCGTCGCCCCCACGCTCGAACGGATGGAACTGCAAGGGCAGGCGAACATCGGCGGCGGTCGGCTCGATCTGTCGGGGGACAGCCGGTTCGGCGGCGGCGGGTTTGCCGCGCGGTTCAAGGCATCCGGGGAGCGACTGAAGGTGGCCGACACCAAGGAATACTTCGCCATCGTCTCGCCCACCTTCGAACTGGAGGCGACCTCGAAGGAGGCCGCCCTGCGCGGCGAAATCCGTGTCCCCGAGGCGCGCATCCGCCCCCGCGCGATTCCGTCCGGGACCGTCTCGCCCTCGGGCGATGTCGTCCTGAACGAGCGGGATCCGAAACCGCCCTATCCGTTCTCGCTGGATCTCCGGCTGGCGCTTGGGGATGAGGTGAGCATTGATGCCTTCGGTGTGCGCGGTCGGCTGGAGGGCGGTCTCAGCGTGATTCAGGCGCCGGGCAGGGACATGCTCGGCGACGGCCAGTTACAGATCGTCGAGGGTGAATACCGACTGTCTGGCGGATTCGGTTTGGCCGCCGAACTGGGCGCCCCGCTGACGATTACCCAGGGCCGTCTGATCTTCGCCAAGAGTCCCATCGGCAACCCCGGTCTGCTGCTCCAGGCCGAGCGCGAGGGCGGCGATACTACCGCCGGCGTGCGGGTGCTCGGCACCCTGCGCAATCCCAAATTGGCCTTTTTCTCCGAAAGCGATCCAGGCATGACCCAGGCGGAGATCACCAAATATCTCATGACCGGGATTCCGCCCTCCGCGAACGACCGGAGCGACCAGGCCGGGCTTGCGGTGGGTACCTATATCGCCCCAAAGATTTATATGGAATACGAGAGCGGGCTCGGCGACGAGGACAATAAGGTCCGGCTGCGGTACGACCTTTCCCGTCATATCGAACTGCAAACCGAGACTGGCGAGAATCCGGGCGCCGATATCTATTTCAAGTTCGAGAATTGAACCGTGCTCTCGCATCCGCGCTATTGGTTGAGTTGGGTCGCCGTCGGTCTGATTCAGGGACTGGGACGGCTGCCCTTTCCCGTGATCTGGGCGCTTGGCACCCTGTTAGGCCGCTTGGGCTATCGGCTTGCCAGCGCGCGACGACTGGTCGGGCGCCGCAATCTGGAGATCTGTCTGCCCGACGCGAGCCCGGCCGAGCGCGAACGCATTCTCCGCGCCCATTTCGGCTGGCTTGGGGTCGCGGCACTGAGTCAAGGCGTGCGCTGGGGCATCTCGCGCGCGCGCATCGCTCGCCTGACACGCATCCGCAACCGCGAATTCATCGATACCTGCATCGCCGAGGGACGCCCGGTGATTCTGCTGGCGCCCCATTTCATCGCGCTGGAACTCGGCGGGGCGGCTTTTATGGCCCTGGTCCATCCGGGTGTCCATATGTATCAGAAGGTCCGCAATCCGGTCATGGACTGGCGGGTGCGCCGCGCCCGCTGTCAGTTCGGCAGCATCCCGGTCGAGCGCCAGGACGATCTGCGCGGGCTGATCCGCGAGATCCGCAAGGGCGCGCCCTTCATCTACCTACCCGATCAGGACGCCGGGCGCCGCGGGATCTTCGTTCCCTTCTGCGGTCAGTCCGCCGCGACCGTGCCCATGCTCGGGCGTTTCGCGGCCATGACCGACGCGGTCGTGATCCCGACCTACGCGCGCTTTTTGCCCTGGGGGCGCGGGCTGGAAATGATCTTTGACCCGCCGCTGGCGGATTTTCCCAGCGGCGATCCGCACCAGGACACCGCGCGCATGAATGAGGTCATCGAGGCACGCATCCACAGCATGCCGGAGCAGTATTTCTGGGTCCATCGACGCTTCAAGACCCGTCCGCCCGGCGAGCCGCCGATCTATCCGCCGAAACGGAGACGCCGCAAATGAGCCCGGCGAACGAGGACACGAAGGGGCAATGCGCCCCGCGGCTCGGGCGCGCGCGCGATTGGGCGCTGGGCGGAACCCTGCTGCTGGCCCTGCTCGCCGCCGTGCACTGGTCGATCGGCTGGGGGCCGTTGCTCGCGCCCTGGCGCGAACTCTCGCCCTGGCTGCTCGGCTGGCTGTTTCTGCTGACCGCGCTCAGTTATATCCTGCGCGCGGTGCGGGTCCATGACTATTTTCGACCTCGCTTCAGCGGGCAATTTCCGGTCGTGCTGCGTCTGAGCATCTTGCATAACGTGGCGAACAATCTGCTGCCCATGCGCGCCGGCGAGCTGATCTTTCCTTGGCTGATGCGCCGGTATTTCGGGCACGGACTGCTGGATTCCGCCGCCGCGCTTCTGTGGATCCGGTTGCTGGATCTGCATTTCCTGGCGCTGATCGCGATCCTCATCCTGAATCTGAGCCAGCCCTCCTGGATCTGGTGGGCGCTGGCCCTGCTCTGGGTCGCGGGGCTGGCGTTGGTCGTGCTCGTCAGCGGGATGGGCAAGACGGCGCGGCTGGCGGGGGACGGCAAGATCCGCTCGATCGTTCGCCGGGTGCTGCTGGCCGCGCCCCGCGATCACTGGCTGGTCGCGCGGGTCTATGGTTGGACGGCCCTGATTTGGAGCCTCAAGTTCGCGGCCTTCACCAGTCTGCTGAAGTTCTTTCTGCCGTTGGATTTATGGCGTCTGCTCGCCGGCGTCATGGGCGCCGAACTCTCCAGCGTGCTGCCTTTCCACGGCATTGCCGGCAGCGGCAGTTACGAACTGGCGGCGGTCGCGGCGCTGGCGCCGCTGGGGGTCGATCCCAAACTGGCCTTGGCCGGCGCGGTCAATCTGCATCTTTTTCTGTTGGGCAGCACCTTGATTCTTGGCGGGCTGGCGTTTCTGTTGCCAAAGTCGGCGAAGAAGGCAGCGGTCAGTCAGGCTTTTTCGTAGGGTACCAACAGGCGTTCGAGCATCGGGAAATGTTTGCGATTGAGCGTGGCGAGTGTCGCGTTGATCGAAAGCGCCGAGGCCGCGATCAGACAATCCGCAAGACCGGCGCCATGCGACTTCCCCCAGTCCCGACGCAGCAGTCCACCCTGACGAGCGATCCGGTCATCGAGCGGAACTGTCTTGAACAGCCCGAGAAAAGCGGTCAGCGTTTCCCGCTCGCGACCGTCGCGGACACCGGCGTAGAGTTCGGCGATTGTCATCGTGGAGAGATGAACGTCGCCCGCGAGCCCCTCGACCCACAGGACAGCGTCCCGCCGGTCGCGGAGAAAATCGATCAGAATATCGGTGTCGACGAGGATCGGGCCTTGATTCACTGACCGCCTCGCTCAAACTCGGCCCGTAGCGCAAAGAGATCGGGAAGATCCTGGCGATCCCGCCAAAGGCCGCGCGCGGACTCAAGAATCGCTTGGCGATCGGTCGTCGTCTGCCGGTCGAGATAGGTATCGATGGCCTGACGGATCAATTCGCTTTGGTTTTTGCCCGTGACCTTTTTCAACTCGCGCAATTGGTGACTCTGATCATTGGTCAGAAAAATTTGCGTTCGGATCATCGGAAATGAATGCCTTGATCAAGATGATGTATAAACTATACATCGTCTTGGCTGACCTCGCGATCCTCGACAAAACCAATTGATCGCCGCCGGAGAATAACGCTATTCTGTTGCGCTGCACAAAAAGGCGGCGCTCGGTGCCGATGGCCGTGATCGATGGGGCATCGTCGTGCCTTCGCCGCTCAATCCTGGGATCGCTCCGGCCTCAACGGAATGAGTCCGACATCCTGACCGCTCGCCCGCGCATCACCATAAGGAAAACGCATGCCAACCACCAGACCTGTCTTCCTGGAATTGTGGCGAATCCATCTGCCCATTCCAGGCTTTGTCTCCATCCTGCATCGTCTCAGCGGGATTCTGATGGTGCTCGCCATCCCGGTCGCCGCCATTCTGTTCGAGCAGGCGCTGTCCGGGCCGGACGGGTTCGCCGCGACTGCGGCGGTCCTGGATGCCTGGCCGGTCAGACTGGTCCTGCTGCTGCTTCTCTGGAGTCTGTTGCATCATCTGCTCGCCGGGCTCCGGCATCTGCTGATGGATCTGGATATCGGACTCGACCGGCCGGTCGCGCGACGTAATTCCTGGATCGTCCTGATCGCAGCGCTGGTGCTGCCGGTCCTGCTGCTCGCGCTGGGAGGGCTGACGCGATGAGCCGAAAAGCCTCCGGACTCATGGCCTGGTTGATTCAACGCACCACGGCCGTCTATCTCGCACTCTTCCTGAGCTATCTGCTGCTTCATTTCGTCTTCAACCCACCGGCGGACCATGCGGCCCTGCTGGCCTGGGCCAACCAACCGCCGGTCGCCATCGGTCTGCTGCTGTGCGTGCCGCTGGTGCTGGCGCATGCCTGGGTCGGGATCCGCGACGTGCTGATCGACTATGTGCATGTGCTCGGTTTGCGCATTGGCTTGATGATGCTGTTTGGCTTCGTATTCATTGCCTCCGGACTCTGGGTCTTCAAGGCGATCATCACTGTGGGTCTGAGGGGATAGGTACGCATGAGTTTACCAACACGCCATTTCGACGCACTCATCATCGGCGCGGGCGGCGCGGGGCTGAACGCCGCGCTGCAACTGGCGAGCGCGGATCTGCGCGTCGCCGTGGTCTCCAAGGTCTTCCCGACCCGTTCGCATACCGTGGCCGCGCAGGGTGGCGTCAACGCGGCGCTGGCCAATGTCATGCCCGATTCCTGGCACTGGCACATGTTCGATACCGTCAAGGGCTCGGACTATCTGGGCGATCAGGACGCCATCGAGTTCATGTGCCGCGAGGCGATCCCGACCGTCTATGAGCTGGAACACGCCGGCGTGCCCTTTTCGCGGCTCGACAACGGCAAGATCTACCAGCGTGCCTTCGGCGGTCAGAGCCAGAACTTCGGCGGCGATCAGGCGGCGCGCACCTGCGCGGCGGCGGACCGCACCGGTCACGCGATCCTGCACACGCTGTATCAGCAGAACATCCGCGCCCGCACCCATTTCTTCGACGAGTTCTTCGCGCTCGATCTGGTGCGCGATGCCGAGGGTGTCATCTGCGGCGCGCTGGTGCTGGAGATCGAGACCGGTGAGCCGCTGCTGATCGAGTCCAAGGCGACCCTGTTGGCCACCGGCGGCTGGGGTCAGGTGTTCCGTACCACCTCCAACGCCCATATCAACACCGGCGACGGTGCGGCCATGGCGTTGCGTGCAGGGATTCCGCTGATGGACATGGAGTTTTTCCAGTTCCATCCGACAGGCATCGCCGGCAAAGGGATGCTGATCACCGAGGGCACGCGCGGCGAGGGCGGTTATCTCGTCAACAAGGACGGCGAGCGCTTCATGGAACGCTATGCCCCGCGCGCCAAGGATCTGGCCAGCCGCGACGTGGTTTCGCGCGCGATCGTCACCGAGGTCAAGGAGGGGCGGGGCTGCGGCGAGCACGGCGATCATGTCATGCTCAAGCTCGATCATCTGGGCGAGGCGGTGATCTCCAAGCGGCTGCCGGGGATTCGCGAATCCAGCAAAATCTTTGCCGGCGTCGATCCCGTCGTCGAGCCCATCCCGGTCTTTCCGACCGCGCATTACGCCATGGGCGGGATTCCGACCGACCGCTTCGGGCGGGTCGCCGTGCCCGCCGGTCATGGCTCTGAAGAGGTTGTGGCCGGACTCTACGCGGCGGGCGAATGCGCCTGTGCCTCGGTCCATGGGGCCAATCGGCTGGGCGGGAATTCGCTGCTGGACATCCTGGTCTTCGGGCGTCTGGCGGGCAAGGACATCATCGACTTCGTGCGCGAGAACCCCTACCAGCGCGCCGCCGATTCGGCGAGCCTGGATCAGGCGATGTCGCGCCTGACACGCTGGGACGAGAAGGACGAAGGTATCCCTGTCCAGAAAATGCGCGCCGATTTCCGCAAGTGTATGGAAGATCATGCCGGTGTCTTTCGCACCGAAGCGATCATGACCGAAGGCTATCGGAAATTGTGCGAACTGCGCGACCAGTTACCCGAAGTGCGTTTGACCGATCATTCCAAGGTCTTCAACACCGCGCGCATTGAGGCGCTGGAGCTTGAAAACATGATGGACGTGGGCCTGTCGATCGCCGTTTCCGCTCTGTATCGCCAGGAGAGTCGTGGCGCCCATTCGCGACCGGATTATCCCGAGCGCGACGATCAAGGCTGGCTGAAACACAGTCTCTACTATAAAGAAGGCGACCGCATGGATTACAAACCGGTGCGGACCAAGCCGCTGACGGTCGAGTCTTTCCCGCCGAAAGAGCGGGTGTATTGAGTCATTGCGCCAGCCGTCTAGCATCTTATGGCCGAACACGACTCATCTTATAAACTGCTGTTCTCTCACCGCGAGCTGGTCGCCGACCTGATTCGTGGCTTCGTCAACGAAGACTGGACGCAGTCGCTGGATTTCGACACCCTGGAACGGGTGCGCGAGATCGGCGTCAGCCACGATCTGCGCGAACGCGAGGACGACATCCTCTGGCGTCTGCGCCTAGTCAAGGAGGGGCGCGAACACTGGCTCTATGTCTATCTGCTGCTGGAATTCCAATCCAGCGTCGATCCGTACATGGCCGTGCGTCTGCTCACCTATGTGGGCCTGCTCTATGAAGACTTGCGCAAGGCCGACGCCATTCGCGCGGGCGAACCGCTGCCGGCGGTCTTGCCCATCGTTCTCTACAATGGCCGCGATTCCTGGACCGCGAAGACCAGCCTGTCCGACCTGATCGACCCCGATTTGCCGGCGCAACTGCGCGCCTGGCAACCGCAAATCCGCTATCTTTTGCTCGAAGAACGCCGCTATGCAGAAGCCGATCTGGTCAGTCTGCGCAATGTCGCGGCGGCCTTGTTCCGCTTGGAAAACAGTCGCACGCCGGCGGATATCCAACGAGTGGTGGGCAGTCTGCTCGACTGGCTGGCAACGCCGGAACAGACCGAGTTGCGCCGCGCTTTCGTGGTCTGGCTCAAACGGGTGCTGCTCCCGTCAAGGGTACCCGGCGTGGTCATCCCGAATGTCATCGAACTTGAGGAGCTACACAGCATGTTAGCCGAAACCGTCAAAACCTGGGTCGAGGAATGGAGGGAGTTGGGTTGGAAGCAGGGCATCGAGCAGGGCATCGAGCAGGGCATCGAGCAGGGCATCGAGCAGGGCATCGAGCAGGGCATCGAGCAGGGCATCCATCGGGGCGAAACCAAAGTCTTGCGCCGCTTGTTGATGCGTCGCTTCGGTACGCTGCCGGCCTGGGTCGACGAGCGTCTGGAACAGGCCGAGGAAAGCGAAATCGAGTGTTGGACCGATCGGGTGCTCGACTGCGACAGTCTTGAACGGATCTTTGGTGAATCACACTGACGCGGGCCGGGATGACGCTGGATCCTGGGACGAGCCGAATCGCTTGAACACGCCACTTCACGCCAATCTGACGAGAATGGCAACGCTGCTTTGCAACGCCAGAAACGCATTCCACTTCAACTCTTCTCTCGTCATTTGGGACACGGCATGATCATCAGCATCTATCGCTACAATCCGGACACCGACAACAAGCCCCAGATGCGGGACTACGAGGTCAAGACCTTCCAGGGCATGATGCTCCGCGATGCCCTGCTGGAGGTGAAAAAGCAGGACGAGAGTTTCAGCTTCCGGCATTCCTGCGGCGAGGGTGTGTGTGGGTCCGATGCGGTCAATGCCAATGGCCGCAATGTGCTGGCCTGCATCACGCCCGTTGCCGAGCTGAAACAGCCCATCGCGGTGCGTCCGCTGCCAGGGCGCCCGGTGATCCGCGACCTGGTGGTCGACATGACCCAGTTCTACGAGCAATACCGGGCCGTCGAACCCTATCTGGTGCGCAAGGATCCGCTGCCGGAGCAGGAAATTCTGCAAACCCCGGCGGAGCGCGACAAGCTCGACGGTCTTTACGAGTGCATCCTGTGCGGCTGCTGCTCCACCGCCTGCCCGTCTTTCTGGTGGAATCCCGAGAAGTTTCACGGACCCGCCGCGCTGCTGCAATCCTGGCGCTTTCTGGCCGACAGCCGCGATCAGGCGACCGAGGAGCGGTTGGACGCGCTCGAAGGGCCATACAAGCTGTTCCGCTGTCACAGCATCATGAACTGCGTCGAGGTCTGTCCCAAGGGGCTGAATCCAACCCGCGCTATCGGACAGATCAAGGAGTTGATGCTGGAGAAGGGACTGTAATGCACTCTAGCAGGCTGTCGGATTTAACGGACAGAATCGTCTGTGGAGCGATTCTGGGGGTGGAAAACGGCGAGATTTGGCAAAAAAGCGCTTTTTTCGCAGTGTTTTCCTGATTACGGGCGCAGCACGGCCATTCGTTCGATCATTGGCGCTACCTGCTTCTTATCGTTGGCGGCCTGGGTAACCTGCGCCACCATGACCGACAAGTAGAGCGCTCAGGTCCAGAGATTCCACCACCTCGACGACGTAGCGCCCAAGATGCCTTTCGGGGAGTCAGTCCTGTAACGATAGCGGTAATTCTAATGGGATGTCGCGATCGATCAGGCGAAAGCGGGGCATGGTTAGCCGTCCTGGAGGGGCATCGCGGCAGTCTACCAAGCCGCCAGCGGTTCGGCAGTCCTCAAGTCCAACAGCCTGCTCGCGCTTAGCCGTCGCGTGTTCGGCGGCACCTTTCCGAGGTCAGCCATTCTCATTTAACCGATCTTTACCCACTTTTACATTGATGAACGCCCAAATCGCTTGAGGAAAGCCGATACTGTCGTCAGTTCAAAATACCGGCCGGGAGACGGGACGGTATTGACCGTTCAACCCGTGAGGAGGTTGTCATGAGTAGCTCGATTGGCGGTATCAGTAGCGTTTCGTCGATGACGTACGGGATTGGGGCCAGGGGAAATGCGCGGCCTCCCGATCCCGCCACGATGGCGAAAGACCTCCTTGCCGAGCTGGATACCGACGGTAATGGTTCGCTTGCGGCATCGGAGTTCCAGACGGCCATCGATCAGATGTCCTCCGTGAACGGCGATTCGTCGGTTGCGAGTACCGACGAGGTCTTTGCGGCGATCGACGCGAACGAGGATGGCGAGGTCACGGAGTCCGAGCTATCGGATACCCTTCAGACGATTGCCGACAGCCTTGACTTTGCCCAAGGTATGAGCGGCATGCCGCCTCCGCCGCCACCCGCGCCCGGGTCATCCGAGAACGATACGGGATTCACCGAGGAAGAGCTGACGAGCCAACTGGCCGCGCTGAATGAATCGGATACATTGAGTGAAGCGGATACGGCACGCGCCGAACTCTTGACCAACGTGTTGAGCCGGTTCGAGACGGTGGATGCCGATGGCGATAGCCGCGTCACGTTTCAGGAAACGATGGCTCTGGAGCAGTCCACCGAGGACGCTGCCTCGGGGATTGCCACTACCGAGAGCAGTTCCACAACGACATCCGCTCAAGGCATGGGTGGTCCGGGTGGACCCGGGGGGCCAGGCGGCATGGGTGGGCCACCGCCGTCCTCATCGGACAGCGAATCCGATTCGAGCCAGATCATCGCCGCGGCCGATACCAATGAGGATGGGACGGTCAGCCTGGAAGAACTCATCGCCTACAACCAGGCGAGCCAGGCGTCATCCTCGGCGACCACCGATTCCGCGACCAGCGCCACGAGCAGTACTCCGGCAACCGCCACGGAGAGCACGAGCACTGACGGGACGACAAGAAGCGCCGCGGTGATGCACACGATCATGCAACTGGTGCAGAGCTATGGCGCGACGGATCAGACGAGTCAGACCAATCAGTTGTCCGGACTCCT
Source organism: Thiocystis minor (assembly GCF_016653465.1). Taxonomy (GTDB): domain Bacteria; phylum Pseudomonadota; class Gammaproteobacteria; order Chromatiales; family Chromatiaceae; genus Chromatium; species Chromatium minus. Next base: position 10,397 of record NZ_NHSQ01000186.1, on the reverse strand, counting down.
GTCGCTCTCCGCATAGCTCCGACGCATGAGTGCGACTGTCTCCATGTATGTTCGGCAACGGAGACAAGCAGTGCTCAGCTCGCGCCAATCAGCGTCTCGCTGATCTCCCACAGACGCTGGTTGACATCCGGATCCCGCGCCTGAGCGGGTGCCCGGAGCGTCCTCCGATCGCCAAAATATTTTCCGCTAACACCGTCCAGCTCCGCTGCCGTGGCGACATAAAGTATCCGCCGCGCGGCCTGTTCCGGTGTCGGTAGCGCCCAACCCAGCAGAATCTTGATCAGTGCCCAGAAGAAACCTTGTGCCCCGTCGGTGCCACCCAGGTTCGATTTAAAAATGCCGGGGAAGACGCAGTTGACCGTCACCCCGCTCTCGTGAAGTTTTCGAGCCAGCTCGAAGGTAAAATGCAGGTTGCCGAGCTTGGACTGGCCGTAGGCCTGCATCATGCGGTATGGCCGCCGCTCCCAATTCAGATCCGTGAAGTCCATGGCGGTGTCGATGCGGGTGCCGACGTTGACGATCCGCGCGGGCGCGCTGGACTTCAATTGCTCCAGGAGCAGATGCGTCAAGAGGAAGGGAGCGAGGTGATTGACCGCCAGGGCGCATTCGATGCCATCCGGACTGAGCCGTCGTGCGGGATACGCGGTCGCGGCATTGTTGATCAGAAGGTGTAGCCGATCGAAGCGCGCCAAGATCTGCCCTGCCAGTTCACGAATCGACGACTGATCAGCGAGGTCGGCGACGAACAGATGCAGATCCTCGTGACCGGTGAGTGCACGGATGTCGGCCAGCGCCGACTCGCCACGCGCGCGGTCACGCACCACCAGTCCGACTCGCCAACCCTCATCAGCCAGTGCCCGCGCAATCGCTTTACCCAAGCCTGAGTTGGCACCGGTGACGAGTGCGGTCCTTTCAGTGAGATTTGGCATCATTGTTTGCCTCTATCGCTCAGGCGTTGTCGCCCCTGGTAAGCCGCGATCTGTTGCATGATGACATCGAAGGGAAGACGCTCAAGCGAACCGAACACAGCAACCGCGGTTTCGATGGTTGCTCGGATGTCCGCGATGAACATTGGCGCGGGTTCATCTGGCGTCAGTACGGTCTGGATACCGCGCAGACCGCCAACCTGGATGCGCATGGCCTTGGCGTGGGGGAGGGCACCGCGGGTATCGATCGACTTGAGGGCGAAACGTGCCTGTTGGCGCAGTCGCTCCAAAAGCTCCAGGCAGTCGGTTTGGGCCGCATCCGAGGCGCATTGCACTCCTTCACGTTCGGCGATGCAAAATTTCCGCGCCAAGGAGCAGGCGCATTGGTTGGTCAGAATTGCCTTCTCGTAGGGACAAAAGCGCTCGTTGATGGCGCGGTAGGTGTCGCGGAAGGCTTCGCTGTCCACGCTGGCGTCAACTCCCCGGAGCGGTTTTGCCGCTCTCGCCGCGACCGGTGAATTGCTGGATCATCCGTCGGTCCCGCTTGCTGGGTCGGCCGTCCGTGTCGCCGGAATCCGCGCCGATATCGCGGCGCTCGCGAATCAGCGCCTGGCGTTTCAGTCGACTGGCCTCATTTTCCATGTAGAGATGGGCCGCCTCGGGGGCCGGGCGCCGTTGTTTGGCGATGGCGAGCACCTCAATCTCCCAGGAGAGACTCCCCTTGCGGATTTCCAGGCGGGTACCAGGACGGATGGCGCGCCCCGGCTTGGCGCGCTGGCCGTCGACCTGGACCTTGCCGCCATTGATCGCCTCGACGGCCAGATGGCGGGTCTTGAAGAACCGCGCGGTCCAGAGCCATTTGTCGAGCCGCAGTTCCGGCGTGAAAATGTCTTCTTTCATAATCAGAATGTGGCCAATGGACGTGCAATCAAGCGATCGTCGAACGCGCGAGCCGAGCACACGCGCTACAAACCGAGCAGGGCATCCAGTTCGCCGCGCTCATCGAGCAGGGCCAGATCGTCATAGCCGCCGATCGGCCGGTCGTCGATAAAGATCTGGGGGACGGTATGGCGCTGGCTGCGCTCGATCATGATCTGCATCCGCCCCAGATCGTGATCGACCGGAATCTCGTTGAATCCGACGCCCTTGCGTTTCAGCAGGCGTTTGGCGCGGCTACAATAGGGGCACACCATGGTGGTGTAGATGGTGACCTGAGGCATCGTCTCACGTTGTCCTTTTCATTCCGATTCACGAGCTTCGCCGTTTGGGCGGACGTCGTCAAGGCAACCTTGCAAGTAGGCTCATCATGTATCGAAACACTCCGCATTCCATCTCTTTACACGATTATCGGCCGCCGGAGTTTCTGATCGATCGGGTCGATCTGCGTTTCGAACTGGATCCGGAGCGGACATCGGTTGAAGCAAGGCTCAGGCTGCGCCGCAATCCAGCCGCGACGCGCGGCGATGGCACGCTGCGCCTGCATGGCGAGCAGTTGGATCTGGAACAGGTCGCCATGGACGATCACCCTCTGACGCCGACCGATTATCGGGTGGACGCGGAGTCGTTGACGCTGTTGCGGGTGCCGGATCGTTTGACGCTACTGACGCGGGTACGGATTCATCCCAACCTCAATACCGCGCTGGAGGGACTCTATCAATCCGGCGACATGCTTTGCACCCAATGCGAGGCGGAGGGCTTTCGCCGCATCACCTATTTTCTGGACCGACCGGACGTCATGGCCCGTTACGGTACAACCCTGGTCGCCGACCGGCGCCGTTTCCCGGTGCTGCTGTCCAATGGTAACCGGGTCGAATCGCAGGATCTTCCCGATGGACGCCATTTGGTGCGTTGGGAAGACCCTTTTCCGAAGCCGAGTTATCTGTTCGCGCTCATCGCGGGCGATCTGAGCGCGGTCGAGGACCGCTTTATCACCGCCTCGGGGCGCGAGGTCGAACTCAAAATCTATGTCGAGCCGCACAATCTGGACAAGTGCGATCACGCCATGCGGTCGCTCCAAAAGGCCATGCGCTGGGACGAGGAGCGGTTCGGGCGCGAATATGACCTGGATGTCTTCATGATCGTCGCGGTCAGCCATTTCAACATGGGCGCCATGGAAAACAAGGGGCTCAACGTCTTCAACGACAAATATGTGCTGGCGCGTCCGGATACCGCTACCGATGCGGATTTCGAGGGCATCGAAGGGGTCATCGCCCACGAGTATTTCCACAACTGGACCGGCAACCGCATCACCTGTCGCGATTGGTTCCAACTGAGTCTGAAAGAGGGCTTCACCGTCTATCGGGATCAGGAGTTCTCCGCCGACATGGGGTCGCGCGGGGTCAAGCGGATCAACGATGTGCGTCTGCTGCGGGCGCATCAGTTTCCGGAGGATGGCGGACCCATGGCGCACCCGGTGCGCCCCGAGTCCTATATCGAGATCAATAACTTCTATACCGCGACTGTCTATCAGAAAGGCGCCGAGGTGGTGCGGATGCAGGCCAATCTGCTTGGACCCGAGCGGTTCCGCCAGGCGACCGATCTCTATTTCGAGCGCCATGACGGTCAGGCCGTGACCACGGACGATTTCGTGCGCTGCATGGAAGACGCGAGCGGCCGCGATCTCGGCCAGTTCCGCCGCTGGTACGATCAGGCGGGAACGCCGGAGCTGACCGTCGCCGGCGACTATGACGCAACGTCTGGCGCCTATACCCTGACGATCCGCCAGTACACCCCGCCAACGCCCGGTCAGGTGGTCAAGGCGCCATTTCATATCCCACTGGCGATCGGTCTGCTCGGTCCCGATGGCCGGGATCTGCCGCTGCGGCTCGCGGGCGAGCCGTCAGCGACCGCACCCGGCACGCGCGTACTGGAACTGCGCGAGGTTGAGGAACGCTTTTGCTTCATCGATTTGACCGCGCGTCCGGTACCGTCGCTGCTGCGCGGCTTTCCCGCGCCAGTGAAATTGCGCTTTGACTACAGCGACGATGACCTGCTGTTTCTGATGGCTCACGACAGCGACGGTTTCAATCGTTGGGATGCGGCCCAGACACTCTTGCAGCGTCTGCTGCTGGGACTGGTTGCGGATCCCGAGGCCGGAATTCCCGAGCATTTTTTCGATGCCTTTCGCCGCGCGCTTCTCGATCCGTCGAGCGACCGGGCGCTGCTCGCCGAAGTGTTAACCCTGCCTTCCGAATCCTATCTTGGCGATCAAATGGAGGTGGTCGACGTCGATGGGATCCATCGCGCGTACATGGCGCTCGGGCGTCTCGTTGGAGAACGTCTGCGCGAGGATTTGCTCAGGGTCTATCGGGATAATCGCGAGACGGGGCCCTATGCGTTCACGCCCGAGGCGAGCGGGCGTCGCGCGCTCAAGAACCTGGCCCTGGGTTACCTGATGCGGGTGGGCGATGCACAGGCGCTGCAAGACTGCCAGTCTCAGTTCGCCGCGGGGCACAACATGACGGACGTGATGGCGGCGTTGCGCCTGCTGGTCGATCATGGTGGAGCGGAAGGCGCGCAAGCGCTGGACGATTTCTATCGCCGCTGGTCCCGAGAGTCCTTGGTGCTGGATAAATGGTTCAGCGTGCAGGCGACCAGTTCGCGTCCGGATACCCTGGAGCGGGTGCGCCAACTCATGGGGCACACCGATTTTTCGCTGCGCAATCCCAATCGCGTGCGCAGCCTGGTCGGCGCCTTCTGCACCGCCAATCAGGTGCGCTTTCACGCTGTCGACGGTGATGGCTATCGCTTCCTGGCCGATCGAGTGCTGGAACTCGATCCGCTCAACCCCCAGATCGCCTCGCGCCTGCTCAAGGCGATGATTCGCTGGCGGTGCTTCGATCCAGGCCGGCAAGCGCTGATGCGCGCCGAAATCGAGCGTATCCTGGCTTCCGAGGAATTATCCAATGACGCCTTCGAGGTGGCCTCGAAGGCATTGGAGAGCCGTTAGCCGCGGGGATCGCCTTTACGCTGCGCAGCGCCGCAGCGGGAGTGTGCGGCTTCGTTCCTCGGCTTCCTGGCAGATGGCGCAACGTTTGGCGTTGGGAACATGCTGGCGGCGGATGTCCGAGATTGGCTCGCCGCAATCGACGCAGAATTCACGGCCGTATCCGCTGTTGGTGTACCCTTGGATCGCGGCGATCCGCAGTTGGATTTCCCGTTCCGTGTGGGCTTGGGCCAAATCGAGCACATCGGCGTATTTTTCCATCGGATGTTCTGACCAGTGCTGGAGAGACGAGACCCGAGTATGTTCCCGCTTCATGATCATGGGATGAGCATTCGGTGGCGGGATCATGACGGTCAATCCACCGTGATGATGCTCCGGGATCTCAGCGTCGCGACAGAATGCCGTGGACGGTTTTAAAGGGCGGACCATGTTCGGAATCGTCGACCGTTATTTATTCCGCGAAGTGTCGAAGGCGTTTGCCGCCATCGTCGTCGTTCTGCTGTTGATCGTGATCAGTCTAATGTTCCTGCGCACCCTGGAAGAGGTCAATGTGGGCGGACTGAGCATCGATCTGGTGTTTCATTATCTACGTCTACAGATTGTCCGAGACACCTCCAGTCTGCTCCCGCCGGCCTTCTTTCTGGCCATGCTGGTGACCCTTAGCCGGCTCGCACGCGACAGTGAACTGATTGCAATGAACGCCTGCGGTATTGGTCCTCCGCGGATCTATCGCACGCTGCTGCTGTTACTGGCGATTCCGGTTGCGCTTCTGACTGCCTGGTTTGCGCTCTATCTTCAACCCGAGGCCGCCGCCGAGATCCAGGAGATTCGTCTTCAGCAGAAGGAGCAGGCGACTCAGATCGCCGGCTTGCAACCCGGGCGATTCTATGTTGAAGAGCAAGGGGACGTGGTGGTCTATATCGGTGAGATCGACCGCCGAAAGTTACTCGGCGACATTTTTATTCTTGACCGGCGAGGGGGAAAGGCACGTCTTGTCGTCAGCGATGGTGGCCAGCATCGGATCGAAGAGGCGACCGGTGACCACCTCGTCACCTTGAACCAGGGGCATCGCTTCGATGGCAATCCGGGGTCTGGCGCCTTTCTCATCGGGAATTTCGAGGAGTATCGGATCCGCATCCAGGGTTCGGGCGCCAGACAACCGACCAGTTCCAAGCGCGCGACGACGTCAACCGTGGAATTATGGCGTTCATCCGATCTGGCGGATCGAGCGGAACTCGAACACCGCATCGCCGCGCCCCTGGCCATTTTTACCCTTGCCGTGCTGGCGATTCCGCTAGTCAATATCTCTCCGCGTCAAAAGACGAGCGGGCGGCTGTTCCTCGCCTTTCTGGCCTATTTCAGCTTTTTCAATCTACAGCGACTGGCGGAGACTTGGCTGGAGAGCGGGCTGACGCCGCCGTGGCTGGGGAGCCTCTGGTATCAGTTCGCGATCCTGGTTTGCGTCTATTTGATCCTGCTTCCTGACAGCTTCTGGATCAAGCGCCTCAACCACAGACTTTCTGTCCGTCGGGCGGTTGTCGGCGGCGGCGATCCTGGAGGCTAGTGCTTCGCTGCCCAAGTTCCGAGACCGTGGTCTCCTCGTTGTCGTTGTCGTTGTCGTTGTCGTTGTCGATTATTCGCCATGTCGAGACCACGACAACGACAACGACAACGACAACGACCTGAGATGGTCTTGGGACTTTCGCACAGTTGCGCTAGCAAGAACGGCCTTGAACCGCGTTCGCGGTTCAAGGCCGTTCTTGCGGCAGATCAGGCGGTGGCCGAGTCCGCTTCGGACGATTCGGCTTCCGGCTCGACGGACACTGCCTTGGGTCTAGGGAGTGTGATCAGCTGCTCGGCGAGGAGAATGCCTTGCTTCTCTTCCGCATTGATCCACTTCCCGTTTTTGCCCTTAACCGCGTAATGTCCTGAATTCTTCTGAAACAGGGTGTATTCAGCGGTTTTCTTGATTTTCTGCATCTTCACTCTCGTCTTGCTGTTGTGATGGAGGGGTGTGAATCATTTGTCGTTAGCGATCGCGATCGCTGCGGTCGACGGATGACTGCCGGGAAAAATGCTCCGGATCGCGCTCGATCTCGACGCGGAACTGGACGAACAGGGCGCTCAGGGCGGCGAGCGCGGTGAGCATTGGGGCGAGGAGTGTCAGTACGCCGGCGACCCCGATCCCCGCGGTCAGGGGGATGTCGACCAGCACCTTGCCATTGGACCGGCGCACGATGAGGCGCCGGATATTGCCTTTCAGGACCAGCTCTTTCACCTTGTCCACCAGCGCCGAACCGGCGACGCTGATCTCCTCTGACAAAGGGCGTCCATTGTCGTCTTTCATTTCTTGTACCTCGCATGGCCGCCAGATCGGCTTGACCGTAAAAACTCAGACCATCGTTCCCGCACTCAACAGACGGTTTTTCGTGAGAGAGCCACAAGGACATGGGTGACGGCATGGATCTGGCCGTTAACCGCGAACTTTAACTGGTTTCGCGTCGGCGTGTCACTCGCCATGCGAAGTCCCGGCCAGTCTCGTGGTTGCTGCTTGAGTTCATGGATGATTGCTGTGCGTTTGCTGCTCCAGTTGACGGGCGATCGATGCCCTGGCCGCATCGCGTAAAGCGACCGCGGCTTCCCAGTCGTCACCCTCGGGAATCAGCGGCGCGCCGACGATGACTTGGGCATGTCCAGGTCGCGGTCTGAAACTGTCGCCAGGCATGAGTTCACGCGTGCCCATGATCGTGACCGGGACGACGGTCGCTCCCGCTTGGACCGCCGCCGCAAAGGCACCCATGCGGAATGGCAGGAGTCCTGGCTGCTCGCGAAAGGTTCCCTCGGGGAAAAAACCAAGGGTGGCGCCTAGTGAAAGGGTGCCACGGATGCGCTCGGACTCGGCACTGCTGCGCTGGAGATCGAAACGGTCCACGAAGAGCGTGCCCATGCGTGCCAGAAAGCGTCCGACCAGCGGATTGACCATGAGTTCGCGTTTGGCGACGAAGCGGATGGGGCGCTCGAAGGTTTCGATAAGTACAAGCGCATCCAGATAGCCTTGATGATTGGCGACCAAGACATAGGGACGGTCGGTCGGCGGGATTCGCTCCCTGCCAGTGACCGTCAAACGGACGAAAACCAGTCGGCGCAGCAGACGGATCCCAAACCGTAGCAGATTCCAGCGCCAGTGCAGACGCGGGGTGAGCATGGCGCCGACCCAGAACCAGGGAGCGAGCAGGTAGAAGACCGTCCAGGCATAGCCCGCATAGAGGATTGCCGGCAGTCGACTCAGCCGATTCATGATGCCCGATAGACCCACCCGTGCCAGTTGCCAGAGAGGGCGCGCTGGCTCCTCGCAGAGTTTGCCGGCGAGATAGAGCGTGCGCATGTCGCCACGCCGCAGTTTGCCGCTGGAGGTTTTGAGCACCGAACGCATTGGTGCCAGCACGATCTCGTCTGGCGGCAGACCGAGGATATCGGTCGCGCGTTCTCGCATCCGTTGAGTCAGCATCCGGCGCCGCTCGGGGTCGCGCTCCTTGCTTTCGGCCACAATCACCAGCCGTTCGGTGCCCTTTTTCGGATCCATCGCGGCAAAGGCCACCACGCAGCCCTTGCGTATGCCAGGCATCTCGCCCAATGCCTGTTCGACTTCATAGGGGTAGAGGTTCCGCCCGCCACGGATGATGAGATCCTTGACCCGGCCGGTCAGATGGAGATCGCCACCGGCCAGATAGGCGCGGTCGCCGGTCTCGTGCCAGCCGTCGCGAATCAGCCGCGCGGTAGCTTCTGGATTGCGATAATAGCCACGGGTCGCGGACGGTCCTTGGAACTGTAGCAGTCCTTCATGACGTTCGGGACGTAATTCGCCTGCTTCGCTCACGATGCGGACGCGATAGCCCGGCAACGGACGCCCGCACGCGACCACTTCGATGACGTCCGGATCGTCGCACGGGACCTTTAACGCGTAACCGGAGCTGGCGAAACGGGCACGATCGATACAGTCGATGCGCGGGCCGCGATCGGGCGGTGGAAAGGCCAACCCGACCGCCGCCTCCGCCAGACCGTAAACGGGCGCCAGCGCCTCGGGGCGCAACCCATAGGGTGCGAAACGCTCGGCGAATCGGCGCAAGGTTTGCGCGCTGACCGGCTCGGCGCCATTGAAGGCACGTCGCCAACTGCGCAGATCCAGCCCTTCCAATTGCGCGTCGGAGATGCGCGCCAGGCACAATTCATAGGCAAAGTTTGGGGCTGCCGAGAGGGTGCCGCGATGTTGATGAATCGCCTGCAGCCAGCACCGTGGACGCGCCAAAAAGGCCAAGGGCGACAGCGAAATCAGTGGGATCCCGAAATACAGACTGCCGAGCCAGGCTCCGATCAGGCCCATGTCGTGATAGAGCGGCAGCCAACTGACGAAGACATCGTCCGGTCCGATGGCGACCGCTTCGCCCATGGCGCGGATGTTGGCCAGCAGGTCGGCGTGGGAGAGCACCACACCCTTGGGGTCGCCGGTACTGCCCGAGGTGTATTGCAGGAAGGCGATGTCTTGCGGGTCAGGGCGCGACCATTCCGTGTCCAGTGGCTCTGCGCCGAGTCCCTCCAGAGTCATGATCTCGCGCAGAGCGGGTGCCTGAAGCCGAAGAAGTCGTGCCACCGGGCGCGCCTCCGGCACCGTGATCAAAATGGTCACGCCCGCGTTATCGAGTATGCGCGCGTGCCGGCGCAGGTGGTCCTCGATCTGTTGCGGACGCGCGGGCGGATAGATGGGAACCGGTACGCCACCCGCGGCCAGGATGCCGAAAAAACCGAAGAAATACTCGGGGCCCGTTGGAAGCATGAGCGCAACCGTTCCACCAGTCGACAGGCCAGCCTTTCGCAGGCGCCCCGCGACTTGCGAAGCGCCCTTGATCAGGTCGGTATAGCTAATTGGATGCGCCTGATCCTCGCTGTCGTAATAGATAATCTGTTGTCTGGAACCATGATGTTCGCCGTGCCAGGCCAGGGCGTCCAGAAGGGTTGACGTCGCGGCGGGCACTCTCTCGCCTTGCTCGGCCGCCACCGGCGGTGCGGTCGGGACGAACCCGGTGGTCAAGCCGGCGTGATTCCGTGCCAGCAAGAGCAGATCGCGAGCCGTCGCGGCCAGCATCGCCTCATCCGGTAAATGGATATGCAGTCCTTTTTCTGTTCTCGCGATCAATTCCGATCGGCTCAGGCTATCCAGGCCAAGGTCTGTTTCAAGTCGGGAATCCAGATTGATTCCGGCAGACGGCTCCGGCAGTCGCGACTCCCGTACGAAAGATCGCAGGATTTCCAGAAGTCGGTTTGCCTGATCGCTGTCGTGAGACAAGGCGGTTCTCGTATCGTTATTCGAATTCATACCCGAATGCTCTAATGTCGTTAGAGTCATCCCATTACACACAACTCCCCGTGTGCGGGTAAAATAGGTTTGAGCATTCACGTTCATTGGGGATCGCATGGGCTGGGCAGAAGACGAATTTCGCGGGATCGCTCTGGGCGACGCGCGCCGCGAT
>NZ_NHSQ01000185.1 GCF_016653465.1 Thiocystis minor | reverse complement strand
CGCTGGAAAGGGCTCAACCCGGAGAGCGTCGAGATGTGGGTCCAGGAAGAACAGTCGAAGGATAGCGAAATCGCTCATGGCAAGGAGGAGGTGGGCTATTTCCTCGCCGATGTTGAAATGTAGTTGAAGTCGCTTGCAGCCGCCGCGCCCCGATTGGGGGAGCGGCGGTTTTTGTTTGGGGGCGTCCAGAGTGACGACGGATGCAAGGGCTCGCGTCAGAGGTGAACGCTGGCGCTCCTTGCTTGGGTTATACTGTCGCGCACATACCTTAGTGCAGGTTTCAGCCACGGCGGCCATGGGGCCAGGCGCTGGAAGCATCGTGAAAAGGTAACGAGCGATTCAGTCATGCAAGCCATCTACGTTCTGGTGTTAGCGCTTTTCGTCTCGATGCTCCTGGTCCCGCCGCTGGCGCGATACGCTGCACTCCTGGGGCTCGTCGATCAACCTGGCGAGCGTAAAATCCATCACGCGATCATTCCGCGGACCGGCGGGATCGCGATCGCGATCGGTTCTCTCACCTCGATCCTGCTGTGGGTGCCGATGCGCCAGGATCTTGCTGCCTTCCTGGTCGCGCTCGGTCTGCTGTTTGTGTTCGGTGTCATGGATGATCGTTTTAACCTGCACTATCGGATCAAGCTGCTTGGCCAGTTCCTCGCGGCGCTGATTTTGACCCTCGGCGGCGATGTCCTGATCCAGGATATCCCCTTCTTCGGCGATGGCCCGCTTGCGTATCCGCTGGCGCTACCCCTGACGATTTTTGTCCTGATCGGCATCACCAATGCGGTCAATCTGTCCGACGGACTTGACGGATTGGCCGGTGGGGTCAGTCTGCTCGCGCTTGGCGGTTTGTCCGTGCTGGCATACCAATGCGGCGACACCGCCGCGCTGATGGTCGCATTCGCCATCATGGGCGCCACTTTCGGTTTTTTACGCTTCAATACCAATCCGGCCCAGATTTTCATGGGCGATACCGGGAGTCAGTTTTTGGGCTTCGCGACAGGCGCGCTGGCTCTCATCGTCACCCAGCGCGAAGACTCCGCCGTGAGCAGATTGATCCCGATCCTGATTCTGGGGGTTCCGATCCTCGATACGCTGACGGTGATGATCCGACGGATCGCCGATGGACGCTCGCCTTTTTCGCCGGACCGATTACATCTGCATCATCGCTTGCTGAGCGCGGGGCTGAATCAGCCCAAGGCGGTGGCGCTGGTCTATTCCGCCCAGGCACTCTTGATCCTGCTTGCCTATCTGCTGCGCTATAGCGCCGATATCGTGGTGATTGGCGCCTATGCGCTGTTTTGCTTGGCGGCCTTGGGCGGTGTCGATTTTCTTTGCCGTCGCGAAGCGCGAATGGGTTCCTTGCACTTGAGATCCGAGCGCCAGGACTTGATCTCGGATTCACTGTTGATCGCCATTCGAAACAAGCTGCTTGTCAGAGCCCCTTATCTGATTCTGACCCTGGTCATCCCTCTGATTCTGGTGCTGGGAGCCTTTGCCGCGCCGGCAATCGGCTTCGATATCGTGGTGCTCGCAGCAAGTCTCCTGTTCGTGAGCCTGCTGCTGGCCTTGCGATTGCCATCGGCAGCCACTTCGTGGATTGAGCGTCTCTCGGCCAATGTGACAGCGGTGACAGTGGTCTACTTCGCGGCGGAGTCCTTGGATGGATCCCACTCCCATCTGGTCCTGAGCTTGTTCTTCGCCATTAGCGTTCTGACCGCGCTCTGGATCCGTTTTTCCGCGGTCAACTTTCAGGTAAGTCCATTGGATATGCTGATTCTGCTGATCGCATTCGTCGTGCCGACTTTGTCCGATGACAAATTCGAGCAGATCGGATTCGTGGCGTTGCAGTGCATCATTCTCTTTTATGCGATCGAGGTCTTGATCACCGAGCGGAAACGTCCCTGGGATTCGTTGCGGATTGGTGTCATGACTGCTCTGGGGGTTCTTCTTGTGAAAGGGCTAACCCGGCTTTAAGGCGATTTCCGGAAACGGTCCATTGGAAGCGTTGATTCTGCTGCAAACTTTCCCGGAAACCGTCCAAGCATCCCGCGCTGGGCGCTGTTCAATGCGCCTCGTCCCAATTTCCTCCGACGCCGATCTCGACGATCAGCGGAACCGTCAGTTCGGCCGCCGACTCCATGGCGTCCCGAATCCGCGCGCTGGCGCTGTCGATGGCAGCCTCCGCTACCTCAAACACCAGTTCATCGTGGACCTGCATGATCATGCGCACCGGCGGGCGTTCCAACTGAATCCAGCGATCCACCGCGATCATGGCGCGCTTGATGATGTCGGCGGCCGTGCCCTGCATAGGGGCGTTGATGGCGGTGCGTTCGGCGCCCGCGCGCCGCCCCTGGTTGCTGTGACCGATGTCGGCGAGATAGAGACGGCGCCCGAAGAGGGTTTCGACATAGCGATCCTCGCGGGCCTGGGTACGGATGTGGTCCATGAACGCCCGCACCCCCGGATAGCGGGCGAAATAGCGGTCCACGTACTCCTGCGCCGCGCCGCGTTCGATGCCGAGCTGGCGCGCCAGTCCGAAGGCCGACATGCCATAGATGAGCCCGAAATTGATCGCCTTGGCCGAACGACGCTGTTCGCCGGTCACCGCCTCGGGCGCAAGACCCAGAATCTCCGCCGCCGTGGCGCGGTGGATGTCCTGACCGGTGGCGAAGGCGTTGAGCAGCCGCTCGTCGCCGGACAGATGGGCCATGATCCGCAGCTCGATCTGCGAGTAGTCGGCGGCGAGGATCCGGTATCCCGGCTCCGGGATGAAGGCGCGGCGGATCAGCCGGCCTTCCTCGGTGCGGATGGGGATGTTCTGCAGATTCGGATCGCTGGAGGACAGCCGCCCGGTGGCGGCGACCGCCTGATGGTAGGAGGTATGCACCCGTCCGGTCGCGGGGTTGACCATCTGGGGCAGTTTGTCGGTATAGGTGGATTTGAGTTTCGACAGACCGCGGTGCTGGAGGATGAGACCGGGGAGTTGATGCCCGTCCGCGGCCAGTCGCTCCAATACGTCCTCGGAGGTGGACGGCGCGCCCTTGGGGGTCTTGGCGAGCACCGGCAGACCCAACTCCTCGAAGAAGATCGCGCCGATCTGCTTGGGCGAGCCGATGTTGAACGGATGGCCGGCGGCCTCGTAAGCCTGAATCTCCAACTCAGCGATGCGCCGGCCCAGATCCTGGCTCTGACGGGCCAGCAGATCGCTGTCGATGTTCACCCCGGTGCGCTCGATCCGCGACAGGATGGGGACCAGCGGCATCTCGATGGATTGATAGAGCCGTGTCAGCGAAGGAATTGCCTCCAGTCGGGGCCAGAAGGTCCGATGCAGCCGTAGCGCGATGTCCGCGTCCTCGGCGGCATAGTGGCCGGCTTGCTCCAGCGGGATCTGATCGAAGCTGAGCTGTTTGACGCCTTTGCCCGCGATGTCCTCGAAATGCACCGTGTCGTAGTCCAGATATTTCTTGGCCAGCGCGTCCATGTTGTGCCGTGTGGCGGTGCTGTCGAGCACATAGCTTTCGAGCATGGTGTCGTGGGCGATACCGCGCAGCTCGATGCCATGGTGCGCCAGCACGCTCATGTCGTATTTGAGGTTCTGGCCGACCTTGGCGCGGCTGGCGTCTTCCAGGAGCGGTTTCAATCGGGCCAGAATCCGGTTGCGGTCGAGCTGATCCGGGACGCCGGGATAGGCGTGCGCGACCGGAACATAGGCCGCCTGGCCGGGCTCGATGGCGAAGGACAGGCCGACCAGATCGGCGCGCATGTAGTCGAGACCGGTGGTCTCGGTATCAAATGCAAACAGCGCTGCCGATTCCAGGCGCGTCATCCAGATCTCGAAAGCCTCCTGGGCGAGGATCAGGTCATAGTTGACGTGGGGCAGGGCCGCCGGGGGGGCTGGCGCGGGCGTTTGCGTCGTGTCGGCCTGCCGGGCGATTCCGTCGAGGGTCGCGAGCAGGCGGCGCGACTCGAAGCGTTCGTACCAGCCGCGCAGGGTTTCAACGTCGGGCGGGGTCCGGCGCAAATCTGTGGGGCCATACTCCAGCGGGACGTCGCGCCGGATGGTGGTGAGCTGGCGCGACAGCGGTAACTGGTCGAGCGCCGCACGCAGGTTTTCCCCGATCTTGCCCTTGATCGTCCCTGCGTTGGCGATCACGCCCTCCAGCCCGCCGTATTCGGCGATCCATTTCGCGGCGGTCTTTTCGCCGCACTTCGGCACGCCGGGGATATTGTCGGCGCTGTCGCCCATCAGGCTCAGATAGTCGACGATACGCTCGGGCGGGACGCCAAACTTCTCTCGCACCCCGGACGGATCCAGCAGGGTGTCAGTCATGGTGTTGACCAGGGTGACATGCGCGTCCACGAGTTGCGCCATGTCCTTGTCGCCGGTCGAGATCAGGGTCGGGATGCCAGCGGCGGCAGCCTGGGTGGCGAGCGTGCCGATGACATCGTCGGCCTCGACGTCCGGAATGACCAGCAGCGGTAGACCCATGGCCTTGATCACGGCTTGCAGCGGCTGGATCTGTGCGCGCAGATCCTCCGGCATCGGCGGGCGATGCGCCTTGTACGCAGGATAGAGATCGTTGCGAAAGCTCTTGCCAGCGGCGTCGAAAATCACCCCGAGATACTCGGGCCGATGCTCCTCGATCAGCTTGCGCAGCATGTTGAGCACGCCCAGCAGGGCGCCGGTCGGCTCGCCTTTGGAATTGGTCAGCTTGGGCAGCGCGTGATAGGCGCGGAACAGATAGCCGGAGGCATCGACCAGGATCAAGGGGTATTTGGGTGGCATGGGGCGTCTCGATCAGATGGTGCGTCCCTCTGGGGGCGAATGCCCGAACGTTAGCACAAGCCGCGTTTGAGGCTCCCCCGAAAATTAGTCTTCCCGATGCCGGTCAGCTCAATGGCCCTGGCGCGAAGATCGATGCGCACTGCCAGTCATTCGCCCTGAACGAGCTCTGTGAGGTTCTCGAGGTCAGCGTCAGCGGCGACCGGGCCTGGAAGCGCGGTGACAAGCTCGATCGCAAAGGGCTGACCGACCGCCAGAGGCTGGCCCTGATTCCGTCTATTCATGCGGAGATCAAGGGCGCCTACGGTAACCCGCGCAGGGTGCGAGAGCGGCGGGTACGGGGCTTCTTGGCCAGCAAGGCGCGGGTGGCGCACGCGGATGCCGTGCTCGCGCATCCGCGTGCGCCACCCGCGTCGCGACCAGGCGATCGCCTTCGCGTACATTGAAGTGTTTTACAGCCGCAAGCGTATGCACTCCACCCTCGGGTACGTCTCACCGGTTCAGTTCCTGAAAGACTGGATCCGCACTCAGCGGGGGAAAATCAACGCGCCTCGCCATGGATCAGTTCCGGCGGCTTAAACCTCCTTGTAGATTGTCGCGCCTTCCTCCCGGAACTCCCGCGCTTTTTCCTGCATGCCTGTTGCCACCGCGACCTCGATGTTCTCGATCCGATGCGCCTGCGCATAATCGCGCACATCCTGGGTAATCTTCATCGAACAGAAATGCGGTCCGCACATGGAGCAGAAATGGGCGACCTTGTGCGTGGCGTGGGGCATGGTCTGATCGTGATATTCGCGGGCGCGGTCGGGATCGAGAGAGAGGTTGAACTGGTCCTCCCAGCGGAACTCGAAGCGCGCCTTGGAGAGCGCGTTATCGCGGATCTGCGCGCCGGGCAGACCCTTGGCCAGATCGGCTGCATGGGCGGCGATCTTGTAGGTGACGATGCCGTCGCGCACGTCCTGCTTGTTGGGCAGACCCAGATGCTCCTTGGGCGTGACATAGCAGAGCATGGCGGTGCCGTACCAGCCGATGTTGGCGGCGCCGATGCCGGAGGTGATGTGATCGTAGGCGGGGGCGATGTCGGTGATCAGCGGGCCGAGGGTGTAGAAGGGCGCTTCATAACAGTCCGCCAACTCCTTGGTCATGTTCTCCTGGATCATTTGCAGCGGCACATGGCCGGGGCCTTCGATCATGACCTGGACATCCTGCTCCCAGGCGAACCGGGTCAGCTCGCCGAGGGTTTCGAGTTCGGCGAACTGGGCGCGGTCGTTGGCGTCGGCGATGGAGCCGGGGCGCAGTCCGTCGCCCAGGCTGAAGGTCACGTCATAGGCCTTCATGATCTCGCAGATCTCGCCGAAATGGGTGTAGAGAAAATTCTCCTGATGGTGGGCCAGACACCATTTGGCGAGGATGGAGCCGCCGCGCGAAACGATGCCGGTGAGCCGGTCGGCGGTCAGCGGCACGTAACGCAGCAGCACGCCGGCATGGATGGTGAAATAGTCCACGCCCTGTTCGGCCTGTTCGATGAGCGTGTCGCGCATTAGCTCCCAGGTCAATTCCTCGGGTTTGCCGTCCACTTTTTCGAGCGCCTGATAGATGGGCACGGTACCGATCGGCATGGGGGCGTTGCGCAGGATCCATTCGCGCGTCTCGTGGATGTTCTTGCCGGTCGAGAGATCCATCAGGGTGTCGCCGCCCCAGCGCGCCGACCAGACCATCTTCTCGACCTCTTCCTCGATCGACGAACTCAGTGCCGAGTTGCCGATGTTGGTGTTGATCTTCACCCGGAAATTGCGCCCGATGATCATCGGCTCGACTTCCGGATGGTTGATGTTGGCCGGGAGGATGGCGCGACCGCGGGCGATCTCGTCGCGGACGAATTCGGGGGTGATCAGATCGGGCAGGTTGGCGCCGAAGGCGTGGCCGGGATGCTGACGCAATACCTTGGCATAGCGCGGATCGGCGCGCAGTTCGTCGAGCCGCAGGTTTTCGCGGATGGCGACATATTCCATCTCGGGGGTGACGATCCCCTGGCGGGCATAGTGCATCTGGGTGACGTTCCGCCCGGCCTTGGCGCGGCGCGGGGTGCGCAGATGCTCGAACCGCAGATAGGCCAGCGTCGGATCGCTCTGGCGCGCGTGGCCGAAGGCGGAGGTCGGGCCGGTCAGGAATTCGGTGTCGCCACGCTCCTCGATCCAGGTCGAGCGCAGGTCGGCGAGACCGGCCATGAGATCGATGCGGGCGTGCGGATCGGTGTAGGGACCGGAGGTGTCATAAAACATGACCGGCGGGTTTTCCTCCTCGCCCTGGCTGGTCTGGGTCGGGGTCAGGGTCACCTCGCGCATGGGCACGCGCAGGTCGGGGCGCGAACCTGTCACATAGACCTTGCGGGAGTTCGGAAAGGGTGCGGTCACCTCCTCGGAGAGCCGGGCGGTGGTGCGGACGAAGTCTTGTGAAATGGCGCTCATCTGATGTCCTCAAGGCTGAAACGGGGCGCGGTGGGCGCCAAAGATCGATCGGTGCGTAGCGGCAGGGGACGCTCGGAAAGACCGGAATTTGACTGGATCAGCGGGGAAGTCGGACGGAAAACGGGAATGCCGGAGGCGTCGCCGCTGTCCGGGCCATGCGCTCCCAATTGTCATGGGATCGGGCATGCGTTCCCGTTCAGCGGAGTTTTCTCCATTCGTGCCATTTCCTTCGCCTGCTTTCCTGCGCCAGCATGACCCGGATCAGGTTCAAAGGGTCTTTTCTCAGCCCGCAACGAGCGCTGTCGATTGAATATGGGTTGGACGCTCAGGTTCCAGACACCGAAAATTCAGAGACAGCGGGCCATCGAGGGCACCCCCAGCAGCCTACAGTGGTTGAAACTAGCGAAAGGCGGCGGTGATTTCAACCGCAATTCCCGCTGGTCTGAATTGCGTAACGCACGTCAGCGTTTCATCATGCTGGCGGGCTCCTCTGTCAATACGAAAATCCCTGGTGATCGCTCGCTCCACGACGACAGGTTCTTCACGACCATGACAACTCTCACCCTCACGGAAACTGGCCGCCGCGTCTATTATCTCGGGGCCGATCAGAGTTTGCTAACCGACCTGGCGCCTCTGCTCGAACCAAGAGACTTGCACCTGACGGCCTTCGCAAGTCTCGTCGACCTGTTACAGGCGTTCGGGCGCGCGCCGCCGGCCGCCCTGCTGCTCGACATGACCCACATCGCCGGCGCCAGTGGGTTGGAACGCTTTCTCGACGGACTCTTCCGCTCCGTTCGGCAGCGCCCCGGCGTCATCTGTCTCGCCAGCCGGAAGGCCGGCGGCGAGACCATGGAGCATCGGCTGGCGGCCATGCGCGCGGGCGCCAACAGCTATGTGCTGGCGCCGGTCCCGCCCCGCCGCCTGGCCAGTCGGATCATCCGGATGTGCGGCGTGGTCGAGACGAGCCGTTACCGCATTCTCGTGGTCGAGGACGATCCGGCCCAGGCCAAATATATCGCGGTCCTGCTCGCGAATGCCGGCATGGAGACGCTGGTGGTCGAGGATCCGATGAAGCTTCTGGGCCGGATGCAGGCGTTCCGGCCCAACCTGATCCTCATGGATCTTTACATGCCAGGCGCGAGCGGTGCCGAAATGGCGGCCATCATTCGTGATCATGACGAACTTTTTGGAATTCCCATCCTCTTTCTCTCGGCGGAAACCGATCTCGACAAGCAACTGGAGGCGCTCAAGGCGGGCGGCGACGGCTTTATCGCCAAACCGGTCCGTCGCAAACAGTTGATCGGTGCCGTCGAGCACCGCATCCGGATGTCGCGCTGGCTGCAGGACCGGCGCACCCTGGACAATCGCCGCGAGAGCGCCAACGGCTTCCTGCCCCGCGATGTCTTCATGCGGCACCTGGACTGGATCAGCCGTTCCGAAGCAAGCGAGAGCGAGGGCCGCGGACTGCTGGTCATCGAGATCGACGACTACCCGCGCATCCTGGCGGCCCTGGGACTCGGCGGCGTCGAGAAGATGTTGCGCCAGATGGAAATTCAGTTCAGCTATCACATGACGACCCGGGAAAGCGCGACGCGCCTGGATGACTGCCGTTATGCGCTGATCGCAAAGCGGGAAACGAGGGTGCAATTGCAGGATCTGGCCAGAAAGCTGTGCGCGCTGCTGGCGAAGGTCAAACCGGAGAAACCGGCGAAGGATGTCGGCATCACGGTCAGTATCGGAATCGGGCTCTTCCTGCCGAGCGCCGGGGATGCCATCACCATGATCTCCAGGGGAGAAAAGGCAGCGGCCATCGCCCGTCAAGCCGGCGGCAATCAGTTGCGCGTCTGGACGCCGGTGGTGGCGCCCGACGGAGCGCCCGAATCCGACGCCATGATTCAACGGCTGATGACGACCGCGCTCGCCCAGAATGGCCTGATCCTTCTGTTTCAGCCGATCATGCCGCTCGACCCAGCCAAAGGCACCGTCTACGAGGCCCAGCTCAGGCTCCGGACGCTGGACGGCGAACAAATTCCGCCAGCCGATTTTCTACCCGTCGCGGCGCGTGGCAAGTTGATGCCGCGGATCGACCGCTGGGTGCTGGAACAGGCATTGGAGGTGATGGACCGCCAGCGCCAGACCCAGTCCTTCGATGGCGCGCCGGACAAATCGAGGCTGCGGCTTCTGGTGCATCAAACCATCGCCACGCTGGCGGAACCGGATTGGATCCCCTGGTTTCGCGATCAGGTCGTCCAGCGCGACCTGATCCAGTTGAGCCCGCTGTTTGAATTCCAGATGAGCGATTTGCATCGGAATATCCTCGCCGCGATCCCCGTGCTGGAGCGTCTTCGGACCTATGGTATCCAGGTTTGTGTGGCGAATGTCTCCGGGACCACGGAAGAAGTGTCCTTGCTCGGCAGGCTCGGAGCAAAGTTCGCGAAACTGTCTTTCCAGACCATTGACAACACCGAGCAGGGGCAGTTGATCGAGATGATCGAGCACCTGCGAGAGCAGGGCATCGCCGTGATTGTCGCCGGCATCGAGGACCAGGCCACCATCGCCCGCGTCTGGAATTGCCGGCCGGATTACCTCCAGGGGAATTTCCTGCAAATCCCCAGTGCCGAGCTGAGCTTCGACTTCCAGCGTCGTCCGTCCGATGACCATTGATTCCGACCGAAACAGCGGTTCCCTGGATGACGCCATGGCGTCCGCTCGACTGGGTGCGGTGATCGCCAACCATACCGGCCGACTGATTCTGACGACCGAAGATCCCAACGCCAGTCCGGACGGCGATGCGCTGATCGCGGCCATGGCCCACGCTGACTTGATCGGCGAGCGGCTGGAGGGACGGTCGGACAGGCTCGGGACAGCCCCCTCTGGAGCTGCCTACTGCATCGGCGCCAGTTTTCTGCGCCTGGTGTCCTTTACGGGCTGCGCGGTCAAGATCGCGACCGCGCCCGATCCCCGCTCGCCCTTCTGCCATCTTCGTTTTCCGCCGCTCGCGCCCCATCCGCGACTGTACGCCGGACGCAACACGCGGCCTCCGCGCTGCCGGGATTGTCGTGGGCGATTGGAGGACTGGCGCGAACGCACCGCGCGGTGGGCAAGCCAGCCGGACCAGGGCGTTACCTGTCCGAGCTGTGGCGCAACCCGGCCGCCCTGGCAGTGGGACTGGAAGGAACAGGGCGGATTCGGACGGCGGGCGATTCTGATCGAAGAGGTCTTTCCGGGGGAGGCGATGCCAACCGATGCGCTGCTCGATCTGCTGCAAGCGGCGAGCGGGACTGGGTGGCGTCATTTTTACGTGCGGGATTGAAGAGCGTAGACGACATCGAGCCGTTTGACCGGCTGGGAAGCGACGGGCGGTTTATACAGCACCCGACGTTGAGCGAACTCAACGTTCGGCGGCGCCAGACAGACTACACTCATCTGATTTTCACGAGCTTCCCGGCCTTAGGACATAGGCGCGAGTTTTCACCCACACCTGAGGAGACAATGAGATGACCCGCGAACCTCTCGTCGCCGCGCTGCTTGCAGCCGTTCCCTTGGTTTCAGCGTTTGCCGCTGAGCCGATCACTCCGATCCGGCCCGCCCAGGAGATCAATCTGGCCCAGGCAGAGCTTGGGAAGAAGCTGTATTTCGACCCCCGCCTTTCCAAGTCAGGTTTCATCTCCTGCAACTCCTGCCACAATCTGAGCATGGGGGGTACCGACAACCTGAAGACCTCGATCGGCCACAACTGGCAGAAGGGTCCGATCAATGCCCCCACGGTGCTGAACTCCAGCCTAAACATTGCACAGTTCTGGGATGGCCGGGCCGCGGACTTGAAAGAACAGGCCGGTGGCCCGATCGCCAACCCAGGCGAAATGGCCTTTACCCATACGGTGGCGGTCTCCGTGCTGGAATCGATTCCGGAGTACGTCAACGCATTCAAACTGGTCTATGGGGAAGACGGGATCGACATCGACAAGGTCACGGAGGCCATCGCCGAGTTCGAGGAGACGCTGGTCACCCCGAACTCCCGCTTCGACCATTGGCTGTTGGGCGACGAGGAGGCACTGACGGCGGACGAACTTGCCGGCTACAAGCTGTTCAAGGAAAGCGGCTGTGTCGCCTGCCACAACGGCGCCGCCGCCGGTGGACGCACCTTCCAGAAAATGGGAGTCGTCGAGCCGTATATCAGCACGAACCCGTCCGAAGGCCGTATCGCGGTCACCGGGAAAGACGCTGACCGCTTCAATTTCAAGGTGCCGACGCTGCGCAACGTGGCGCTGACCTATCCCTACTTTCACGACGGCGAGGCCGAGACCCTGACCGAGGCCGTCGACATCATGGGACGCCTGCAGTTGGGTAAAAAGTTCAGCGACGAGGAAAATACCCGGATCGTTGCCTTCCTGAAGACGCTGACCGGCGATCAGCCCAGCTTCGCGCTGCCGATGCTGCCGCCGTCTTCGGACAACACGCCCCAACCCAAACCGTTCGACTGAGCGCAGACGCGTGCGACAGGGCCGGCGTGAGCCGGCCTTTTTTTGATTATTGTCCAACCGACACCGATTGGTCAGGCGTTGCTTCTTGCGGCGTCTGGTTCAGGCGGCTGGCGTAAAATTCACTGAGCGCCATCAGATCTTCATCGGACAACTTTTCCAGGCGCTCCTGCATCAACGCTGGTTGGGTCATCACGGTAGCCGCCACGCGATAGTCGGTCATTTGGAACAGCAGGTATCCTTTGGCCTGACCCGCGAGCGGAGGCGTCTCCTTGTCCTGAAAGTAGCCGTTCTGCTTGTGGCATTTTTCGCAATACTCCGCGTGGAGATCCCGGCCACGTTCGGCCAATTGAGGATCGACGTTCACCGGTTTGCCGGTCCAGGGCTGAGCGCCGAAAAAGAGGGCCATCTCCTGCAACTGGCTGGTCTTATAGCCCCTGGCGATGCGATCCATGATCGTGGAATGGCGACGGCCTTTCTTGAACGCCCGCATCGTGGCGTAGAAATACTGGAAGTTGAACCCAGCAATCGACGGTATATGTTCTGCCTCGCTGACGCCATTCGGTCCGTGGCAGCCATAGCAGCTCTGAGCCAGCATGTTCGCCTGCAAGCCGGCCGAGAACAGCGCACTCATGGGGAGCAGCCATAACAGGCAACGTGTGTTTCTCACTGGCAGCTTCATTCGTGGTCCCTTAATGAACGTCTCCAGAAGGTCGCAGAAAGTTAAGTCTGGGCACGTCCTTGTCGAACACACGTTATGATGATCCGTATCAACGAGGGCGCTTGTAACGTGGATGAAACTCACGCAATTGTTTCGCGAGGTCTTCGATAATTTTTTGGGGTGAATTCGGACTGAAGCGCGCGGGGATATAAAGCGCGAGGAAGCGGCTTATGGAACTGGTCAGATCCGGGCGCTGCGTCATGATGCGACGCCCAAAATCGCTGGGGCCTTCGGTGTGTCGACGGGGCAGGCCGGCGCGGGCAAGCCGTTGGCAGAACCGGGCGTAGTGTGCGTCGAGCGGATCCTTTGCCGCTGGAGTCCGCAGCAGCGCGAGCAGGAGAACCGCCAGGGTCAGCGACACCGCGAGCACCATCAGGACCGCGAGTCCGTATTCCCGAAACGCCCCAAGTCC
The DNA here is from genome assembly GCF_016653465.1 of Thiocystis minor. GTDB lineage: Bacteria > Pseudomonadota > Gammaproteobacteria > Chromatiales > Chromatiaceae > Chromatium > Chromatium minus. Next base: position 5,910 of record NZ_NHSQ01000185.1, on the reverse strand, counting down.
GAGCCGATCCAGCAGTGCAAACTGATCCTCCGCCGAGAAATCGAGCACCCAGTTTTGCCAGGTGGCGTCCAGGGTATCGGCCAGCAGCCGCAGGTTGCGCGCGAACCGGACGAGCGCGCCAGCCTGATCCAGGCTGAAGCGGACCGAGGTGCCAGCGCCAAGAATGCGCGAAGCGCCGCGGTTGTCCACCCGCGCGGGATCGACCGCGGCGGTGGGATCGACCCGGACCCAGCCGCGCCCCTCGATCAGCACCTCCACCCAGGCATGGGCGTCGGACTGCCAGACCATCTGATAACCGCCGATCCGGTTGGTTTCGGCCCCGAGATACCCGAGCACGATCCGCGAGGGGACGCCGCCGACGCGCATCAAGAGCGCGAAGCTGCTGGCATAGTGCTCGCAGAATCCGCGACGGGTCTCGAACAGAAATTCGTCCGCCGGGTTCGCGCCGAGCCGGGGCGGCATTAAGGTGTAATGGAACGACTCGCGATTGAAGAAGGCCAGTCCCTGCCGGACCAGGTCCCAATCGCCGTCGGCGCGGGTCCGCCAGCCCGCCACCAGCTCGCGCATGCGCGGGGTGATGTTGTCGGGCAGTTGCAGCGCCCGGTCGCGTTGGCGCGCATCCGGTTCGGCGGTCCGATAGTCGAGCGCGGAACGCACCCGATAGCGCTTGACCGAATTGATCGGTTGGCGCGACAGCAACTGAAAGTCGGGGTTGATGAAGGCATCGTCGGGTGCGCTCGTCGGCATATCCAACGCGAACAGCCAGGTCTTTTGGGTCGGTTCCAGGACGATTTCATAGTCGATGGGGTTGGCGGATTCCTCCAGTTCGGGCAGATCGGCGCCCTTGGCCGGAAGCGGGCCAGGCGACCAGCGCCGTCCGTCCATCTCCCACAGCACCGGGCCGCGCCAGTACAGTTGATTCGGGCTCGGCGGCGCGGCATCGAAACGCACCCGAAAGGCCAATTCGCCGTTGAGGACGAGTTCGCTGATGGCGCCGGGCTCCATGGAGTCCGACATCCCGGTCATGGCCTGTCCCGCGTCGAGCCCCAGGCTCCACAGCGGCGCGCTCAGGCGCGGAAACAGGACAAAGAGCACCAGCGTGAGCGGCAGCGCCTGGAGCGACAGACTGGCGGCCACGCGCAAGGTCGCGCGCGGTCGCCCGTCCCCCAGCCCGCCGTTGAGATCGACCAACAGCGCGACCGCGCCGAACGCCATGACGCCGAGATAGATCGCCAGCGGAAACGATTGGTCGAAGAGGAACTGGATGACGATCAAAAAGCCGATCAGGATGCCGGTCAGCCGGAGATCGCGCTTCGTTTTCAATTCCAGCAGCTTGAGCGCGAGCATGGTCGCGAACAGTGCCGTCCCGCCGTCCTGACCGACCAGGGTGTGATTGGCGTACAGACAATTGGCGACCCCGGCGAGCGTCAGCAGCGCGCGCAGCCAGGCGCCGGGGATGGCCGCGCGCCATTTCAGACCGACCAGCCGGACGGCAAACAGCAGCAGCAGAAAGGCGCTGATCTGCCAGTGGAGGTAACGCGCCAGCGGCAGACAGGCGGCGATCACCAGCAGCGTGAGCGCCAGTATCTGCGCGGCATCGGGCCGCTCAACGGACGGGATCGGTGGCGTGCGCATGGTCGAAGAGGGCCAATCGGGTGAGACACCGCTGAACATGGGCCGCGCCCTGCGCAAGCCCCTCGACCGCGCCGGGCAGACGCAGCCCGAAGCGAACCCCGGACTCGCTGACATCCAGGATCTGGCGTGTCAGCAAACCGAGCCGAACCTCGGGATCGGGCGCGGCGAGTCGCGACCAATCGATCCAGACCTCCTGTCCCTGATCGCCGCCGAACTGCTTGACCACCAGCCCGCGTTCGCGGGCGAACGCCTTCCAGTCGATCTGCCGCGGCGAATCGCCGTGACGATAATTGCGCGAGCCAAGGTAATCGTCTGCCCCCTCGCCACCAGTACGATCCGGGAGGCGCGCATCGCCCGCAGCATACCCTGGATCGGGCGCGTGCCGCGCAGGCGCTGGATAGATCAGAGTCGATGCGTCTGTGGCAATATAACACCAGGCACGAAAAAGCCGCATTGGATGCTGGGTCTCGATCGTCATCGTTTCGATAGTCAGCAGACCGCGCCGCGTCGTCGGAAGGCCGAGTGACACACGCCGCTGATTCCCGCCGGGCACATGCACCGGCAAAGCGGTGTCATGCCCTTTGCGTGCTTGGATGTCATGACGCGCCCGTCGTCCCTCCGCGAGCAGGGAGACATCGATCATCGCGGTCTCCCCGGAAAAGACAGGTGGGCCGCCCCGAGCCTGAACCGCGATTCCGAGTAGATTGAACCATGCGTGGTGCATCGCCACCAAGCCCACCGAGGCCAGGAAGAAAGTGAAGAGCAGGCCGAGGTTATTCTGATAATTCAGCGATCCCAGCAGCATCAACAGCAGCACGGATCCGAACATTAACCCGGTGCGTGTCGGCAGGATGTAGATCTGTCGCGCGCCTACCCGCGCCACGCCATCCAGACCGGTTGGCACATGGTGCAGCAGGTTTTTGGCGTAACACGTCAGCCAGGCTTTGGCTTGGTTTAACAATTTGATCATGAATAAAGTTGCTCCGCTTGGTCAATCAACAGGCATATTCGCTATAGCCTGCGCTCACGCTTGTATCGTGCCTGGGGCGCTGTTCTCAAGCGCCAAAAACCTTTGGCAGGATCGGATCAGGCAAGCTGCGTGACAGATGTGCTAGGCGCGTCACTTTGGGCCGCACCCGCTGACAAGAAAAATTCCCAGTTTTGACAAGTCGAGCGAGCAGATCTCCACACACTATCCAGAAACATGCTGTTTTCATGGCGATGATTACCACTTCGTGGCCGATAGATCACTGTCCTGTAATAAGAGACCCACTGCGATCACAAACCAAGAATTGCGGCGCTGACAAGCCATCGCGTGACAAAAGACTGCGAGGTGAATATAATATTCTTCTAGGGCTGAGTGGCAGAGTGGTTATGCAGTGGCCTGCAAAGCCGCGCACGGGGGTTCGATTCCCTCCTCAGCCTCCATTCTCTTGTGTCTAATTTTCAAATCCCTGATTTAAACCACATCCTTCATCGTTTGTTTCGCTTCGATTGTTCAAGCAGGTTGCCATACGCACAAGACCATCGGAATCATCGCAGGTTAGATCCGTTATCCTCAAAAAACTTGATGACCCGTTAATCTAAGCCCATCTCCCCAGCCGCCCGGGTGGCGAAATTGGTAGACGCAAGGGACTTAAAATCCCTCGACTTCGGTCGTGCCGGTTCGACCCCGGCTCCGGGCACCATCTTTACGTTTCCTGTCTCGCCAAAACTGGCGTCCACACCCCAGATCGTGGCGATCCTCGGCCAGCGCTCCAGCCTCTATTTGAGTACACGCTCTTCGACTGGTTTGGCACCATTCGTGGCCGGTGTGATGGCGATCCTGTTTTAAGCAGGATACGGTCTGGATATTTTGCCTACACGCTCTCCGCATGAATGGCATAAATTCGATGGCCTGTCGTGCCAGTACGGTTAAAGTCTTCCCGCCACCCGTGACAGATAAGATTCGTTTTCAGCTCTAGTGGCGTGCTCTCACAGTGGCCTCCGGGGTCATTCATCCTGACAAGGTGCTAGTAGGGGATGGTGCCCGCGAAGTCGACGTAGCCAATTGATGGCGCCGAGGATTCTTGGCCTGCTGGCGAGACGGCGCTCTAGGGTGAATTTGCCCGGAAAATCGCTCAGAATCAGCCCGATGATGATGGTCAGTAGGCCCTGACCCGGCAGAACCAGCATGAGGATACCGGACAGGATGAGTGCCCAGCCCAATACGTTCTTGAACCCGCGGAGTATGAAATAGACGAGGGGGCGATCTTGCCCGAGACGGTTGCGATGACGCCGTGGATCGCTGAAATAATCCACAGGAAGACGCGAGACCAAAAACGGCAGGGCGAGCAGGGAGCCCGCAAAGGTGGCGACGGACAGCCCCGCGACCCCGATGATCAGTGCCGGATGGCTCTCGATCCAAATCAGGAGACCGTCGAGCATTCATACCTCCCGCCGAGTTGTGGTTTCCTCAGGATGTATGCGCCGAAGAGAGTTCCGAGAGAGCGCATTCAAGCCTTTGGGTGAGTGTCGCCCAAATCGTCTCATACACCGGCAAAATTCCGATAGATGGCTTGAGTCCTAAACTCAGGGTTTTCCGTCCGTCTCCCAGACGCTCATGTTCGCGTGTAATTCTGCGGCCTGAAGAGTATTTTCCAGCAGGCTTGCGATGGTCATGGGGCCAACCCCGCCGGGAACTGGGGTGATCCAAGAAGCACGCACGGAACAGGTAGCAAAGTCTATATCTCCGACCAGTTTGCCATCCTCGCCGCGGTTGATGCCGACATCGATCAGGATGGCGCCTTTCTTGATCCAGTCTCCCGGAACAAAGCGCGCACGTCCGACAGCGGCGACGAGCAGATCTGCGCCACGAACTTTCTCGGCCAAATCCTTGGTTCGGCTGTGGCAAATGGTGACCGTGCAGCGAGCCGCAAGGAGTTCCAGCGCCATGGGCCGCCCGACGATATTGGACTGGCCGATCACAACCGCATCCAGGCCCGCCAAGGGCTGGCCGGTCCGCTCCAGCATCGTCATCACACCTTTCGGCGTGCAAGGCCGGAGCAAAGGCATCCGAAGTGCCAGTCGGCCAATATTATAGGGGTGGAAACCGTCGACATCTTTGGTGGGCAGAATGCGCTCGATGACGGCTTCCTCATTCACCTGATTTGGCAATGGAAGCTGGACCAGAATGCCGTCGATCCGGGCATCGGCATTGAGCCGATCAATCAAGTCAATCAGTTCGGACTGGCTGGTGGTGGTTGGGAGCGTGTGCATCTCCGAATGAAAGCCAACTTCGGCGCAGGCGCTGCTTTTGCTGCGGACATAGATCTGCGAGGCGGGATTCTCTCCGACCAGGATGACGGCCAACCCTGGAGGACGCCCTCCCGCTGATCGAAGGACGGCCACTCTGTTTTTGATGACCGCGCGAATGTCCGCGGCGATAGACTTACCATCAAGTATTTGTACGCTCATAGTGATCCTTGGATGCGATATCGAAACCACATCAAAACGACGCCGAGTTGATGCTGGGGTTCACTCTCGTTCACCCCAGCCTACCGCGCTTCGGTGGCATCTATCGCGATTGATGCGGTTCCTTCGTCACCGCATCCTGCTGCGCGGGCTTGTTGATGCCTTTGCTGTTCTGATAAGAGACAATAGCGCCTCATTCACGGCTTCCTCTGATGGAAAAGCTTCAGCCACTTCAGGTCTTAACAGGACGAGATTATGCGACTCCATATAGGATTGATAGTGTTTTCCACGCACACTAACTCCTAAATCCTCGCGTTTGTACTCCGAGCGCATTTCGTCACCGCTAGATTCAGTCGTTTTCATAAATCATGAACGGGCGGCTCAATGCAATGGCGGCTGCTCGCGCTGGGCGTCAAGCTGGCGAAAGTAGTAGAACTCCACGGTGTTGATACCGAACTTGCGCGCTAGGTACTTGACCATCATGCCGCCCACCGGATCGGGAAGAAATTGAACCTCCGCGACCTCTCCGCGACCTCATCGGATACGAGCGTGTAGCAGACGGTTCCATCCGAGGCAGGTTCAGTCGTGATGCTCACGTCATGGCGGCGCAGCACGGTGAGCACATCTTCCAGCGGTAAGCGGCCTTCAATGCATCCCATTACGCACAACTTTCCGTGTCCGGCATCTCCCTGGCATATTTGATCCCGGCGGCGAAGTCCATGATGCGCTGCATGCCCAGCCAGATCGTCTTCAAACCGGGCTCGCCATCGCCCTTGCGCCCGAGAAACCCGCCGAGACGGGCGATGAGGCGCATCACCTCGT
>NZ_NHSQ01000184.1 GCF_016653465.1 Thiocystis minor | reverse complement strand
CCAGGGCGCCCAGGCCGCCCTGTTCCGACCGTCAAGGGTTCAATCCGCCCGCTTCGCCCGCGTCGGCCCCCCTCCTGGCGACTGAATCGCCTTTGAACCCCACCAAGATCGTCGGTTTCTGGACCTGACCACAGGTCTATGAAATATCCGGGCTAGGATAATAACCATGGACTGGTGCGCCCCAACCGTAGGGAACACCGTAGCCGCCATAGGGGTAGCCATAGCCCCCATAGGGATACCCATAGGGCGCGCCATACCAGGGACCGCCGCCCCAGGGTCCACCACCCCAGGGTCCATTATCCCAGTTGAACGGATTCCAACCCCAGAAGGCGTTGGCGGACAGGGAGCCAAGCGCGGAGACGCCCGCAACGGTGGCGGCCAGCATCAATCGTTTTGTCGTCATCATGGTTCACCTCCCTCAAAGGCTGTTTTTGAGACGGTCCGGGCCTGCATGCCCAGACCGCGACTCAAAGATTAAGCAGGGAAAAAGCAGATCACGTTGATATCGATCAATTGCTTTTCAGATGGACGTGCATTTTCATGCGCTCTCGTCATGACCGGGCCAAAAAACGAGCATTCCAGAATGGCTGGCACGGCGTCTCATGAGGCCAAGGATGCGTTGCGATGGGACGGCGGGAACGATTTCGCGGACGATCGCTTGATCCTTCACGAACGCGCCCACACTCAGAGTGCGGGTTAGAGTCGATTGAAACCGCCGCCCCACCGATCGACGTCGTGCGCTCTCTACCCCCGAAATGATCGTCAAAATATATCGCGTCGATCTTTATAATCGATTTCCTATATCAAAAAATTTGCTTTATCGTTCGTTTCGGTAGCGGCATTGACCCGCCAACCAAGCCTTCAACCCAACCTTTTCCACCAATCCATCTCATCGAACATTGGAGTATCGACATGTTGCAGGATCGTACCGGAAGCCGCGTCCCCGAGGTCACCTTTCACACCCGCAGTGGACACGAATGGGTCGATGTGACGACCAATGACATCTTCGCCGGCAAGACCGTGGTGGTCTTCTCGCTGCCAGGCGCCTTCACGCCCACCTGCTCCTCCTCGCATGTGCCGCGCTACAACCAGTTGATGCCGCTCTTCAAGCAGCACGGCGTCGATGACATCGTCTGCATGTCGGTCAACGACACCTTCGTCATGAACGAGTGGCAGAAAACGCAGAACGCCGAGAGCCTGCGATTCATCCCCGACGGCAACGGCGAATTCACCGAGGGCATGGGTCTGCTGGTGGAGAAGGACGATCTCGGTTTCGGCAAGCGTTCCTGGCGCTATTCCATGCTGGTGCGCGATGGCGTGGTCGAAAAGATGTTCATCGAGCCCGAGGTCGACGGCGACCCCTTCGGTGTCTCCGATGCCGACACCATGCTGAACTACATCGCCCCCGACGCCCCCAAGCCGCTCAACGTCACGGTGATGACCCGCAACGGCTGCCCCTTCTGCTCCAAGGCCAAGGAGGCGCTCAAAGCCGCCGGGATCGCCTACGAGGAATTGCTGCTCAACCGCGATTACACCGAGATGAGCCTGCGCGCGATCGCCAACGCCACGGCGGTGCCGCAGGTCTTCATCGACGGTCAGTTGATCGGCGGCTCGGATAAGCTGGAGGAATGGCTGAAGGCTCGCTAATCGAGGATCGGCGTCCCGCGCCAGCGCGGGACGCGCGGGACGCGAAACATTCCCGGACGGACGCAAAGCGCCTCCCGCCTTCATCCATGAACCTTGCTTGCGGTTACAACCCGTGGCGAAACCCACTCCGAACAGATTCGGCCGGAAGCCATGAACAGAAAAGCAACCTATGAGGAACTGGAGCGGGAACTCGCGCTGACAAAAACGAAATTGCTAGCCGTTTTTGAACTGATTCGTCCGCGCGGGCGATCAGGCATCGCGCTATGGCGGCGAGGAATTTTGCATTCTGCTGCCTGACACGACCGAGGCGCAGGCGGCGCGGACGGCGGAGCGGTTACGATTACAGATCGCCGGGAGCGAATGGCAGCCTTGCCCGGTTTACGTCAGCATCGGGGTGGCGACCTTCGCTCCACCTGCAAACGGCATCCCCCTCTCACCGAACGAATTCTTTCAATGGGCCGATCAGGCGCTCTACGCGGCAAAACAGCAAGGGCGCAATCGGGTCGTCATCGCGAGGAAAGCAGCATGAGTCAACACTTCGATTTGATCGCCATCGGCGGCGGCAGCGGCGGCCTGGCGGTGGCTGAAAAGGCCGCGCAGTTCGGCCAGCGGGTGGCCATCGTCGAGTCCAACAAACTCGGTGGCACCTGCGTCAACGCCGGCTGCGTCCCGAAAAAGGTCATGTGGTACGCGGCCAGTCTGGCCGAGGCGGTCGCCGGGGCGCCCGATTTCGGGGTGCGCGCGCACTCGGAGGGTCTCGACTGGCCGGCGCTGATCGCGGGACGCAATCGCTATGTCGCCAATATCAACAACTACTGGGACGGCTATGTCGAGGAACAGGGCATCGCCCGCATCCATGGTCAGGCCCGCTTCGTCGACGCTCACACCATCGCGGTCGGCGACCGGCAGTACAGCGCCGATCATCTCGTCATCGCCAGCGGCGGTCGGCCCATCGTGCCGCGCATGCCGGGGGCGGAACTCGGCATCGATTCCGATGGATTCTTTCGGCTGGAGACCCAGCCCAAGCGCGTGGCCATCGTCGGCGGCGGTTATATCGGCGTCGAACTGGCGGGCGTGCTGAGCGCCTTCGGCACCGAGGTCACGGTCGTCGCACTGGAAGACCGACTCCTGTGGCTGTTCGATCCGCTGATCAGCGCGACGCTGCGCGAGAACATGGAGGCGCACGGCATCAAGATCAGGCTGGAATTCGAGGTGGCCGCGCTCGAACAGGATGCGGACGGTCTCACGCTGGCCGCCCGGAGCGGCGAACGTCTCACCGGATTCGACCAGATCGTCTGGGCCGTCGGCCGCGCGCCCAATACCCGTGAACTCGACCTGGACGCCGCTGGCGTGGAGTTCAAGCCCAACGGCATCATCCCGACCGACGCCTTCCAGAACACCAATGTCGCTGGCGTCTACGCCATCGGCGACGTCACCGGCCGCGAGCCACTGACCCCGGTCGCGGTCGCCGCCGGACGCCGTCTTGCCGAACGCCTGTTCAACGACAAGCCGACGCTCAAGCTCGACTATGACAATGTCCCGACCGTGGTCTTCACCCATCCGCCGCTCGGCAAGGTCGGCCTGACCGAGCCCGAGGCGCGCGAACGTTTCGGCGACACCCTGACGATTTACGAGACCAGCTTCACCCCCATGCGCTACGCGCTCAACGCGCATGGACCCAAGACCGCCATGAAACTGGTCTGCGCCGGTCCCGAAGAGCGCGTCGTCGGCATCCATCTGATCGGCGATGGCGTCGACGAGATGCTGCAAGGGTTCGGAGTCGCCGTGAAGATGGGCGCGACCAAGGCGGATCTCGACGCGACCGTCGCGATTCACCCTAGCAGCGCGGAGGAACTGGTGACGCTGAAGGTGCCAGTGAGGCGTCCGGGCGACGCTCTTTAAACACGATTTCGGAAAGCCGGATCCCGGCGGTAGGAGCGCGTTTGCAAACCACTCCTACGCGTTGGGTTCTGCTCGCCGATCAATTGAGCCGCATCGAAGGCGCCGGCATGACGAACGAGCATCCGGTCTGATCCAGATCCAACAGCCCATGGGTCTTGAGAAAACGCATCATGGCGGTCGAGAAGTCCTCCAGGCTGATCGGGAACCACAATTGCCAGACCCCCGGATCCAGTCGATAGACACCCCCCATTCTATGCGAATGGCTATAGAGCGCCACGCAATCGCCGTAGTCGAACAGCAGGGTCGTCTCGTCGGCGAGGTCGGCCTGGGATATTCCAGGTGGAATTGGAAATGCGATCATGACTCTCTCTCCGGTGGCGGTCACTTGTCAGTCTTGTTCGCTCGGCGGATTCCGATACCGCTGCCACAGCGTCTTTGTGTGAATACTCTGGCAAACAAGTGCCGATCGAATTGAGACATCCATCGAAGAATCCGATCATGCCCGACACGTCCAATCGAGTCGCCACGCCCCTGACACAGGCCCGCCAGCTCTCCATCGCCCCGATGCTCGACTGGACGGACCGTCATTTCCGCTTTTTTCTGCGGCTCATCACCCGCCATTCGCTCCTCTACACCGAAATGGTCACCACGGGCGCCCTGCTCCATGGCGACCAGGCGCGTTTTCTGCGCTTCGATCCCGCCGAGCATCCGGTCGCGCTTCAGCTCGGCGGCTCCGATCCCGTCGAGATGGCCCGCTGCGCGCGCCTTGGCGCGGACTGGGGCTATGACGAGATCAACATCAATGTCGGCTGCCCCTCCGATCGGGTCCAGAACGGACGCTTCGGCGCCTGTCTGATGGCCGAACCCGGTCTGGTGGCCGACTGCGTGGCGGCGATGAAGGACGCGGTTGCGGTGCCGGTCACGGTCAAGACCCGCATCGGCATCGACGACCGCGACAGCTATGGCGAACTGGTCGATTTCGTCGGTACCCAGGCCGCGGCCGGTTGCGACGCGCTGATCGTGCATGCGCGCAAAGCCTGGCTTAAAGGCTTAAGCCCCAAGGAAAACCGTGACGTGCCGCCGCTACGCTACGAAGTCGTCCAGCAGCTCAAGGCCGATTTTTCCGACCTGTCCATCAGTCTCAATGGCGGGATTAAGACCCTCACTGAAGCGGCGGATTTCCTGACGACCCTGGACGGAGTCATGATCGGACGCGAGGCGTATCACAACCCCTGGATGCTGGCGCAAGCGGACCGGGTCATCTTCGGAGACGATCATCCCCCATTGACCCGCCATGAGGTTCTCGAACGTTTTCTGCCCTATGCGAAGCGGGAAATGGCGGCCGGCGTTCCCTTGAGCGCCATGAGCCGCCATCTGCTCGGGTTGTTCCAGGGCCAGCCGGGGGGGCGCGTCTGGCGTCGGCGGATCAGCGAGAACGCGCATCGTCCGGGCGCGGGGATCGACGTTTTGACGGACGCTGCCCCGACGCACGGTCAGCCGGACGTGTTGACCGTCGACCCGTCGCGCAGATTTGCCAGATGACCTGGATCGCTCTTGCCCTGCTCTGCGCCTTCGCCCTTGCCAGCGCCGACGCGGCCACCAAGGCGTGGCTCCAGGGCTTTTCGGCGCCCGAACTGTTGGTGGTCCGGTTTGGGCTCCCCGGCATCCTGATGACACCGCTCCTGCTCGGTCTCCCGCCCCTGGCCGATCTGCCGCTGGCCTTCTGGGGCTGGATCGCGCTCCTGATCCCCCTGGAATTGGCTGCGATGCTGCTCTATATGGCCGCCATCCGCGACCATCCGCTGTCGCTCACCCTGCCCTATCTGGCCTTTACCCCGGTGTTCGTGATCGGCGTGGCCTGGCTCGTCCTGGGCGAACGGGTGTCGGCGCGAGGCGCCGCGGGCGTTCTGCTGGTGGTTGCCGGCGCCTGGCTGCTGAACAGCGCCCACGCCCGTGCGAGCGACTGGCGAAGCTGGGCCGCGCCCTTCGCGGCGATGAAGGATGAACCGGGGTCGCGGATGATGCTGATGGTCGCGGCGATCTACGCGGTCACCGCAACCCTCGGCAAGGGGGCCATGCGGTCTCTGCCACCGGAATCCTTTGGCGCCTTTTATTTCGCCTTGCTGGGGATGGCCGCGTTCGTGCTGTTCGTTCTGCCACGACCACAGGTGCTGCTCAAGCTGGCCAGCCGTTTCTGGCGCGTGCTCGGCGTGGGCGCCTTGATGAGCCTGATGGTCTACACCCATTTTCTCGCGATTCAGGAGGTCGAAGTGGCCTACATGATCGCCGTCAAACGCCTGAGCCTGCTGATCGGCATTCTCTATGGCGCCCTGCTGTTCCGGGAGACGGGGCTGATCGCTCGGCTGCCGGCCGGCGCGCTGATGCTGGCTGGGGTGATGCTGATTCTGCTCTAATGGAGAGGATCCATGACGACTCGTTGGCGCGCCTGGCTCAGACACGCGCGGGACACACTGCCTGTTCCTATTCCATCATGTCATTGATGACATTCTTGAACCAACTATGGGCATAGCTCACCTCCCGCTTGCGGATCTCCGGACTCGCATTCGCGGGTGAGACGCCACCGGAGCCGGGGATCGACTCGATGGTGTTGGTCTCGGCATTCAGGCGGTAGACCGCAGCCACGGAGATGCCGAAGTCCTCGCCGACGACGCTGTAGCAGGTGTTGACGAAGGTCGGGTCATCCGGCGCCTTGCCCTGGAAACCGGCGACGATAGCGGCGGCGGCCACCTTGGCCTGGGAGTTGGCCGCGTAGGCCGATTTCGGCATGGTGGCGGCGCTGGAGGCGTCGCCGAGCACATAGATCCCCTTGTGGCGGCTGGACTCGAAGGTGCGTTTGTCCACCGGGCACCAGTCGCCGTCGTCCACCAGATCGGCGGCAAAGGCGATGGCGCCGGCCTTCTGTGGCGGGATGATGTTGACCACGTCGCCCTGAAATTCCTCGACCAATCCGGTCAGGGTGCGGGTGCTCGGATCGAGCGCTTCCACCGCGCCACCCCCCGCAGCGCCGACCCACTGGATCAGGCTGTTGTCGGTGCCGTAGCCATAGAGTTTGGTCCAGCCTTCGATGTAAAGGGCTTGCTTGGAGAAGGCGTCCTTCGCATCGAGGATGGTGATTTTGGCCCTCGGCTTGTGGTGCTTGCAGTAATGGGCGATCTGCGAGGCGCGCTCATAGGGTCCGGGTGGGCATTTGAACGGATCGGCCGGGGCGACGATGATCACATGCCCGCCTTCGGGCATGGACTCGATCTGGTTGCGCAGCAGTTGGGTCTGCGGTCCGGCGTTCCAGGCATGGGGAATCGCTTCGTTCGCGACCTGTTCGTCGTAGCCCTCGATGGCCCCCCACTTGAAGCCGATGCCGGGAGAGACGACGCAGGCGTCGTAGTCGAACCCGCGGCCTCCCGCCGTCTGGATCCACCGGCGCTCCGGGTCGATGCCGACGACCGTGTCTTGAAGCACCTCGATGCCATGGCGACGCAGACCGTCGTAACCGAAGGTCAGCGACTGGAGCGTCCGTTCGCCGCTCAGAACCTCGTTGCTCATGAAGCAGGAGGTGTAGGCCGGCTTGGACTCGATCAAGGTCACGGCGATGCTCGGGTCGAGCTTGCGCAGGTACTTGGCCGCAGTGCAGCCGCCCACGCCGCCGCCCACCACGACCACGCGGCGCGCCGCCCCCAGCACCAGGGACGGGAAGCCCAGCGTCCCCAGCGCCGCGGCAGCCCCGGCGGCACGGATGAAGGTTCTGCGTTTCAGGTTCGTCACGATGCTCTCTTCTCCGCCGCCGTGCTATTGCTGGCTGCCGTAGTAATTGACCAGGGCGGGGATCGCCGTGTCCCCGGACGCTTCGATCGCGGCGTCGACCTTGCGCTTCATTTTGCGCGGCCAGGTCCGTTTTCCGTTGAGAAAATCCTCCATGGTGAAGTGCAGATAGGGCATCCACTGGCCGGCGAGGGTCCCGGCATCGCCGGGCTGGCCGCCCTTCTCATGACATTTCTCGCAGTACTCGTCATGCAGTCGGGCGCCCTGCTCGGCCAGGGCCGCATCGTAGGTCTGCGGAAACAGACGCAGGCGCTGACTGGCGAAGAACCAGGCCATCTCCTTCAACTGTTCGTCGGTGTAAGCCTTGGCGATGCGGTTCATGATCGTGGCGTTGCGCTCGTCCTGGCGGTACGCCTGCATGGCGTCCACGAAGACCTCGGGATCCATGCCGGCGATGGCCGGCATCGAGGGTCCGACGCTGGAGCCATCGGTGCCGTGGCAACCGGCGCAGGTGAAGGACAGGGCCTGCCCGGACGGCCCCGCCGCGACGGCCACTGGCAGCGCCAGGGCCAGCGCGGCGAAAAGGAGATGGCCAACGCCCTTGTGGATGGACTTTTCGCGTTTCATGTTCTCCATCCCCGTCAGCTCGGTAAGGTGATCAGGCCGAACAGCACCAGCGTCAGCAGGGTCAGGCCGGTCATGATCAGCACGGTGGTGATGAAGGAGGCCGCCAGAGAGACGCGCCGCGACGGACGCTGGACCAGATGCTTCTCCAGCTCGCCGCTCGCCACGAGCCGCTCGTATTCGAGTCGGTGGTCGTGCTTGAACTCGTCGATGGGGATGACGCCGGTGAAGATCGCCGTGCTCATCGGGAAGCGCTCGGGCCGGAAGTGCACGTTGAAGAAGTGCACCGAGTTCAGGAAGATGGCCGCCAGCAGCGCCTCTTCGGCATGCACCAGGTTGGCGATATTGAACGTCCAGCCCGGCAGGATGAGAGAGGTCTTGTCCGGCATGAAGAGGATGAGACCGGAGGCGCCGATCACCGTGGCACCCCAGAAGGGCGCCCAATAGTCGAACTTCTGCCAATAAGTCCAGTGGCTGAACTCGGGGCGCGGACCGCGACCGAGGAACCACTTGAACATGTTCTTCAGATCCTGCAAGTCCTTCATGTTCGGGACCAGGGAGGTACTGCCGAACCACTCGAACGTCTTGCGCTTGCGCCAGATGTTGCTGGTTGCGATCGCCAGGTGGGCGAAAAAGATGCCGAGCCAGACGATGGCCGCGGTGCGATGGATGATGCCCTCCATCCGGATGCCGCCAAGGAACTCCACGACCGCCTTGGCCCAGGCGGTATGCGAGAACAGCAGCGTCGTCCCAGTCAGGATCAGGGTCATGGTGGCGATGGCGAACAGGAAGTGGATCCAGCGCCAGACCACGGGGAAGCGGCGGAAGTAGACCAGGTCGGGCTGACTCAAGTCTTCGATGAAGCCCTTGCCCTGGATGCGGTCCATCACTTCGCGGTAGAGCCACAGGATCACATGGACCCAAAAGAAGCCCATGACGGAGAAAATCAGGATCTCCATGAACACCCTGAAGGCCCATAGACCCGGATAGTTTTCCCGGTCGTGGGCGTCGCCGTGGGGCCAGAAGCTCAGGAAGTTTTCATTGGCATCCTTGTGGCAGTTCCGGCAGTTTTCCAGACGATTGTCGGCGTGTATCTCCGAGGTCGGATCGTCCTCGCCCTTCACCGAATGCCCCCCATGACAGTCGTGACACTTGGCGGCATCGGTGTAGCCGAGTCGGTGGACTTGGCCGTGATAGGACTTGAAGTAGGTGCGCTGGGCCTCTTCGTGGCAGTCGCCGCAGTTCTTGGTGATCGCGAGCTTGGCCTTGTCCGTTTCTGGCGAGGCAATGTCATGGGTGGTGTGACAGTCGGAGCACACCGCCGACTCGCTGTCTTTCTCTTCTAGCACCGCCTTGCCATGATCCGAGCCGCGGTACTCGTCGAACTCCGCCTCATGGCATCGACCGCAGACTTCAGGGTTTTTCAGCCGGGCCTCGGCGCGCTGGATACTGCCAAGCTCGCCGACGTTGTGGCCCTCATGGCAGTCGTAACAGGTGGCGTTGGTGCGGGACTGGTCAAGCTTGTTGGGCTGTGCGTGGACCGACAGCATGTAACTGCCGATCTGCTCATTGACGACCTTGAGACGGGCATGTTTCTCGTCCGGGTCGTTCTTGTGCTGCTCCCAGGTCTCCCGGTGGCACTCGATGCAGCCGACGATAACCGCCGGCGCCTTGCGATGGGGGACACGGTCGATAGTGACGTGGCAGCTTGTGCAGTTTTGAGTGCCGTGAACGCTCGCCTCGATCTCCTTGCTGTGGACGAAGATCTGCACCGGAGTGCCGTCGTCGCGCACATCGGTCTGTTGCTGCGCGTCGCCGTGACAGGTCAGGCAGCGTTCATTAGGAATGACCCGCTTGCCGGTCTCTGGATCGAAATGGTCGATCATCAGCTCTTCGTCGGGTGCCGTCGAGGTAGCAACGGCGACGGGAACGATGCTCGTGCAGAGAAGCGCCGCCAAAAGGCTGACGAATCCTGTAATGGCGATGCGTCTTGGCATCGTGGCTCCTCCGGTTTCCTCGGTCATCTCGTTATTGTTGTTGCAGACCAAGCCAGCGATACGATTTGCGCCGTTACGCGGCAGGCCCTCGCCGAGGCGTCCGGCGCGGCGCGTCTGAAGTTGACGGCACGCATGAAGCCTCGTGCTTATTGGTTTGGCATTTTGCGTGATCGCCTTGAAAATGATCAATTGCGTTGGCTTGCTAAGCTGCTATTTTGCTGACCCAGATCAGGCATTCCCGATTTTCATAGAGGAACGTGGCCGCTTTCGACCGGGATCAATTGAAGAGATGCACGTAGCGCAGTGTCACGCGCGTGCCCTCGGTCCGATTCTCGGCGCCCATTTCCCAGTAGCTGTTGAAAAAGAAGTGATCCTGCTTGGAGCCGTGATAGACCAAGCCTGGACCCAGCCCGAAAATCCGCTCGCGGCCGCTGGCGATGTCCCCACCGTCGACCCGATTGTCGGTGATCTGTTTGAGTGCGTAGCCGTTGATGCCGACCCGCAAGCGACTCGGCAGCAGCTCGTAGGCTCCGGCGAAATTGAGATAGATGGCCTGTCCGGCCTGGGAGTCGTCGGCGTCGAGGATGATCTTGGGCTCGGAGTTCTCGGCGTTCCAGAGATAGAGCAGACGCCAGGAGATCGTCCACTTGGACGGCAGGAAGGCCGTGCCGGCCCAGAAGGGATGGAAGGAGAAGACATTGGCGCCCGGATTGACCGACTCGCCGGGGTCGTAATCGCCGGTCGGCAGGACCAGTTGGAATTCGATGCGCTGGAACACCTTGAGTCCATTCGCTCCCTTGATCGGATCGATCTGCACGAAGGGACTGATGACGATATCGCTGAGCAACGAGCCATTGCAGGTGATGATCTCGTGATCGCCCGGATCCAACTGAAGGCTGGTCAAGGGCAGGGTCAG
This sequence comes from Thiocystis minor, assembly GCF_016653465.1. Lineage (GTDB taxonomy): Bacteria > Pseudomonadota > Gammaproteobacteria > Chromatiales > Chromatiaceae > Chromatium > Chromatium minus. The sequence goes on along the minus strand of NZ_NHSQ01000184.1, from coordinate 9,207 downwards.
ACCCAATCCCCATTTGCCGCCAAGGACGGACGGCCGCTCCGGCCGATAGTACTGGAACATGAGCTGAGTCAGGATCACCGTCAGATCGAGTTGGGCCTTTTCCAGTTCGACGCTGTCGCCGCGCATGACGGGCAATCTGAGATCCTCCCCGTTCGGGCCTTTCAGTCGTCCGTTCCGGTAGACCTGCACATACTGCTGGATCAGCCAGCGCGGGCCGGCGGGCGGCAGCCCATCGAGAAAGCTGGTATAGCCGAGATTCAATCCGGGCAGTTCGTAAGCGATCGCCCACGGTGTGACGAGGAGGAGCACGGAGGCTAACCAGATCAACGCGCAGGAATGGGCGCGCATACGCCAGGAAAGCGCCCCGCCGCGCGCTGGGTTGGAGACTGGCCGAGGTGGATTGACGCGAATCTTTGGGGTCATATTCTTCCTTCGTTCATGGATGCGTACCCGGATCTCGCGGGGTCCAAAAAGCGCGATGATGGATGATCGGCTGTGTTTTGCGTCGGGCAGGTCGTTGCTTCGCGGCGGTAACGCAACGGTGGGTGACGGGCTGACGCCCTGGCTCCCTGCGGTTTACCTTCACGTCAGATGCTCTTCGTTATAATGGATTTCATGAAACTGCCAAATCTCGAACGCGCCTTCGTTCGACCAGAAAAAATCACCCAATACCTGCTGTCTGAAACGCATCCGGTTGGGCGGTATAAGGCAAGATTTTTCATCGGCTTTGGGTTCTCTCTAGCGTCTTGGCAACGACTTGAAACCGCATTGATGCAACATCCCGCTCAATACGAGGTCGTGGAGATAGCGTCTACACCTTTCGGTGTTTCTTACGCGATCGATGGCCCCCTATTAACCCCGGACGGGCGAAATCCTCAGGTCAAAACAGTGTGGTTCTTGGAAACCGGACAAATCGCGCCTTACTTCATTACGGCTCATCCATTAAAGAGGGCAAAATGATCAACGAACTTGACTGTATTGTTTTAACCACCGACCTTCCCGAATACGGACTCGCCGCTGGCGATATCGGAACCGTGGTCATGGTTCACCAGAATGGCCAAGGCTTTGAGGTTGAATTCGTAGCCCTCGATGGAGAAACCTTGGCGGTTGCCAGTCTGCACAACTCACAGGTCAGGCCGGTCATTCGCCGCGAAATCGCTCATGTCCGCTCGCTTGCCGCTTGACAAGCCGAAGGCTGGGATGTGGAAGCGAATTCGTGGACTGAAGTCCAGATCCCAGGGGCTGACTGAAGTTGGCGCTCCCGGTGCCGATGGATGCTGGGTCTCGCTGGCGCGCGCTCCTGCAACCTGCCGCCTTAACTTCGGCCCAGTGGCACCGCGAGGACGTAACCGAATCCGTGATGCGTCAGGATGAGGCTGGGGCCGGCATGGGGCTCCCCGATCTTCTTGCGGGTGCGGCGGACCAGGGTTTCGAGCGCACGTTGGGCGCTCTCATCCTGACGTCCGTAGAGCGACTCGACGAGCACGGCGCGCGGCACGGGCTCGCCCTCGCCATTGGCGAGCAGGTAGAGCAGCCGGTATTCCCTGGGCGTCAGCTCCAGTTGGTTGCCGTCGGGGAGTTGGAGCGCCCGCTGGCCCGCGAGCAGCCGCCAGACGCCCGGCACCGCGCGGGCGGTCTGCGTCGCCGCGCCGACGGGCTCTGGCGCGCTCCGCCCCCGCCGGTCGGCCAGACTCACAATGGCGGCGGCCAGTTCGCGACCGTTCACCGGCTTGCCGAGAAAAAGGTCGGCGCCGGCCGTATAGGAATCGACGCGGGTGTCGAGCGTATCGCGCGCCGTGGTCACGATGATGGCGCTGCGGGTATTGCGGCGCGCGTACTCGACCAGGACCGAGCCGTCCTGATCCGGCAGTCCCAGATCGATCACCAGGACCGCGAATTGGTTCTCGCCCAGCGCCCGATAACAGTCGAGACTGTTTCCCACGGCGGTGACGGCGTGACCCAGCAGCCCCAGATAGTTGGCGAGGCTTTCGCGCAGGAGCGGATCATCCTCAACCAGGAGGATCGGGATCGATTGGCTCACGGCGCCGACTCCGCCTGGACGAGCGGGAAGCTCAACCGGATCTCGAACCGCTCGGGGCGCTCGCGCCGCAACTCGACCTGACCGCCCTGGTCCGCGACCAGTTTGTTGACCAGATAGAGCCCCATGCCGAGTCCAGGGATGCCCTTGCTGTTGGCGCCGCGCACTGACTTGGAGAGCAGATCGGTCGTCTCGCGCGCGAGATCGAGCGGACAGTCATTGGCGACCGTGAGCACCGCCTGGCCGTCGCTCACCATCAGCTCAACCTCGATCATCCCCTCGGCGGGACCGTATTTACGGGCATTGTCGAGCAGGTTGATCAGCGCCGTCTTGAGCAGCGCGGGATCGGCCTGGATGGTCACCGGCCCCTGGGCACGAAGATCGATCGAAGGGGCCGGCGCCGGCCAGCCAGCCCGGGTCTCTTCGATCCGCCGCGCCAGCCAATCGGACCACTCGATAGGCTCCAGGCACAACTGCCGATGCTCGCCCCAGTCGCCGCGGCGCAGCGAACCATCGAACACCTCGCCGAGACGCTGGATCGCCAGGCCCAGGTTGTGCAGCCCATCGCGCCAGTGCTCCGGATTCTGACTGAGCATCAGGATATCCAGATTGGTCTGCATGATCGCCAGCGGGGTGCGGTATTCGTGGGTGATCAGGTCGATGAACTGACCCTGTTGATCGCGGATGGCGCGCTCTCGCCGGGCCTCGTCCAGCGCCTGGCGCGCCCGCTCCAGCGCCTGATGCTGCGACTCGCGCAACGCCTGGTTGCGAGCGTCGAGCACTGAGTGCAGTGCCATCAGGCTGCCGAGCGAGGCGAGGCGCCGGCTCTGGAGCAAGGGCACTTCGCGGGTCATGCCGCCGAGCAGATCGAGCACTTGATCGGTCGCGAAGGCGGCGCGCAGACGCCGGTTCTCCAGGGTCAGGAAGGCGTTGACCCGCCCCTGCACCACCAGCGGCAGGCCCAGCAGCGAACAGAGCGGCAGACCGGCGAAATGGGGGTCGGCGGCGAAGCGGCTGTCGAGCACCGCGTCGTCCGAGAGCACCGGCTGAAGGGTTGCCAGCCCCAGACGCAGCACGCTCATGGCGACGAGTCCCTGGGCCTCGGCCTCTGCCAGCGACATTGGCGCCAGCGACTCGGCACCGCGCAGCCCGCCTTCAAGCGACCACTGCCCCTCCTCGTCCAGCACCAGGAACCGCACGTCGGTCGCGCCGGTCAGTTGCGCCACCAGTTCCAGCATCCGCTTCATGAGTCCGGCGCGCGAGGTCTCGGAGGCCAGTGCCTCGGAGGCGCGTAGCAGGACGGACTGATCCAGTTCGCCGACGGACGCCCGTGGATTCTCATCGGGCCGGCGCGCGGCCACGAAAGGCCAGTCCCGGCGCATGGACTCGGCCTTGGCGGTCGCGCCCCAATTCAGATAGCGCTGACAGGCCAGGGTCAGGAGCGCACGGCCAGAGTGCTCCAGTCCGTGCCGCATGTGGAGCAGACCGGCCCGCTCGGTGATGAGCGCGCGATGCCAGGGGCGTTGGTGGCCCTGGGCCAGGCGCAGGGCTCGCTCCATGGCCTGGAGCGCCGCCCAGGACTCGCCCAGGGCGTCGAGCCGCTCGGCCTCGATCAGGTCGTGGAGATGGCCGAAGTTGACGGGTGCATCGGCGGCGCGAGCGGCCAGCCAGGTCTGATTGAGCGTCAGTCGTTCCAGCAATATGCCCCGCTCGCCGCTTTCCCCAGGCGCACGGAGCCGCTCGATCAGCGCCAGTGAATGCAGCAGATTCACCAGCGCGGTCGGATACTTGCCCTGAACGAAATGGGTCAGCGCCCGAGCCGCGTCAGCGTGCCGCGCCAGTGCGGGGGCGTCGTCGAAGAGCAGGGCCGACAGGGCGCGATGCAGATGGAAATAGCCGCGCGCCGTGGGATTGCGCTGGGTCTGGGTGACGAACGCCTCTTCATCGAAATCCGCGTCGCCCAAGCTTCCCGGCCCGCTGGCACGACCTTCCAGGGCACGAATCAACTGGCGATAGGTGAGAAAGACCTGTTCGCCATGCCGGTTACCGGCGTGGCGCGCGGCGCTCAGGGCGGTCGCAACCGCGGCGTCCAGTTCCGCCAGCCGCTGACCGCTGTCCAGCAGAGCCGCCAGCAGCGAGAAGTTGATGAAGGGCAGCACCGGCTGATCGCCCATGCGCACCAACTCGGCGTAGACGCGCCGAGCATGTGCGATATTGTCCTCGACTGGGTGCCGCCAATGGCTGATGTAGCCGGTGTAGACATACCAGCCATGCGCGGTCTTGAGTACAGCGCCACGGGCCGCGCCAACCTCCAGTGCGGCGAGCGCGAGCCGGTCGGCCGTGGCGTAATCGCCGCGGAAGGCCATGATGACCGGGCCGATCGAGATGAAGGGGCAGAGGACCGACTCGCAGAAGCCCTCCTCGATCCAGAGCCGACCCGCCCGCAGCGGCAGCCAAGATACCAGCGCGGCATGGGTGAAGTTCGCGGCGGGCAGCAGACTGTCGAGGAGCCGGGCGGCGCCCAGTCTGCACGGGTCGGTCAGATCGGGGGCCGCTGACAGGCGATCGAGCGCACCCGCGTCGAGATGGCGATAGAAGTGATCCAGTTCCTGCCCGAGCGCGCTCTCGGGACGCACGAAGGCGCCGGTGTCCGATTGTCCGGGCCGCCGCAGACAGAAGACATCGGGCGCGCTCGTCTGGATCTCGGCGAGTGTCTGGTCGAGATCGTCCAGCGGGACCGTCACACCGAGCCGTGTCAGCAGGTCGCAACCCAGCCGGATCGCGTCCTGAAAACGGGTGCGTTTGGTGAGGTTGACGATCTGGGTACAGGCCGCATCGAGCAGGCGCGCCGGTTCGCGCTCCTCGGCCGCGATCCGATCGTAAACGGCATCCGCCTCCTCGTTGCGGCCCTGACCATAGAGCATCAGGTGCAACTCGGTCTGGAGGAGGAGCGCCGCGTCGCGATCGGTTCGCCAGGCATCCTCCGGCAGGAGTTCCAGACCAAACCGCAGGAACCGCTCGGCGGCGTCGAAGGCACCGGAGCGGCGCGCCTGCAGCGCGGCCTCGGTCGCGAGCGCGCGGGCGAGCGCGCGCTCATCCGTCTGGGTGATGAGGGCGCGGGCGAGTGCGTACTGCTCGGCGGCGCACAGACGATCCCTCGGGTCACCGGTCTCGACCAGGTGGCGCGCGATCGCCCGATGCAGACGGGCGTGCCCGGCCTCGTCACGGAGCTGGTGAACCGCCTGCTGCATCCGGTCGTGGCAGAAGCGCAGTTCGACTCCGGGGTGGGCGGCCTGCAACGCCAGCGCATCGGCGGTGACCAGGATCCCGCGCTCCAGCGCGGGCGTCAGCGCGGCGACGAGTTCGCGAGGCGCCCGCCCGGTGGCGCGCGCGAGCCGGCCCAGGCTGACTTCATGGGACAGGCAGGCGGCGGTCAACAGATCCTCAGTCGTATCGTCTGCCAGCTCGCTCAGCGTCGCGGCCAGCAGATCCACCAGATTGGCGCTGACCGCGCGGCGCCGCAACGCGGCCTCGTCCCAGACCCAGCGTCCCCGCTCCTGATCGAGCCACAGCGTCCCCTCGCGTCGCAGCGCATTGAGCAGTTCGAGGGTGAAAAAGGGGTTGCCCCCGGTCTTGTCATGAAGCTGCCGGGCGAGCGGCCGCGACTCCTCGGGCGACAGGCGGAGCATGACAGCGAGCAGCGCGGCGATCCTTTCCGGGGCCAGTGCGTCCAGCGTCAGGACGGTCGGCGGAGCACCGCCCGCAGTCGGCCGGCGCAGGAGGTTTGCCAACGGATGGCCGGTCTCGACCTCCTGATCCCGGTAGGCCCCGATCAACAGCAGACCAGGGATCGGGACGCCCTCCAGCAGGGCGCCCAGGAACTCGAACGTGGATGGATCGGCCCATTGCAGATCGTCGAGAAAGAGCACCAGCGGCCGCGCCGGCGTGGCGATCCGGCGGACCAGCGTGACCAGCAGTCCGTGCAGCCGCGCGCGGGTCTCGATCGGACCCAGAGCGGGCACGGGCGGTTGCGGCCCGAGCAGCCATTCCAGCTCGGGCACCGGCTCGAAGAGGGCGGCGGCGTCCGGACCCAGACCATCGAGGAGGCGCGTCCGCCATTCCGCGACGATGGACTCGGGCTCGGCCAGCAGCAACTGGCAGAGCCGCGCCAGGGCGCGCGCGGGCGCCAGCAGCGGCCGATCACGCTGGAACTGCTCGCACTTGCCGCCGACGAACAGGCCCTGGCTCAGAGTGACGGGACGCAGGATCTCATGGACCAGCGCCGTCTTACCGATCCCGGAGACGCCCGCGACGAACAGCGCCCGCGACTCGCCCTCGGTGACCGCCATGAACGCGGCCATGAGGCTGGCCAGCTCGCGTTCGCGGCCATACAGACGACGCGGCGGGAGCGGCGACAGCGGCGGATCGTGTTCGCGCAACCGGATGGCGTCGAGCGATTCGTCCCGTTTCAGGGCCTCGCGCAGACGCCGCAGATCATTGGCTAGACCCAGCGCGCTTTGGTAGCGGTCGTCGGGCTCCTTGGCCAGCAGGCAGAGGACGGCGCGGGCGGGCGGGTCCGGCAGCCAGGGCACGCGCTGTCTAGGCGAGTCCGGGTCGCGGGCCAGATGGGCGTGGATGAGGGCGAGCGGATCGGATGCCTGGAACGGCGGAGCGCCAGTGATCAAGGCATAGAGCGTCAACCCGAGCGAATAGAGATCGGTCCGATAATCGACCGGCCGATTCATGCGCCCGGTCTGCTCGGGCGACCAGTAGGCCGGGGCGCCGACCGGCCGACGGTGCTGGGCAAGCCCGGACGGCTCCTCGGCAAAGGTGGTCGACTGGGCGTAGTCGAACAGCCACAACCGATCATCCTCGGGGCCGATCAGGACGCGGTCGGGATCGATGGCGCCGTGGATGACGCCGCGTGCGTGGATCGCCGCAAGGAGCCGTGCCAGCGACTCGCCGATGGCCAAAAATCGTGCGAGATCGACCTGGCCCAGGAGCCCGGCATCGGTCAGTGACCGGCCGCCGGGGTCCGACAGGATCAGCTCGGATCGTTCCGGATCGAACCGGATCAGGCGCGGGCAGCCCGCGATCCCCTGCAAGCGCTCCAGGATGTGCCACTCGTTCTCCAACGCAGCGGTCCCCGCGTCCGCGTCGGCTTCGCGAGTCGATCGTTTGATCAGCAGGGGGGCATCCGTCGGGTCGAAACGCCGGACGTCATCACCGCACGAACGGTGTTGTCCCACCGAGTCGGTCATGCCACCCCCCGGACAGGGCAGGTTACACGCTGACAACAGCGAACCGGCGCGCGGATCGGACGCGAGCGAGCGAGCGAGTCGAGTGCGAAAGAGTCAGATTCAGGCGCGGGCCAGCAAGCGGGACGGAATGTGGCGTGGCTTGATGTGTGCGAACTGAGCATCGATGCGGCCGGCGTGCCTCCAAGGCTGGCGTTGGTCCAGGTCGCGCCCTTACCGCCACGCCCCGTCAGGGCGTGGATTATGCTGTACACCTCGGCGGGCATCAATACCCGATACCTTCATCGTGAATGAATCCCCTGCGCGCCCCTGTTTTTGTCGAATTCGGTCAGATTCGGTCAGATTCGGTCAGATCCCGTGGGTTGCTTCAGGGGATTGGTTTTGAAAAAGTTGTTGGCTAACACAACGAAGTTCCGCATTGGTGGATGAAGAAGTATGAGCGAGCACCCTCAACCCGACAGGTCGCGCCGTGAGTTTTTGCGCCAAACGGCCAGCGCCCTGGCGTTGGTCTTGGCCGGGGGCGGCTCGTCTCTGGCGGTCGCCACCCGTCCCGCTCACGCGGTGCCCGTGAAAAACCGCGCGAAGATCGTCATCCTGGGGGCCGGCGCAGCGGGCATCGCCATTGCTAATCGCCTGGCCAATCGCGTCGAGGGCGCGAAAATCGTCATCGTGGATGCACGAAGACAGCATCTGTACCAGGCTGGCTTAACGCTGATCGCCTCGGGGGTGAAATCTCCGGACTATGTGACCTCTTCGACCAGCGAGTGGTTGCCTCAAGGCGTTGACTGGATCGATGAGGCTGCGGTCGACATCGATCCCGACGCGAAAACCGTCGCCACCGCCGGGGGCAAATCGATCCAGTATGATTTTTTGATCGTTGCGACCGGGTTGAAGCTTGACTTCGACGCCATCGAGGGTTTTTCGCTCGATCTCGTGGGCACCAACGGGATCGGCGCCTTCTATGCCGGTGCCGACTATGCCGAGCGCACCTGGGTCGCCATGGACCGCTTTACCGACGAGGGCGGTACCGGAATCTTCTTCCGCCCGGCAACCGAGATCAAATGCGCGGGCGCGCCGTTGAAATATACGTTCCTGACGGATGATTCCGCCTGTCGGAAGGGGAGCCGGGGGCGTGTCGAGATCCACTATGCCGCACCTTCCGACAACCTGTTCTCGGTGCCGATCGTGCATGAAAAGGTGCGGATGCTCTTCGATGAGCGTGGTGTGAAAACGCATTACGGTCATGTCGCCAAAGCGATCGATCCAGGCCGTCAGCGGATCACCTTCGAGACGCCCGATGGCGATGTCGAAATGCCCTACGACTTCACCAACGTGGTCCCGCCGATGCGCGCGCCCGACGTCGTGCGCAACTCGCCATTGCCATGGCGGACCGGCAAATGGGCCAACGACGGCTGGGTCGAGGTTGACCAACAGACCCTGCGTCATGTCCGTTACCCGAACGTCTTTGCCATCGGCGATAGCGCGGGCATCCCGACGGGCAAGACGGCATCGGCGGTCACTCGCCAGCTCCCTGTCGTGGAGGATCACCTGATCGCCGACATCGCGGGCACGCGGAGCATGGCGATTTATGACGGCTACGCGGCCTGTCCGTTGATTACCCGCTTCGGTCAATTGATGATGATCGAGTTCGATTATAAGAATAACCTGACTCCCAGCTTTCCCGGTGTCATCGCTCCGCTCGAAGAACTCTGGGCCTCGTGGCTGATTCAGGAAGTGGCGTTGAAGGGCAAATATCGTGCAATGCTGCACGGCAAGGTCTAAGACATCCCATTACACACAACTCCCCGTGTGCGGGTAAAATAGGTTTGAGCATTCACGTTCATTGGGGATCGCATGGGCTGGGCAGAAGACGAATTTCGCGGGATCGCTCTGGGCGACGCGCGCCGCGAT
>NZ_NHSQ01000183.1 GCF_016653465.1 Thiocystis minor | reverse complement strand
AGCCCGTGACCGAAAAGAGCTTGGGCGTGGGAGCAACAGGGACAACTGGTTTCAGAACCATCGGGTTCTCCGCTCGACTCTCAAAGAGTCCTTCATAACAGCATGGTCTTAAATTTAGAACTGCTGAGCGCCGCCAGCCGATCCGGACAGCCCAGGTTGGGAAGGTACTGGGTGGGCGTGTGGAAATAGGTCAGATCGTCCCGGTGGCCGCCGAAGAGGTCACGGAAATCCTCCACGTTCAGGCTCAGGTCATAGCGCCCGGAGAAGGCCGCGACCTTGCGGAAGAGGTGCGGGTGACGGAAGGCGATATTGACGGCATGAAAAGCGCCCAGGCTGCACCCGTGGGAGATGGTGCAGGGGTGCGGATTTTTCGCCGCCATCAGGGGCAGCACTTCGTTCAGGACATAGTCCTCGAAGGCATGATGGCGACGGATACGGTCGGCGGGGTGATTCCAGAAACAGTAGAGCGATTCCCAGTCGATACTGTCCACGCAATAGAGTTGGAGTTGTCCGGCCTCGATCTTGTGTCGGAGCGACTCGACGAGACGCAGATCCTCGTACTCATGGAAACGTCCGTCGCGAGTCGGGAAGACCAGCACCTTGGCCCCGGCGTGCCCGAAGACCAGCAGTTCCATCTCCCGGCCAAGCCGGTGGCTATACCAACGGTGATATTCGCGGTTCATCGCCTTGACCTTGCGAAAAGAGAGATCCGATGCAGTGAAGTCGGTGTGCGCGGCCAGGATTCCCGGATCGCGTCCGCGGAATCCTAATGGATGAAGGTTGCAATCATGTGACTTGCGAAGGGCATTGGCGCCCAGCGCGATCAGGATTGGGCGCGTCCGTCAGAGCGGCGCAAGGAAGGCCCAGAGCACGGCCATGAGTTCCTGTTCCTGCCACCGCCGGGCGGGATAGTCAAAGTGTCCCGCCTCCAGCACGAACAGGTTTTTGTCTCCCGGGATGGCGTTGTAGACCGCGAACTGCCCCGGCGGCGCCACGATCGGATCGAAGCGGGCGGCGGCGACCTGCATCGGCTGGCGGAGATGCCGGGCGGCGAGGGCGGCATCGTAATACGCCAGGGTTTCCGGAACCCGGCCCTGAGTCCGCACGAAGGACTGGACCGCAGCCCCGCTGCCGGTAGTGGGTAGCGTGAGCCGTAGTGGCTGATGGCCGAAGGTCGGCACATTGAGATGACCGCGCCCGAGGCGGGAATCCCAGGCCAGCGCCATGGCGCCAAGCCCGCCGCCGAGGCTGATCCCGAGATAGCCGAGGCGCCCGTCGAGATCCGGGAAGAGTCGCAGCAGGGCGGTGACGCCGGTCCAGATGTCGTCCACGCAGCCGCCGAGGATGTAGCGGTCGCGATCATGGATGTCATGGAGGACGTGCCAGTTGGGATCGTCCGAGATCGGCGGACAGCGGCTCAGGCTCAGGCCCCGGAAACAGGGAATCAGGTAGACGCCATCCGGGCGCGGCAGTTCCAGCGGCGGGCGCTCGACCCCGCCATAGCCGTGTCCCAGGATGAAGCCTCGTCGCGGCGGCTGATGCAACGGCGTCAACAGCCAGCCGCGAATCCGGAAACCCTCGGTGGAGTCGTATTCCAGGTCATGGACCTGGAAACTCGGATGCGACAGGCTCGACCGACGCAGACGGGGGTTGGGATCGACCGTCAGCGCGCGGGCCAGGCGGGCGCGCCAGAAGGTGGCGAAATCGGCTGGTTCGGGGGGCGGTTCGACCGCAAGCAATCCGTCCAGGTCATAGCCGTAGCTGGGATCGTAGGGATAGCCGTGAGCGAAGGACATGGGCATGGCTCGCAGTGGTTGAGGGGCGATTGCTTGCGCGGGGGAGACTCGGCAGGGCGGTTCCGAAGCCGCGCGCGGAGGCTCATCATAGCGGTGACCGCTGACCAGCCCAAATGCGCGCGGCGCCACCCAACCCTTCCGTTGGATATCCGTCTCTCACAAGCCTGGTTTAGCGGTAGATCCTGCCGGAGGATGCGCAATCGCCGAGGCGAACGGGCTCATGTGAAACCATCGGATTCGAGGAAACGGAAGCCGTTGCGTCCGGCCTGCTTGGCCTGATACATCGCCAGGTCCGCATGGCGCAGCAGGGTATCCGGATCGGCCTGGTCGAGCGGGTAGAGGGTCACGCCAATACTCGCCGAGACCGCGACGGTGGTCTCCGCGTCGATGGCATAGGGTTCGGCGATAGCCGTCAGCAGGCGCGTCAGCAGGTGCTCGCCTTCCTCCCGGCTGGTCAGGTTTCCCATCAGCAGCACGAACTCGTCGCCACCCAGCCGGGCAACGGTATCGCCTTCGCGCACGGATTGAGTCAGCCGCCCGGCGACCGCGATCAGCAAACGATCCCCTGCCGCGTGTCCATGGGTATCGTTGACCGGCTTGAAGCCATCCAGATCGAGATAGCAGACCGCCAGCAGACATTCCTCGCGCCGGGCGTGCGCCAGGGCGATCCGCAGGCGGTCGGTCAGCAGCGTTCGATTGGGCAGGCCGGTCAGTGGATCGAAGTGCGCCATCTGCTCCAAACGGCGTTGTTGCTCCTTGATCTGGGTGATATCCGTCAACATGGCGAATGAGCCGTCAAAACCCTGTTTTGTGTCATAGAGTGCGACCGCCGTGACCAGGGTCCAAAGCTCCGAGTCATCCTTGCGGCGAAACCGACGTTCGTATTGTTCGTGCTGACCCTGATGTCGGGCTTGCATGCGATCCCCATGCGCTTCCAAATCCTCCGCGAACATGAAGTCCTCGACCGGGCGACCCAGCATCTCCCCGCTTGCATAGCCGAGCAGCGCGGCCATCCGCGGATTGACGAAGGTGGTCAGATGATCCGTGTTCATGGCCCAGATCCCTTCGTTGGTCACCTGGATGATCTCACGATAACGAGCCTCGCTCTCCCACAAGGCATTATGTACGAGCTTCTCCTCGACGATATCCCAGGCCAGATCGGCAAAGGTGGTGACGAGTTTTAGGTCTGTCTCATCGTAGTCGCGCGGCTTATTGCCAACGCCGAGGATTGCGACGATGCGCTCGTCGCGAAACACTGGAACCACCAACTCGCGAGTGACCTCTGCATGTCCCGGCGGCAGGCCGCGACGCTGCGGGAGCGAGGCGTAATCGTTGTGGATGATCGCCCGGCGTTGGCGCACGCAATCGGCCCAGACGCCACCTTCCGACAGCGGATAATGGAGCCCCGCGCCTTCGGCCTGGCAGAACTCGCGGGTGGTCCGGGTCGACCAGGTTTGTAGCACCAGGGTTTCCTGATCGGGTTCCAGAAAATGGTAAAAACCGATCGCGCTATCCGTCAGGGCCGCCGCTTCATCGACGCTCGCCCGCAGCACCTCGTCCAGCGAACGGGACGCGGCCCCGTCGAGCAGTCGCAGACGTGCCTTGAGCATATCCGTGATGCGCTTGAGGTTGGTCACATCCCGCGCCGCGGCGAACACCTGCTCGACCGCGCCCGCATGATCACGATAGACCGCGGCGTTATAGAGCACGGGGGTGGTGGTGCCGTCGCGATGAATTAGCTCCAATTCTAAATCGCGGACCTGACCACGTTCGAAGGCGATGCGGTAGCCTTCCATGGCGAGGTCTGGATCGGAGAAATAGCTGGTGGAATCGCTCCCGATCAGTTGTTCGCGCCCATATCCGGTGGCCTGTTCGGCGGCGAGGTTCACATCGCTGATCCGGCCATCCGGGTTGATCACCACCATGGGATCAAGGCTGGCTTCGAGCAGGGCGCGGTTATGGCAGTTGGCCCGCGTCAGGGCTTCCTCGGCTAGCTTGCGCTCGGTGATGTCTTCGGTGAAGAGGATAATGCCGCCAATGGTGCCGTCGTAACGGTACCAGGGCCGCACGGCCCAGTGCGCCCATTGAACGCGGCCATCCGAACGCTCGAACCGATCCTCGTCTTCCTGCACCACCTCGCCGGCCAGTCCACGCCGGTGCGCGTCCTTCCAGCGCTCCGGGAGATCGGGAAAGAGTTCGTAGTGGGAGCGGCCAATCACGTCCGCGACGCGATAGTCGATCAGCCAGCGTCGGCTCACCGCGAGATAACGCATGTCGTGGTCGAACATCGCGAGCGCGACCGGCACATAGCCGATGAACAACCGCAAGCGCTCCTCGCTCCCCGCCAACTGCTGATCACGCAACTCGATACTGTCGGCCATGCGGTTGAAGGTGGTCGCCAGATCCGCGAGTTCGTCGTGGCCCGTCACCGTGGCACGCGAGCCATACTGGCCGCTGGCGAGCGCATGAGCCGCCGCCTGGAGTTGGCGCAGTTGGTTGATGACGAAACGTTGCAATAAGACGCCGCCGACGATGAACATCACCAGAAAGACCGCGAGATGACCACGCAGAGAGCGGATGAAATGCTCGAAGGTGCGCTGCTCGATGTGATCGATGGGCAGCCAAAGACTCATGATCCCGCGCAGATCGCCCTCGTGAAAACCGGACGCGGGCGAATAACGATCGCGAATATTCGCGGGGACATTCTGGGGGTCGCCGTGACAGGTCAGGCAAAAGGCTTCGGTCCAGATCGGCTGGGCGTAGTGATAGAAGCGTTGCCCATCGGGAGTGGCAACCTGCGCCAGGCGTTCCGCCGACGTGGGGTTGCGCTTGAAATACGCGATCGCATCCACGTCAGAGTCGTCTGGCCGTTGATCCTGGTTGAGGCGTTCCAGACCGACGACCCTGATGCGCAGTTCCGCTGGCTGTTCCTTCTCAAGTACCCCGGCGATCCGCGCGAGTGCATGGGTTGGCAACAGGTCGATGGTCTCGCAGGCAGCGGGTAGTCCTTTCTTGAGGTAGGACTGATGATAGACTCCGCTGCTTGCCATCAGCACCGTCCGCAGGATTCTGGCTTCCATGAGAATGGCCTCCATCGCATCCGCGCGCGCCGCGCGGTAGTGATCGATTTGCAACACGGCGAGGCCGATCAACAGGCTCGCGCCCACGCCAAGCCAGAGTTTCAGTTGGAGGCGTGAAATTCCGAGACGCTTCCCGATGAAATCACCCCGACGATGGTCTTGAGCGCCCGTTGGTTTCATGCGGTTTGTCCGATATGGCCGCGGTCGTTGTCGTGAGCGTGAAGGTTTGTCTCTGCTTAAACTGCGCCAGCGTGATCATCTCTTGGTTCATGCGAGGCCGAACTGACCAGCCAATTATGGCAGGTCACGCCAGACTCGGTTTCATTCAAGCGGAATCCGCCGTCTCCCGCTCCAGCCGCCGTTTCACATCCCCCGGCGAGCCGGTGTGGCGCGCCAGCAGGTCATAGGCGACCGGAACCACGAAGAGGGTGAAGAAGGTCGCGGCGAGCACGCCGGCGAGGATGACGGTGCCGATCACGGCGCGGGTCTCGGCGCCGGCGCCGCTCGACAGCAGCAGCGGCACGGAGCCGGCGGCGGTGGTGAGTCCGGTCATGAGGATCGGACGTAGACGCACGTCGGATGCCTCCAGCAGCGCGGCGCGAAATTCATGGCCCTGATCGCGCAACTGATTGGCGAATTCGACGATCAGGATGCCGTTCTTGGCCGCCAGGCCCACCAGCATGATGAGCCCGATCTGGCTGAAGATGTTGAGCGTCTGGCCGGTGAGCCAGAGTCCGAGCAGGGCACCCGCCATGGCGAGCGGAACCGTCAGCATGATGACCAGCGGATGAATCCAGCTCTCGAATTGCGCCGCCAGCACCAGGAAGACCACGACCAGCCCCAGGGCGAAGACAAAGAGCACACCCTCATTGCTGGAGCGAAAATCCCGACTCTGGCCCTTGTAGTCGATTCGCGCCTGCTCGGGGAGATGTTCGCGCACCTTGGCCTCCAGATCGGTGAGCGCCTCGCCGAGCGAGAGCCCCTCCGCCAGATTCGCCTCGATGGTGATGGCGCGGATCCGGTTGTAGCGTTTCAGACTCTGGGAGTCGGCCGACTCGACCACTCGCGCCAGATTGGCGAGCGGGATGAGTTCGCCGCTGCGATCGGAGCGCACATAGAGGTTGTCCAGACTGCCGGGGGTGCGCTGCTCCGCGCGCTCGCCTTCCAGGATGACATCGTATTCCTCGCCGGCATCCAGATAGGTCGTGACCTTGCGCGAGCCGAGCATGGTCTCCAGGGTGCGTCCGAGGTTGCCGATGGTGACGCCCAGATCGGCGGCGCGGTCATAGTCGATCTCGACCCTAAGCTGGGGCTTGGTCTCCTTGTAGTCCCAGTCGATGCCGGTCAGTCCGGGATTGTCCTGCTCGATGGCGGCGAGCAGGCGGTCGCGCCAGACGGCCAGTTCCTCATAGGTGCCGCCGCCGATGACGAACTGGACCGGTTTCGCGATGCGCGACCCGAACCCCTGTCGCATGACCGGAGTGGCGCGCACGCCGGGCAGATCGCTGAGTTTGGCGCGCACCTCGTCCATGATGACCCATCCGGAGCGGCGCAGGTCAAAGTCGTTCAGGACCATAACCACCATGCCGGAATTGAAGGTCGAGGTATTGGTGAAGGCGCGCGGGGCACGGACCAGCAGCCGGATCGCCTCGCCGCTCTCGGTATAGGGCAAGAGGCGTCGTTCGATCTCGTCCATGTAATCCTTCATATACTCGAAAGAAGCACCCTCGGGACCGTTGACCAGGATGAAGAAAGCGCCGCGATCCTCCTTTGGCGTGTATTCCTGAGGGATGCGCTCGAACAGCCAAAGCGCGCCGATCAGGGTGGACACAAAGGCCAGCAGCACGATCCAGGGCTGGCGCAACAGGAAACGCAGGCTTCGGCCATAGCCACGCCGCGCCCATTGAAAGGCGCGATCCACGCCACGGGACAGGACCGCGCGCCCCTGACTGGCGTGCGTGGCGGGCAGAATCCGGGAGGCCAGCATCGGCGACAGCGACAGCGCCACAAAGGACGAGAAGCTCACCGCCGCCGCCATGGTCAGGGCGAATTCGCCGAAAAGCCGTCCGACATCCCCCTGCAGAAAGGCGATGGGCACGAAGACCGCGACCAGCACGAGAGTAGTCGCGATCACCGCGAAACCAACCTGACGGGTGCCCCGATAGGCGGCGACCAGACGCGTCTCGCCGTCTTCCTCCATCCGCCGGTGGATATTTTCGAGCACCACGATCGCATCGTCGACCACCAGACCGATCGCCAGCACCAGCGCCAGCAGGGTCAGGATGTTGATGGAAAAATCGAGCGCCAGGAGCAGGGTAAAAGTCGCCACCAGCGACACCGGCACCGTGACCGCCGGCACCAGCGTGGCCCGCAGGCTGCCGAGAAACAGAAAGATCACCAGCGTGACCAGACCGATGGCAAGCGCCAACGTCTTGTAGACCTCATCGATGGCGCCCTTGACGAAGACCGAGCTGTCGTAGCTCTGCTTGATCGCCATCCCCTCCGGGAGCAGCGGATTGAGTCGGGCGGCCTCGGCCTTGACGCCATCGGCCACCGCGACGGTGTTGGCGGTCGACTGCTTGACGATGCCGATACCGATCATGGGCACCGCGTTGCCCCGGAAGAAGGTGCGGTTCTCCTCGGTACCGCGCTCCACCCGCGCGACATCGCCGAGACGCACCAGATAGCCATCGTCGCCACGCGCCAGCACCAGACGCGCGAAATCCTCGGGGGTCTTGAAGGCGCGATTGACCCGGACGCTGAACTGACGGTCGAGGGACTCGACCTCGCCCGCGGGCAGTTCCAGGTTTTCGGCGCGTAGGGCGTTCTCGACCTCCGCTACCGTGAGGTTGCGCGCCGCCAGCGCCCTGCGGTCGAGCCAGATGCGCATGGCGAACACCTGATTGCCGCCGACCTGAACCCGCGCGACCCCATCGAGCACCGAGAATTGGTCCACCAGATAACGGCGCGCGTAGTCCGTGAGTTCCGGCAGGGTCAGACGGTCGCTCGTCAGGTTGAGCCAGAGGATGACATCCTCGTTGCTGTCGACCTTCTGGATCTCCGGCGGCTCGGCCTCCGCCGGCAACTGATCCAGGATGCCGGAGACCCGATCGCGGATGTCGTTGGCGGCGCCGTCGATGTCGCGGTCCATGTGGAACTCGACCGTGACCGCCGAACGCCCGTCCTGGCTGGTCGACTCCACCGTGCGGATGCCCTCGACGCCGGCGATGCGATCCTCGATGAGTTGGGTGATGCGACTCTCCACCACCGTGGCCGCGGCGCCGGGATAGAGGGTCTCGACCGAGACCACGGGCGCGTCGATGTCGGGAAATTCACGCAGGGGCAGACGGTCGAAGGCGACCAGCCCGAAGGCGACCAGCAGCAGCGAGAGCACGCTGGCGAGAACCGGCCGGGTGATCGAGAGGTCCGAGAGGATCATGGGGCGGCATCCGTCACGGCGGGCGGATTCCGGGCGCCGTCGCCGTCGATCGCGTCGAGAATCCGCAGCGCCTGACCGGGGCGGACCTTGTCGTTGCCGTCGGTCACGATGCGTTCGCCCGGCTGGAGTCCCGCGCGGATTTCCACCCAACCCGGCTGACGGGTGCCGATCTCGACCTGACGACGTTCCGCCGTCAGTCCCTCCTTCCCGTCGCTCACGGCCAGGACGAAGTGCTCCTGCCCTTGGTGCAGGAGCGCCTTTTCCGGAATCACGAGACCCTCGCGCGGATCGACCAGCAGATCGATGCGCATCAGCAGACCCGGCTTCAGGTATCGATCCGGATTCGGGAGGATGGCGCGCACCTGAACCGTGCGCGTGACCGGATCGATCTGGCTGTCGATGCCGCGCACCACGCCGGTAAAGACCTGGCCGCGGTGGGCATCGGTCTCGGCCTCGATCTTCAGCCCAGGCACCAGAGACGTCAGATGGACGCTCGGTACGGCGAAATCGAGCTTCATGACGCGGTCGTCGTCCAGCGTCGTGATCGGATCGCCGGGCTCGACCAGTGCGCCCCGGCTAATGTTCCTCAGCCCCAGGACGCCATCGAAAGGGGCGGCAATCACACGATCCGCCAGGCGCGATTCGAGCGCTACCAGCATCGCGCGGGCAGTATCCAGATCGCGTTTGCGTTCGTCGAGCAGCGACTCGGAGGCCGAGCGTTGCGCAACCAGCGCCTTCACCCGCTGATATTGGCGCTCCGCCTCGCCCGCCCGAACCCGCGCCTCTTCGAGCAGCGCATGCTCCTCGGCGTTGGTCATCTCGACCAGCAGATCCCCGGCGCGCACCCGCTGACCATCCTCGAAATGCAGGCTGGAGATGGTTTCGGTCACATTGGCGGTGATGATGACCGACTCGTTGGCCTTGAGCGTCCCGAGCGCCTCGACCCGGTCGGCCAGCGGCTGGCGGCTGACTTCGGCGGCCATGACCGGAATCGGCTTCTCCAGCGGTTTGTCGGCGGCCTGAGTCAGGTCGGCGGCAACCCAGACGAGGAGTCCGGCGAGCAGAAACCGATTCAGTCGCTTCATCGAACGATCGCGCAAGGGCGTCTCCTGATTATCATTATGGAATGAGCTGGCGACCGCCAGCTTCCAGCTTCCAGCTACCAACCGCTTGCTGGAGTGTTATCGATGTTTTCGCTGATGGTCGTCTTCCCGCGAACGGTGAGACCTGAAACCTGTTGCGCGATGGCCGAGAGCTTGATGAAAATCGCTGGCCGCTGGCATCCGCGATGCTCGTTGTCGTTGTCGTTGTCGTTATTCGATTCGATTCGACAACGAAATCAGCGCGACAGGGTATTCACCCCGTCGCAACGTTTTCTGAACACTGGAAATTCGTCATCCCCGCGAACCTGGTTGAAACGTCCTGACAGGGCGCATGCCCCGTCCGGCCATGTTACTTTCCGGGAGTTTCCTGGCCGCGTCGGCGGTCCGCATCGTCCTTAAATGATGCCGAACCAATGCGCAAACAACGTGGATGGCGCCGACGGCGGTTTCGTTCAAGCATGCGCTTTCGTACCCGCCTCAAATCTGCAATGCTAGCGACCCTTCTATCCGATTGATTCCGATTTTGGCCACGATGATCCCGGTGACACTGAATGGCGAGTTGCGCGAGCTTGATCTTGATCCGAAGACGCCCCTGCTCTGGGTGCTCCGCGACCATCTGGGCCTGACCGGCACCAAATATGGCTGTGGCACGGGCGCGTGCGGCGCCTGTACCGTCCATCTGGACGGCGCGCCGGTCAATGCCTGCGTCACGCCCTTGTCCGCCGTCGCGGGGAAGCGCGTGACCACCATCGAGGGTCTGTCGCTGGACGGACGTCATCCCTTGCAATTGGCCTGGATCGTCGAGGAGGTTCCGCAGTGCGGCTACTGTCAGTCCGGCCAGTTGATGGTCGCGGCGGCGCTCTTGGCCGAGCATCCGCGACCGACCGATGCCGCCATCGATGCCGCCATGTCCGGAGTCCTGTGCCGTTGCGGAACTTACACGCGCATCCGCCGGGCGATCCAGCGCGCCGCCAATCCCGAGGCTCGGGATGGTTGATCCGTCCGAGAATGTCCGGCTGACCCGCCGCGCCTTGCTGAAGATTGGCGCCTTATCCGGTGGCGGGCTGGTGCTGGGGATTGCCCTGCCGACGCGCGCAGCTCCCTTGCCCGATCCCGCCGACGCGATGCCGGCGCGGACCCTGCCAGATCCGTCGGATCCGCCCGTCGAATTCGCGCCCAATGCCTGGATCCGACTCCATGGCGACGGCCGGATCCAATTGGTGCTGGCGCGCTCCGAAATGGGCCAGGGCGTGATGACGACCCTGCCCATGCTGCTGGCGGAGGAACTGGAGGTCGGACTCGATCAGATCGAGGTCGAACCGGCGCCAGTCGATTCCGACTATATCAATCGGCTCCTGGGCGCGCAGGCGACGGGCGAAAGCACCTCGCTGCGCGATGCCTGGACCGGGCTGCGCGAGGCGGGCGCGGTCGCGCGACGGCTGCTGGTCAACGCCGCCGCCGCCACCTGGGGGGTTCCCGAAACGGAGTGTCAGGCACGGCGCGGGCGCGTCCATCACGCGGACGGCGCGCGCAGTCTTGCCTATGCCGAACTCGCTGCCCTGGCGGCGAGGTTGCCGGTTCCCGAGCCGATCCCACTGAAGACGCCCGACGCCTGGACCCTGATCGGAACCCGTCCGCGCCGTCTCGACACCCCGGACAAGGTCAACGGCCGGGCGCGCTACGGGCTCGATGTACGCCTGCCCGGCATGCTCTACGCCACCATCGCACGCTGTCCCGTCCTGGGAAGCCGCGTGCGCCACTGGCGCGGCGAGGCGGCTCGCGCGATTCCCGGCGTCGTCGAGATCCTGATGGTTCGCCACGGCGTCGCGGTGGTCGCCGAGACGAGTTGGGCCGCCTTGCGCGCGCGCGAACTCCTGGAGGTCGACTGCCGCCCGTCCGTCAACGGCGTGGCGGATACCGAACGCATCCGCGCCCGTTTCCGCGCCGCGCTGACCGGCCGCGCCGCGCTCGCGCACCGCCAGGGGGATGTCAGCGCCGCGCTGGACGCCGCGCACCGACAGATCGAAGTCGTGTACGAGGTTCCGTTTCAGGCCCATGCCTGCCTGGAGCCGATGAACTGTAGCGCCGATGTCGGGCCGGACCGGTGTGTCGTCTACGTCCCGACTCAGGATCAGCAGGGCGTCCGGGAGACGGCGCGGCGCCTCACTGGATTGCCGGCGGAGCGGATCGCGGTCCACACCACCCTGCTGGGGGGCGGTTTCGGACGTCGGCGCGAGCAGGATTTCGTGATCGACGCCGTCGAACTGTCCAAGCTGCTGGGGCGCCCGGTCCAGGTAATCTGGACCCGCGCGGACGACCTCCGGCACGATTTTTATCGCCCCATGACCCTGCATCGGTTGCGTGGCGGCCTTGATGAACAAGGCCAGCTCACGGCCTGGTTCCATCGCATCGTCGGGCCTTCGCTACTCGCGCGGGTGCGCCCGTCCGACATGCCCGACGGGATCGACCCGACCCTGACCGCGGGCGCCGCCGATCTCGCCTACGCGATCGCTCATCGGCGAGTGGAATATCGGCGCGCCGACACCCCCGTGCCCGTGGGTTTCTGGCGGGGCGGAGGACACACCCAGAACGCCTTCGTCACCGAATGCTTTCTCGACGAACTGGCGCGCCTCGCGGGCCGGGATCCGCTGGCCCTGCGGCGCACCCTGCTCGCGGACCGTCCGCGTCATCGGCATGTCCTGGAGCTGGCCGCCGAACGCGCCGGCTGGAGCGCGCCGCCAAACGCGGGGCGTGCCCGCGGGATCGCGCTGACAGAGGCGTTCGGCAGCTTCATCGCCGCCGTCGCCGAGGTCTCGACGAGCGCCGGCCAGGTCAGGGTCCATCGAGTCGTCTGCGCGGTGGATTGCGGTCAGGTCGTGCATCCCGAGATCGTGCGCGCCCAGATCGAGGGCGGTGTCGTCTTCGGTCTGACCGCGACGCTCAAGGGCGTCATCACCCTGTCGGAGGGCCGGGTGGAACAGGGTAATTTCGCGGATTATCCGCTGTTGCGCTTCGATGAGATGCCCGCGATCGAGGTCCATCTCGTGCGCAGCGACGCCGCGCCGGGTGGGGTGAGCGGACTCGGGACGCCGCCCATCGCCCCGGCGGTGGCGAACGCGCTGTTCGCGCTCACCGGACAGCCGGTGCGTAAACTGCCGATCGCGCCCAGCGCGTTTTAAAGCAGAAATACCGTCGCCAGCCCCAAAAAGATGAAAAACCCTCCCGAATCGGTCAGCGCCGTAATCATGACCGAACCGCCGAGTGCCGGATCCCGGCCAAAACGCTGACGCAGCAGCGGAATCACCACCCCCGCGGTGGCGGCGAGCAACAGGTTCAGGGTCATGGCGGCGGTCATGACCAGACCCAATTCCAGGTTGCGATAGAGCCACCAGGCCACTAGTCCGATCACTCCGCCCCAAACCACCCCATTGATCAGGGCCACGCTCAGTTCTTTTCGGAGCAGCCGCCAGAGTGCCGTCGGTTCGACCTGTCCCATGGCGATCGCGCGCACGATCATGGTGATGGTCTGATTGCCGGCGTTGCCGCCAATCCCGGCGACGATCGGCATCAGCGCCGCGAGTGCGACCAGTTGCTCGATCGATCCCTGAAACAGATCGATGACCCGCGAGGCGACAAAGGCTGTCATCAGATTGATCGCCAGCCAGGCCCAACGGTTTTTCACCGAGCGGATCACCGGCGCGAAGATATCCTCCTCCTCGCGAAGACCGGCCTGACTGAAAATCTCCGCCTCGGACTCTTCGCGGATCTGGTCGACCATGTCGTCGATCGTGATCCGCCCGAGCACCCGCCGCGTCGCGTCGACCACCGGGACCGAGACCAGATCGTAACGCTCGAACGCCTTGGCAGCGCCCCCGGCGGCGTCGTCCGGGGCGAAGGTGACCACGGACTTGGCGGTCATGACCTGGGAGACCTTTTTCTCCAGATCGTTGATGAGCAGCGCCTCCAGGGTCAGGACGCCGCGCAGCCGGTCATCGCGGTCGACCACGAACAGCTTGTCGGTATGGTCAGGCAGCGCTTCGAAGCGGCGCAGATAGCGCAGCACCACCTCCAGGGTCACGTCCTCGCGCACCGTGACCATGTCGAAATCCATGAGTGCGCCGACGGTGTCCTCGGGGTAGGCCATGGCGGCGCGGACCTGCTCCTGTTCTTCCTGATCGAGCGAGGCGATGACATCCCGCATCACGTCCGGGGGCAGATCGGGCGCCAGATCGGCCAGTTCGTCCGTGTCCAGCGACTCCACGGCGGCCTTGATCTCGTCCGAGTCCATGGTCTCGATCAGGGTGGCGCGCACCGCGTCCGACACCTCCAGCAGGATATCGCCGTCTTTCTCGGCGCGAACCTGGTCCCAGACGAACAGTCGGTCGGCGAGCGGCAGGGCTTCGAGGATGCAGGCGATGTCGGCGGGATGCAGACGGTCGAGCTTGCGCCGCAGCCGCGCCAGGTTCTGCTTGTGGGTGATGGATTCCACCAGCTTCTGGTGCGGCATCTGTTGACGATGGACCAGCGTTTCGACCAAGTGCTGACGCGACAGTAAATCCTGTATGTCATGCAGATGGCGGTGTAGGGAATCCGGGTCGCGTGGTTTCTGCTCGGTCATGGGAAAGACGCCAGGGCATGAGTCGCAGGGAAGCTGGAGCGCGCACTCTAAAGGCTTCGGCAACGTATTGCGAGGCTCAATGAGGTGCCGGATCCGACGCGCGCATTCAGCCTGATCGGTGCGGTTTGCGTGTCGCTCGCGCTCGCCCAATCCAACCAGCGCTGACGCTCGCGCGGGTTAGCGCGCGACGTAAAAGGGGTGACCCAGATAGCTCAGCACCGCGCCATCGGCGAGGATGCGCTCGACTCGCAACCCCTCTCGCGTTTCCTCGCCTTCACGATACTTGAGCGCGTTAATCAGAACGAAACGCTTGGCGGCATCCGGGTCGTAAACGTGCACGGTCATCAGATATCCAGGCACCTGCGCCTGTTGCTGGGGCGTCAGACGCAGCCGCGTGGGATCGCCGCTGATCTTGACGGGCGCAGACGTCGCTTTGGACTTGGGTGGCGGCAGTCCCTGTTCGCGGCGCACCTGTTGCTTGAATGATTCGATATCGTCGATCAGATCGACCGGGATCGGTGCGCGCTTGGGGGGCTCACTGACCAGCGGTTCGGGATCGTCGAACGGCAGCGGCTCCGCGTCCACCTGACGTTGCAGTTCACGCTCCAGCGCCGGATCCAGATTTGGGTTGGGGTAGTCCATGAATTCCTCCGGGCCGAATTCCCCGCCCGCGGCGTCTCCGCGCATGTCGGGCGTCGCGGGGATGGCGCGGATCGGGCGTTTCGGAGGCGGCGCCTCCACCAGCGGAGCGACCGGAGCGAGCCGCAAGGGAGCGGGAGCGGGCGCTGCCGACTCTGCATCCGCCGCCGAGGATCCGCCGGACGACTCCAGGGAGGAAGGACGCTGGCTGTCCGGCGCCTTCGACGCAGTCGGTTCGACCGGGGGCGATGCCGGACCGCGCAACGCGGCGAAGAGTGCGATCACGACCGCCAGGGCCGCCAAACCAACGGCAAGCAGCCCCCAGTGATTGGCGGGGACCGGCTCTTTGTCCTCGCTGAAGATCCCGGTCATGTCCAGCGTCGGCACCTGACCGAGTTCACGCTCCTGCTGCGATTTCTTCAAGGCCTCCAGAATGTAGCTCATGGCGCCCCCACCCCGGGCGCCGAGACCGCGGACATCCCGCCAAGCCGCGGCAGACCCGGCATCTCGACCGCTTGATTCAGTTGGATGAGGGTACGCGGACCGGCGATGCCATCGGGTTGCAGTCCCCTGGAAGTCTGAAAGGTCCGCAGCGCCGCATCCAGCGCGGCATCGAAGCGGGGAGAATCGCCGGGCAAGTCCTCCAGGCCCGGCACCCGCGATAAAAGCTGGCGCAACCAACGCACATCCTCGCCCCAGGAACCCGAGGCGATGAGGGTCGAACCGCCCGGCGGCGGCTGCCAGACCAGGGTGTAATGGCCGGTCCAGATCCGCTCCAACCCCGCCACCGGGACGCGCTCGCGGCCGGTGGCGAGATCCAGCGTCGCCTCGCTTTCGCCCAGCGCGCTCAGGACCACGAAACGCCTAGCGCCGTCAGGACTGGCGACTCTCAGTAGCGCGGGCAGATCGAAATAGCGGAGATTGCCGAGCGTACCCTGCTCCTGCTCGCAGCTCAGGCCGACGCGCGCAAGCCGCGCGCAGGGCTCGTCAGACCCGAGATCGTCCAACTCCA
Source organism: Thiocystis minor (assembly GCF_016653465.1). GTDB lineage: Bacteria > Pseudomonadota > Gammaproteobacteria > Chromatiales > Chromatiaceae > Chromatium > Chromatium minus. The sequence goes on along the minus strand of NZ_NHSQ01000183.1, from coordinate 4,319 downwards.
GGCCCCAGCGCTGCGCCAGGAGGCTCACGGCATCGGCCTCGGGCATGGCCAGCCGCTCCAGCGTCGCGTCCAGCGCGTCGCCCTCGAAACTCGTCATCGCGATCAGTGGCAACACCTCGTCGGGCGTCGGAGTCTCCGCGGGCGCGTCGGCCAACTCCGGAGGCGGGGTCGGTTCCGACGGCGCTAACGACGCGGCGACGGGGACGGATTCCTTGGTCGCCGCCGCGGCGGTTGCGGCTTGCGCATCCGGAAGCGCAATCGGCTCAGGTTCCGGCTCCGGGGGCAGTTCATCGGCCTGACGCGAGAAGATCTTGGCAACGAATCCGAACGGATCGCCATCCACGTTGTCCAGCCATTCTCCCCCCCACCAGCCCGCGCCCAACGCCAGAACAAAGGCCGCCGCCGCCAGGAAGGCGGGTCGCACGGCAGGCTGGCGAGCAACCTCGATCGCCCCCCCCTGTACCTCGTGCGCCGCCTTGGCGACGATCAAGGGCGTCACTTGCGAACCGCGGGTCACGCAGGTTCCCAGCAGCGCCCGATCGCAGAGGATATTGACCAGGCGCGGAATCCCGCCGGAATAGCGATAGATATGACGAATCGCGCTCGCGGTGAACAGGGGCCGATCGACCCCGGCGACCGCCACGCGGTGACGGATATAGTCTCCAGTTTCCCTGAGGTTGAGAGGGGTCAGGTGGAAGCGCGCCGTGATGCGCTGATTGAGCTGCCGCAGTTGTTCGCTGTCGAGCATGCGCCGCAGTTCGGGCTGACCGATCAGAAAAATCTGAAGCAGTTTGTGTTTGGTGGTCTCCAGATTGGTCAGCAGCCGGATCTGCTCCAGCACCTGAGGCTGAAGGTTCTGGGCCTCGTCGATGATCAGCACCGGGCGGCGGCCCTGACCATGCGCCTCCAGCAGATACTGGTTGAGCCGATCCACCAGCACCTTGATCGACCGCTTGCCTTCCGAGACCGGAATCCGAAATTCCTCGCAGAGATTCAGCAGCAGTTCGTTGGCGGTCTGGGCCGGATTCAGGATCAGAGCGACGTCAACGCCTTCGGGCAATTGCTCCAGAAAGGCGCGGCACACCGTCGTCTTCCCGGTCCCGACCTCGCCGGTCAGGAGCACGAAACCGCCGCTCTCGCCCGCGCCATAGAGCAGATGCGCCAGCGCCTCCCGATGCTGCTCGCTGAGGAACAGATAATGAGGGTCGGGCGCAATGGAAAAACTGGGCTCCTTGAGCCCAAAATACTTTGGATACACGATTGCTGCTCGGTGCGATGTTCGTCCAGGTCCGTGCCCGGTCGAGTGTCCACCGGGAACAGAGGTGCGATCGATTGAATGACGCTGGCGAAACGGCCGAATCGATCAGGAGGTACTCGCCATTGGCAGATTAGTCAGGCCGTTCCGGGGCGTCAAGCGAGCCGATGGCGCGCAGGGCGCCGACCCATCGGTTCATCCGCGATGGCCGGCGCGCGAACCCTGGCGCTCGTCGCCTCATGCGGCGGTCGCGGCGACCGTCTCCTCGATTGCCGGCTTGACCGGATACCGGAGACGAACATAGACGCTGGCGAACATCAACAGAATATTGATGACGCCCACCACCACGAAGGGCGCGCGAGGATCGATCCGGTCGAACAGATGCCCGCCCACGAAGGTGATCAGCAGAATCCCGATGGCGCCGGCGACGTTGAAGGCGCCCAGCACCGAACCGCGCTGCGCGGGCGGCGCCTCCTGTCCGATCAGCGATTGACCGCCCAGAAAGACGCTGATCTGACCGATTCCGAGCAGGATGAAGAAGATCAGGCCATGGCTGGCGAGCGGATCATCGAGCAGCAGGAGGGCCAGATTGCCCAGCGCGGCCAGCGCCATGCAGACCGCCAGCGCGCTGGCCCGGTCGATGCGGTCGAGCAATGGACCCAGGATCGGCGCCCACACCAGGGCCGCGATCTGGGCGATCACGAAGATCATCGTCCCGCCCATCACCGCCGCTGCCGGCTCCAGCCCGGCGGCCTTGCCGGCGAGCGTGCCCCAGAGGATCAGGAAGACGGCATTCACGGATTGATCGCCGCGGGCGATGAAGGCCGCCGAGTAGGCCAGCAAAATGCGCGGATTGCGCGCCTGCGAGAAACCGCCGATCAGGAGTTCACGCACGCTCGGGCGTTCCGCGTGGCGGATCGGCAGACCGGGCTTGAGTCCCCACAGCAGAAAGGCGGCGACCGCGACCGAGAGTCCGGCGACGATGAAATGGGTCAGACGGCCCGCCGCGACCCCATCGAAACCCGCGCCAGCAAACACCTTGGGCAGCGCGCCGAAGCCCTGGCTGATGAAGACGACACCCAGTCCGCTCAGTAGACCCACGATGGCGACCAGCTTGCCGCGCGAACATTCGGCGGGATAATCGGCCAGGACGGTCGAGAGTCCGCCGGCGACCGTGACCACGGCCATGGCATAGACGATGCGATAGACATAGAGCGCATCGACCGATTCGGCAAAGGGATAGAGCACATAGGTCAGAGCCAGCAGCAGAAAACCCGCAGCATACACCGGTCGTCGCCCGACCCGATCCATCAGGATGCCGGCGGGCAGAAACAGCAGCAGGGTCAGGATCTCGGTGAAAAAGACCAGATTGCCGCTGATGGCGCCCTGCTCGGACGAGGGAATGTGCAGATGTTCGTTCAAAATGTACGTCTGGCCGATGGAAATGAAGATCATCAGGCCGATGGAAAAAAAGGCGGCGATAAGAAAGGTCCAGCCGTGGCGCGGCAGGACGCCGGGGGCGAGACGGAGCGGGCCGATTCGGTAACTAAGCGCTTGATCAGGCATGTCGTGTGTGATCTCGGGATGGTCTGGGCATGTTGGTGATTGTCGACGGGCGTCGTTGTGCCGCGCTGACACGGCTGACGGGATGCCGGCCTCCGCGGGACCGACAGGGTACCGCTTGGAAGGCGATTCCTTGGACGTACAGAAAAGGTACTACCTGGCTACCTGGCTGCGCCCATGATAATGCAAAATACAAAACGACAAGCTCGACGGCGCAAGACGGACTCGGCTTGAGGTGCTTGTTTGCCGATTAAGGCAATTGAATCTTCAGATCTTTACCCCTTCTTCTTTCTCGGGGTGCCGTAGTAGGTACAGGTGCGTTTCCGGGGCTTTCGGGTCGCATTCGGCGATTCGATCTGGATGCGCGCGTGCCGCAAAGTGCGCACAGCGATTGTGGAACGGTTATTCCACAATGTAAGGCGGCGCGGATGCCTCGCCTTCGTGATTCAACCAGTTCTCGACAACAAGCCCCGGCACGCGACGGAACTCGGCTTCGTTGGCGGTGATCAGGGTCAGCCCGTGTGCAAGGGCGTGGGCCGCAATGAGCAGGTCGTTGGCGCCGATCGGCGTGCCCGCACGCTCGAGCGCCGCTCGGGTCTCGCCGTAGCACCGATCCGCTGGCTCGTCGAAAGGCAGGATGTCCAGGGCCGCCAACACGGTCTCCAGTTGGGCAGACAATCGGTCGGAGCCCTTTTTGGCTGCGCCGAAACGCAGCTCCGCGGCGACGATGAGACTGGTGCAGACTCGTTTCTCGCCGCGCGCGGCGATACAGTCGCGGATGCGCCCTGCGGGCCGACGCACGAGATCGGAGACGATGTTGGTGTCGAGCAGATAGGCGGGCTTGGGCATCGCGGGGAGCCGCTAGAGATCGACCGGCTCCGGCGCCGGGTCGTGGATGTCCGGGAAGGTGTCGTCGATGGGGTCGAGGGTCGCCAGCACCGCGAGCAGTCTCGGCGGCGGCACTGGCTCGATGATGAGTCGGTCGCCTTCCTTGCGAATCAGTGCTTCCTTGCCGGGCAGTTCGAAGTCCCGCGGGATGCGAATCGCTTGATTGCTGCCATTGGTGAAGAGGGTAGCGCGGCGGGGTGCGTTCATGGGTGCTGATCGACTGGGCATAGGTTACGGCATAGGCTAGCACGAGACGGACAAGGTCACGCGATTCACGGGCTCGGATTGACGATAGCGGCGGTTGTCTCAGGCAACTCCTGGGAAATCATATGACAGAAGCAGTGGCTGGTGCGTTACTTTGGAAGGATCCTCGAACCAAGCCATCCAACGAATGGATAGAAATGGAAAACGCTGAGACGCCACTGACCGATGCGGTGATTCGGACGACACGCGACGAACATCCTATTATTCGGATGCTACGATGCGAGACCTGACCGTATGCCGTAACAGGCTGATTAACTTGCGGGTTAAAGTCCCGCCGATGGAGTTGCTCGTACACCATTGTAGTGCCTCGGAGCGGCGCTTGGGTAACCAAGGGTCGTGAGTTCCGACG
>NZ_NHSQ01000182.1 GCF_016653465.1 Thiocystis minor | reverse complement strand
GTCAGCGAGGAATAGCCGACGCCAAAATCGTCCAGGGTGCAACTCACCCCGAGTTCGCGGCAATCCGCGACGATTTTGGAGAAGTGCGCCAGGTCTTGCATCGCGCTGGTTTCCAGGATCTCCAGCGCGAGGCTCGACGGCGTGACCCCTGGATGCGCCGCCAGGAGGGCGCCCAGACGCGCGACAAAATCCACCTGCTGTAACTGGCGCGCGCCGACATGTACGCTGACCGGAAGGTCGAGCCCGCTCGCCCGCCAGCGATCCATCTGCGTCAGCGCACTCTCGATGACCCACTCGCCGAGCGTGACCGCCAACGGCTCATCCTCGATCGCCGGCAGGAACGCTTGCGGGAGCAGGAGTCCGCGCTCCGGATGCTGCCAACGGATCAATGCCTCGGCACCGATGACCTCCCCACTGCGCAGGTTGACCTTGGGCTGATAATAGAGCACGAATTCGCGCGCGATTAGGGCGCGGCGGATGCGCTCCAGACTTTCATGCTTGCCGCGGGTGCGATGGCCCTTTTCGACATCGAAGACATGGTAACGATTCTTGCCGGTCAGCTTGGCCTGATACATGGCCTGGTCGGCCTGGCGCAGCAGTTGATCCGCGTCCACTGCGTCCGGCTGCGGATAAAAGGTGACCCCGACGCTGGCCGAGAGCTGCGCGACGTGATCGCCGAGAGGCACCGGCGCGGCCGCGGCGGCGAGCAGACGGTTGAGCAGCGGTACGCTGGCATCGCTGTCTTCGAGGTCAACCAGCAGGGCAACGAACTCGTCGCCACCCAGCCGGGCCAGGGTGTCGCCTTCGCGCAGGGTCTGCTTCATCCGGTGCGAGAGGGCGACCAACAACTGGTCGCCGGTGTCGTGTCCGTGGCGGTCATTGATCGCCTTGAACCCATCCAGATCGAGATACGCCAGTGCCAGGCGTTGTCTCCGTCGCTGGGTCTGCGCCATGGCCTGGCGCAGACGATCGGCCAGCAACAGGCGGTTGGGCAGCATGGTCAGCGGATCATAATGGGCGAGGTGTTCAAAGCGCGCCTCGCTGGCGTGTAATTCCGCCCTAATCTGCTTGTCGTGCGTGATGTCGACCGTCATGGCAAGAATGCAGACGTCGCCGTGCCTGACGAACGTGCTCAACTGCACCGATTCCCACCGCAATGTGCCATCGGCGCGGCGGTAGCGCCATTCGAATTGCTGCGGGCCTTCCTGTAGCACCCGGGCGCCCCACTTCACCGCGTCGTCGATGGAATAGGGCGGTTCGAGCCACAGATCGTCGAAGTTGGCCTTGAGCGCTTCGAGCGAGCCGTATCCGTATTGCGCGCAGGCGGCTGGGTTGGCATCCAACAACTCGCCGGTGTCCAAGTCGTGGATCCGAATACTGAGTGGCGCGTTCATGAACATCGAGCGGAATTGCAGCTTGCTGTCCCGCTGGGCACGTTCGGCCGCGCGGCGTTCGGTCACGTCCTGAACGAATCCAAAGAGGCGCGTGACCCGCTGTTCCGTGTCGGTTTCCACCTGGCCAACGGCCATCAAGACCCGCTGCGCGCCGTCCTTGCGAATGGCGCGCAGTTCCTGCTCGTAGGGCGTGCCGTGAGCGAGGGCGGTCTGCACCGCATCACTGAGTTGCTGCATGTCTTCGGGGACATAGAGTTGCGCATGGTCCGCAAAGGATGGCGCCCCCTCGGCGGGATCGCGCTGAAAGAGGCGGAACAACTCGTCCGACCAGGTCACGGTGTCCGTCGCGACAACCCATTCCCAGCTGCCGATGTGCGCAATCGCCTCCGTATGCGCGAGCAAGGACTGACTGCGTTGCAGCGCCTCTTGCGCCAGCTTGAGATCGGTGATGTCCCGCCCGCTGGCCCGTGTCCCGAGCGGCGTCCCCTGGGCGTCGATAACGGGCTTCCAATCGACACTGAGCCAGCGTTTCACGCCATCCTTGCGCACATAGCGAAACTCGAAGTTCTCGCCACGACTGCCGCGCATGGCCTCCCCGAAGGTCTCGTCGAAGACCGGCCAATCTTCCTCCGCGATCAGCGCCGAGATCCAATCAGGCATCGCCAGAATCTCCTCTGGCGTATACCCGGTCATCGGTTCCACCGCTGGGTTGACCCAGAGGTATCGGCCATCGGGTCCGAACCATGACTGCCAGTCCAGGGTGTCTTCGATGATGGCCTGAGACTGGTCCACACGCTCCCGCAACGCCTCGACCTGCTCGCTCAGGGTGATATCGCTGATGGTGACGCGGCAGACGGGCGATCCGTCGGCCTCGGTGATGACGATGGCTTCAAGCCGCGCACCGATGATCGCGCCGTCGGGTTTCACCATCCGCAGTGTGCAACCCTGTGACTTGCTGGCTAGCCCTGCGGATCCCGCCGGCGACGCCAAGAGCGATCGGCGGAACAGGTAGAAGAGATCCTGATCCTCCCTGACGATGAATCGGGAGATCGGCTGTCCGATCAGCGCGCCTTGGGCCAGGCCCAGCAAGTTGGCGGCGGTGAGATTGGCCTCCCGAATCAGCCCCGGCGCGGAGAGGGTGCAATAGCCGACCGGTGCCCGCTCGTAGAGATCGAAGTAACGGGTCCGCGCGGCGTCGATTTCCGCCTGTGCTCGGCGCAGCTCCTCGTTTTGCATCTCCAGCTCGATCTGATGCACCAGCAGTTCGTGGAAGGTCCGCTGGATGTCTTCCGGTGATAGTGCCGCGATCGCTTCCGGCGACTTGGCCGCGGTTGCGCGCGTGATCCGCTCGGCCCGCTGACGCAGCGCCTGCTCCGCTTCCGGTTCCGGGTGCCCGCGAGGCATGGTCTGGGGGGCGATTGACTCGGGTCGACCGTCCTGTTCTGTCATTGCGCATCCCTATCGTTTGAAATGGCACTTCTCTGGCGACGGATTAAAACACCCCGGTCGAAAGATAGCGATCTCCCCGGTCGCAGACAATGACAACGATCGTCGCGCCGCTGATCTCGGTCGAGAGACGCAGCGCCGCGGCAATCGCGCCGCCAGAGGAGATGCCGGCAAAGATCCCCTCCTTCGCCGCCAGCTCGCGGGTGGTCTGCTCGGCCAGAGGCTGTGAGACATCGATGATGCGGTCGACTCCGGCGGGGTCATAGATGCGCGGCAGATACGCCTCCGGCCAACGCCCTTTCAAAGCCGAATATCGACAGGCCAAAGGAAATACGGACCAAATTTTTTGGAAAATCGAAACTCGCCGCCCTCTGCTTTACCTTTGCTGGTTAATTTGAAGTGTTCGCCATCTCGCTCGATCAGGCCGCCACCAAGCAATTTTTCATTGAGTTCTCCCGTTTTAAAGCCAAGTGCTTTGGCGAGCTTCGAGGTTGTCAATTTGTCGAAACCGTTCTCCTCCACAGACTCAGCCGCGATTTCGTGACCGTCGTCTTTTGGCTCTACCTTCTCAGCAGCAAGCCGAACTTCATCGCTGACACGGATTAAGCGTTGGGCCTCTTCGTAGGTCTCCCGGTAAAGATCCGGCTCCTGATTACGGTCCACGAAAACACCCATCTCGTTGTTGTTCACCTGGCTGAAGTCGTAGAGATTCATGGAGGTGATGATGGCGGAGCGTTCGTTCAGATAGCACTTGGCGTGTAGGTGTTGGCAGAAACTGGTGCGGATGAACGCCAAGGAGCGTAGCCAGTTGATCTCCTGGGGTGCCAGTTCACTTTTACCGTAGACGATCCGCACATCGATCTTCATGCGGTCCTTATCTTCCATCAACTCGCGGATGCGGTCGTTGAACTTGAGGAAAGGGCTAATGATGATCAATCGTTCCCGCGCGGCCTTGATCAACTCTTCCAGATAATAGTTGGTGGCGCTGGTATTGAGGAACTTAGCCATAAGTCATTCCTTATCCGAAAAAACGCATTTCAGCATTGAGTGACCGATGGGGCACTCATGAAAAGCGGATTATCTTCGATCATGTGGCATGCGTCTGCCACATTGGTCGCAATGCGGCAGACAGGCATATCCTAACCCTACCCGGAGGCGAGACGATGGCGAGCGAGGAGCCGGCCTATGAGACGATTCGTCAGGGACCGGACGTTGAACTGCGGCGCTATCGGCCCTCTCTGCTCGCCGAGACCCAGGTCAGCGGCGAGTTCGACGCCGTCGGCGGCACGGCCTTCCGCATCCTGGCCGACGATATCTTCGCCAACAATCAGGCCCGCGAATCCATCGCCATGACCGCGTTGGTCAGTCAGCGCCTAGCCGACGGCACGGAACCCGGCTCCGGTACCCGCATCGAGATGACCGCCCCCGTCACCCAGCAGCTGACGGATCCGACGCGCGGCACCGATGTGATCAGCTTCCTGATGCCCGCGCGCTTCACCCTGGCGACACTCCCGCGCCCGAATGACTCCAGGGTGATGCTCCGCGAGGAGCCGGCCCGTCTCTTGGCGGTACTGCGCGACTCGGGGAGCTGGGCCGAGCCCCGCGATCGCGAGCATGAGGCGCGGCGACTCGCCGCCGTCCGGGCCGCAGGACTGACGCCGCTCGGCGACCACCTCTATGCCCGCTACCATTCGCCCTTCTCGCTCCCCTTCCTGCGCCGCAACGAGGTGATGGTAGAGGTCGCGGAGCCGGGTTTGCCATGAGTCAGCGTCTCCGGCACCGGCGCCCGACGCGCATCCCAGGGACGCCATGGGGCCTGCTCCTGGTCTTGCTGACGGTGGTTGCGAACGCCGTTGCCGCCGACTGGCAGCTCATGAGAGAAGCGGAGCGGTCCGCGATCGGCCCGGCGCTGCTGTATGCCAAGCGCGTGGCGGTGCGTCCCGCCGACGGCCAGGAGGTCACCGCGCACCTCGCCTTTTTTACCTCGCGGGCGTACCGCCTGACGGTGGTCGATCTCGGGGCCGGGACCGACGCCGCGACCCCGACACTGGCGGAAGCGTTCCGGTCCGCGGCTTGCTTGGCCGGCGTCAACGGCGGTTACTTCCACGCGAACGGGCAGCCGTTAGGGCTGGTCATCGCCCAGGGTCGACGGATCAACCGGTTCGAGACCGCGAAACTCCTCAGCGGGGTGGTCTACAGCGATGACCGGGGTCTTCATCTCGTCCGACGGTCACGCTTCCAGGACCATCCGGGCATCACCGCCCTGTTACAGACCGGACCCTACCTGGTCGAGGACGGCCGGACGGTGCGGGGTCTGTCCACGTCCGCAGCCGACCGCCGCACCTTTATCGCCACCGATTGGCGCGGGCACTGGGTGCTGGGCGCGACCCTGAACCGGGTGACCCTCGCCGATCTGGCGGAGTCTCTCGCGTCGCCGGAGAGTTTGACGCCCTGGCGGGTCGACCGCGCCATCAACCTCGACGGCGGTTCGTCGAGCGGTTTCTTCTTTGAGCGGGGCGAGGACCAAGCGCCCGTGACGCTGACGCCCTGGAAACGGGTCCGTAATCTGTTGGGAATCGTCTCGCGTTGATGGAGATCTGCCGCTTGACGCGGGGAGCTGACACCGCCCTCCGACACGGCTCCTCCCAAACCTGCCACTGGATTGCTCGGGACGAGCGGCACTTTCGCACCAAGGAGCGGCCGTTGCGCTCACGCCTTTCTTCGCCCCGGAGTCGACCAAGCCCGGCCGCTCGGGGGCGGGTTCCGATGTCCGAAATCCTGATCATTGGCCGCTGCGGGAAAATCACCGGGCGCGATGATGGGTTGCGCCACTGATGTCACGTTGACGGGCTCCATTTGATCTGTTGCACTCACCGGGCTTGCCGCTCAGCCCGCGAGCGCAGATTTAAACCTTAGATCAACCCTAGATCGGGAAAGAGCACGGTGCAACGCGACATCAAGCCGCACCCGAGTGCGGTGATCCTCTTCATGGGTGGCAGCGCTCAAGTCGCCGGGGCACAGGATCCGCAGCCGGCCAGCGTCCTCTTCGAGAATGTCCGAATCTTTGATGGCACCTCCGAGCGCCTTTCGCAGGCGTCGAATCTGCTGGTCGTCGGCAACACCATTGCCCGGATCACCCGTGCGCCGATCGGGATTCCGCCCGAATCCAAGGTAACCCGGATCTATAGATCGCGTCAGGAGCACCATGACCAACGACATCACCAAGACGCTGCGAGCGGAGGCCCCGCTCGCCGTCGTCATCGTAACCACGCTGGCCTTCCTGGTTTTCGGGAAGGACTGGCTCTCCGATCTGAGTCATCCCCTCTGGCTCGCCCTAATGTTCGGCTGGCTGTTCGCCGTCATCCTCTGGGCCGCGCTCAAAGTCGTGCATCACGCGGACTGCCTGGCGATCAAGCTCGGAGAGCCCTACGGCACCCTGATCCTGACCCTGTCGGTGATCTCAATCGAAGTGCTGATGATCGCCGCCCTCATGCTGAGCGGCAGCAGCAATCCGACCCTGGCGCGCGATACCATGTTCGCCGTGGTCATGATCGTCCTCAATGGCATGGTCGGGCTGACCCTGTTGCTTGGTGCGCTGCGCCATCATGAGCAGCACTACAACCTACAGGGTGCCAATGCCTATCTGTCTGTCATCATCCCGCTGGCCCTGCTGACCCTGCTGCTACCGGATCTGACGGTGTCGACAGCGACGCCGAGTCTGACCGGCTTCCAGTCCGCCTTCCTCATCGTCATCTGCATCGCGCTCTACGGCACCTTTCTCGCGATTCAGACCTTGCGCCACCGGGGCTATTTCATCGATGACCACGCCGAGGCGGAGGCGAGCGAAGCGGATCACTCGAACCACGGCGCGCTCAAGCCCCGCTCGGTGCCTTTCCATGCCCTGCTGCTGCTCGCCTACCTGGTCCCTGTGGTGCTGCTGGCGAAGAAGCTCGCGATGCCGATCGATTACGGGATCGAGGTGCTCAGCCTACCGGCGGCACTCGGTGGATTCATCGTCGCCGCACTGGTCCTGACACCCGAAGCGGTCGGGGCGGTTCAGGCCGCCCTGGCGAATCGGCTCCAGCGCGCGGTCAATATCTTTCTCGGCTCAGTGATGGCGACGATCGGACTCACGGTGCCGGCCGTGCTGGCGATCAGCCTGGCGACCGGCAAGACCGTCGAACTCGGGCTCCAAGGCGCGGATATCCTGATGCTCGTGGTAACCCTCCTGGTGGCCATGGTCACCTTCAGCGCCGCGCGCACCAATCTGCTGCAAGGGGTCGTGCATCTGACCTTGTTCCTGGCGTATCTGATGCTGATTTTCGCGCCCTGACTCAAGCTCGTACCCGGCCCGACCACTCGCAAGGTCGTCCGCAATCACGAGCACGAACCCCAACTCGGCCCAAGAAACCGCCAAGAACTCCCCCAGGGGACTGCGGGTCAGCCCTCAATCACTCAAAATATCTGGGGCATGGTCCCCTGAAATCGTCCGAGACGAGATGGGCGACTCACGGTGATGTGATCCTCGCCGCAGGACTGGTCTTCGTGTCTTGCAGCCATGTCACGACGGCACGACAGTCGGCTTGCCCTTCACCGCCCCGAACGCCTCCGCCGCGTTCGCCAGCACTGGACGAATCCAGCCGGGCACTTCTCGCACAGGTAGTCGAGCATACTGCCGTAGAAGGTGTCCATCCTCAGACGATAGTGCAGATCCTCTGCCTTCCAGACCGCGCGCCATGCCGGCGATATCGGTTTGCTCGATGACCTGCTCGGCGCGTGCGTTGATGGCGTCCGCGTCCAGTTGCAGCAAGGCGTCGAAGGTCTCCGAGATCTGATCGAAATCACGGGTAGCCATGGTCTTGCGGAGATTGGCAACAATGTTCTGGGCGCGCGCGTGATCCATTGGATTCCCTGGTGGATGTTGGCCTGTATCGGTTCTGCTCCGATTGTAAACTGCCCGATTGCACCGCGACTAATCCACGTTCACGCCTTCATGTCCATCGATTACTACAACGCCAACGCCCGCACCTTCTTTGACGAGACCATACAGGTCGATATGGCACCGCTCCATGCACGCTTCCTCGCCCTGCTTCCCGCCGAGTCTCACATTCTGGATGCCGGTTGCGGCTCCGGGCGCGATGCCCGCGCCTTTCTCGCGGGAGGATATGCAGTGACCGCCTTTGACGCCTCCCCGACTTTGGCGGCCCTCGCCGCCGAACATTGCGGGCTGTCGGTCCAGGTGCGGCGCTTTCAGGAGATCGACTGGCAAGGGGAGTTCGACGGCATTTGGGCCTGTGCCAGCCTGCTCCATGTGCCGCTTGGCGAACTGCCCGAGGTGCTGGAGCGTCTGGCGATGGCCCTCAAACCGCACGGCACACTCTACGCCTCGTTCAAGTCCGGACAGGGCGAGCGCGAGCACGGCGGGCGACGTTTCACCGATCTTGACGAAGCGGGCCTGGCCGCGCTGCTGGCAACGACACCGGCGTTCACCGAACTGGAGACCTGGACCACCGCCGACCAGCGGCCAGGGCGCGCGGACGAGCGATGACTGAATACGCTGCTCGCGAGAACCGAACGGCATCTGTTCGGCTGGAACAACGCGGCCTTCTGATCAGGGTCGTAACCGGCGCTGTTCGTCATTGACCGTCTCGATCTGCGCGTTGAGCGTCCAGTAGTCGTAAAGATAGCCGATCAGGAAGAGCCCTCCGGTCAGCAGCCAAATCAGGCCGGTGATCCATTTGCCCAGATAGAAACGGTGGATGCCGAATAGCCCGAGAAAGGTCAGCAGAATCCAGGTCAGGTCATAGTCCTTGACGCCTGGAGTGAAGCGTCGTACCGCCCGCCGGTTCATCCCTGGAATCAGGAACAGGTCGATTAACCAGCCGATGCCGAGCAGACCGAGCGTCAGAAACCAGAGCGTGCCGGAAAGGGGTTTGCCGTAGTAGAAGCGATGCGCCCCCATGAACCCGAAAATCCACAGCAGATAACCGATCAGGAGCGAGTGGGTCGCAGCCTCCGGCTGGTGCATCCGTTATCTCCTCACGGACTTGAGCGGCGCCACTTTTTCGGGCTGGCTCTCGGGCGCCGACTCCGGTTCCGACTCCAGCCCTGCGCCTGGCGCGCGCGCCACCGGCTTCCCCTTCAAAATCTGCTCGACCTCGCGGGCGTTGCGGGCCAGATAGATGGCCAGGTTCTCCAGATCCGGCTCAGGCAGATTTGGCAACACCTGGTCCGCGCGCAGCATCTGCGCCAGGCGCTCCGCGTTCTCCAGCACCCGGTCATAGGCATCGGCGACTTTCTTGTCGGCGGTGCGCAAGCGTTCGTTTCCGTTGCTGTCTTTCACGATGTATTCGATCTCGATCATGACTTACTCATATTGTGATTAATCTCGTCTTTCGAGACGATTGCCTCTGCTGAAAAACCCGATGATGACCTCAATTTTTCGCGCCTTGTTCACGCAACCAGTCGTCGCGACCGTCGTGATACCCTGGAAATTCAGCGTCCAGCGTGGTTCGCCCCAGCATCAGATGGCGAGCCAGCCGGGCAAGCGAAGCCAATTCGTCTTCATGTCGCATCGTCCCTCCAGGAGAGGCTGTCCGGCGCCGTTTCCGCGTAGGAATGCGGGATGAAAAGGCCGCCCTGCGACAAGCGCCAAGGATGGCGCCGATGGTATTGAAGCTGCCGTCGACCCAAGCGTTCAAGTGTGGCATTGTTCGTCGGCGGTTCCGTTCAGGAATTGGCGTTCGTCCTGCCACGCCGAATCGACGCGATCCCGCAGCGCCTTGCCCGGTTTGAAACGGGGAATGCGCCGCGCACCCACCTCGACCGGTTCGCCGGTCTTCGGATTGCGGGCCAGGCACGGCGGATGGTCGTGCAGGGTAAAACTGCCGAATCCGCGGATCTCGATGCGTTCACCCTGGGCGAGCTTGTCGCGCATGAGGTCGAGCGTGGCGTTGATCGCCGCCTCGACATCGTCCGCACTCAGACAATCCAGCTTGCTTTTTAGGTTTTCGATCAGTTCTGATTTCGTCATCGAAGGCGTCGCGAAAAACCGTCTCTTTGGGGACGAGGAGGCAGACAACGGGCGCATCCGCGCCACGACCTCCAGGAAGGAAGAAAAGTGGTCGACGTGGAGCATGGCGCACGCGATCCCGTGGACTCAAGTGACCGCTGGGGTCTGGCGGAGAAAGGTCTCGTCGGTCACCTGTCTGAGCACGAACTCCGCCACGTCGGCGCGGCTGATCCGCCCGCCCTTGAGCGAGCGGTCCAGACCGAAACGATAGCCTCCGGTCTTGGGACCGTCGGTGAGTCCGCCCGGTCGCACGATGATCCAATCCAGCCCGCTGGCCTTGACCAGTTGTTCCTGCTCCGCCTTCGCGGCCAGGATCGGTTTCAGGGTCAGGTCCATCATGACCCGGAACGGCCAGGCAATCTGCTCGCGACTGTCGCCCACGCCGAGTGACGTTACCACTACGATCCGGCGCACGCCGGTTTCCTGCATGGCCGTCAGAATCCGTTGTGTCCCGCGCGCCTCGATGGGCGTTTTGCTCCCATGGCTCCCGAGCACGCAGACAACGGCGTCCGCGCCCGCGACACAGGAGGTCACGGCATCGGGGTCCAGGACATCCCCAACCAGCGTCGTCAGTCCGGTGCGAGCTGGGAGCCGGGAGGGATCGCGCACCAGTGCCGTGAGGGTATGGCCCTGATCGAGGGCTTGCGCGAGCACCTGCTGACCGGTGCCGCCGGTCGCGCCAAATAAAGCGATGTGCATGGTTTTATCCGTTCCTGTCAGGCGGTGAGTTGGTGGTACTTGGCGCTGCCCTTGGGGATCCTCCCCTGAAGACGTCTTCATCCTCGGATCGCTCATGATCGCCCGGATTCGGCGTCCGACAGGCGCTCCAGCGTCAACGCATCGGGTTGGCCGCCAAAGTACCGCTCCAGCAGCCGATGGAACACCGAACCCGGCGGCGAGCAGTGGGCAAAGAGCGTCGCGCTGGAGCAGAGTTTCAGATCGTCCGGCGAGCCCAGGATGTCATGCGCCGTGCGACCCGTGATGGCCAACAGCGCCTCGGCACAGGCGCGCAACCGCGCCCCGAGGACCGGATGCGCCAGATACGCCCGCGCTTCGTCCAGGTCACGGATGGCATAAACGCGCGCCATGGCGCTCGATCCGAGCCCGGCGAGCTGCGGGAAGATGAACCACATCCAGTGCGAGCGCTTGCGCCCGGCGCGCAGTTCGGCCAGCGCCTGGGCGTAGAGGGCATGCTGGGCCTCAATGAAGCGGGTCAGCGCCTGGGGATCGGGCGGCGGAATCATGGCACGCCACCCCGCCTAGCACCCGCCCGCTACCTGCCGGGCGCCGATGAGTTCGATGGGGTAGCCGTCGGGATCCTCGACGAAGGCGATGAGGGTCGTTCCCGCATTCATTGGCCCCGCCTCACGCAGGATCTTGCCGCCAAGCGTTTTGATCCGCTCCACGGCCGCGTACACATCCTCGACCTCAATGGCGATGTGGCCATAGGCGTTGCCCAGCTCGTAGCGGTCCACATCCCAGTTGTAGGTCAACTCGATGACGCTGTGTTCAGATTCCTCCCCATAGCCCAGAAAGGCGAGCGTGAACTTGCCGTCCGGGTAGTCTTTTTGGCGCAGCAGGCGCATCCCGAGCACCTGGGTGTAAAAGTCGATGGCGCGTGGCAGGTTGCCGGTGCGCAACATGGTGTGGAGGATTCTCATGGGCAGCTCCTGGTGAGTGACGTCTCGTGACTGAGAAGAGGATCTTTTAAGGGTGAACCGGAGTCGGCGTATTGGTGAACGCGTGTCGGTTTAGAAGGACAAGCCCGCAGTCTCAAGGGCATCCCGGATCGTCCCGATCTCATGCGCGCTGTACGCGCGAACCGTCTCCAGGTGACCCCACACCGGCTTGGGCCAGCAGGAATCACCCGGACGGCGCCCGATGACATGGATGTGCAACGCCAGCACCAGATTGCCGATCCAGGCCACGTTCACCTTGGGATCGCTCAGGGTTTCTCCAAGAGAATCCGAAATCCGTTTGCAATCCGCGAGTACCGCCTCGCGTTGCGCGGCCGGCAGGTCCAGAAAATTGGCCAGGTCGGCTTCCGGGACCAGGATGAACCAAAGCACGGTCGCATTGCGATGGAACAGCAGATGCGTCGCGGACAGGCATCCCAGTCGATGGCAGTCAGCGAGCAGTTGCGGGTGAAGCGGGTAGGTCTGTGTCACGTCATTCACGTCATCAACGTTTATCCTCGAAGACAGATCGATCACCTCGACGATCGATCCTCGAAGCAGGCCAGTTCTGTGCCGGTCTCGAACGCTTCGCATGAACTCATGTAGGAAAGGCGGTTGTCGCGGTGAATGGCGACCACATGACGCCCGCCCTTGGTGCAGGCCACGGCCACCAGGGCAACCTTGTTCGTGCTGGTTCCGAGGGCGCGTGTGCGCTCGATGCCCTGACAGTCGTGCCCGGCTCGGGTGATGACGACCTGGAAAGCTTGCTGGGCCAGTTGGGCATGGGTGGGCAAAGCGGCCACGGTGAGTACCAGCACAAGGAGCGCACGGCACCCGTGTGACATCGACGTTTCGATCATTGAAGAATCCCTTTGGCTTGCAGTGCCTCGCGTGTCAACCGCTGACGCCATGACAACGCCTGTTCGTCGCGCAGATCCAGATTGGTCGCAAACACCCAGGTCTCCGCCGGTGTTTCGACAGAGCCGACAGACCAGCCAATCGCCGGCATCTCGCGCATCGCCTAGCCGGTCTTGGCGCGTACCGTGAAGGCGGGCGTCTGCTCGACGAGCATGATTCGCCGCAATGCGTCAAAAGCCGACGGCTTGAATGGCAATGACTGGCGCCGCACGTTTTTCAGAAACTCGACCTGCTCAATCGCACTCACCCGGAGCGATCCATCCAACCAAAATTCGGTCAGGTTGAACGGTTCCCGTAGCGCACCGTAAGCCGCCTGACGAATCGCGGTGCGATCGGTCTCCGCTCCCACGCGCCGCGCGAGTTCCTGGTCGCACCACACGCACGACACCCTGAACGCACTGGTCAGGGTCTGATCCTGATTCCAGCTCGGAAAAGGATGGAGCCGGCCATCCCACTGCAACACGTCGTCCTCACCGGAGATCACCTGACGGTCGAGGGCGATCAGCGTATTGAGGATTTTGAAGGTCGATGCGCACGGCAGACGCTGTTGCGCACGCTCCAGGTTGTGGATGAACGTCTGATCCGTCTGCAACGACGACAGCACCATCGTGCCGGTCAGGCCCCGTTCGACAAAGCGTCGCGCGATGTCTGGATCCTCAGCGACAGCCGGACGCGACACCAGCAGCAGGCCAACGATCAAAAGGATGAAATGTCGCATATCGAGAAAAATTCCATGGGAGTTCCAGGGTGAGCGAGTTCGGAGATCGCCGATGATAGCCCAAAGCCGACCCAACCCCGCTTTGCGGTTCGTCAGGAGATCTGTCATGCCCATCGATCAGGAGGCGCTCGAACGCGCCCGCGCCGCCTGGATCTTTCGCGGCCAGCGGCGTCCCGCCTTTGCCCAAAGCCCCGGCGAGGGACAGGAATCGGTCTGGGATTATCCGCGTCCGCCGCGGTATGTCCGCGATCCGCGCCGCATCGAGATCCATGCCGGCCCCCAGTGTCTGGCACGGTCGGATGTCAGCATCCGGGTGCTGGAAACCGGCAGTCCCCCGACCGTCTATCTGCCGCCCGACGCCTTCGATGTCTCGCTGTTGCAACCCTCGCCGCGCCGCACCCTGTGCGAATGGAAGGGCGAGGCCCGCTATTGGCACGTCCAGGGTCCGGATGGTCTCGTCTACGACGCCCTCTGGAGCTATCCCAAGGCCGGGGGCGACGCCGCCGTGATCGCCGGCTGGTATGCCGCCTATCCCGCCCGGCTGCGCTGTGTCGTCGCCGGAGAGGCGGTCCGCCCGCAAGCCGGCGGGTTTTACGGTGGCTGGATCACCTCGGAGATCGTGGGGCCGTTCAAGGGCGAGGCGGGTACGGAACATTGGTAAGCGCTCGCCTTGTCCAGCGTTGATCCAGTTTCAATCCGCGTGCGCGCGTGGCATGGCCGACATCACCGCCCGCCGTGACCACCAGGCAGCCAGCATGGCCCCGGACAGGTTGTGCCATACCGAGAACAAGGCTCCGGGCAGCGCGGCCACGGGAAAGGACTTGAGCGCCAGGGTGGCGGCCAGCCCCGAGTTCTGCATCCCGACCTTGATCGCCAGGGTCCGGGCGCCACCCGATCCTGTCCGAACGCCCGCGCGCCCCAATCGCCCAGCGTCAGTCCAAGCCCATTGTGCAGCATCACCGCCACCACCAGCCCCAGACCGACCGTGGCCAGACGCCCGGCATTGAGCGCAACGACGATGGCGATGATGACCAGGATCGCCAGCACCGAGACACGCGGCCCAGGATTGGACGCGCCCGAGCCAGCGCCCAGCGAAGCGATTGACCGCGACCCCGGCGATGACCGGCAACAGCACCACCAGCGCGATGGAGCGCAGCATCTCCAGCACCGGGACCGTCACCCAGGCGCCGGCATCGATCCAGGTCAGCCAGGGGGTGAGCACGACGGCCAGCAGGGTGGAGGCGGCGGTCAGACTGATCGAGAGCGCCACATCGCCGCGCGCCAGATAGCAGATGACGAGATGGTACCGCGCCGTGACACCCGGCGGGGGCCTGGGCAGCGATCAGTCAGAAGCGGTCACCCGAACGGCTGATCTGAGTGACGGCCAGACGCGGTTTGCTGTCAGTCAAGCCACCTTGCCCAGTGACGGGTCTGCCCCCATAGGGATCACTGGGGTCGGGTATAGCGACAGCCTGGACTGAGCCATAAGCGGTCACTGACTCCGTCCCAGTCAGAGTCCGCACAATCCGGAGAGCGGAAAGCCCTTTACGCTCGGTAAGTGGCAAGTCACGACGAAGCGGTCACCCGCACTCGCCACGCGAGCGTCTGCTTTAGCGAGGTCAGCAGACGTAAGTATCCGGTTTGACTTGCTTGACGGGCAGAAGGAACGACGCGAACCCGCCAATCCCTCAACCACATCGGCGAGTCCGCCGAGCCGCCCCGGATCGCCCCGCCTGCGGACCGCCTGCCTGGGACAACCCGCCGATCGATCTCGTACCGGACTGGTAGGCCCTGGCGCAACCGTCATCCGAGTCCGTCTTCGACCAGGGAATGCAGTGGTAGCTCCCTTGCCGTCGTCGCCACCCTCGAGACGCGCCCCCCAGCAAGCCACCCCTCACGATCCCTCGGCCCTCTCTGAGATAGCTACCTCGCCCCCGGCACGCCCCGTCGGCGCCCTCGCGGAGATTGCCACGGCCCTCCCGGCGATGTGCTTTCGCCCCCGCTTTAGCCACCCGTGCGGTTGAACTTCCGATACCGATCCCTAACTCGTGTCTGTTGACGCCGACGGATAACCGATCCTGGCGTCACGAAGCGCATAGCGTCGGTGAAAGCGACGCAGCGTTCGGCCGCCCCGACCGCCCGTAAACCAAGGAGACCAGATGAAATCCCACATTGCGATTGCCTCGCTTCTCTCCGCGTCCTTGCTCACCCCGGCCATTTCGGACGCCTGCTCCCGCGCCGTCTATTTCGGCGAGGAGGGTCAAACCGTCACGGGCCGCACCATGGACTGGTTCGTGTCCGATATGGACACGAACTTGTGGCTGTACCCGCGCGGCCTGGAGCGCTCCAGCAACACCGGGACGCCTTTCAACTGGAAGAGCAAGTACGGTAGCGTCGTGACGACGATCTACGAGGGCGCCGCCGCCGACGGCATGAACGAGAAGGGCCTGGTCGCCAACCTGCTGTATCTGGCCGAATCCAAGTTCCCCGCCGCGACGGCCGGCGACCAGCGCCCCACGCTGTCGATCGCCGCGTGGGTGCAGTACGTGCTCGACTCCTACGCCACGACGGCCGAGGCGGTCGAGGGTCTGCGCAAGGAGGAGTTCCGCATGGTGTCGATCCTCGCTCCCACCGGCGAGCCCGGTACCGTTCACCTCTCGATCTCTGACGCTGCCGGCGACTCGGCGATCTTCGAGTACCTCGACGGCAAGCTCACCATCCACCATGGCAAGCAGTATCAGGTCATGACCAATTCACCGGTGTTCAGTGAGCAGCTTCCTCTGGCGGCTTACTGGAAGGCGATCGGCGGCTCAACAATGCTGCCGGGGACCAATCGCGCGACCGATCGCTTCGCACGCCTGTCGTACTACATCAACGAGGCCACGCAGACGGCGGACCCCCGCCGTGCAGTGGCAACGGTCTTCAGCATCATGCGCAACGCCAGCGTTCCCATCGGCATCAAGATACCGGGACAGCCCAACATCGCCGATACGCTGTGGCTCACCGTCAGCGATCAGAAGAACAAGGTTTACTATTACCAGGACACCAACAGCCCGAGCGTCCTCTGGGCCAAGCTGGGCCAGCTCGATTTCTCGGAAGGCTCCGAACCCCGCAAGCTGCAACTCGATGGCAATCCGGATGTCTCCGGTGACCAGACCAAGAACTTCAAGCCCGCCCCACTGTTCCAGTTCCTGGCTCCGAAGGATTGAGCGACCTTACTGAGGCAGAACAGGTGATTCTGCCTAACGGACGCTTGCAGGGGATGCCCGCCAGCGGGCACCCCTGAATGGCGGTATCCATGCGCTGAACGCACCAGTTTAGACGCGTGGTCAAGCAAACTCGCCGCGATGCGCGGGCGGTTCGCCAGTGCTGAGTCTGCCCGGCCGGATCCGGAGCGGCCAGTCATTCGGAACGTCCGGCTCCGGCGCATCCAGGATCGGATCGCTTCGCAGGATCGGATCGCTTCGTCGAACGGGCGGATCGAACCTGCCTGCCGAAACGCCAACAGAGTGGCGATGCTCACTGCGCAGTGAGCCTTAAGCCTCGCCGCCGACCGATCATGACAACAACCCCAGGGGAAAGACGATGATCGAACGACTTCAATGGTGTGCGCCGAACAGCGTGGCCGCATTGGCACTCTGCATGATCGTCGCGGCGCCGGTGTCGGCCCAGCCAGCCGCCGACAGCATCTGGTCCGGCGGCCCCATCCTGACGATGAACGACCAGGCCATGCGTGCCGAGGCGGTGGCCGTGGCCAACGGCAAGATCCTTGCCGTGGGCAGTCGCGACGACGTCATGAAGCTGCGAGGACCCGCAACGCTGCTCGTGGACCTTGAGGGCAGAACGCTCGTTCCCGGCTTTGTCGACGCCCACGGCCACGTCGTCATCGGCGGGCTGCAGGCGCTGTCAGCCAACCTGCTGGCCCCGCCCGACGGCAAGGTGCGCGACATCGCCTCGCTGCAGCAGACGCTGCGCGACTGGGTCCAGGCCAACGCCGCCGCCGTCGAGAAGACCAAAATCATCATCGGCTTCGGCTACGACAACGCGCAGCTCGCGGAACTGCGCCACCCCACCAAGGAAGAACTCGACGCGGTATCGCAGGACATCCCGATCCTCGTCATCCACCAATCCTCGCACCTGGCGACGGCCAACTCCGCCATGCTGAAGGCCATGGGCTACGACGCCAACAGCAAGGATCCGGCGGGCGGCGTCATCCAGCGCAAGCCCGGCACCAACGAGCCCAACGGCACTCTGGAGGAGACCGCGTTCTTTGCTGGCATGCCGGCGGTCCTGGGCCGCATCGGGCCGGAGGGATTGAAGGTCTTCGCACGCGAAGGCGCCAAGCTGTGGGCGCGGTTTGGCTACACCACGGCCCAGGAAGGCCGGTCCATCCCCCCGGTCGCCGACCTGATGAAGCAGGTGGCCGCCGAAGGCGGCTTCGCCATCGATGTGGCCACGTACCCCGACGTCCTGGTCGACCGCGCCTACATCAAGGCCAATCAGAGCGCCACCTACACCAACCGCTTCCGCGTCGCCGGCGCCAAGCTCACCATCGACGGCAGCCCGCAGGGCTTCACCGCCTGGCGTGACCAGCCGTATTACAAGCCGGTGGGCAACTATCCGCCGGGCTATTCCGGCTACGCCGCGGCCTCGGCCGAACAGGTCATGAGCGCCGTGCAGTGGGCCACCGAAAACGGCCTGCAGATCATCACCCACGCCAACGGCGAGCGCGCCTCCGACCTGCTGATTGCCGCCCACCGCGCGGCGCAGGCGCGCATTCCCGACGGCCAGGCATTGCGCCCGGTGCTGATCCACGGCCAGTTCCTGCGCGAGGATCAGCTCGACAGCTACCAGGCGTTGGGCGTCATCCCTTCGCTGTTCCCGATGCACACGTTCTACTGGGGCGACTGGCATCTGGACCACACCGTCGGCCCGCAGGCGGGCATGAACATCTCGCCCACCGGCTGGGCGCGCCAGCGCGGCATGATCTTTTCCAGCCACCACGACGCGCCGGTGGCCTTCCCTGATTCGATGCGCGTGCTCGACGCCACCGTCACGCGACGCGCGCGCGGTTCCGGCCGCATCGTCGGCCCCGAACAGCGGGTGGACGTGATCACCGCCCTGAAGGCGATGACGATCTGGCCCGCCTACCACTACTTTGAGGAGAACACGAAAGGCAGCCTGGAAGTTGGCAAGCTGGCCGACTTCGCCATCCTGTCGAAGGATCCGACGGCGGTCGAAGCCACCACCATCGCTGAGATCAAGGTCACCGAGACGATCAAGGAAGGAAAGACGATCTTCCGGCTCGAGCATGGCGCACGGGCTGACAGCAGTCTGCCCGACATCACCCCGCTGCTGGCGGCCTTCGGCGGGCATTCTGGGCCGGTCGACGGCTGTGCGCACGACGCGATGTTCCGGCTGACTGCGGTCATGGCGGGCGGCCCCGCGAGTCCTTGATGGATGCACAGCGTCGGCATGGCGGCGATCCCGCTTTCCACTGCGGGCCCCGTCCTGGCTGGATGTCTCAAGGGAACCAAGGAAGCGACCGTCAGTGTGACGGTCAGAGAGACGGCGAGAAAGTCTGCCTGGACAATCACTTGGGGCTTTCGATGCCCGCCCTTCCTGGGCGTTGCCCCGACCTACCCATGACGGGCAGGGATAATTGACCCACCGAAGTCTTAGGGGTTATGCGGTCAGCTGGCGAGTTTGTTCTTTAGGCGATCGCTTTCCCCTCCGAGTATGTACACGTAGGAGTGGTAGATGAGGCGGTCGACGATGGGGACGGTGAGGGTGTCCTCGCGTAGGAATTCGCCCCAGTTGGTGAAGTCCTTGTTGGGGGTGAGGATGACGGAGCGGAACTCGTTGGGATAAGGTGGAATAACGGGCCAGGGTCAGATATTTTGATCTGTCGGGCGGCCGCTTTACATCCCTTAGCCATCGCGAACAGAGCGATGCTCGGGGATTTTTGCTGGCCAAGTCCTTCCCCTCAGACCTCTCGTATCCAGTGACCGGTAAGGGGGCAGACCCGTCACTGGGCAAGGCGGCTCGACTGACAGGAATCCGCGGCTTGCAAACACCCACTCAGTTTCGGTGAGCGGCAGGTCACCGAAATCGTGGCCTTCATCCGCACCCAGAAACGCGCCAATACAAAACGCCACGCCGGTTGCCGCACCGAGTGTCGCGTTCGGGATGCGCATCGGCGCGCTCGGTCAGCCAGGACGGCAGGTCGTCAAGGAGCGCGTGTGGCGTTGGCGCGGCGTCGCCTGACCGCGCCCGATCGAGACCGAATCCCAAGCCGAGGAGCGCGTGGCCGATCGGCGATCGGCGCTTAATCGGCGATCGCTGCAGCGTTGATCGCGCTGGGCGTTGGCGCGGGCGTCGAGACGGACGGTGCCTGCGGCAACGGGAAAAACACCTGGTCCAACTGTGACCACAGATCGCGCTTGGCTTTCCGAATGCGCATTTGCGGCATCAGCGTCAGACGTTCGAGGGTCTCGTTGAAGGTCCAGCGTTCCTTTAGCATGTGCTCGATGTCCTGTCCGAAGGTCGTGGCCGCATATTTCGGCAGCGTCACCCAGCCCAGGATGCGGGACTTGAACGGGTCGAACAGGTCGAGGTGCTGGATCGGGCGATGCTTGAATTCCAGTGTGCCCAGATGCGCGTTGAGCCACATCAGCGTCGTGACGTGCGTGTATTCCAGGACCGCCAAGGTGCTACTGAGGGTCTCGTCCGTGTCGGGGCCGCCCGCGACCACGGAATTGACGATCACGTCCACGCCCAAACTCTCCAGCACGGAGAACAAGTCGTTTTCGACCGCATAGGCCATGAACGGCTGGAATCCGTTGCTGCCGACATCGACCACGAAGTGCCGGTCATGTGGTGCGCCGGAGACGATCTCGACCAGTTCGTCGAAGGCGCGCGGATTGATGACGTGATCGGTCGCGAGATTCAGATACTGACAGTTGAGCGGTTGATAGCGACGCAAGGTCGGATTGGTGGTATCCGTATCGATACAATGCACGGAGAGCTTGGCGTCCTGGAGATATTGCGCCAGGATCGACGAGACATAGCTTTTCCCCACGCCGCCTTTCGCCTGGAGGGTAATAAAGAGTTTCGACATCGTACATCCTCTGAAAACGTTGATCGGAAACGCCGGCGAGTTGTTTCGGAAAAAGTCTAAAGCCGTTCTTCGCGACGTTTCATTTCGATGGCCCTGTTTGGCTTCGCGAGGCGTGATCGTCGAACGTTGCGAGGGGATCCCAATCGAAGGTTTTTTGCTTGAAAACGGGCGCTCCCTTCGCGCTTGACGCATTCAGTTCAATCGCTTTTTTCTCGATGTTTCTTTCTGTGGCAATCAACACGGGTTGCACGGGGCGATCGCCAGCGGATGCCGATGACGTGACGCCCGAGACGGGCGATCCAGTCATCGGCGCGACCGTCAACAGCCGTTCGCGTTTCATTCGACTGACATAGCGCCTGAATTGTCGATGGCTCATCGGCGGCGGTCTTCCCGAGGCTTCAAAGGCTTCAAAAATGGTAATACTCGAATACCCATTTTCGATGCCTTCCACGATCAATTCTTGATGGGTCTCGATGAATGTCGTTGATTCGGAGCGACGTTTCGCTTTCGTTTTTTTCAAGACCAGTAGAAACGAATCCGGCGATTGAAGATGCGTGTGACTCGTGCTCATGAGGTTTCCTTCAATGAATTCATTGCGTTGGCCGACGAATAGATCGTTGTCCATCACGATGACCGTTTTCGCTTCCGAACATCTGTCCGATACTCTGTCCTCGTCTGTCCCTTACACCTGTCCGATGTCCTGTCCTCGGTGTCCGATGTCCTGTCCTCGGTGTCCGATGTCCTGTCCTCAGTGTCCGATGTCCTGTCCTCAGTGTCCGATGTCCTGTCCTCGGTGTCCGATGTCTTGTCCTCGGTGTCCGATGTCTTGTCCCCACTTGTCCGATGGCCTGTCCACCGCTTGTCCGCGATCATCTTTGCGGCGTCTCACGCACGCGCTTTTCATTCGCCATCGTGGTCAATAGAACGCCCCCTGTCCAGTCGAAACGGTTAATGGAATCATTAACCGTTTCGGTCGGACAGACCGCTGGATTTTTTATAGACTCAGCATTCCAAAGATGAATGACGCGGAATTGAAAACCTTGCTCTGCGAGGTCGCTTTTATTCGTGCGTCAGTCGTGACGAGGGCGTCAGAATGACGGAAAGACCCGGACGATGAGCGCCGAACGCGCCT
>NZ_NHSQ01000181.1 GCF_016653465.1 Thiocystis minor | reverse complement strand
AAGGCGACCCGCGCCGAGCCGGCGCAGCTGGCGATCATCCAGGCGCTGGGCAGCGATCCCAGCCCGGGAGGGATACAGAAAATGATTGTCTGAATCGTCCGGTTTCACAAAATTTCACGAATGTAGTGCCACTGAGCGATTTTTTCCGCTGTAAGCGGATGATCTTAAAAGAGAAATAATCTGAGGCGTTAAACTTGGGCTAAGGCCCAAGGTCCACGGCAGAAGCCCGCGGCGAGCTTTGGGGCTTCCGCTGGCGGGGGATGGAGCAAGAAGCGCCAGTCTTCGGGACTTGGAAGGCCGGGTTGAATTCCCGGACTACTCCCGCCAGCGTCCTCTACACCACACCCGCCGCTTGGCGGGTTTTTTGTGGGGCTGGATTCGTGGCAAAAAATGCCCTGTTCCAGATCGCTTTTCCGGAAAAGTTCCGGACTGAAAAACAAGAAAGCTCGCTCTCTCGCGTAAGCCTTTGTTTTGATTGGCGCTCCCTAGGGGGTTCGAACCCCTGTTGCCGACGTGAGAGGCCAGCGTCCTAACCGCTAGACGAAGGGAGCAGTAATTATGTCTGCGAGTGCAGCGAAGAATCGCATAATATACGCAGACGCTGCCGTTTCACAAGTGGCGGTTATTTTCGACCGGCCAACCGGCCATATTGATTCGCTGGGGAACACTGGGATCCATTCCCGCTCTCACGCATTGCCGCCCCGGCGCTTTAAGGAACCGTTTACACGAAGGTCATGCAGGAATCCGACCCTAACACGACGAACGTGACGAGACCGCTGATCGTGCCTCGTCCGGAACACAGCCTCTCCCGCGCGAAGATCAGCGAGAACGCGCTCAAGGTGCTCTATCGGCTCCGGCAGGAGAATTTTCAGGCCCATCTGGTCGGCGGCGGCGTGCGCGATCTGCTGCTGGGCCACGAGCCCAAGGACTTCGATATCGCCACCGACGCCACTCCCGAACAGGTGCGTCAGGTGTTTCGCAACTGCCGCCTGATCGGGCGGCGGTTCCGTTTGGCGCATGTCCATTTCGGGCGTGACATCATCGAAGTCGCGACCTTCCGCGGGTGCGGCGACGATGCCGATCCGCTGGATCGCCGACTCGAAAACGGCATGATCGTGCGCGACAACATTTACGGCACCATCGCGGAGGATGCGCTGCGACGGGATTTCACCATCAACGCGCTCTACTACGATATCGCCGATTTCTCGCTTCACGATTATGCCAATGGCCTGGCGGACCTGAAGGCCGGCCAGCTGCGTCTGATCGGCGATCCCGAACAGCGCTATCGGGAAGATCCGGCGCGGATGCTGCGCGCCGTGCGCTTCGCCTGCAAACTCGGCTTCGCCATCGAGCCGGCCACCGAGCGCCCGCTGTTCGAACTCGGCCCGCTGCTCGCCGACATCGCCGCCGCCCGTCTGTTCGACGAACTCATCAAGCTGTTTCACTCGGGCTACGGTCTCGACGTGTTCGAGAAACTGCGCCATTACGGGCTCTTCGGTCAGCTCTTCCCGGACACCGAGGCCTGTCTGGCGCGCGAGGATCACGATTTTCCGATCACCTTCGTCAGCCGCGGGTTGTCGAATACCGATCAGCGTCTTCGCGAGGAGAAGCCGGTCACTCCCGCATTTCTGTTTGCGATCCTGCTTTGGGAGCCGGTGCGCTGGCGGTCCGAGCAGTTGCAAACCGAAGGGATGCCCGCGACCGAGGCGATTCTGCTGGCGTCCAGCGCCGTCTGCCAGCGTCAGCAGTCGCTGGTGGCGATCCCGAAGCGTTTCTCGCTGCCCATGCGCGAGATCTGGGCGCTGCAACCGCGGCTTGAACAGCGTGACGGCAAGCGGCCCTATCGGCTGATCGCCCACCCCCGTTTCCGGGCCGCCTACGATTTTCTGGTGGTGCGGGCCGCCGCGGGCGAGGCGGATGCCGAGCTGGCCGACTGGTGGACCCGTTTCCAGGATGCGAGCGGTCCGGAGCGCGCCAAAATGGTCGAGGGTGGGTCTAAGCGCCGACGGCCGCGCCGACGCCGCGGCAAGTCGGCTACCTCATCCAGCGAAATGGCGGGTTGATTCCGGAAGGCGCGGGTCATCGTATCGACCGGCTTGCAACGGATTGTCGCGCGGATGATGACGCCAACCCAAATCGCTGACGCGAAAACAAGGCGGTCACGGCGCCTTTTCCTGGCGCAAGTGTCGGCGCGCTATCCTGTTCGCGACACCTATCTTTTTGGCAGCCGGGCTAGGGGCGATTTCCGCGCAGACAGCGATGCCGACCTTGCCATTTTGTTACGTGGTCACCCCGGCGTTTTTCTCGATACCAAGCTCGATGCCGGCGATCTGGACGCCGTCACACGGGCCGCTGAATTTGTTGATGCCGTGCAGCAAGCATTTCCAGGAGTGCCGCCCGCTCCATGACCCTGTATTCACAAACCGCCGAATCGCGCATCCACTACTTCGTCGATGAAACGGGGAACCCGACGCTCTTCAACAGCAAGGGCAGGGTGATTGTCGGCGAGGAAGCGAGCAGTACGACCTCTTGGTGAAGGAGCTATTCGTTCGGCTTTGCGCGCCCGGCCACGCAGGAATACAACGCCAAGACGTCACAAGACCGATGGTCGGATCAGTGTTGTCGAGGAGGCGAAGGATCCGCGCATGCGCGTCTCCGACGGCTCGCTGGATCTGTACAATACGTCTTTGGGACTGCCGCAATCGTATGAACATTCGCCGGGCCTATCATCTAAGGATGAGGGCGGCAGTCCTCGTCCTTATCCAGAACTGTCTTTCAGGAACGCTGGGCGCGGTTCAACCCGTCGCATTCGACGGCTGAACAAGGCTGAAAGACTGGCGCCGTCGCGCCGCCATCATTATTCTTTACCACCATTCATGCTGCCTCCGGAGCCGCCCATGTCTGCTAAGTCGATCTCCGTTACCAATCTAGCCGCCATGAAATCGCGGGGCGAGCGGATCGTTGCGCTGACCTGTTATGACGCCAGCTTCGCGCGCCTGCTCGACGCGGCGGGCGTGGATCTGCTGCTGGTGGGCGATTCGCTCGGGATGGTTCTGCAGGGTCATGCCACCACGGTGCCGGTAACAGTCGAGCAGATGGCCTACCATACCGCCTGCGTCTCTCGTGGATGCGAGCGGGCGCTGGTGGTGGCGGATCTGCCGTTCCTGTCCTGCGCGACGCCGGATCGGGCGCTCGACAGTGCCGCGCGTCTGATGCAGGAGGGTGGGGCTCAGGTCGTCAAGCTCGAAGGCGGCGCTCCGATGCTGGAGATTGTCCGGCGGCTCACCGAGCAGGGCGTGCCGGTGTGCGCCCATCTTGGGCTGTTGCCGCAGTCGGTGCATCGGATCGGCGGCTACCGTTTCCAAGGACGCGATCATGCCTCCTCCGAGGCGATTCGACACGATGCCTTGGCGATGCAGGATGCGGGCGCCAGTCTGCTGGTGCTGGAGTGCGTTCCGGCGGCGCTGGCCGCCGAGATCGGCGTGACTCTGACAATCCCGGTGATCGGCATCGGTGCCGGCGCGGGGTGCGACGGTCAGGTGCTGGTGCTGCATGACATGCTCGGTCTGCATCCCGGCCGTCCGCCGAGTTTCAGCCGCGATTTCATGCATGGGCGCGGCGCGATCGCCGAGGCGATCGCCGCCTATGTGGAGTCGGTCCGCGATGGCAGTTTCCCGGCGGCGGCTGAAACGCCCTATTGAAAATCGAGAGACGAGAATGGATCGCATCGAGCGACTTGAGGATTTGCGTGCCAGGGCCACCGGCTGGCGCGCCGCCGGCGAGCGGCTGGCCTTTGTTCCGACCATGGGCAATTTGCATCAAGGTCATCTCACCCTGGTGCGGGAGGCGCGGGGACTGGCCGACCGGGTGATCGCGAGCATCTTCGTCAATCCGCTTCAGTTTGGCGCCGGCGAGGATCTGGATGCCTATCCGCGCACCCTGGAACAGGACCGGCGCCTGCTGGAAGAGACCGGCTGCGATCTGCTGTTCGCGCCCGTGGCCAGCGTTGTCTATCCGCGTGGTCAGTCCGGTCAAACGCGGGTCGAGGTGCCCGGACTCTCGGAGATCCTCTGCGGGGCCACCCGGCCGGGACATTTCGTCGGGGTCGCGACGGTTGTCTGTAAACTCTTCAACATGGTGCAGCCGGATGTCGCGCTGTTCGGCGAGAAGGATTTCCAGCAACTGCTGGTGATCCGGCGCATGGTCGAGGATCTGAATCTGCCGGTCGAGATCGTCGGGGTGCCGACGGTGCGCGAGCCGGACGGACTGGCGATGAGTTCGCGCAATGGCTATCTATCTCCGGATGAGCGCGCGCTAGCGCCCGCGCTGTATCGGTCGCTGACGCAGGCAGGGCAGTCGCTGCGTCAGGGTGTCGCCGTTGAGGAGGTCGAGCGAACGGTGGTCGCGGCGCTGCGGGAGTCGGGTCTGACGCCCGATTATGTGACGGTTCGCCGGACGGATGATCTCGGTCCAGTGGCCGATGACGATGTGAATGTCGTGATTCTGGGCGCGGCCTATCTCGGTCGGGCACGGTTGATCGATAATCTGAAGGTAACGCGGATCGCCGAAGCGTGATGCTGCATTGCAGCAAATGCTGCGGTAAACTAGCGGCTATCTGCTAATGAAAGCGTCTTCATCGAATGATGAAGACCCGGCCCGAGCGGCCTTTGAGAGGATTGAATACATGCATTTGACCTTGCTGAAGTGCAAGTTGCATCGCGCCTGCGTGACGCATGCCGAAGTGGATTACGAGGGTTCCTGCGCCATCGATGAGGATCTCCTCGCACTGTCGGGCATCCGCGAATACGAGCAGATTCAGATCTATAACGTCACCAATGGCGAGCGCTTCACGACCTATGCGATCCGCGCCGAGGCCGGCTCGCGGGTCATCTCGGTCAATGGCGCCGCCGCACATAAGGCCGCGCCGGGCGATCGGGTCATCATCTGCGCCTATGCCAGCATGTCCGAGGCGGAGGCCGAGGTCTTCAAGCCCGACCTGGTCTATCTCAACGAGCACAATCGGGTGATTCGTACCGGCGACGCCATTCCCGCCCAGGCGGCCTGAATCGCGCGGAGACGCGTCGTTTGACCCAAAAGAGTCTTTGAACCGCAAAGGGTGCAAAGAACGCAAAGAATTTCAAATGGTTGTGTCAGCTTCGAATGCGCCGGGAGAGCAACAACAACCTGACAAACTTTTCGCTTTGCGTTCTTTGCGTTCTTTGCGCCTTAGCGGTTCTGATTCTCGCTGAACGAATTGGATAAAATCCTCTCCCCTCAACCCAGCGCCGCGCTGAGTCGGGTTTGGCGCTCCGCAATGGCATCGGCGTAAAGCTGGAGATACTGTCGCGCGCTGGCCTCCCAGCTCAGATCCTGCGACATCCCCGTGGTCGCCAGCCGGCGCCAGCCATTGGGGTCATCCCGATAGAGCCGCAAGGATTGATGGATCGCGTGCAGTAGTGCCTGCGGTTGAGGTTCGTCGAAGAGAAAACCAGTGGCGGTTCCGTTCGCAAGCGTCTCGGGCGTGCTGTGCACGACCGTGTCCGCGAGTCCGCCCGTGCGATGGACGATCGGCGGGGTGCCGTAGCGCAGACTGTAGATCTGGTTGAGTCCGCAGGGCTCGAAACGCGAGGGCATCAGGAAGACATCGCAACCGGCCTCGATACGATGCGCGCGCGCCTCGTCATAGCCGATGAAGACGCCGACCTGCCGCGGGTGGCGGGCGGCGATGTCCAGCAGCGCCTGCTCGGTCCGACGTTCGCCGGCCGCCACCACCATGAACTGGACGCGGGGATCGCGCAGCAATTCCGGCAGGATCGCCAGGATCAGATCCACGCCCTTCTGCTCGACCAGTCGTCCGATATAGCCGAGAACGAAGGCGTCTTCGTTGCGCGGCAGGCCAAACTCGCGCTGGAGATCGAGTTTGTTCTCCGCCTTCAGGCCGAAGCTGTCCCGATCGTAGTGATGCGGGATCAGCGGGTCCGTCGCCGGATCCCAGGCCTGATAGTCGATCCCGTTGAGGATGCCGCTGAAGCGGCCGCCGATCTGGCGCAAAAGCCCATCGAGCCCGCAGCCGAAGCGCGGGGTACGAACTTCAGTCGCATAGGTGGGGCTGACGGTATTGACCCGGTCGGAAAAGACGATGCCGCCCTTGATGAAGGACAGGCGCTGATGGAATTCCAGGCCCGAGAGGCTCCAGAACGCGGGTGGCAGACCGATACGCTCGAAGGTGGCGCGATCGAACAGACCCTGGTAGGCCAGATTATGGATGGTGAAAACCGTGGCGGGGCGCTCGGGCAGGTCTTTCAGGAGGGCTGGGGCCAGGCCGGTCTGCCAGTCATTGCCGTGCAGCACCTCGGGCCGCCAGCCGAGTGCCGGCAGCCCTTGGGCGATCAGCGCGATGACCCGGCAGAACAACAGGAATCGCTCGGCGTTGTCGCCCCAGTCGCGACCGCTGAGATCGGTATAGGGATTGCCCTCCCGTCCGAAATAGTCTGGCGCGTCGACCAGATAGATTGGAAGATCATGGTCGGGGTGGCGGCCCTCAAGGAGACGGATACCGGCTGGGTAGCCGGGAACCGTGAGTTCGCACTGCGGTTTCGGGTCGCGGAGCTGTCTGACGGCGCGCGGGTAGGCAGGCATGATAAGCCGCGCGTCATGCCCGAGCTGCCGCAAGGCCGCCGGCAGGCTGGCCGCGACATCGGCGAGTCCGCCGGTCTTGATCAGCGGATGCGCCTCGCTGCTGGCCATGAGGATGGTCAGACCGTCCTGATTGGCGGCGGGGGAGGAAGGGGATGTAACTGGCTGCTCCATGGGAGGTCTCTGAATCCTGGCGGGTGTGCTCGCGATGCGCCCACGCACGGCTTGGCAACTTGATGACAGACTTCACGTTAGCACATTTACCCTAGAGCGAGGCAACAGGCCCATGCTGGATCCCTGCACCATTCTCATCTTCGGCGCCACCGGCAATCTGGCGAGTCACAAACTGCTCCCGGCCCTCTATCACATCGAGGCGGCGGAACGGATGCACCCCGACAGCCGGATCCTCGGTTTTGGCCGGCGCGACTGGTCCGACGACGACTGGCGCGATCATATCCAGGCGACGCTCGCCGAGCATTTCGCGGGCAAGCAGGACACGCGGGTCGTCGCCCGTCTGCTGGCGCGCGCGCACTTCGTCGAGGGCGATCTGGAGCAGCCCGAAGGCTACCGCCGACTTGCCGAACGGCTGCGCGGCGCCGAGGGCCTGTCCGCAAACCTGATGTCCTACTTGGCGGTGGCGCCCCGGCATTACGCGGGCATTGTCGAACAACTCGCCGCCAACGGTCTGCACGCCCAGGAGCGGGGCTGGTCCCGGCTGGTGGTGGAGAAGCCGTTCGGCTTCGATCTGGAGAGCGCCAGCATCCTGGATCTGGGGTTGCACCGCGATTTCGCCGAGGACCAGATCTATCGCATCGATCACTATCTCGGCAAAAGCACGGTACAGAATATACTCGTTTTCCGCTTCGCGAATCTGCTTTTGGAGCCGCTCTGGAATCGCAATTACATCGATCATGTGCAGATTTCGCACGCCGAGTCGCAGGGGATTGAGGAGCGCGCCGGCTTTTACGACGGGGTCGGCGCCCTGCGCGACATGATCCAGAGTCATCTGCTGCAGATGCTGACCCTGGTCGCGATGGAGCCGCCGCCGAATCTGGACGCCGAGGCGCTGCGCGACGAGAAGGTCAAGGTGCTGCGTTCCATCCGCCCGATTCCGCGCGAGGCGGTTCACGCGCAGGCGTTCCGCGCCCAGTACGCGTCCGGTCGGGCCGGCGCGAATACGCTGGCCGGCTATCGCGACGAACCCGGCGTTGCGCACAACAGCACCACCGAGACCTATGCCGCGCTCAAGCTCTATATCGACAACTGGCGCTGGCGCAACGTGCCCTTCTATCTGCGCACCGGCAAGCGGCTCGGGCGTACCAATTCGCTGATCGCCATCCGTTTCAAGCAACCGCCGCAGCAGTTGTTTCAGTCCACCGCCATCGAGCGGCTCAAGCCCAACTGGATCCTGCTCAATATCCAGCCCAACGAATGCATGCGCCTGGAAATCCAGGTGAAACAGCCGGGACTCGAAATGCTTGCCCAGACCGAGCGTTTGGACGCCAGTAGCTGCACTCTGCCGCCCGAGCACATCGACGCCTACGAGGCGTTGATTCTGGACGTGATCGAGGGCGATCACACTCATTTTCTGCGCTATGACGAGGTGGATTGGGCCTGGCGAGTAGTCGATCCGGTGCTCAAACTCTGGGCGACCGAGCGCGATTTCATTCAGACCTACCCGGCCGGATCCTGGGGACCGCCCGAGGCCAACCGGCTGTTCGATCGGGACGATCATGAGTGGCGCAATGGGCTTGACGGGTGAGCTTTCAGCGGTCAGTTTGCGTTGAGCCACTCTTGACCGGAAGCGCCCCGGCGCGGAGCGGTATCATTGCCGAGCACCATCTTTGGTCAATCTCACTGGTCGATTCGGCTAAACTCCTCGCCCAGGATTATGGGCTTGCCGCAATGGACGCGATTCATCTCGCCGTGGCGATTGCCGCGCAAGCCGATGTCTTCATTTCCGGAGAGAGATTGGGTAAACCCATGTTCCGGGTTCGGGAGATTGCGACCCAGTCCTTATGGGAGACGAACGCTTGACCCCTTATTTTGTGCGAGGAAATTTATCATCATGTCGCTCGTGAATCAGACCCCTCAGTGGCAGAACCTTCAACAACATTGGGACGCGCTGCAAGCCGCACGGATCCAGGATCTGTTTGCCGCCGAGCCCAAACGCGCCGAGTCCATGCGTCTGTCGGCGGCCGGACTCCAGCTCGATTACTCGAAGAATCTCGTCACCCAGGAGAC
Source organism: Thiocystis minor (assembly GCF_016653465.1). Taxonomy (GTDB): domain Bacteria; phylum Pseudomonadota; class Gammaproteobacteria; order Chromatiales; family Chromatiaceae; genus Chromatium; species Chromatium minus. The sequence continues at coordinate 11,147 of NZ_NHSQ01000181.1, read as the reverse complement.
CCTGTCCCTGCTGCTGGCGCTGGCCGAGGCGGTGGATCTGAAGGGCTGGACCCGGCGCATGTTCAACGGTGAGCCGATCAATAACACCGAAGGGCGGGCGGTGCTGCATATCGCGCTGCGCAATCGCTCCAATCGGCCGATTCTGGTCGAGGGTGAGGACGTGATGCCGCTGGTCAATGGGGTGCTAGCGAGGATGGATCAGTTTGTCGAGCGAGTGCGCTCCGGCGACTGGCGCGGGCATACCGGACGGCGCATCGCCGACGTGGTCAACATTGGGATCGGTGGCTCCAATCTGGGGCCCAAGATGGTCTGTGCCGCGCTCGCGCCCTATCAGCGCGAGGATCTGCGAGTGCATTTCGTCTCCAATGTCGATGGCACCCATCTGGTCGAAACCATCCAGCGCCTCGATCCCGAAACCACGCTCTTCATCGTCGCCTCCAAGACCTTCACGACGCAGGAGACCATGACCAACGCCACCAGCGCGCGCGACTGGCTGCTGACGGCGCTCGGCGATTCGGCGGCGGTGGCCAATCATTTCGTGGCCGTGTCGACCAATGCCGAGAAGGTCGCCGCCTTCGGCATCGATACCGCCAATATGTTCGGCTTCTGGGACTGGGTCGGCGGGCGCTATTCGCTGTGGTCGGCCATCGGTCTGCCGATCGCGCTGGCGGTCGGTTTCGATCGCTTCGTCGAGTTGCTCGAAGGCGCCCACGCCATGGACGAGCATTTCCGCACCGCGGATCTGTCCGAGAACATGCCCGCGCTGCTGGGACTGATCGGCGTCTGGTACGCCAACTTCGCCGGCGCCCGCACCCATGCGGTGCTGCCCTACGACCAGTCGCTACGTTACCTGCCGGCCTATCTGCAGCAGGGCGACATGGAGAGCAACGGCAAGGGCGTCACCCGCGAGGGCGTGGCGGTCGATTACAGCACCGGCCCGGTGGTCTGGGGCGAGGCGGGCACCGACGGTCAGCACGCCTTCTATCAGCTCATCCACCAGGGCACCCAGACGATTCCGGCGGATTTCATTGGGGCCATACGCAGCCACAACGAACTCGGCGACCATCATCCCAAGTTCATGGCCAACTTCTTCGCCCAGACCGAGGCGCTGATGCGCGGGCGTACCTTCGAGGAGGCGCTGGCGGAGCAGCGGGCCGCGGGCCTCCCCGAGGAACAGGCGCAATTGCTCGCCCGCCATCGCACCTTCCCTGGTAATCGCCCGACCAATAGCATCCTGATGGAGCGCCTGACCCCGCGTACCCTGGGCGCGCTGATCGCGATGTATGAACACCGCATCTTCACCCAGGGCGTGATCTGGGGCGTCAATTCGTTCGATCAATGGGGCGTGGAACTCGGCAAACAGTTGGCCAGCGTCATTCTCGACGAGATCCAGTCCGGCAAGGTGACGGCGGATCACGATCCGTCTACGCGCGCGCTGCTGGAGCATTTCATCCGTCAGCGGCGCGGTTGAATTCGGTTGTCAGTTGTCAGTTGTCAGTTGTCAGTTGTCAGTTGTCAGTTGTCAGTTGTCAGTTGTCAGTTGTCAGTTGTCAGTTGTCAGTTGTCAGCGATTTTGCTGTTCTCTGGATGGGCCTGTCGAGTGGCCGGAGGGATTATCTTGTATCTTCGACAAGATCAGGACTCAGGGCGAACGGAGATTGGTCGGTCTTTCCCGGAAACTACCCTGGCGATCAGTCACCATCTTGACTGCCAACTGCCAACTGCCAACTGCCAACCTTGTTGCTGACCTCAATGAAAAAAACTTAACTGTTTAAGGTTGTTATGGCCACTGTGATCGAAGCCGCGCAGGAACTCCCCGCCGACGAGCGCCGTATTCTCCAGGTCGTTTCCGTTGTCCATGAAGCGGTCAACCAGACCAGCTTGCAGGCAATCCTGCACCAGCTTGGCTGGCGCGATCAGAAGGGCCAGCCACTCTCCACGCTCTTTTCGACAGCGCGACGTACCCGTCTGCTCGTTCAGCGGATCCTGGTCAAACAGGGGAATAATTTTTTCTGCGCCCCCGACCTGGCCGAGATGCTCACCCGCGAAACGGTCCGCGAAGGCACCTTCGATCGCATCGTTGCCGCCGCCGAGACGGTCATGAGCGCCAAGTCGCGCTATCAGTGGGAGACGGTCAGCGAGCGCCGGCAAACGCGGCGACTGCGCAACGCGCTCTACGCGGGCCGGGAAGCGGATATCCTGACCCTGCTCGGATTGGACAAGCGCGGCCCGGAACAGCCCGTGAGCTACCGGGAGGTCGAGTCGCTGACGCGCATCTGTACCGCGTCGCCCGATCCCGATTGGTTCGCGACGCTCAGTCCGCGGCTGCGCATCCTGGCGCTCGCGCCGTGGATGACCGAGACAAGCCTGGCGCTGATCCCGCGACCGGAGATGCAGGCGTTCATGGAGCGCGGCCTGACGCCGTTGGCGGCCGAGCATCCCGAAGCGGCCTGCGCGCTTGCCGAGCAATACCTGTTCAGGGGCCATTTCGATCAGGCCGCAGCCATCCTGGGCAACCGGATCACGCCTGAGACCCTGCCCCTGATCGGCTGGCTGCATCTGGCGCGCGGGCGTCACGAGGAGTCGCTGGAAGTCTTCGATCTGCACCTCGCGACCCTGCGGCGTCAGACCCGCAAGCGCAATCTCGCCGTGCCGGGACTGCCCGGTATCCTGCATCTGCTCGCGCTGCTGCGTCGGGGTACGCCGGCGGATCTGGAGCGGGTCCAGACGCAAGCCGGTCTGGTGCTGCGGTTGCCGGTCGCCGACCCGAGCGCCCCGGTCTTCCAGATGCTCAGCCAACTGGCCAGCGTGCTCGCCGGACGCCAGCGTCCGCAGGAGGCAAGCTGGCTGCGCGAGGGCGCGGTAGTCAAACGACCGTTCGATCTCCTGTTTCTGGGGCTCATGCGTCATTGGCTGGGCGAGCGTCCCGGTCTGGAATTGCTCAAGTCGCTCGCGACCCACTGCGAGGATGCCGTCACGGCAGGGATCCACTGGTATGCCTGGGAGGGCGTCGAATTATTGCGTCTTAAGGGCCGCCCGCTTCAGATCGCCGCCCTGCCGGCGCCGCCGAAGGAACTGGTCAGGCTCGCCGGACTGCTCACGCCCAAGTCGGCCTGGGAGATCGCCCTGGAGGCGCTGAAGGGGGTCGGTACCACGGGCGGCGAGGGCAAGACCGCGCCGGGCGGCGAGGCCGGAGCGGATCGCCGGATGTGCTGGCAGCTCGCGCTCTATGGCGGTCAGGGAACTCTGGAACCGCGCGAGCAGAAGCGGAAAAAGGCCGGCGGCTGGTCGCAGGGCCGCCCGGTCGCGTTGCAGAAGCTGGCAGAGTCGCCCAATGACTACGACTATCTGACCCCGCAGGATCGACGGATCTGCGGCTGCATTCACCGCGAGACCGAAACCGGTTGGTACGGCGGCTATGGCCGCACCCATTTCAGCCTGGACTCGGACGCCGCCCTGCTGGCCGCCGTTGGCCATCCGCTGGTGTTTCGCGCCGGCGCCATGGAGACCCCGCTCGAACTGGTGCGCGGCGGCCCGGCGCTCGAAGTGGTCAAGGGCGATGGCGTCATCCTGGTGCGCATCAATCCGGTGCCTCCGGAAGGCTCGAATCTGCTTCTGGTCAGCGAATCCGCCGCGCGCATCCGGCTGATCCAGTTCGACGCCACGCATCGCCGAATCGCGTCCATCCTGGGGGCCGAGGGGCTCAAGGTTCCACCGGACGGCAAGGAGCGGCTGCTCGAAGGTATCGCCGCCATCGCCCCGCTGCTGACCGTGCATTCGGCGATCGGCGGAACCGAACAGATCGCCGAAACCGTCCCCGCCGATCCGCGTCCCTATCTGCATCTGAATCCGGCCGAGGCCGGTCTGAATCTGGAACTCCTGATGCAGCCCCTGGGTGAAAAGGGTCCGCGACTGCTTCCGGGTCAGGGCCTGTCGACCCTGTTCGGCGAGTTGGACGGGCGCGCAGTGCAGACCACGCGCGATCTGGTCGGCGAGCGCCGGAACGCGCAAACCGTACTCGATGCCTGCCCGACGCTTGCTGAAGGGCGTGCCCCTGCTTCGACGCCGTCCAGTTCGGGGAGCGAAGCCGAAGGGGGCGACTGGACCTGGTGCCTGGACGACCCCGAGGAGGCGCTGACCGCGCTGGAACAGTTGCACGCGCTGGGCGACGCCGTCGTGCTGCAATGGCCCGAGGGCAAGCGGATCGGTCTTTCCAGGGAGGCCACGCTCGCGCGGATGAGCGTGAGTATCGCCAAGGAGCGCGATTGGCTGGGGCTGGAGGGCGGACTCACCCTGGACGACGGCAGTCTGCTCGGGATGCGCAAGCTCCTGGAACTGGTCGCGGATTCCAAAGGCCGTTTCGTGCGTCTGGACGAACGCGAATATCTGGTGCTCAGCGAGTCGCTGCGCCGACGCCTGGACAATCTGCGCGGTCTGACCGATCGCGGGCATTTTCACCCGCTGGCCGCCGCCGCCATCGAGGAAAGTCTGGAAGGCATGGCGGTCAAGTCCAGCAAACACTGGAAGGGTCTGCTGGCGCGGCTGGCCGAGGTGCGCGAACTGGAGCCCGCCATCCCGTCCACCCTGCAAGCCGAGTTGCGCGACTATCAGGTCGAGGGCTACCGCTGGCTCGCGCGCCTGGCCCACTGGGGTGCCGGCGCCTGTCTGGCCGACGACATGGGATTGGGCAAGACCGTGCAGGCCCTGGCGATGATCCTCGCGCGCGCGCCGGAAGGTCCAACCCTGGTGCTGGCCCCGATGTCGGTCTGCTCCAACTGGGTCAGCGAGGCCCGCCGGTTCGCCCCGACTCTGCAACCGAAACGCTTCGGCGAGGGCGATCGGGAGCGGATGCTCGAATCCGCCGGTCCCTTCGATCTCATCATCTCCACCTACGGACTGCTCCAGACCGAGGGCGAGCGGCTCGCCGGCGTGAACTGGTCGACCATCGTCGCCGACGAGGCGCAGGCGTTCAAGAACGCCCAGACCAAACGCTCGCAGGCGATCATGAAGCTCAACGCCGGCTTTCGGATGATCACCACCGGCACCCCCATCGAAAACCATCTGGGCGAGTTGTGGAACCTCTTTCGGTTCATCAACCCCGGACTGCTCGGCTCGCTGGACTCCTTCAATCAGCGTTTTGCCGTACCCATCGAAGTGCATCAGGACAGCGGCGCGCGCCAGCGTCTGCGCCAACTGCTCAAGCCCTTCATCCTGCGCCGGCTCAAGACCGATGTCCTGAGCGAACTGCCGCCGCGCACCGAAATCACCCTGGAACTGGAGTTCAGCGCGGCGGAAGCGGCGCTTTACGAGGCACTGCGCCGACAGGCCATCGAACGGCTGGAACTCGGAGACGCCAACCCCGGCCAAAAGCGCATGCAACTGTTGGCCGAGATCATGCGACTGCGCCGCGCCTGCTGCCATCCCAAGCTGGCGCTGCCCGACAGCGACATCCCGAGCGCCAAGCTCGACGCCTTCGGCGAGATCGTCGACGAACTGCTCGAAAACCGTCACAAAGCGCTGGTGTTCAGCCAGTTCGTCGACCATCTGCATCTGATTCGCGCCCATTTGGACGCGCGAGGCGTGCGTTATCAATATCTCGACGGTTCCACCCCGGAGGCCAAGCGCAAGACCGCCGTCGCCGCGTTTCAGGCGGGGGAGGGCGATCTCTTCCTCATCAGCCTGCGCGCCGGCGGATCCGGGCTCAACCTCACCGCCGCCGACTATGTCATCCACATGGATCCCTGGTGGAACCCGGCGGTCGAGGATCAGGCGTCCGACCGCGCCCACCGCATCGGACAGGAGCGCCCGGTCACCATCTACCGGCTCATCACCAAAGGGACCATCGAGGAGAAGATCATCGCCCTGCACGCCAGCAAGCGCGATCTGGCCGACGGACTGCTGGAAGGCGCCGGCGACGGCGGGCGCTTGAGCTACGAGGACATGCTGGCCTTGATTCGAGAGCAGGGTTGATTCGGGTTCGCGCTCCCGCCTGACACGATTTCTCGTCACCGCTCCGCGGTGTCGCGCGTCCATGTACTCCGTACCGCTAACCCCTCATCCAGACTGGAGGCGGCTCATGCCGAGGGATTTTATCGCCGGTGTCGGGTCGTGAGTACGGATCTTGAGTGTCACCGCACCGCCAGCCGATTGAGAAGCGCGCATCAGTTCAGTTTCTGGGATAGCGTGATTGTCGCCGCCGCACCGGAAGCTGACTGTCTGATACTGTACTCGGAAGACATGCAGCACGGCCAAGTGTGTGTTTCCCGCACTCGCGGGGATGACCCCCATAAGCGCCAACTTAACCTCACCGTTGACGCTCTTGTGAGGACCGAACAGTTGAATATGCGCTGCAACAATCTCGATTGAGAGCTTCTCGCCAGGGGCCGGGATTACAACTCCTACGAGCATCTTTTTCGGGTTTCTCTCCGATGGTCTAGGGTCACGTCTCGCTGGACCGCGCAACCTCCTCGATCAATCCAGCAAACCCGTATCGACCGCATTTGTAACCGGCGAGCCGGACAGCGCACTCGACTGCGTCGCCGGGCGGAAGCCCGCGCAGCAGGCCGTCGATGACGCCGGCGTTGAAGCAGTCTCCAGCGCCGAGCGTGTCGACGATCCGTTCCGGCGGGCTGGCGGCGACGAGTTGGCTCATCCCGCCGCGGGCAAGATAGCAGGCTCCCTCGGCGCCCCAGGCGACGACACAGAGCGTGGCGCTGGTCCGTGGCATGAGATCGTCCAGAAAGGCGACAGGATCCGTGAATCCCGCCGCCCGCGCATAGGCCCGGCTCGCCAGGAGGACGCGCGGCCCATGCAGTAGGTCGGCCATTCCAGGTCGCGGTTTCTCAAGCTCCAGCGACAGACCCGCGTCCGGTCGTTCGGCGAGCACCCGCGCGATCATGCGGCGGGTTTCGGTGGGGTTTCGGCCCTCGAAGTGGACCCAGTCGATGCCGTCCAATGGAATGGACGCGAAGGCGGTGGCGTCCAGCTCAGGGAGATCGCGGTAATGGACGATGGTGCGACTTCCCGTGGCACGGCTAAGGGCGATACAGGAAGTCGGCGTGACAGCGTTCGGGATGCGCACGGCATGGCTCGTGTCGATGCCGTGGCGGGCGAGGTCGTCGAGGATCGAGGCACTGGCAGGATCGTCGGCGAGGGTGCCGGCCCAGCGGCAGCGATGTCCGAATTGCGCCAGCAGGGACAGGCTGTTGGTGACGTTGCCGCCCCGCGCCCGGCGGTGAGAGAGGGCACGAATCTCCGCGTCCTCGGCCGGATAGGCGTCGACCTCGTTGATCAGATCCAGGGTGGCGATGCCCACGCCGAGGATGATGCGGCGCTGGGTGGTCAACGCGTGATTCAAGGCGGCGTCAGACATCGCGTGCGATCCGGAAACCCAGCATGTTGAGCCTGGTCTCGGGCGCGAAGTGTCCCCGGACATAGACGCGCATGGATGACGAAGGCTTGTTGAAGGCCCCACCCCGCGCAACCCGTGCTTTACAGTTTGCTCCGGGCGCACTCGATCCCTCGCTCGGCGCCCCCTGATAACTGGGCTGGTAGCAGTCCGCGACCCACTCCATGGCGTTTCCGGCGGTGTCGTGAAGACCGAACGGATTGGGCGGGAAGCTTCCGACTGGCGCGGTGGAGCGATTGTCCCATTGGCTGCCGCAATCAAAGCAGGCGGCCCGGCCCGGTTCAAGACCGGAACCCCACCAAAAGGAGCGGGTGCCGCCGGCACGCGCCGCGAACTCCCATTCCGCTTCGGTGGGCAGGCGATAGTGCCGGCCGGTTTCTCGCGACAGCCAGTCGACATAGGCTTGCGCATCCAGCCAACTGACGCCGACCACCGGCCGGTTGCCGCGTCCCCAGCCGAAATCATCGGGCAGCGGCCGCCCGGTCGCCCGCGCGAAACGGTCGTAGTCTTGGTAGGTCACCTCGTTGAGACCGATCAGGAAGGGTCGGATCTGGACCTCGTGGGCCGGGCTGAAATCCTCGCCGGAGAGACTGTTCGCACCCATTTGGAAGACGCCGCCGTCGAGCACGGCCAGTGCCGGGGCAAGCGCGCCGCCTCGCAGTCGGTCGCGCTGGATGGGCGGCGGTCTGGATGGCGTCGGCGTCGGCGTCGGGCGCGCGGGCGTCTCGTCAACGGTCGCCGGTGGGGTCTCGGTCCCCGCTCCGACGGACGTCGACGATTCGACGACCACCGGCGGGGAGGTTTGAAACCATTGCCGAACCTCCGGCAGCCGGAGGTCGATCCGATCCCGGATCAGGTAGAGGGACAGACCCGCGGACAGGGCCAGCGCGGCGAACAGGATCGGGTATCCCGCTCGTCTCCAAGGCGCGATTCTGGTTGGCACGGCCCGTGGCGGAATCGGGGCGGTTGGGGCTGGGGCGATGGCGGCCGATATCTTGAGGCGTTCCGCCAATTCCCGTTTCAACCGTTCCACCTCGCCCACGGCGTCCTTCAGCGAACTCTCCTTGCGCTCCATTTCCTGTTTCAGACCGTCGAGCGCCAGGTTATGGTCTTCCAGTTCGTCCTCAAGCCGCCGACATTCCTCGGTGATGTGATCGAGCGCTTGCTCCTTCGCCCCCAGGGTCTGTTGCAGAACCGTCATCTCCTGCTGCATGGCCAGGTGCTCGGTGGCGGTGGCGATCGAGCTGTCGCTCTCATGCACGCGTTCGGCAATGCGTAGATTGAGACGCATGACTTCCTGCTCGGCTTCCCGGCGCATTTGCTCCAGGGTTTTGCGCAGGGTGGCGGTTTCGATGTCGTGGTCGCTGTTCGAGTCGATTGGTTTGGCCATCCTGAAGGCGTCGCTGCTTGACGTCATCCGGTGCCGATATGGCCCCGGAGAACAAACGGTGGGATTGGTGACATGACCTTTTGGGTTACTTAATCACGAGACGCGATCCGAGTCCACTCCCGGCGATCGGTTGGCGCTCGCGCTGGCGGCGCTGGCGAAATGGACGCTGGCACCCCATCTTCATTGCGTCATGGTTTCCGGTTAATCTGTGACTTTACCGTGTCGCAAGCGCATCCCGGCGGTTGGCGCAAGGCCAGGATCGCCCAGCCCAGCCCCGACCCGTCGCGCCGGACCCGGTTTCATCGAATCGAGGAGTCTCCACCACATGGCCCTGCCGTTCAAGGAACACCCCCTGCGCCATCAGGGCATCGCCGAGCTGCACGCGCGTACCTACGAGTCCTTGCACGCCCCGGGGCGGGTCTCGCATCTCGCCGCGATTTGTGGCGAGCGGGGCAGTGGCCGCAATCTCCAGCATCTGTTCAAGCTGCTTGATCACTATGGCCTGCCCCGCCCGGAGACGGTCGAACAGCACTACTTCGCCGTACTGGGCGACATCCGCATGCGCTGGGAGCGCCACACCGAGTTTGTGACCTACACCTTCAGCAAGCCGGGGGCCTATCGGCATCCCTTCGCCTATCCGGTGCTCTATGAACTCCCCCAGGACTGGCTGAGCGAACTGCCGGGCGAGGTCGTCGCGGCGGTTACGCTCGCGCTCGAATCGCGCGACATGCCCGAGCGCGGCGGCGAGGAACTCAGCGAACTCTTTGCGGGCAATGCCGTCATCGGCTCCGAGGTGGTGGGCGGCGCGGCGCGCGCCTGGTCCGATCTGCGGATTCACAGCGACGGTTTTTCGCGCATCCTGCTGCGCGACCAGGGGCTCTCGGACAACCAGGCCGGTCGACTCGCCAAACGCTTTCTGGAAATTAACTCCTACCGCGCTATGTCCCTGCTCGGCTTACCCGAGGCGCGCGAGGCGAACGCCATTCTGAGCGGCGCCGACCGTCGGCTGGTGGGGGTGGCGGCACGCATGACCGATCCGGACGAGGTCGGGCAAGGCGTCCCCGACGCGGAACTGCTGGCCGAGTTGACCACCCTGGCCGCCGAGATCGAAGCGGTCGCGGCGCGCACCAGCTCGCGCTTCGAGGCCTCCCGCGCCTACTATGGAGTCGTCCAGCAACGGCTCGATCAGTTACGCCAGAAACGCATCGAGGGTTTGCAGACCTTTAGCGAATTTCTCGATGCCCGTCTCGCCCCGGCGATCGCGACCTGCAACTCGACCTCCAAGCGCCAGCAGGATCTGGCCGAGCGTGCCGCGCGCCTGACCAGCCTGCTACGCGCGCGGGTGGAGGTCGGTCTACAGGAACAGAATCGGAGCTTGCTGATGTCCATGAACCGGCGCGCGCAGTTGCAACTGCGCCTGCAGGAGACCGTCGAAGGTCTCTCGGTGATCGCCATCGGTTACTACGGAGTCGGGTTGGTCGGCTATCTGCTGAAAGGTCTGGAGGGTCATGGCGTGCCGATTGAGGCCGCCTATGCGACGGGTCTGGCGGCCCCGGTCGTGGTCCTCGTCGCCTGGGTCGGGATCCGGCGCATGAAGGCGCGTCTGCTCAAGATGGAACACGTTAACGAGTAAGGCAACTCCCCGCAAATCACCGGTCAATGCCTTCCAATCACGACCAGCGAGGGAACGCGAATCACACCAATGCACGGCGGTTTGGAACGGAGCATCCGCGACGATCGTTGACGTTGTCGAATCGAAGAACGACAACGACAATGAAAGCCAGGCAGCTGAACGGTACGCGGTGCGTACCCTACGGAACTGATCGCTCGGCCGTCGCCGGACCGCGGCGACTGACAGCCCGATGGCGGCGAGGCCGACAATCGACGTGCCCCGCAACCGTCGGCATCGAAACACTTGCGATCGACCACGCCCAAGCACGGCTCGCACGCGACGCGTTTTGGCAAGGGGCGACATCGCGCGGTACTGAACTTCGGCGATTGCTTTTCCTACACCCTCGCCAAATCCTTGGACGAGCCGCTGCTGTTCAAGGGCTGCGACTTCCGATTGACTGACATCACTCGCGCGGACGCGCTTTAAGTAACCATCCCCCGGCAGAGCCGGGGGCTTTGAATTCGTGAGCCGCTCAAAGCGGCAAGGGGTCGCTAACGCGGCCCCACGGTTCTTGGGCCGCCTAAAGGCGGCAAATCAGTCCCACAGATTAAGCTGGTCGAGTCGCTTGTCCTCGCGCTCTTGGTGCTGAATGTACGCACGGATCGTTGCTTCATCCCGACCGACCGTCGACACAAAATATCCGCGTGCCCAGAAATGCTGCCCCCGAAAGTGACGCT
>NZ_NHSQ01000180.1 GCF_016653465.1 Thiocystis minor | reverse complement strand
AGCATGAACCTGTTCGAACAGGAGGGGTCGGCGATCAGCTTGGCCAAGAAGCGCCGCAAGGCCGCGTGGAACGATGACTATCGCGCCAAGGTGGTGTTCGGCTGAGGATTTAAGCGCGCTCGCCCTGTTGCCGTTGGGTTCGTGAGAAATTTCCAAGGCGCCCTGTGATACGCTCGGCAGTCTGCTCCATTCGCATCCCATGCCCAACCGCGACTCCGAGACATCAACGATGTACGCGACACCCGAAACCGACGACGGCTGGATTACCGCTCTGCTCGACACGGACGACGAGGGGTTCGTCGTCACGGCGCGTTTCGCCATCTCGACCGCCTTTCGCGACCTCGTCGGCGATCGCGAGGCGGACCTGGTGTTCGCGGCGCGCAGCCGGCTGGCGCGCATGGGCATCAACATCCTCCCGCTCGGGACACCCGAATTCAACGGTCGACACGCCGACCTGCGACTGCGCATCGCCGCCGCGATCCATTCCTATGGCATCGCGCCGCATCTGGAACGCATCGTGGTGCCTGGACTGCGGGTCGGTCGACTGGTGTTCTGCCCGATGGACAACCGGCTCGGGTCGTCCGCCATCCATCGATTGATTCGCGAGAACGCGCTGCAAGTCCCAGCCGGGTTCTCGCTCGACGGCAACGGCTATCTGATCCTGCGCCCGCAACGTCAGATCTTCCACTTCCAGAAACCCCTGACCCCCGAGGAAGTCACCGCCATCGCGACCCATGCGGACGGCAAGGATCTGCTGAACCGGCTGCAAATCCGCGAAGCGGTGGATCATATCGAGCTGTTGCCCAGGGACGGTTTGGTGACCGCCTGTTCCATGTTCCTGCATCGTCACTATGTGGTGCTGCGCAACCTGGACGATTCGCTGGGCTTCCATCTCCAGGCCACGGTCCTCGACCCGGTCTCGACGCGCGGCACCAACGTCTATCTGGAGTTCGTCAATCGCACCGAACAGCTCATCATCAATCCAAGCATCGCGGCCTCGGTGCATGAGGCAATCCTGCTCAAACCCAAGCCACGGTACTGGTATGGCCACACGAGTCCCACGGCACCGCTCGCCGGGCCGGTCGAGGCCGCGACCGACAGCGAGACGAGCGATTTGTCTCATCTCATTGACGCGAGCGGCGACATGGCCTGCAAGTCGCTGCTGGCGATTTTCGACCGACTGGAGGCAAGCCCGGTCACCGACCGCTATTCGCATCGGATGATGGCCGTGACCCGCGATCCGCACGGCTTGCTGGAAGGGGCGGACCCCGAGCAAGTCTGGACCCAGCCGCGGGTTCCGCGCGATCCGCGCGGGGGCACCGATCTGGCGGCGGGTCTGGTGGCCGAGGGGCTGGATCTGCACCTGCGCACCGAGTACGGGACGCGGATTCTGGCGGATCTGCCAGACGGCGCGCGCGCGACCCTGCTGCTCGGCTATTTTCCGAATCTGATCGAACACACCGAGATCTGCGCCGCCGCCCTGCGTCAGCGCGTCGCCCGTATCGTTTTCCGGCGCGCCTCCTTCGAGCATGGCCCCTTCCTGTCCTCGCGCGACCATGGCCGACTGGCCGATTACGAGGGTCTGGGGCTGGAAGTCTTCTGGTGCAACGAATCGCGCAGTCAGGTGGTCCGGCATGTCTTCCGGGGCTTGCGCGGCTATTTCACCACGCCGGACAAGGTCGATCGTTTCCGCTCCTGCCTGATCTTCGCGATCTATGGCTCGGTCAAACCCTTGAACGCCGCCGCCGCCCACCAGATCGAACGCCTGCTCGAAAATCTGCGGAATCTGTTCGGCAGCGATATCGGCATTCTGACCGGCGGCGGACCGGGCGCCATGCAGCAGGTGACGGACGCCGCCCATCAACTCGGACTCATGGTCGGATCGAGCTTCATCGAAACCATCGACCAGGAACTCAACCAGACCGCCGAGTTCTATCAGACCTTTCAGGCGCGTAGCCGCCAGGCCCGCCAGCGCTGGTTCGAAATCGCCAGCTTTCATCTCTTTCTGGTGGGCGGAGTCGGCACGCTGGAAGAGGTCGGACTCACCCTGACCGACATGAAACTCGGCGTCATCGAGACCAGCCCGGTGGTCTTTTTCGACGGCTCCGGCGGCGCTTTCTATTGGGAGGGGCTGCGCACGCAACTCGCCGAAATGGGCCGACAGGGCCGGGTGCCGGCCCGACTGCTCGACCACATTCTGATGACGACCGACCCCGATGCCATCCCGGACTTCTACAAACGGACATTGCGTCTGGGCTGATGCGGCTCGTGACATCGCGCGGAAAAACCGGGAGAATTCAAGTATCCAAACCGCGCGCGGGCTAGCCCTAAGGAGCACCATGCCGCACTCGCCGTGCGGCCCGCGTCAACTCGACAAGCCTCCCGCCTAGCCTTGGGACATCAACGTGTCGACATCGATCATTTTCGAATACCCTCTGAACGAACGCATCCGCACCTTTCTGCGGCTTGAGCATCTGTTCGAGCGACTCCAGCACTTCGCCGATCAGTTCGATCCCTCCGCCACCCGGGTCGCGATCGAAGCGCTGCTGGAGATCGCCGCCATCACGGCGCGTTCGGATATCAAGAACGAGATTCTCAAGGAGCTTGACCGCCACCTCGGCACCCTCAGCCGACTCGCCGATAAACCCGGCGTCGACCCGAACGCACTGGCGCAGGTATTGGGCGACCTCGACGATGCGGTCGATGGGGTACAGGGTATGAACAGCCCCATTGGTCAAACCGCCCGCGAAGATGAATTCCTCAAGGCGATCGCCCAGCGCAGCAGCATTCCAGGCGGCACCTGCAGTTTCGATCTGCCGCATTATCACTATTGGCTGATCCAGCCGCCAGAGAGACGTCAGGCGCGGTTCGATCACTGGCGGCATGACCTCACGCCAGCGATCGGCGCCATCCAGATCGCGCTCTCCCTGGTGCGCGGCAGCGCTTCGCCCCGACGCACCCTGGCCGAGGGAGGCTTTTTTCACGAGGCGCTGAATCCCGAGGCGCCAGCCCAGATGCTACGCGTCGGACTCGATGCCTCCGAAGCGAGCTACCCCGAAATCAGTGGGCACAAAAACCGCTTCAGCATCCGGTTCATGGCGGTCGAATCCAGTGGGCGCCCCTCCCAGCGTTCCGATGACGTTTCCTTCAAACTCACTTGTTGCGTGTTGTGACCATGGCGATCACCGTTCCCTGTCCCCATTGCGGAAAACCGGTGGAGTGGGCCGAAACCTCGACCTGGCGTCCCTTCTGCAGCAAGCGCTGCCGCCTGATCGACCTCGGCGACTGGCTGGACGAGAACCACCGGATCAGCGATTCCACGGATGCGCCGAGCGAGGATCCGCCATCGTCCGACGATCACGTCACCCATCATTGATGATTCGAAACGCCGCGGCTTGCCGGTCACGCTGGCGACCCTGACGCGCCGCCATCGCCTGCCGCCGGATCAGCGACTGGCAGGCGAGCCTGGGATAAACTCCCCGGCTGTTTCTGAAATCCTTGGATTAGCCAGACCTGCCTGGAGCGAACAATGAATCAAGCCCTTCGCCGTGTTCTGATCCTCGTCGAGAATTTACCTTCTCCGTTTGACCGGAGGGTTTGGCAGGAGGCCACGACACTGGCCGCCAATGGCTATGCCGTTGCGATCATCTGCCCAACGGGAAAAGGCTATGAAGCGCGCTACGAAGAAATCGAGGGAATTCATCTCTACCGTTACCAACTTCCGCTAGAGGCGGAGGGTGCCAAAGGGTATCTCGTCGAGTACTCCGTCGCGCTCTTTCAGACGCTGAGACTGGCGCTGAAGGTGCGGCGCAAGCATGGCGTGGACATCATTCACGCCTGCAACCCTCCCGATCTCTTTTTTGTGATCGGCGGACTCTTCAAAGCGATCTTCGGCACAAAATTTCTTTTCGATCATCACGATATCAATCCCGAACTCTACGAAGCCAAATTCGGCAAACGGAATTTCTACTGGAAGTTTATCGTCTGGCTCGAACGCATGACCTTTCGCACCGCCGACGTGTCGATTGCCACCAATGAGTCCTACCGAAAAATCGCGATCAAACGCGGCGGGATGGATCCCGCCAACGTCTTCGTGGTTCGCAGCGGGCCGATGCTCGAACGCCTGAAGATCGTTCCGCCCGTCCCCTCCTGGAAAAAGGGGCGTGCCTTTCTTGTCGGCTACGTTGGGGTGATGGGCAAACAAGAGGGGATCGATCTCTTGCTTCAGGCGGTGGATTTCATCGTCAGGGATCTTGGGCGCCACGACATTCAATTCTGCCTGGTTGGCGGCGGAACCTCGCTGGAGGAGATGATCGATCTGTCGAGAACGCTCGGGGTCGACGAGTATGTCACCTTTACGGGTCGTGTCTCGGATCAGCAGCTTCTGGACGTCCTGAACACCGCGGACATCTGCGTGAATCCCGATGTCGCCAATCCCATGAACGATCAATCGACCATGAACAAAATCATGGAATACATGGCGCTCGGCAAGCCCATCGTCCAGTTCGAGCTGACCGAAGGTCGCTTCTCGGCTCAGGAGTCATCGTTGTACGCCACGCAAAATGACCACCAAGACATGGGGCGCAAAATCGTCGAGCTGCTTGACGATCCAGACAGACGACGCACCATGGGCGAGTTTGGCCGGCGCCGGGTCGAAAACGAACTGGAGTGGAAATATGAGATTCCAAAGCTCCTCAAGGCGTATAGAGCGCTGGAATAGCGCATCCCTGCAAGCCCTTTAACGACCGCGCCGGGCATTTCCAGGATGCGGGCGGAATCGCCCCACGTCCGGTGCCGATGCCACGACACCGCGCGGATGGCCCTGAGGGAGCGCGGCTCCAAATCGGATTCGGGAGCCGCCTCCACGCGCTTTCGATCTCAGAGCTGACGGCATGCCTCCAGCGTTACCTCTGTGAGCGGACGCCCGGAGCGCGAGCCCTGAGCCTCCATCGCCCGCACCACATCCATCCCGTCGACGACCTTGCCGAAGACGACATGCTTGCCGTCCAGCCAGGGCGTCGGCGCGACCGTAATGAAGAACTGCGAACCATTGGTGTTCGGTCCGGCGTTCGCCATCGAGAGCGTGCCCGCCTCAGTGTGCTTGAGTTGGAAGTTCTCGTCCGGGAATTTTTCGCCATAGATGGATTCGCCGCCGGTCCCGTTGCCGTTGGTGAAGTCACCGCCCTGGATCATGAATTCCGGGATGATGCGATGAAAGGGACTGCCGGCGTAGCTCAGATCCTTGCCGCTCTTGCCCTTGCCTTTCTCGCCGGTGCAGAGCGCCCGGAAATTGTCCGCCGTCTTGGGCGTGACATCGGCGAAGAGTTCAATCGTGATAGTCCCGGCGGGCTGGCCGCCGATGGTCACGTCGAGCGCGACCCTGGGATTTTCCGCCAGTGCTGGCGTGGCGGTGGCGGCGAGCAGGACACTGGCGAGATAGGCTGAAGGGTTGGACATGCAAACTCCTGAGGTTGAGGTTGAGAGTGGTCAGTGGTCAGTGGTCAGTGGTCAGTGGTCAGTGGTCAGTGGTCAGTGGTCAGTGGTCAGTGGTCAGTGATCCTAAATCCAGCGGTTGAGCGAGCCTTTGAAATTTTTCGTGTTCTTCGTGTTTTTCGTGGTTCAACTGCTCTTTCCATGGCGATCTGTATTTGGCGGCCCCGGCGACGCGGCATGTCGGCGCTCGCTCCATCGTCAGCAGTTCGTGCAGGCTTCGATCGGCAGACCGCGCCGAATCCAACCAGGACCGGCCTTGCTGCCGGCCATGCCTTCCGAGACGTTGTAGACGTTGGAAAACCCGCGGGCCATCAGTTCCTGCTGCATGTAGCCGGTGCGATTGCCGGTGCGGCAAATGATGGCGATCGGGGCCGATTTGTCGCCCTGCACCGCCGTCAACACCTTGCTCGCGAAGCCTTCCGGCCCCTTCGGATCCTGCATGTCGATGCGCAGGGCGAGCGGGGCGACGCCGGTCTGGCGCCATTCCATAGGGGTGCGGATATCGATGAGCGTCAGTTCCGCGGCTTGAGCTTTTTCGAGCGCCTCCGGCGCCGTCAGCGTCGGTCCGGCCGCCTGCGAACAGCCGATCGACAAAAACGCCGCGCCGAGCAGGATGGCGAATTGGCGAAGAGGGTTGTACATCTTGATCATGTCCGGGTCCAAATGGTTCCAAATGGGTTTTTCTCGACCTTCATGATTTGGTATGGGCGCTCCGAATGCAATGGGTATACTCGCCGACACGTCCGCATCGCCAAAATTACACGGAGCGCATTTCATGACATCGTCCATCCTCCTCGGCAAACACGGCGACGCGTCCGTCTCCATCCTCGCGCGCATGGCTAACCGTCACGGATTGGTGGCCGGCGCGACCGGCACCGGCAAGACGGTCACGCTGCAACGGCTCGCCGAGCAGTTCAGCCGGATCGGCGTGCCGGTGTTTCTGGCCGACATCAAGGGCGATCTGGCGGGCATCGCCCAGGCCGGCGGCGACAATCGGCGGGTGGCGGAACGGGTCGCCGCCATGCATCTGGAACGCGAAGACGGCTTCGTCTACGCCGCCAATCCAGTGATGTTTTGGGACATCCATGGCGAACAGGGTCATCCGGTGCGCACCACGCTCACCGAGCTTGGACCCATGCTGCTGGCGCGCCTGCTCAATCTCAACGAGGTCCAAGAGGGTGTCATCAACATCGTCTTCCAGGTCGCCGACGAGAACGGCTGGCTGCTGCTCGACATGAAGGATCTGCGCGCGCTTCTCGGCCATGTCTCGGAGCATGCGGCGGATCTGCAGACCCGTTATGGCAATGTCTCCAGCGCCAGCGTCGGGGCCATCCTGCGGCGCCTGCTGGCGCTGGAACAGCAGGGCGGCGATATTCTATTCGGCGAGCCGGCGCTGGCGCTCCAGGACATGATGCAGACCGACGAGCACGGCCACGGCTACATCAACGTGCTCGCCGCCGACAAGCTGATTCATGCGCCCGCGCTCTATTCCACCTTCCTGCTCTGGCTGCTGTCCGAACTCTTCGAGGAACTGCCCGAGGTCGGCGACCGGGAGAAGCCGAAGATGGTGCTCTTTTTCGACGAGGCGCATTTGATGTTCGACGACGCGCCAAAGGTACTGCTGGACAACATCGAGAAGGTCGTGCGGCTGATTCGTTCCAAGGGCATCGGCGTCTATTTCGTCACCCAGAATCCGCTCGACGTGCCCGAATCGGTGCTCGGGCAGCTCGGCAACCGGGTGCAGCACGCCCTGCGCGCCTATACGCCCAAGGATCAGAAGGCGGTACGGGTGGCGGCCCAGACCTTCCGGCAGAATCCGTCCCTCGACACCGAGACCGTCATCACCGAGCTTGGGGTCGGCGAGGCGCTGGTCTCCACCCTGGATGCCGAGGGCATCCCCGGCATCGTCCAGCGGGTCGCGATCGCCCCCCCCGGCAGTCAGCTTGGCCCCATCGACACGGCGCAACGGCGTGCCATCCTGGAACAATCGCTGGTCAAGGGGATTTATGACATCCCGATCGACCGCGTCTCGGCCCATGAGATTCTGGAACAGCGGGCGCAAGCGGCTGCGGCGGAAGCGGACCTTTCCGATGCTTTCGGTGGCAGTCGCGGCGCCAGGAATCCAGCGGCCGGCCGAACCAGCAACCGTCAGACCCCCATTGAAGCCTTCGCCACCAGCGCCATGCGCTCGCTGGGCAGTCAGATCGGGCGTCAGCTCGTGCGGGGGATCCTGGGTTCCCTGGCGGGCGGAAACACTCGGAAGCGATAGACATCGAGTGGAAATTCGTTGACGTTGAATAGCCATTCGGCAAACCGCGCCTCCGCGATCGCCCACGGCGATGGGAGATGCCGATGGCACTGACGCAAGCGCCCTCCCCTGGACGCGGGTCAGGACTCGGCCTCTTGCGTCTCGGGCTGATCGAGCGGCTCGCGGTAACCGCATTCTTTCTGCGGACAAACCTTGGCCGCGCCCTTGGTCTTGGTCGTCTTGATGGTCATCACCGCCCAGCCGCATTTGGGACAGGGTTCGGCGATAGGCTCGTCCCAGACCGCATAGTCGCACTTGGGATAGGTGGAGCAGGAATAAAAAATCTTGCCCCGCCGCGATTTTTTCTTTTGTAACGTGCCCTTTTGACATGTGGGACACACCACGCCCGTATCCTCGGGCTTCTCCAGCGGCTCGATGTGCTTGCACTTTGGATAGGCGCTGCAACCGATGAACTTGCCGTAACGACCGCGTTTGATCTCCAGCGGGGAGCCGCACTCGGGGCAGACTCGACCCTCGACGATCTCCGGCGCCTCGGCCTCCGCCTTGTCGGCGTTGAGGTCGCGAGTGTAGTCGCAGTCAGGATAATTGGTACAGCCGATAAAGCGTCCGTTACGTCCGAGCCGAATGGATAGCGGCCCGCCGCATTTGGGGCAGAGTTCATCGAGTTTTTCCTGCGTCACGTCGCTGCGCTTGACGTTCTCCTGGGTATGATCCACCAACTCCTTGAAGGGCTTCCAGAAGTTTTCGAGCAGCGGAACCCACTCCTCCTCGCCGCGCGAGACCGCGTCCAGTTCGTCTTCCAGGCGCGCGGTGAAATCGTAGTCGACGTAAGCAGGAAAATACTCGGTGAGGAATTTATTGACCACCCGTCCTACGTCGGTCGGCGAGAAGCGCTTTTTGTCGAGGATCACGTATTCGCGATCCTGCAGGGTGGAGATGATGGAGGCGTAGGTGGACGGCCGACCGATGCCGAATTCCTCCAACTCCTTCACCAGCGACGCCTCGGAATAGCGCGGCGGCGGCTCGGTGAAATGCTGCTCGGGCCGAATGGCCAGTAGATCGACCAGATCCCCGACCTGCATCTCCGGGAGCATGCGCTCCTCGTCGTCATCGGCGCTCTTGGCGTCATCGCGTCCTTCGAGGTAGACGCGCATGAAGCCCGGCTCGGCGATGATCGAGCCGGTCGCGCGCAGCAGATTGCCCTCTCCCGCGCTCAGATCGACCGCGACTTGATTGATGAGCGCATGCGCCATCTGACAGGCCAGGGTCCGTTTCCAAATCAGCTCGTAGAGCCGAAATTGCTCGGGAGTCAGATGCGCCTTGACCACCGCCGGCTCGCGCAGGATCGAGGTCGGACGGATCGCCTCATGCGCCTCCTGGGCGTTCTTGGCCTTGGTCTTGAACAGACGGGGCTGGTCCGGCAGGTCGACGGCGCCATAGCGCTCGGTCACGTAGGCGCGAATCTCCTCCACGGCCTCCTGGGCCAGATTGACCGAGTCGGTCCGCATATAGCTGATCAGACCGACCGCGCCGCCGCCCACGTCAACGCCTTCATAGAGTTGCTGGGCCACCCGCATGGTGCGCTGGGTCGTGAAACCGAGCTTGCGCGCCGCTTCCTGCTGGAGGGTCGAGGTGATGAAGGGGGGTGCCGGGTGGCGCTTGCGCTGCTTGCGCTCGACCTGCTCGACCTTGAGTTTGCCGTTGGCGGCCTGTTCCAGCGTCTGCCGAACCTCGGTGGCGCGAGCCTCGTCGGTGATCGTGAACTGTTCCACTTTCTCGCCGCCGAAGGTCGTCAGCTTGGCGCTGAATGACTTGGCGTCTTTCGCGGCATCGGCCTCGATGGTCCAATATTCCTGCTGGACGAAGGCTTCGATCTCGTTCTCGCGTTCGCAGATCAGACGCAGCGCCGGACTCTGGACCCGCCCGGCGGAGAGTCCGCGGCGGATCTTCTTCCACAACAACGGGGACAGATTGAAGCCGACCAGATAGTCCAGCGCGCGCCGCGCCTGCTGGGCGTTCACCAGATCATAGGAGAGTTCGCGGGGGTTCGCGACCGCCTCCTGAACCGCGCGTTTCGTGATCTCGTTGAACACCACCCGATGCACCGGGCGGTCACCCAACTGCTTGCGGCCCTTCAGCAGTTCATAGAGATGCCAGGAGATCGCCTCGCCCTCGCGGTCCGGGTCGGTCGCCAGATAGAGCGCCGTGGCACCTTTGAGTTTTTTGGCGATGGCCTGGACGTGTTTCTCGTTGCGGTCGATGATCTGGTACTTCATCGCGAAGCCGTTCGCGGTGTCGACGGCGCCCTCCTTCGGCACCAGATCGCGCACATGGCCGTAGGAGGCGATGACCTCGAAGTCGGGTCCGAGATACTTTTCGATGGTCTTGGCCTTGGCGGGCGATTCGACGATAACGAGATTCATGTGGTCTTCTGGCTGGTCGGAGGTGGCGCGATTTTTCTAGGGTAAACCGATTTTGAGCCGCGTCTAGGGCGATCTACGTTGCCGCGCGCAAATTCAGCCTCGCCGGTCACTCAAAGCAAACGGCGAACGCGGCTTAAGTAATTCAAAAATCGAGTCAATACGCGAAACAACGCAGGCCCTGGCGGACGCGGTTTAATGCAGATACACGGGATCTTCGTTATAGACCATGTCTTCCATCTGAGTGAAGGCATCTTCCCGGCCCGGACGATTCATGAGCACCAGCAGCACCACCCATTTGACCTCATCGACCGTGACCAGCGGGTGGTCGATCGCCAGCAGACGGTCGATCGCCAGCTCACGACTGGCCGGATCCAGGATTCCGCTCTGTTCCAGAAACAGGAGCAGTCCGCGCGCCTCCACATCCAGCTTCGCGCATTCGGCCTCGCAGTAGAGACGCAACGAGCCCACGGCATGGTCGTGGGACTGAGGCGCGTCGACCCCGAGGGCCAATTCGTCGAGCCAGAGCAGCGCCTTGTCGATCTCGGTCTTGCTGAAACCCGCCTCCGACAGCTCGTCTTCCAGATCGCCTTGGTCGACCGGGGGCTGACTCTCGCCGTCCATGTAATTCTCATAGAGATAGATCAACACATCGACCATGTTTTCGTACATCAACCAACCTCGTGAGCGACGTCAATTATCGAACTGACGGACCGACGCCGAACAGCGCCCTGGATGGACGCGACTAGCCGCGCAAGCGGCTATAGCGACCTCCTGGGGCCGATGATACATGACCACTCAACTCCAGGACCAACAACATGGACGCGATACGCTGGGCAGGCAACCCACTGCGCCCGATCAATTCGTCCGGGGCGACTGGATCGAATCCCATGGATTCCAGGAGACGACGCGACTCGGCATCCAGCGATTCCGGACTTGATGGCGTCGTCCCGACCCCGGTCGATGCCAGATCCGCGTCGCCGGTCGACACCGGAGCCGCGAGCGCGCAACGCAGGACCGGCGCCAGCTCCACCAGAATCTCGGCGGCGGTCTCCACCAGCTTGGCTCCATCGCGGATCAGAGCGTGACAGCCCCGCGCCAGCGGATTACGGATCGAGCCTGGAACCGCGAACACCTCGCGACCCTGTTCGAGCGCCGTGCGGGCGGTGATCAGCGATCCGCTCTTCAGCGCCGCCTCGGTGACCAGCACGCCCAGGCTCAGACCGCTGATGAGGCGG
Source organism: Thiocystis minor (assembly GCF_016653465.1). GTDB lineage: Bacteria > Pseudomonadota > Gammaproteobacteria > Chromatiales > Chromatiaceae > Chromatium > Chromatium minus. The sequence goes on along the minus strand of NZ_NHSQ01000180.1, from coordinate 10,961 downwards.
TTGCGACGCGGAAAATTCTGGGCCAGCGGTCCCTGTCCCGGCGCAAACTCGCTGACCAACGCGCCCGACTCGGCAATCCGACGCGCCAGATCCCGATGCCCCGCGGGATAGACGCGGTCGGGGCCGGTCCCAAGCACCGCGATGGTGCGCCCCTCTTCCAGGGCCGCAGCATGGGCCGCACCGTCGACGCCGAGCGCCAGGCCGCTGGTGACGACCAGGCCAAAACCGACCAGTTGCCGGGCAAATTCCTGGGTGATCTCGCGGCCACTTGGCGTGGGATTGCGGCTGCCGACGATGGCGACCTGAGGTTCCGCGAGCAGACTGACATCGCCACGGACATACAGCAGCGGCGGGGCATCATGGATCTCGGCAAGCAGAGGTGGGTACCCGGGGTCAGTCAGCGAGAGGATGTGGGCATTCGGCTGAGCGGCCCAGGCCATCACGGCGGCGATGGCCTCCGGGTCTGGCTGCCTGAGTGACGCGATACTCGCCGGCTTGAGACCCGCGGCGGCAAGCCGCTCGGACGATGCGCGCAGGATCTCCGCCGGACTTCCAAAATGCTCGATCAGCCTTGCGACCGTGCGCGGTCCGATCCCCGGCGCATTGACGACGGCAAGCCAAGCGTCGAGCGGCGCGTCTAATTTCAAAGGCCCCGATCCCTGACTGGAGGCGGGATCAGGATGGCGGCGGGGCTACCTGGTCGCCGACCGTGAAGGCTCGCTGGGCATTCAGAACCAGGGCAAAGCTCACCCGATCGAAGGTCCGGAAGACCATCAGAATTCCAGCGCGTTCAAAGGGTCTGACGAACTGCGCATTCTTTCTGCGGAAATCGGCATGAAGCGGTAAGGGTTCATTCGGGGATGGCTCGTCGCGACGCCAGCCTTTGTTTTCGAAATCGCGCCCGTACCAGAACTCGGTCGACAGGGGGCTCTCCTCGCGCCAGTTCGAGACGATACTGCCGCCACGCACCTGATCGCGTTGTTTGGTACCGCCGACAAAAGCCTCGAAGACGTGGCCCGCCTCGATACGGTCACGGATTCCACGATTGATGACAACCACATCGAATTGACCGATCTGCGAGACGCCGTTGAGCACCGACAGGATGTGGCCATTCCTTCCGGGTGGCGCGGGACGGGGATAAAAATTCTCCAGGGGTTTCTCGACACTCGCGGGGATCACGCGATCGCCGATGGACACCTCGCGTTCGGAGCGCACGATCTGGAGCTTGGCAGGATCGCCGACGCGCTCCAGAACGGCGTTGGCGACGAACAACGCCTCGTATCCCAGAATTTCATTGGTCTCGGGATCGCGCAGCGCGTCTCCGGGCCGGAGAATCTGGAAATTCGTCTGTTGGCTGGAATGGATTCGGCGCACATAGATGGAGTCGTGCAAACCCGCCACAATATGTTCGTCCGGGAAGCCCACGACATAGGAGGCGCGTTCGATCTGGTCCGAATCGGCCACATAGGGCTGGGTCAGGAAGGGCGCGATCGAGGCGATCCTGATCGTCGGAACGGCATCTTTGAGCGAAGAGGCGCGAACCTGGGGGCTCAATCGAACTACGCGCATCCCATCGCTGGATCCGGCCGCGGAACGGCCGCCACGCGCCACCCCGATACGCGGTTGCCCGTCGACCATGGTCAACTGAAGGACATCGCCCGGATAGATGAGATCCGGATCGTCCAGCCCCTCGTTGGCCTGCCAGACCTCCGACCAGCGCCAGGGATCGCGCAGAAAGCGCCCGGCGATCTCCCAGAGAGTGTCGCCCGAGCGCACGACATAGGTCTGCGGCGCGTTGGGAGCCAACTCGACGGCGGACGCCAGAGAGGCCAGCACCAGCAGGCCGCAAGCAAGGAGAAGAGTGATGACGAAACGGCTGATCATGGCGCGACGGATCCTCCGGGCAGTCGAAACGGGATTCACCCGCCCCCACTAAGGTGGTGTAGTATTCTCAACCGATAGTAGCGCACGCGACTCTGTCTATTCCACTCGTTTACTGCAAACTTGCAAAGATGGCTAAGCTCGATATTCTTACTTTTCCCGACCCCCGGCTGCGCCATAAGGCACGGCCCGTGGAGCACGTCGATGCCGCGATCCGCCGCTTGGTCGATGACATGCTGGAAACCATGTACGCCGCGCCAGGTATCGGCCTGGCGGCCACTCAGGTCGATGTCCCGCTCCAAGTGCTGGTGATCGACACCTCCGAACACCATGACACGCCCCTGTGCCTGATCAATCCCCGGATCCTGTCGCTGGAGGGTACGGAGCAGATGGACGAAGGCTGTCTCTCCGTACCGGGTTTTTACGAAACGGTCACCCGCGCCGAGCGGGTCAGCGTCCAGGCGCTCGATCGCGCGGGCGAACCCTTTACCCTGGACGCAGATGGACTGCTCGCGGTCTGCATCCAGCACGAGATCGACCACTTGGCGGGAAAACTCTTCGTCGACCATCTCTCGATGCTCAAGCGCCAGCGCATCCGCCGCAAACTGGAGAAAGATCGGCGACAGTCCGCGGCGCCAGCCGGCGAACCGCGACGGGGCATCCTCTGATGCGGGCCGGTCATCGCAGACATTCGGCGCGAAGTGCGCCTTCGCGCATCCATCGCCGGCGCGCTCCGGGTCGGGATGTTCGCTGGGGCTTCCGTGGTCAAACGATGCGATGGCCCACCCCGCGATGAGCAAAATCAGAGTGATTTTCGCGGGAACGCCCGATTTCGCGGTCCCGAGTCTCGCCGCCCTGCTGGACGCCGGACTGGAAGTCGTCGCGGTCTACACGCAGCCGGACCGCCCGGCCGGACGCGGGCAAAAGCTCCAGGCGAGCCCGGTCAAGGCCCTGGCTCAAGTGCACGCCATTCCGGTTTTTCAGCCCGAAAGTCTGAAACGGGACGCCGACGCGGCCGCCCAACTGCGCGCACTCGATGCCGACCTGATGGTGGTGGTGGCCTATGGGCTGCTCCTCCCGGTTGCGGTCCTGGAAGCGCCCCGTCTCGGCTGTCTCAACGTGCATGCCTCGCTGCTCCCGCGCTGGCGCGGCGCGGCGCCGATTCAGCGCGCGGTACTCGCCGGCGATGCGCAAAGCGGGGTCTGCATCATGGGGATGGAAGCCGGTCTCGACACCGGCCCGGTCTACCATCGCGTCGAGACGCCGATCGGCCCGCGCGAAACCGGCGGCAGTCTCCATGATCGGCTCGCGACCCTGGGCGCCAGCGCACTGCTCACGGCGCTGCCGGGGATTCTCGACGGTTCGTCCCTCCCAGTACCTCAGGACGACGCGCTCGCGACCTACGCGCGCAAGCTCACCAAGGAAGAGGCACGCATCAACTGGACCCAGTCCGCCGACGCGATCGAGCGTCAGGTGCGCGCCTTCGATCCCTGGCCGGTCGCACAGACCAGCCTGGACGGCGCCGTGCTGCGCGTCTGGGGTGCCGAAGCCAATGAGCGGGCGACGACCTCGTCCGCGCCCGGAGACGTGATCGCCGCCGACAAGACCGGCATCGTCGTGGCAACCGGCCGGGGCACGCTGCGCATCACCCGTCTTCAGCTCGCCGGGAAAAAGCCCATGAGCGCAACGGATTTCCTCAATGCACGACACCTGGAAGACAAGCGGTTTGGTTGATCCTGGACAGCACGACGCAAGTCCAGGCAGTCCCGCCGGTGCCGAAGCACGGGCGGCGGCCGCGCTCAACCTGCATCGGGTCCGCGATCAGGGGCAGTCGCTGACGCGGGTGCTCCAACAGCCCCAGACCGCGCGCGCACCCGCCGATCAGGCCTTGATCCAGGAGATGACCTACGGGGCGCTGCGCCTCCTGCCCCGGCTGGAGGCGCTGACCAGACGCCTGCTCAATCGCCCGGTCAAAAAGTCCGACCGGGATCTGGAGGCGCTGATCCTGATCGGGCTGTATCAGCTCATCGGGATGAAGATTCCGGCGCATGCCGCGGTATCGGCCACCGTCGACGCCAGCCGACTCCTCGGCAAGTCCGACAAGGCGCCGCTGGTCAATGCGCTGCTACGGCGGTTTCTACGCGAACGCGAGACCCTGCTAACCGAGATCGAGCACGAACCCGGTGCCCGCTGGCTCTTTCCCGACTGGCTGCTGACCCGCCTGCGCCGGGACTGGTCCGAGGACTGGGAGCGCATCGTCGACGCCAGCAACGAGCGTCCGCCGATGGCCCTGCGGGTCAATCGACTGCGCGTCAGTCTGAGCGAGTACGCCGACCAGCTTGCTGCCGCCGGTATCGCCGCGCGCCCCGTCCCGGAGTGCGAAACGGGCCTGATCCTCGATCGCCCCCGCGCCACCCGCGAGCTCCCCGGTTTCGAGCGAGGGCTCGTGTCGGTGCAGGACAGCGGCGCCCAACTCGCGGCCCGCTGGCTCGACGCCACCCCGGGACAGCGCGTCCTCGACGCCTGCGCCGCGCCCGGCGGCAAGACCGCCGCCATCCTGGAGCGGGCCGACAACGCCTTGGATCTGATCGCCATCGACAGCGACGCCTCGCGGCTCGACACCGTGCGCGCGACCCTCGACCGGCTCGGCCTGACGGCCAGCGTCATCCAGGCCGATGCCGCCGCTCCCCAGGGCGCCTGGACAGAGCGCCCCTTTGACCGCATTCTGCTCGATGTCCCCTGCTCTGCCACTGGCGTCATCCGCCGCCATCCGGACATCAAATGGCTGCGGCGCGACCGCGATATTCCCGAACTCGCCGCGGCGCAAGCGGCGATGCTCGACGCCATCTGGCCCCTGCTCACGCCCGGCGGACGCCTGCTCTACGCGACCTGTTCGCTGCTGGCCGAGGAAAACCACGAACAAATCGCCGCTTTTCTGTCCCGTCAACCGGAGGCGCGCGAACGGAATCTGCCGACCGCTTCAGGCCAGACCTGCCCTCACGGACGTCAATGGCTGCCGACGCCCGGCGGAAGCGACGGTTTTTACTATGCGCTCATCGAGCGGGCGACCGCATGAGCGGGAAAAACGCAACACGGCCTCGGCGGGCGCTGGCAGTGAGTCTGGCATTCTCGCTCCTGACCTGGGCAATCCTGTCATCCGCCCTCGCGGGGGACGACTTCAAGTTCCGGCAGCCGCGAATCCGGCTTGAGGATGGAATCTATTATCTGGACGCCACCATCGACTCGTCGTTCAGTGAAGAGGCCCTGGAGGCGCTGAACAATGGGGTCCCCCTGACGATCGTCATCCACCTGCAAATCCGCCGCGCCAACGCCTGGCTGTGGGAAGACAGCCTGCTGGATCGGCAGATGCGCTACGCCATCCGCTATCGGCCATTGTCCGAACGCTACGAGGTTTACCGCCTGCCGGGCACCAGTGGGCGCGGATTTGAGACCCGCGAGGCCGCGATCCGCGCGCTGGGCGAACTCCAGAACGTGCAGCTGATCGCGCAGGACAAACTGGATGAGGAAGAGGAGTACGAACTCCAGATCAAGGTCTTTCTGGACATCGAGGAATTGCCGCTGCCGCTGCGGCCCATGGCCTATCTCAAACCGTCCTGGAAGCTCTCCAGTGGCTGGAGCAATTGGCCGCTAAGTCCTTGATGAAACCACGCGAACTCGGAATCCTACCGGTCGCTGGCCTGATCGCCGGATTGTTCGTGGTGCTGGTGCTGATGCGCGACGCGGTGCAGAACTCCGAGGCGCTCAGCCGCGCCTTCGTGCCGCTGTTGTTCGCGGTGCTGGCCGGGCTTCTGGTTCTGGCCGTGCTGGTGGCGGTCAACGTGGTCAAGCTGGTCCGGCGCCATCGCCGTCAGGCGGCCGGATCGCGACTGACCGCGCGCATCGTCACCCTGTTCGCGCTCATCTCGCTGCTGCCGGTGGGCGTGGTCTACTATTTCTCGCTCGGCTTTCTCCTGCGCGGGATCGATAGCTGGTTCGATGTCGAGATCGGACGCGCCATGCAGGATGCGCTCCTGCTGAATCAGGCCTCGCTCGATCTCAATCAGCGCGTGCTCGGCAAATACACCGAGCAACTGCTCGCCGGGATCGAGGACCGTTCGGCGACCGCGATCGCGCTCAGTCTCAATCATCGGCGCCGTCAGGCCGGCGCCATCGAACTGACCGTCTATGGCACCGGCGGTCAGGTGCTGGGCACGGCCAACGAGGATCCCACGCAACTGGTCCCCGACCATGCCGAGCGCGAGATTCAGCAGAGCGTGCGCGCCGGCAACAATTATGTCGGACTGGAAAGCGGCCCCGGCGACGAACTGGTGGTGCGCGCGCTGGTCAACGACCCCGGCGGCCGCGAGATGCAGATGCAGGCGATCTTCCCGACCTCCGCGCGCATCAGCGAACTCTCGGCGCGTCTCGAAGAAGCTTACAATCGCTACACCGAGTTGGCCTATCTGCGCCAGTCGCTCAAATTCAGTTTTTCGCTGACCCTATCGCTGGTGCTTCTGTTCGGCCTCATGGCCGCCTTGATCGCGGCCTTTCATACCGCGCGCCGCCTGGTCGCGCCAGTGGCCGACATCGCCCGCGGCACCCGCGCCATCGCGGCAGGCGACTACGAGCAGCAGATCCCGCTGCCAGGACATGACGACGAAATCACCTTTCTGGTCGCTTCCTTCAACGCCATGTCGCGGCGCATCGCTCGGGCGCGCGACGATGCGGCGCGCAGCAAACTGGCGGTCGAGACCCAGCGCAACTATCTGGAAACCGTGCTCGGGCGCCTCTCCTCGGGCGTCGTGGCCTTCGATGAAAGTCAATGTCTGCGCACCGCGAATCCCGCCGCGCGAAACATTCTGACGCTGAACTTCACCGAGGACACGGGGCCGACGCTCGAACGGATCGAGCGCGAGCAGCCCTGTCTCACCCCCTGGACCGAAACCGTCCGCCGTCACCTCGCCGCCGGCGATGCCTGGCGCGCCGAGGTGATCTTGCAACGCGGCGAGGGCAACCAGACGCTCCTGTGTCGCGGCAGTCCCCTGCCCCTGCCGGACTCCGAACAGCGCGGTCATGTGGTGGTCTTCGACGACATCACCTCGCTCATCACCGCCCAGCGCAATGCCGCCTGGGGCGAGGTGGCGCGACGCCTGGCCCACGAAATCAAGAATCCGCTCACCCCCATTCAACTCTCCGCCGAACGGCTCCGTCACAAGCTGCTGTCCAAGGCCGACGAGGCCGACGCCAAAATCATCGACCGCTCCACCGGCACCATCATCGCGCAGGTCGAGGCCATGAAGGCCATGGTCAACGACTTTTCGGACTATGCGCGGGCGCCCCGGATGCAGCAGGAGCCACTGCTTCTCGACCGGTTGATTCAGGAGGTTCTGGATCTTTATCGCAGCGCCGGGACGCCCGCGCTGCACATCGGTCTGAACGCGGCGGGGGTTCAGGTTCGCGGCGATCCGCTGCGGCTGCGTCAATTGATCCATAACCTCATCAAAAACGCGCAGGAGGCATTGGAAGGCCGCGCCAACGCACGCATCGGCGTGACCACGGACGTGATCGACGAACTGGCGCCAGACGTCTCTCAAGTGGAGGCCGGCTCCGCGGTACAGCTCACCGTGACCGATAACGGTCCCGGTTTCGAGGCGCACCTGCTGGAGCGGCTCTTCGAGCCCTATGTCACCACCAAAACCAAGGGGACAGGGCTGGGACTCGCCATCGTCAAGAAGATTATTGAAGAGCACGGCGGTATGATCATGGTCGAAAACACCGGCGAAGGTGCCCTGATCCGGGTCCGGCTGCCGGTCTGGCAAGCCGCCTTACAGACGAACCAAGGTCTGGAGCAAGACAAACACTCATGAGCGCAACACATATCCTGGTAGTGGACGACGAGCCCGATATTCGCGGCCTGGTCCAGGAAATTCTGGAGGACGAGGGCTATACCGTGGCCATTGCCGAAAACGGCGAGACCGCGCGCCATGCCCTGCGCGACCGTCGTCCGGACCTGATTCTGCTGGACATCTGGATGCCCGACATCGACGGCATCACGCTGTTGAAGGAATGGGCGGAAGACGACAACCTGCCCTGTCCGGTCATCATGATGTCCGGTCACGGCACGGTCGAGACCGCCGTCGAGGCCACCCGGCTCGGCGCCTACGACTTTCTCGAAAAGCCGCTGTCCATGGCCAAGCTGCTGCTCACGGTCGAGCGCGCGCTGGAGGCGGACAAACTCCAACAGGAAAACATCGGTTTAAAGCGCCGCACGCCGCAGGTCCATGAACCGATCGGGCGCAGCGCCGCCATGCAGCGACTGCGCGAACAGGTCAAGCGCATCGCCCAGCACGACACCTGGGTGTTGATCATGGGCGAGGCCGGCAGCGGGCGCGAGACCTTCGCCCGCTATCTGCACTCGCAGAGCGCGCGGCGCGAGCGGCCCTTCGTGGATCTCAGCGTCTCTTCGCTGGCCGGCGGCAATGCCGCGCGCGAGTTGTTCGGGACCGAGGAGGGCGAACATACGCATTACGGCAGTCTGGAGAAGGCCGCGGGCGGCACCCTGCTGCTCGATGAAGTCGCCGACATGGAACTCGACGCGCAGTTGAAACTGCTCGGTGCCCTGGACAGCGGTTCCTTCCTGCGCGTGGGCGGCAACGAACCGGTGCGCATCGACGTGCGCATCGTCGCCGTCACCCAGCGCAACCTGGAAGACGAGGTGCGCGCCGGACGCTTCCGCGAGGATCTCTTCTATCATCTCAACGTCGTCCCGCTCAACGTGCCGTCCCTGCAGGAACATGCCGAGGACGTGCCGGATCTGCTGAATTTTTATCTGGACTATTTCGCCACCCACGAAAAACTGCCCTACCGTCGCTTCAGCGTCGGCGCGCAGAACTTTCTGCGCAATTATGGCTGGCCTGGCAATGTCCGCGAGTTGAAGAATCTGGTCCAGCGCGTGCTGATTCTGGGCGCCGGCGACGAGATCGGGCAGAAAGAGGTCGAGACCGCGCTCGGCGCGCCGCCGCCGATTCAGGTTCAGGCGCTGGAGGGTCTAGTGTCCTTCGACCAGCCGCTGCGCACCGCGCGCGAGCAGTTCGAGAAGGCCTATCTGGATTATCAGCTGGAAAAGCACGCCGGCAACGTCAGCAAAATGGCCAAGGAGGCCGGCATGGAACGCACCCACCTCTATCGCAAGCTGCGCTCGCTCGGGATCGAGATCAAGGAGCGGCGTTAAACCGCGTCTGGCGGGATATTCACCGTTGGTGCGTTGGCCCTGGCCTCGCGTCAATCCACGGACGCGACAGTTGACGCGGTTTAAATGATAAAAATTCAATCCTGAAACCGCGTCAACTCCAACGTTTGCTGGTTCTTACGAGGCCGAACCAATGCACCAACCGCACACGCCCTGCCGGACGCGGTTTCAATGAAGATCATCATCCTGGGCGCTGGCCAGGTCGTCGGTACCTCGGTGGCCGCCAATCTGGTCAGCGAGGCGAATGACATCACAGTGGTCGATCACAACCCGGAACTTCTGCGCGAATTACAGGAACGCTTCGACCTGCGTACCGTGCTGGGTCACGGCGCGCATCCGGATGTGCTCGCGCGCGCCGGCGCCGATGACGCCGACATGATCATCGCCGTGACCAACAGCGACGAGACCAACAGCGACGAGACCAACATGGTCGCCTGTCAGGTCGCCTACACGCTTTTCCATACGCCCACCAAGATCGCGCGGGTGCGCGCACAGAGCTTTCTCGATCAACCCCGACTGTTCGCACCGATGCCCTGCCTATCGATGTCGCCATCAGCCCCGAGGCGCTGGTCACCAGCTACATCCTGCGTCTGATCGAAAACCCCGGCACGCTCCAGGTACTCGATTTCGCCGGCGGACGCATCCGGCTGGTCGCGGTCAAGGCCTATTATGGCGGTCCGCTGGTCGGGCACGAACTGCGCACGCTCCACGAGCATATGCCCCAGGTGGACGCCCGGGTGGCGGCCATCTACCGTCAAGATCGGGCCATCCAGCCGGAGGGCGATACCGTCATCGAGGCCGATGACGAGGTCTTTTTTCTCGCCGCCCCGATCCATATTCGCGCGGTCATGGGCGAACTGCGGCGGCTCGACAAATCCTACAAGCGTCTGATCATCGCCGGCGGCGGCAACATCGGCACCCGGCTTGCCCGCGCGCTCGAAGCCAACTACCGGGCCAAGCTCATCGAGCGCAATCTGAACCACTGCAAACGCATCGCCGAGGATCTGGAAAAGAACTTCAGCTTCTTCATGCTGCCGCCAGTGGCGGTCGAGCTGATCTATCGCGATGGCGTGGCCTGGCCCTTCCTGACCGCTTTCGGCATCATCCTCAGCGCCGGCCTGCTGATCTTCCTGCCCGTCATGCGCTCTCACCAGGTGCTGCGACTGCGCGACGGCTTTCTGGTGGTGGTACTCTTCTGGACCATCCTCGGGCTGGCCGGCGCGCTGCCCTTCCTGCTGGCGCCACTGCCCGAACTGTCACTCACCGACGCCATCTTCGAGTCCATGTCCGGGCTGACGACGACCGGCGCCACGGTGATTCTCGGTCTGGACGACCTGCCCAAGTCCATCCTCTTCTATCGTCAGCAGCTTCAGTGGTTCGGCGGCATGGGGATCATCGTGCTGGCGGTGGCGGTACTGCCTATCCTGGGCGTCGGCGGCATGCAGCTCTATCGCGCCGAGATGCCCGGCCCCATGAAGGATACCAAGCTCACGCCGCGTATCACCGAGACCGCCAAGGCGCTCTGGTATATCTGGAGATTCTGCTGCTCTTCGCGAGCTTCGTCGGCGGCTGTGCCGGCTCCACCGGCGGCGGCATCAAGGTCATCCGCATCCTGCTGCTGATCAAACAGGGCGCGCGCGAGATCGGCCGGCTGATCCATCCCAACGCGCAACTCCCCGTGCGCATCGGCGGCAAGAGCGTTAACCCGACTTCGGCTATTCAGCGTCTTTCGCGCTGCAACCCGCTGATTCTTCGTTCCTCGAAGAAAAAGGTCGGCACTACAGGCGATCGCTCAAGCGCTCTGTGATAGTCGCTCGGAGGTGATCCTCGG
>NZ_NHSQ01000179.1 GCF_016653465.1 Thiocystis minor | reverse complement strand
GCAGTCGAAAAAAGAATCGAGCAAATGCGGGTCAGGCATGAGCAAAGACGCAAGGATATCGAACGCCATTACAAGCTGACTGCAACAGGATAGTCAATATGCCTGAATGCAAAGTGACAAAGTAGAATTAGGAAGTCCGGATCGACTTTCTCATTCGGCCGAATCACGGCAACCGACTGATTTATGCAAATCGTTTCATCTCTAACTAGCGCAAGTCGTCCAAGTGAACCGTCCTTGGTCAGCAGAATGTCATTCTTTTTCGGCTTACTTTTCGCCGTAAGGAGCGTGCGGTATGCTGCTTCTGTTGTTTTGCGCGCTGTTTCGAGTTGAATACGCCCTTGGTTAATATCTGCAGCTGTAACCATGTAAATGCCGTGTTCAACTGTCGGCATGGGATTTGTGAATCCATAAGAGATGAGTGAAAAATACTCTTCGAGTTTCCGGCATTCCCAATCCTCCGGAATCACTCCCACCTCGGTCAGCTTATAACCGGGCGGAATCGCTGCTGTGCCGCTCATGCCGGAAGTCCCTGCTGAATGATCCGCCGGAGAATCCCGCCGAGGGTCTCCAGACCGCTCTGAACCAGTACGCCCAGTCGTCGCCGGATCACCGATTGCTCCAGCGTGAGCACGAGCGGCTTGAACACGGACGGCTTCAATAACCCAGCCGCTTGCCAGGCATCGATCAGCGCCTCGCCATAGCCCAGCGGGGCACGAATCTGACTGGTGATCGCCAGCAAGATGCAATCCGGACGCGCCTGCTGATAGGCGGTGGAACTGACGATCACGGCGGGGCGTTGCTTGCGCTCCGTCAGGTCACTGAACGGAAACGGCACCAGCACGACCTCGCCAAAGCTATAGCTGGTCATAGATGGCATCGTCTTCGTTGTTCCAGATCTGTTGTAGCGCCGGCTCCGACAGACGCGCAAGGGCATCGGTTTCGCTATCGTCGTCCAATATCACCAATAACCGCGCGGTCTTGCCGTAGAGCTGGCGATATTGCTCCGGTACATGCACGTTGCCGGCATGATCAATCGTGGCTTCCATTTCGATCGCAAACATGGTGCTGACCTCTCGCTTCATTACGCCGCCACCGGCAACACAAGCGGCCGATGCTCATCCGATCCATGGAAAAGAGTTCCCTTCGCCCCCGGAAAACGGGCCTCACAGAGCAGGCGAAATTGAATGGGTGCTTGATAGTTGTTGCGCGCCACCGTCAGTTGAATCGGGGTCTCGCGCATGACCGCGCGCAGACTCTGATTGAGATAGCGCGGGCAGTAACCGAGCGGTTGCGCCGCGCCATCCTGCAACTGGAGGGCGTAACGATCATGCTGGTGATCCTCGGCGATCAGTTGCAATGCCGTGCCGGGTTGCAGCCGATCCAATGCCGCCAAGGCATCTGGGGCCAAGTAGCGCAGACCGTGGCTGAAAAAGTGGAGCATCATCCAGCCGGTCTCGTCCGGCTCGACTTCCGGGTAGACGCAGAGGCTATCGGTCGCCCGTCGTCCGCCGGAGCGCGCCAGCAACTCCAGCGGGGTGGCGTCGGCATCGATCCCCAGCCACTCCAGATAACAGGGAAACTCGGGCCGTGAACGGTTGAGGATCCGGTTGGCGAAGAGCGGAAACAGGGTATCGGAGTGGTAGCAGCGATACAGGTCATGCATCCGGCCCAGATAGCCAAAGTTTGGCGAGGCGGTGGCGCCAGCGGTATAGCAGAAGCGATAGGCGGCATCGCTCGCTTGAGTCAGGCGACCGACCGTGTGCCAAAGGCGTGTGTCCGGATCTTGCCAAGCGATGTAGAGGGTATTCATGGTGTCAGGCTCTTCAGAAGTCGGTCTCGATTCAGATCGAGCAGGCGCATGGCGAAGGTCTTGGTGAACTGACTGGCCTCGCTCTCTTGGAGTTGCTCGAACAGTGTCGCGATGTCTTGAGTATCGACCATTGCGAGCTGTCTGAGCCAGACCTGCGCTGCGGCCGGTGATTTGCTGCCGGCTTTCTCAAACAGCTCAACCGTCTTCAACGGTTTGGCGCTGCCTTGGCGCTCGTAGATGGCCGATCTAGCTCTGGTCACATAGGTCGAGATGTGGCGCCCTTGGTCACGGGCGGTCAGCCGCTCCTGACGGTTCTCGTCGGTTTCGTTTTGCCCCATCGAGGCGGCATGGTCGAAGCTGGGCGACAGATAAATGCATCCCCGGTGCTGGATGACGCCCCAATTCTCATGATGGCGGTCTTGATTGGCAATCCAGGCATCGAACAACAGATAACCGAGAAACAGATCGTAAGCGGTCATGATCGAGCCAGCCGGTGGCGGCCAGTCAGGGGGACATTGAATGTCTGGATGCGTGAGCAGGCCATGAATTCTGCCCAGGGTGTGATCGCTGACCTGCCTGACCTCATGGACCGGATAGTCGGAATGGATCTTTGCCAACAGTTCGTTACCCGCGATCAGGCGGCCATCCTCGGGGACGATGAGCGGCGAGAGCACCCCTTTTTCATCTCCGCGAATGGCAAGGTCGTAATCAGCATGGGGGATGCCCAGCATGGACGCGAGTCTGGCCGCGATCACCTCGGCCCAGTTCTCGCCCGTGCCGGGTCGACCGACCTTGAACAGGTAGCGATCCTTGCCAATCCTGACCCAGGACTTTTTTTTGGTGCCGAGCTGTTCGAGGAGTTCCGGAATGCTGGTGTCGATGGTCCGGATCGGGAACACGATCAGCTCCAATCCTGCCCCATGCGTTTCAGGTGTTCCGCCACTTGCGCGGCGAGCACATCGACCTCATCGACCAACCTGGGCAGCGGCACGGCATAGCGGTCGGCCAGTTGCCGAATGCGCCCGGTGAGCGCCTGACTGACGCGGTGCAATTCACCCTGCACGCTGGCGGCAAGACTGGTGAGCCATTTGTCGTCCACCACCAGGGTCTTGATCTCGGCCTCGGTGAGTTGCCCGTACTTGGCTGCGACCTTGGCATCGAGCGCCTTTTGCGCCGCTTTCACGGCCTTGTTGGCGGCACCCTCTTTCTCGATCAATGCGGCATAGTCTTCCAGCGCCTTACGTTCGTCCGCCATGTTCGGATCGCCCTGGATGGCCTTGAGCTGATCCTTGACGCTCTTGGCCGTGAGCTTGCCCCGTTCGGTTCGGGCCGCATTCAGCAGGCCCTCCTCGCCGCCCTGTTCCTCGTCCATCTCCTCCATCTGGCGGCTGATGGCATCGCGCTTGGCCTCCAGTCGTTCGACGGTCGCCTGTTCATCGGCAAAATAGCGGGCAATGATGAGCGAGGGCGGGATCAGATCGGTATTGGGCCTGCCATCCTGAAGCGCCTCCCAGCCGTCGCTGACCAGCATCCAGACATCGTCCTGCATCGTCTCGGCCCAGTAGTCCATCAGGTGCTGATAAACATCGTAAGGGTCAATCAGCGGCACGGCGCGGAAGGTTTCCAGCAGGTTTTCCGAGAGTGTTTCGATCAGCCGTTTGGGTCGGTCGCCGACCTGGATGCCGGTAAGCAGCGGTGTATTGGCCTGCCGCCAGGCATCAAAATGCTCCGTGGCCTGTGCGTTGAAGGTGGTGAACTCCGGGTGGCCGAAGATGCTGGCCTTGATAAGCCCTGCCTCGATCTTGAGCTGGCTGTAACCGGGGCGGTCAGCATCGGCAAAGAGTTCGCGGCGCACACTGGGGAAGACCTGCCAATAGTCGGCCAGCCCGTCGAGATCTCGGTTGGGGATGCCGCCCTTCAGATGTGCCGCGATGTCCTGCCAGTCCTCGGGTTCGGTGCTGTCGATGTAGCGCGGCAGGTTGAGATTAAAGTCGTTGGCGGCGATCTCGGCCAGCGGCACCAGACGCGCATACTTCGGGATCTCCACCTGTCGGGTGAAGGTGTCGACGATCCGGTGGATGTCCTGAGCGCGCAGGCGGTTCTTGTTGCCGTCCTTGATGTAGCCTTTGCTGGCATCGACCATGAAGAGGCCCTTGCGTCCGGCGGCGCCTTCCTTGTCCATGACGATGATGCAGGCGGGGATGCCGGTGCCATAGAAGAGGTTGGCCGGCAGACCGATGATGCCCTTGATGTAGCCCTGTCCGACGATACGCCGGCGGATCTCGGCCTCAGCATTGCCCCGGAACAGCACGCCATGGGGCAGGATGACCGCGGCCTTTCCGGTGCTTTTCATGCTCTTCAGCATGTGCAGCAGAAAGGCGTAATCGCCGTTCTTGTCCGGTGGGATGCCGTACTCGAACCGTCCGTAGAGATCGCTGGCCGCGTTCAGACCACTGGTCCAGTTCTTGTTGGAGAAGGGCGGATTGGCGACCAAATAGTCGAAGGTCTTGAGGTTGCCGTCTGAGTGTTTGAAATGTGGCGCGGCGAGGCTGTTGGCCTGCCAGATTTCGGCCTCGGGGCAGTCGTGCAGAACCATGTTCATGCGCGCGAGTGCGGCGGTGGCGTTGTCCATTTCCTGGCCGTAGAGCGTCAGATCCTTGCCGGTGCGGGTTTTCGCTTCGTCATGGGCCTTGAGGAGCAGGGATCCCGAGCCACAGGTCGGGTCGTAGATCGACTGCGCGCCGCTGGTCGCCCGTCCCAGGTCGATCACCATCGACATGACGCGCGAGACTTCCGCCGGGGTGTAGAACTGGCCCTTGCTCTTGCCCGACTCGGTAGCAAAGTGGCGCATCAGGTATTCGTAGGCGTCACCCAGCAGGTCGTCGCCCTCGACACGGTTCTTGCCGAAGTCCAGTCCCTCGAAGATGGCCACCAGTTTGGTGAGCCGGTCCACCATCTCCTTGGCCTTGCCGAGCTTTTCCTCGTCATTGAAGTTGGCGACGTTGATCGCGCCCTTGAGGCTGTCGTTGGCATCGGCCAGTCGGCCGATGATCTTATTGATCCGCTCGCCGATCTCCTTGTCGCCCTTGGCCGCCACCATGTCCGCGAACCCGCCGCCGCGCGGGACGACGATCAGGGCATCGGGATCTGGATCCTTGGCGTACTTGTCGGAGACATATTTGACGAACAGCAGAACCAGCACATAGTCCTTGTACTGACTCGCATCCATGCCCCCGCGCAGCTCGTCGCAGGACCGCCAGAGGGAAGAGTAGAGTTCGGATTTCTTGAGGGCCATCGGGGTGTTTCTGGTTCCAGATCGTGCCGGGCAGCGGGAGGCGGCTACTTTACCGCAGGACAGCAACGGGAAAGACAAGGATTGCTTTGTTATGATCCAGGCGATGGGCGAGCGAGGCCATCACCTGGAGCGAATCGCCCAGGATCAGCCGAATGGACCTGGACGCCGTCCTGCGCAGCGCCGGACAGATCGAAGCGGTGCTCGGGATCGGTGAACAGACGCGGTTTAGGCCATCCCATTACACACAACTTTCCGTGTCCGGCATCTCCCTGGCCTATTTGATCCCGGCGGCGAAGTCCATGATGCGCTGCATGCCCAGCCAGATCGTCTTCAAACCGGGCTCGCCATCGCCCTTGCG
>NZ_NHSQ01000178.1 GCF_016653465.1 Thiocystis minor | reverse complement strand
CTGGATGCCCCGCCCCGGCAAGCGCCCGCCCAGTGTCGCTGGTGGTGGGCGCCCACCAAGCGCCCCCGCGCCTCGCTGGCGAAGCGCGACGGCATGACCGCCTTCGAGTTGGCCGACGCATGAGTGCGCATCGCCACACCCGCCGCGCCGCCTTTGACGCCGCCTGCGCGCTCGCGGCGCTCGGTCAGTCGATCCATCGGCGCGCGCTGATCGACCGCTTGCCGCCGCGCAGCGATCCGCTCGCCATCCAGAACGGTCTCCACGAGTGGCTGGACGCCAATGCGCCTCGCGGACCGGGCGGATCGGCTCCTGCCGGAGACGGTGCCTGGGTTCCGTCTGGCGCCTCGGCGCTCGCCTTGGCCAACACCGACGAACGGCTCCAGGATGCCAACGCCCGGATTTTCATCCTCCAACTCCAAGTCCAGCGGTTGAAACAGTGCCTGGCGCAGGCGCACGCGCCCCACGCGGGCGAGGCGAGCGAGCCGCCGTTGCCGGGGATGGCCGAATTGCGGGACGCGTTGCGGGAGTCGCGTCAGCGCGAAATCGCGCTCATCGCCGGACTGGACGCGGTGTCGGAGGGACTGGAGCGGTCACGGGACGTGCCGTGGGACTCTCCGCCGTGTCAGGCGCTGTCCCCGAGGAACCATGGCCGCACCGAAACCGCGCCCGACACCCTGGCGGAGTCCGCGCCAGAGCGACGCGGGCGCGACGGACCGTTCGGCGATCCGGTGTTGAGAGATCGCGCGGTTCGGAGTGCGGAGCATGGCACCCCGCAGACCAGCGTCGGCGGCCACGGATAGCGCCAGCACCCTGCCCAGCGAACCATGGTTTGCGTGTTCACGATCGTCATCACGAAAGCCCCGAGCGCCAAGATGGCTGAAGCCCTGGTCGGTATCTCGCGCCCACAGAGGTTTTCGCCCCCCGTTGCCAACGAGGTCACGCCCATCGCGATGCCCCATCAACCCACGTCCTTCCCGAATCGTCGCACCCAACCGCGCCGGTCGATTCGACTCCTGACCAAAATCGTGTTTCCGGACGGCGAGAGGCCGCCCTTGAGCGGGTTCACGCACGATCTGTCCTGGGGCGGCGCGTGCCTCCTCGTTTCCGACGTCCTGCCACCAGCGGTGGCGGACTTCCAGCTGATGATGTCGTGGACACCGGAGCAGCCCATTCTGGCCAATGCCTGTCTGCTGCGCAGCCGTGTGCGGGAGGACGGACGGACGCAGATCGCCGTGCGGTTCTCGCAGCTCACGCTCGCACACCACGCGCGACTGGTGTCGCTGCTGGAGCAGTCGCGCCACGAGGGCGAGGCGGTCCTTCCGCTCGCACCGGCGTTAGAGATCGTCGTCAACGAACCGGCGCAGATGCACCGCCTGCTGGCGGAGATTGCGACGGGACGCCTAACGCTGACCGTGTTTCACGCCTACGAGATCGACCAAAGCATCCGTTTTTCGCTCACCCGGATGCGGGATCGCGACGGCGAGGGCTTGCGGGCGCGGATCGTCGACGTCCAGCCCTTTCAGATCAATGACTTCGATTGGATCACGGTCTACCGCATCACCCTGCGCTTCGAGCATCCGCTCGCGTCGCTCAAACAGTCTGTCGAGCGACAGCTCGATCAGGCGCTCGCCGCCTCTCCCCACGACACGCCACTGTTTGCGGTGGCGTTCGCGCCGGTCGCTGACGCGATCGCGGGGACATCCTGTTGAGCACCCGCTCCCGCCTGTCCGGGCGCGCCGGGGTTAAGGAACGCGAGCGCCGCGCCCATGTCCGCTGCGCGATCCAGACCCCGGTTCGGATCGTCCTCCCCGACCGGGAATCCCCTGTGCTGGCGGTCGGTCGCGACCTTTCCTGGGGCGGGATGTGTCTGAGCGTTCCGACCGCGTTCCCCGCGTTGGATCGCTTCCAACTGATCCTGCCGTGGGTCCACGGTCGCACCCTGACGGCGACGAGCCAATGTGTGCGGGTTCAGGCGACGGACGCCGGGCATTCGGAGGTGGCGGCGCGCTTCGTGAGCCTGTCGCTGCGCGATCACGCGCGCCTGGAACGCCTGTTGACGCTGCTGGGACGCGGCGAGTCAGACGAGACGCCGCCGCTGGCGCGGCACCTCCACGTCGTTGTTCCCGACCTGGCGGCGCTGGATCAGGCGCTCCAGGAGATTGCCATGGGCTATTACACGCTCCATTCGGCAGAGGCCAGCGCGCTGCAACAAGGGGTGCGTTTTTCGCTCGTGTCCCCCGATTTGCCTGACATTCACCTGCGGGCGCGGGTGATCGATGTCCGCGCGCCGACCCGAAGCGTCCCGAGCAAGGCATCCGCGAACGTGTTCTACACCCTGATCTTGAGCTTCGAGCATCCGCAACCGCTGCTGCGCCGCTTCGTTGACACGCAGCTGGAAAAGCTGTTGTGCGCGCAGTTGACGGGAACCGCGGACCGGCGTCGGAACGTCGCCCCGAGGTTTCCGCACGTCGTCAACCCGGTGGACAGACACCGCGCAGAAAAGGGCTGGCTGGAGCGCGAATTTCCCGATCTCCTCGACCGGATCGCGGTCTGTTGGGGCGATTCCGTGGCCTTTGGACGCTTGTTTCGGGAACTGATCCTGGGCGATGTCGGTCGACCGGGCGGCTGGTCGGAAGCGGTGTGGGATGACTTGACGCTGTTGCAGGCGATCCATGCCCGCGTCTTTACTTGATGTCTGTGGTTCGGGACGCTGATCCAAGCGGCGCACGTCGCCGTGGGACAAGGCTTTGGCGATCCGTTCGTGCATGGGAATTCTCTCCGGCGGATCGCCCGCGAGGGGGTGTGTCGACCTTAAACGCCTCTCCATTGCGCGTCTGTCGCGTACTTAATATATCGCTTTACGTATTGAATGAAATGCTATTATTCGTCGTCATCGGGCTTCCTGTTTCAGCGAAGCGAGCCATGTCAGTCCATGCTGACGCTGGCCTGACCGGCTCATCAGGCTCAGGCCGCCTGTCGGGGCGATGCCTCGCTGGTTGTCGCGAGACACGGCCATGCCCCTCAAAGGGGGGGTGGTTCAACCAGAGGATTTTCGATGAAAAAGCATCCGCTTGAATGGATTGTGTTGGAAATGGCGAACCAGAACGACCGGATTGACGTGTCGAACGTGGCGTCACGGCTGTCTGGCGTGACGGTCTTTCACGGGAGAGACGCAAGCAAGGGGACGAAGGCGTATCGGGTGGTGGCCGCAGACGTGCTTGGTTGCATGGCATCCGCTGGACGACTTGAACAGCACGGCGAATGGGGTGGCAAACCTGAAGACGGCGGGCCGTTCTTTTCTGTACCGAATTCCAAGCGAACGCCCGGCGACACGGGTCGCGCTGGCACAATGTCGAAGAACGGCGCGACCGTCTCTGCGGGTCTCCATCGCATGCCGCCAGTGAGTCCCTAGGAAGCTGTTTGGAAACCCTCGCGTTCAGCCAGTCTGTCTGCGGAGGGCGGGGATTTTCCGGATGAATCGGAATTTTGGTCGATCCTGTCTGCTGATCATCGGCTGACGGCAGAAGATCCAAACAGCGTCTAAGAGGCATTCGAGAATGCGTTTCCATCGAGTTCCCACCTCACGGCATCGCCTCGCTCGCGCGGCCGTCCGCACCGCATGAGCGCCCGAGGCGAAACCCGTCGTCTCGCCCATGCGGCGGCCTGTGAGATTGCGGCCAAGGGCCAGCGTCCCAGCATTGCGGCGATCCGCGAACACCTGGGTGGGCGTGGCGGTCAGCAGGCCATCATCGACGGTCTCAACGACTGGATCGCCGATGCCGCCCGGCGCTTCGAGATCCCCGGCATCCCCGAGTCGCTGCGGGGGCTGGTGGTCGACTTCTGGGATCGCGCCACGACGGAGGCGGCGACGCGCTGGCAGGACGAACGCCAACAGTGGGAGGGACGTTTGGCGGAGTGCCAGGCGCACACCCAGCACCTCGACGCGCAATGGCAGGCCAGCCTCGCGCGGATCGTCGATCTGACGGCCCGTCTGGCACGCGAGCAGGCGCAGGTCGCCGATCTGCGGGGCTTGCTCGGGGAGCGCGACGAACAGATGCGTCGCCTGACCAATCTGTTGGAGCGCGAACAGGCCGCGCGCGACGCGGAGCGTTCGCGAGGTTCGTGAGCTGCGTCGGGTGCCGCTGGGGTCAGAAGCGTATAATAAGAGACGTTTTACGTTAAATGCTTGTTGTGTGCTATTCTCGGGCGCCAATGGATCAATAGAGGCATCAGACACATGGACTTTTTCGGTTGGATCGCCATCCTCTGGATTGCCATCTTGTCTTGGTGGAATCAGCAGCGCCCGCCGTTGCGCGAGTGCATCGCCGCACCCAACGCCACGTCATCGCCAAGCGACGTGTGCCATTTCCTGATCAACCTCGACACCCTCGCGCAAGCGGGCTTTCACCGCGTTCAGCGTCCGCGTCCGGCTCGTCACCGTGGCACGTTTTGGGACGATGACGATGGCTTCGAGTACAACTCGGCGACCGGCTTCTTGATGTTTGGCGACGCCGATGCGGCGGGCAATCCAGATGGCCTGTTCGGCGACTAACGGCGCGCGCGTCGAACTCATCCCTCCTAACGCCACCTAGAGGATCTGCCCTTGTTCAAAAACGCCCGTCTTTTCCGCTTGGAAACCCCCGGCGACCTCACGGCTAGCGCCCTGGAAGCGGCCCTCGCCGAGCGCCGGTTTCGTCCTTGCGGACCGCTCGAAACCGCCACCCTGGGCTGGGCCTCGACCTTGGGCGAGGAAACCGCCGCGCTGGTCCATGGCGTCGGCGACTGCCTGCTGCTCTGCGCCCGCCAGCAACAGCGCCTGCTCCCGTCCGCCGCCATTGCCGAGGCGCTCGACGAACGGATCGAGGAACTGGAACATGGCGAAAACCGCGACGTGGGCCGCGCCGAGCGGAAGCGTCTGCGCGAGCAACTCGTCACCGACTTGCTGCCGCGCGCCCTGACCTGCTCGCGGCGCAT
>NZ_NHSQ01000177.1 GCF_016653465.1 Thiocystis minor | reverse complement strand
ACGCGGGACATCCATCGCCCTTGCTGATTCATGCCGATGGCCAGGTGGCTGAACTGGCGCTCACCTGGGGGATGGCCCTGGGCGCGATGGACGGACTCGACTATGCCGCCGCGTCGGTCCAGTTGCGCCCCGGCGATACGCTGTTGATGTTCAGCGATGGCGTCACCGAGGCCATGAACGAAGCCTATGAGGAGTTTGGGACCAAACGCCTGTCCGCGCTCTTCGTCGACCAGCCGCCGCCGGATCCACGCGCGGCGGTGGAACGGGTGCTGGCGGCGGTGGATCGATTCGCCAACGGGGTCGAGCAGTCCGACGACATTACCTGTGTCGCCTTGCGCTATCACGGGGTCGATCCTGCGCGGACGATGGAGGCCGAGCGATGAGCCGGTTGCCAGGGATGAGAATCCTGTTCTGGGCGCTGACGGCCATGCTGGCGCTTTGGTTCAACGCCGCGACGGCCACAGATGATTTACTCGCCGAGATTCAAGCCCGCGGGACACTGCTGGTCGGGGTCAAGGCGGATGTGCCGTCCTGGGGCGAGTTGGACAAGACCAGCGGCGAGATCGTCGGCCTGGAGCCGGATCTCGCCCGGGACCTGGCCGAGCGACTGGGCGTGGATCTCACGCTGGTTCCGGTTCTGTCGGCCGAGCGGGTTTCCGCGCTGGAAACGCGGAAGGTGGACATCGTGATCGCCACCCTGAACGTCACGCCGGAGCGTCTCACCCAGTTGACCCTGGTGTCGCCCTATTACTACGAATCGGGTGCCGGTCTGCTCGCGCGCCGTTCCGCAGGCTTCAAAGAGTGGTCCGAACTGCGCAACCGGCGAATCTGCTCGCGGCGCGGCTCTTTCTATAACCGCCCGATCGCGGTCGAGTACGGGGCGGATATCGTGGCCCTCTACAGCGCCGAGATCGCGCTGGCGGCGCTGCGCGACGGACGCTGCGACGGCTTTCTCGGCGATACCGCGGTGTTCGCGGTCATGTTGCAGGATCGCGAGCTGGCCGAGCGCTACGAGATGATCCTGCCCGCCCTCTATCCGACCGGCTGGGCCGTGGCCCTGCGTCGTGACGCGCGCGGTGGTCGTCTGGAGGCCGTCATCTCGGAGGCCATCGTCCACTGGCACCGGAGCGGCCTGCTGGGTCGACTGGAGGAAAAATGGGGCATCCCCCGTTCCGAGTTCAGTCGGCGGATGGAAGCCGAGTGGCGACAGGCAGCGCCTTAATCCGAACCTGGATCTGACCGCAGATGAGCGTCTTCCACCCGAGTCATCTCATGATGCGCTTGCCGAACGCCCTGCCCGGCGCCGTTGCGCTCAACCTGCGCCGGCGCTGGACCATCGCACTGTTCATCGGGTTCCTGACACTGAGCACGGCGATTCAGGCCGAAGTCCCTCGGGCAACGGTCGAGACGCGCTCCGCCCCCCTGGTCTCGGTCGCCGATGGCCGACGCCTCGCCCCCGACATGGCCCGCATCGTCGCGCGCGGGGAACTGGTGGTGGCCATGGCAGGCATGGATACCCCGCCGTTTTTCTACCTTCGCGATGGCCGGCTTGTCGGGCTGGAGGTGGAGATGGCCAACGAATTGGCCCGCGAGCTTCAGGTCGCGGTGCGCTTTAACCGCCAGGCCCAAAGCTTCAACGAGGTGATCGATCTGGTGGCCCGACAGGAGGCGGATGTTGGCATCAGCAAGCTGTCGCGTACGCTGGCCAGAGCGCAACAGGTGCGCTTTTCCGAGCCTTATCTTAGGCTCAAGCATGCGCTGGCGTTCAACCGGCTCGCGCTCGCGCAACTCGCCATGGACAGGCCGGTTCAGCGCGTCGTGCGCGATTTCGGCGGCACTCTCGGCGTGATCGCCAACTCCTCCTTTGCCGACTTCGCCGCGCACCATTTCCCCCAGGCCAACATCCAGACCTATCCAAACTGGTCAGAGGCCGTCCGGGCGGTGCGGACGGGCGAAATCATTGGCGTCTATCGAGACGAATTCGAAATCAAACGTCTGCTGAAAAGCGATCCCACCGCCTCGCTGACCCTGCGCACCGTGACGCTGACCGATCTTGAGGACACGCTGAGCATCGCCGTCGGCGTGGACGATCCGGTGCTGCTTGATGTCGTCAATCTGTTTCTCGCGCAGCGCGTCAGCAAACTGGATATCGACAAGGTTCTGCATGCCGATACGCACTCACGGTGAGTCACCCTCATGACCTGGCTGAAAAATCTGGCGCTAAACCCCTGGATCATCCTGCTCAGTCTGGCGGGCGGCCTGACGCTGGGCGCCTATCTGCCCGAGTGGTCGCTGAAGCTGGCGTTCGTGGGCCATGTCTATTTGGATCTGATGAAGATGGTCGTGCTGCCCTTCATGCTGTCGGCCGTCATCCTCAGCACGCAACGTCTGATCCAGGAAGGCAGCGGCGGACGGCTTTTTGGCCGGGTCTTGCTGGTGTTCGCGGTCTTCGCGCTCGCCGCCGCCGTCATCGGTGCCGGTACGATGCTGACGCTACGCCCCGGCGCCGATCTACCGCCGGAAACGCTGGACACCTTTGGCGAGATCGTCGGCGGCGACCTTCACTCCAACAACCTCGCCATGGAACTCCACGGAACGGATCCGCGACCGCCCGCGACGGGCCTGGAAACGCTGCTGCTCAGTCTGGTGCCATCCAACATCTTCGCGGCGCTGACCAAGGACGAGACGCTCAAGATCCTGGTGTTTTCCATCCTGATCGGCATCGCCGTCGGTCAGGTGCCGAGGGAGGTCTCGGACGGTTTTAGCAAGACCCTGGAGACCCTCTATCAGGGCTGTCAGACGATCATGCAGTGGATGAATTATCTGCTGCCGCTGGTGCTGCTGACCATGAGCGCCGGACAACTAGCCAAGACCGGCGTCGAGCCGCTGCTGGCCATGGCGCAATTCGTGGCCGCCTTCGCGCTGGCCTCGGCGCTCCTGCTCCTGCTGGCGATCTGGATCCTCTGGCAGCGCGGCCCATTGTCCCTGGGCGCCACGCTCGCCGCGTTGCGCGGACCCTTCGCGCTGGCGATCGCCACGCGCAACAGCGTGATCTGCATGCCGGTCATGATCGACGCGCTCACCCGGCTATTGGGATTTGCCCGCGCCCAGGTCGAGTTGCTGGTGCCGCTCAGCGTATCTCTGTTGCGCATTGGTCCAATCGTCTATTACGTCTGCGCAACCCTGTTCATCGCCCAGCTTTACGGGCTCGCGCTCGATGCCGGCGAACTCGCGCTGGTCATCACGGCGTCCATCCTGGCCGGGTTCGCCTCGGCCGGCATGACGGGTTTGGCGATCGTCTCCCTGACCAGCATCGTTTGCGGCTATCTCGGGCTGCCGTTCGAGGCGGCCTTCATCCTGTTTCTGGCGGTCGACCCCCTCTGCGACATTCTGCGCACGCTGGTGCTCGTGATCGGCAACACCGCCTCGGTGGCGTTGATCGGCGCGCGTCCCGCGCGGGTCACGGAGACCGCATGTCTTTCATAGGCGTCCTTGGCGGGATGGGGCCGGCCGCGACGGTCGACTTCATGGCCAAGCTGGTGGCGCTGACGCCCGCCCGCCGCGATCAGGATCACCTGCCGGTCGTGGTGGTCACGCTGCCTCGGATCCCTGATCGCAGCGCCGCGATTCTCGGGCGCGGCCAGGATCCGCTACCCGCTCTCAAGGAAGGGATCGCAATGCTTAACCGCGCCGACGTGGGTCTGGTCGCCATTCCGTGCAGCACCTCGCATCATTGGTACGACGAACTCAGCGCGGCAAGTCGCGCGCCCATCCTGCACATTGCGCGCGCGGCGGTGTCGCGGGCACCTCGGGGCGAGCGCGCCCTGATCCTGGCCACCCGTGGCGCCCTGGCCTCGGGCTTCTTTCAGCGCGAGCTGGCCGCCTGCGAGATACCCTTCGACATCCCATCCCCGGACGACGACCAAGTCGCGGTGGACGATTGCATTCGGCTGATCAAGGCCGGACAACCCTCGGCGGCCGGCGCCTGTCTGAATCGGGTGCTCGTCAACGCCCGCGCGCGCGATGTGCGGACGGTGATCCTGGGCTGTACTGAACTACCGCTCGCCGTCGCCCATGCCGAACGGCATAAACTGCGCTTGATCGACTGTACCTTGGAACTGGCGCGTTACGCGGTGGAGTACGCATTGCAACGCGGTTGGAATTGCGTCTGATCCTTAAGATCGAACGCACACATCTTGGTTGGCATTGGCGCGTAAGCCGGCGGGCACGGCAGGGCGAGCGCATTTAAACATTCCGTTTTTCGGGTAGTTGACGGATGCTAGCGAGAAACGACGGTTGGAGTTTCTCATGTCAGCAAGCATTCTTGAACATTTCACCTCCTTGGAAGACCCTCGGATCGAGCGTCGAAAGCGGCATGCCTTGGCCGATCTTGTGCTGTTGACGATTTGCGCGGTCGTCAGTGGGGCGGACGGCTGGGAGGCGATCGAGGATTTCGGACGCGAAAAGCTGGATTGGTTGCGTCAGTTTGCCCCCTTTGAAAATGGCGTGCCTTCCGATGACTGCATTGCCAACGTGATCGCGCGTCTCTCCCCGAAGGGATTTCAGGCGTGTTTGTTGAGTTGGACCCAGTCGGTGGCCGAGATCACGGACGGGGAGGTGATCGCCGTCGACGGGAAGACGGCCCGCGGTTCGCGCGACCGCCGGCGGGGGCGTTCGCCGTTGCACATGGTCAGCGCCTGGGCCTGTCACAATCGCCTCGTGTTGGGCCAAGAGGCGACCAGCGAGAAGTCCAATGAGATTACCGCCATCCCCAAGTTGTTGGAACTGCTGGAGTTGAAGGGGTGTTTAGTGACCATTGATGCCATGGGCTGCCAGACCGCGATCGCCGCCCAGATCATCGCGCAAGGCGCTGATTATGTCTTGGGTCTGAAGGGCAACCAGAGCACCCTGCAGGAGGCCGTTGAAGACTACTGGAGCGTCGCGCAACAGGCTGATTTTGCCCATGTCCAGGCTGACTTCACGGAGGAACTGGACAAAGATCATGGTCGGATGGAGGTGCGCCGTTACTGGATCACCGACGATCTGCGGACCCTGCCCAACGTGGCTCGGTGGGCCGGCTTGCGCAGCATCGGGATGGTCGAGCGCGCCTGTGTTAGCAACGGCCAGGAAAGCCTTGAGCGCCGGTACTTCATCAACTCCATTGCGCCCGATGCCGCCCGTTTCGCCCACGCCGTGCGCGAGCACTGGGGCGTGGAAAACCGCCTGCACTGGCGCCTGGACGTGATCTTTGGTGACGATGCGAGCCGCATCCGCAAGGGCCAGGCCCCTGCCATCATGACCTCGGTGCGCCACCTGAGCATGAACCTGTTCGATCAGGAGGGGTCGGCGATCAGTTTGGCCAAGAAGCGCCGCAAGGCCGCGTGGAATGACGACTACCGCGCCAAGGTCGTGTTCGGCTGAGGATTTAAACCATACCATTACACACAAGTCTGTAACTTGCTGATTTTTATATAACACGCTCCGGTTTGTGTTGTTTAAGTTTCAGTAACTTACAAAGATATGTGTAACGCGATGGATTTAAACGCGCTCGCCCTGGCGGGCACGGGCGAGGCGTCGGTCGATGGCTGGATCGTTGCTACTATAGGTTCCCCATTGGCGTAAACTCCCGGCGCGGACCGCCGCGCGTGTTCGGCTCCTCACCCGCCGCCGCGTGACCTCACGAGGCGCCTTTCACCACAGGATCACGCCATGAAAGACCAAGCAAAGCAGTATCAGCAACTCATCGCCAAGTGCTGGGCGGATGACGCCTTCAAGCAGCGGCTGCTAGCCGATCCGGCCGGGACATTGGCGGCGGAGGGAATCGAGGTTCCCACCGGCGTCAGCGTCAAGGTCGCGGAAAACACCGAGCAGGTGTTTCATCTGGTCATCCCCGCCCGACCGTCAGAGTTGTCCGACGATGACCTTCGTGGTGTTGACGGTGCGTATGCGGTTAGGATGTACTTATAAGGGTCGGTGCGGTGAAGTCGCTTGAGGACGGTGATCCAGAGGTGGGTGAACCGCCCCTTGGTAGTGACCCGGCCGCGCAGCCTGCCGTGCCGCCATGCAGACCAACGTCGCACGGACTGCCGGAGCCGGTCGAAATCGACTCCCTGCTCATGAAGTCGGCGCGCACGTTCGATCAGTCGGTCGATTCCACACGATACGGTGCGATGCCTTGGATGGTAGCCTTCTGACGCTGGCCTCTCCATGGCTGGTCCGATGAAGGCGGTGTGCCGCGTCCCGATCAGGTCAAGCGGTCCGGGTTCCTGCTTCTCGCCCGAACCGTCGCGGTTGTCCCGAGGGGCCATCATCCACCACTGGAGAACGCCATGTACGATCAATGCCCACGGTGTCAGCAACTCATCGCCAAGTGCTGGGCCAACGAGGCCTTGAAAAAGCGGCTCATGGGCGACCCGGCCGGAACGCTCAAAGCCGAGGGTCTAGATGTTCCTGAAGGTTTGACGGTCAATGTGGTGGAGAACACCGCGCACGCCTTTACCTTGGTGATCCCAGCACGATCGACGGATCTCTCGGACGAAGATCATCAACCACAGCAGAACGCCATGTACGATCAATGTCCACGGTGTCTGCAACTCATCGCCAAGTGCTGGGCCGACGACGACTTCAAGCAGCGGCTCTTGGGCGACACGACCGGGACGCTCAACGCCGAGGGTATGGAGGTGCCAGAAGGTTTCATGATCGATGTGGTGGAGAACACCGCGCACACCTTCACTCTGGTGATCCCAGAGCGGCAGACGGAACTCTCGGATGAAGACTTGGCACATATCGCGGGGGGAAGCGGCCCTACATTTATGCCGTGCGAAGCCGGCTCTACAAACCCATTGTGCCGACCTATGTGAGTCGTGCTTAGGTCAATATAATGCGACGGTAGCCGGCACCCGAGCACAGAACGCGCCCAGATGGGAACCGTTGACCACCCAACCCGCGCGCGGCCGGAGGCCGCTCAGCGCGGGTGGATGCCGTCGCCGGTGAGGTGAAGCCGTTTCAGCACGGCGACCCAGATCCCGATGAATCGCCCCTTGGTGCCGACCCGGCCGCACAGCCCGCCGCGCAGCCATCGAGACCAACGCCACACGTCCTGCCGGAGCCGGTCGAGATCGGCTCCCGGCTCAATGAAGCCGGCGGGCACGGGCGAGGCGTCGGTCGATGAATGGATCGTTGCAACCATCCCGCTCCCATGGGCGTAAACTCCCGGCGCGAACCGCCGCGCGGGTTCGGCTCCTCACCCGCCGCCGTGTGACCTCACGAGGCGCCTTTAACCACAGGATCACGCCATGAACGACCAAGCGAGGCAGTATCAGCAACTCATCGCCAAGTGCTGGGCGGATGACGCCTTCAAGCAGCGGCTGCTGGCCGATCCGGTCGGGACGCTGGCGGCGGAGGGGATCGAGGTTCCCGCCGGCGTCAGCGTCAAGGTCGCGGAAAACACCGAGCAGGTGTTTCATCTGGTCATCCCTGCCTGTCCCACTGATCTGTCCGACGGGGTGATTACTGGCGCTGTTGGCGGTGTGGGTTGGG
>NZ_NHSQ01000176.1 GCF_016653465.1 Thiocystis minor | reverse complement strand
GATCCACGGCGCCGGCTCAATGACGCGGAGGCGTCCGTGGCGCAACGCGCGCAGGCCATCATCGATCAGGCACTCGACGCAGTGCTGGAGAAGCAGGGCATTGACGTCCAGGGTCTCCTGGACACGACGACGGACGATCTGCAACTGGAGCTGCTCGTCGCCTAATCGTTAACCCCGAAAACCCACCAGCCTTGGCTGGTGGGTTTTTTTTGCCTCAAGACGGCACAAATCTTGTCAATCCGTTGACGGGAAGGCGCCGCTGCGCGACATTCGCACGATGTCGAACTCAAACGGACCCGATAGCGAGGAGCCGCCCACCGTGATGCACCGTTGGACCAATCCCGAGAAGGCCCGCTACTACCAAGTCGATCTGGTCCGGGATCTGTTGGGCGATTGGACCGTCATCCAAAGCTGGGGCGGCGTGGGCTCGAAGCGGGGCCGGGTGCGGATCGTCTGGGTGCCCTCCCACGACGCGGGCGTGGAACGCATGGCGGCCATTAAGCAACGGCGGGAGAAGCGGGGATATACGCCCGTCGGCTGATTGGACGGTCGTGTGCTCGCCCTCTCCACCAGAAGGAAAAACCGCATCAACCCCGCGCTTGCAACTCAACGCTCGTCTTGCCAGCGCAGCAACCGACGGAAGTCACGGCAGGGAAGAGGCTATCCAAAACGGGAACCGGATCCAGCACCGGCGTCCTGGCCAAGGCAGCGATCCCGTCGATCCCGCATCGCCTTCAGAGCCAGCCACGCCGCCCAGACGGCACGGGGGCATATTGACAGCGTCAGTGTTTGATGTATAAATGGCGCCATGAACACCGAACTCGACATCAAAACCCTGAGCCAACAGACGCAGGTGAGCGTGCGCACCATTCGCTACTACCTCGCCGAAGGGCTGTTGTCGTCGGTGGGACGCGGCCCCACCGCCAGCTATGGCGCGGGCCACCGCGATCGCCTGTTGTTGATCCGTCGCTTGCAGGATGCGCATCAACCCCTGGCCACCATTCGCACCTACCTGGAGGCACTCGACGATGCCGGCGTGGCCGCCGCCCTGGCCGAACCCGCGCCCCCGAGTCCCGTCCCGACCGCAACCTCTGCCCAGGACTACGTCCGTCAGGTGCTCGCCAAGACCGCGCCGCCTTCTGGTCCGGCCGCGCCCGTGATGGCGTCCACGCGGGACGCCGCCGAGGCGCCCCGGATCCCACTCCCGGCCCGCAGCACCTGGGAACGCATTGCGCTGCATCCGGATCTCGAACTCCATGTCCGCCGTCCGCTCGCCCGCGCCGATCAACGCCGGCTCGACGAACTCCTCGAACAGGCCCGCCGTCTGTTCGGTTCCGCCGCTTAACCCCGGAGTCAGCATGCAGCTCACCCTTGCCACCGATCGTTCCCTGATCCGCGCCGCTGGCCACAGCGTGCGCTATCTTCACTGCCGGCTTCAGGCACCCCTGGCGCCCACGGACCGCGCCCGTTTACCCCTGGATCTGGCGCTGGTCCTTGACCGTTCCGGTTCGATGGGGGGCGCCAAATGGGCCTGTGCCCGCGACACCGCGCGCCAGATGCTGGAGCGCCTCGACGCCCGCGACCGGGCTGCCCTCGTGGTCTATGACGATCACATCGATACCCTGCTGGAACTGCGTGCCATTGACGCCGGCGCCCGCGCGCAGGCGCAGCGCGCGCTGGCCGCCATCGGTCCGCGCGGCACCACCAACCTCAGCGAGGGCTGGCTGACCGGCTGCGGTCTGATCGGGCAGACGTCCCCGGAGGAACGGCTGCGCCGCTGTTTCCTGCTCACCGATGGGCTGGCCAATGCTGGCATCACCGAGGCGACGGAACTGGCGACCCATGCCGGCGCCCTGCGGCAACTCGGGGTGGTGACCCACACCTTCGGCGTCGGCGACGATTTCGACGAGGCGCTGCTCGGCACGCTGGCCGATGCGGGCGGCGGGGTCTTCCATGACCTCGCCGACGCCGAACGCATCGGTCCGATCCTCACCCGCGAGTTGGGCGATGCCCTGGCGGTGGTCTGTGCCGAGGCGCGGGTCTGGCTGCACTGGGAGTCCGATCTGACGGTGAAGGCGCTGGGTCCGTGGCGCCAGGAAACGGACGGGCGCGCCCTGAGCGTCTGGCTCGGCGATCTCGTCAGCGAACAGGAACAGGATCTGTTGCTGGCGGTGACCTTCCCGGCCGGCGAAGCAGATGCCACCTGTCCGCTGCGAGTGCGCGTCACCGATGCCTCGGGGCAGGATCTGGCCAGCGCCAGCCTGCACTGGACCTGGGCCAGGCACAGCGCCAACGACCGTCAACCCCGCAACCGCGATGTGGATCGCCTGGTTGCCGCCTATCATGCCAACCTCGCCCGGCGCGATGCGGCGCTGGCCAATCGTCAGGGTGACCTCGCGCAGGCTCAGCAGCGACTCAAGGCCGTGGCCCGTCGGATTCGGGGTTACGCGGGCGACGACGCCGAGCTGAATGGCATTGTCCAGAGTCTGACGAGCGACTCCGAGGTGCATGCGGCACCGCTCGCGCCGCGCGAGGCCAAGGAGCGGTACTACGCCGCCACCAGCCAGACCAAGGGGCGCACCGGTAGTGGCGAGCGGCGACGCGCGAAGGGTGGTCAGGCGTCGGCGGACACGCCCAAACACACCTAAACAGGCGAGCGTGGCGGCCGCTCTCACAGCGGCCTGCTCGGCGACAGGATATGCGGAAAGATTCCCGAGAGTGTTATTCTGCTTCGGTTGAGATGAGATGAGATGAGACGGGAATATGGATCACAGCGGAACGCGACTGTTCGACAAGCTCACCGCTCAGGGCGAACGGAAAATCGGTCAAGTCTTTCCCGGAAATCAGCGAATGCGCTCTCTCTCAGATGAAATTGCCAAGCACATCGAGCAGGCACCGCCGCTCTATCACCGGCTGATCCTCGTCGTCGGACCTCATCGTCGCGGCAAGACCACCGCGTTGCGCGATCTCGCGGCCAAGCATGACTGGCCCATCGTCAACCTCAACCTGGCACTGGCCGAGCGCCTGCTCGACCTGACCGTGCGTCAGCGTGCCCTACGGGTCGCGCGCATCCTGGGCGACATCCTGGCCGAGCAGGCTGGCGATGTCGTTTTATTCGACAACATCGAGATGCTCTTCCACCCCGATTTGCAACAGGATCCATTGCGTCTGCTGCAGAGCCTCTCGCGCAACCGCACACTCGTCTCGACCTGGCGTGGCGTCTACCACGGTCGCTCGCTCATCTACGCTAGCCCCGATCATCCCGAGTATCGCCGCTTCGACGATCCGCAAGCGCGCATCGTTGCGACGCCCGCGAGCGATGCGCTGGGCGGCATCCCCTCCACAGCCACGGATAACACGGCATGAATTACGGCGATCTCATCCAGTTCGATCCCATCGAAACGGTGGTCCAGCTCCGCGAGGCCGACCGTGTCGACAGCGCGCGACGCCTGGTCGAGACCTTTGTCATCTCCGATCGCATGAGCGAGCAGCTCATCGACGTCGTCTTCCCGCAACTCCAGTTCGAGACCCCGGCCGACAACAAGGGCCTCATGGTCATCGGCAACTATGGGACCGGTAAATCGCACCTGCAGGCCGTGATCTCTGCGATCGCCGAACATGGCGACTTGGCGGGCCTGGTCACGCACCCGAAGGTCGCTGGCAAGGCGGCCCCGATTGCCGGACGGTTCGTTGTCATTCGTGCCGAGATCAACTCGTCCATGCCGCTGCGCCAGTTCGTCATGGAGACGCTTCAGGATCAGCTCGCCGAGCAGGATGTCGACTTCGAGGTTCCGCCCGAGGAGGCGATCAAGAACCACAAGGACGTGTTTGCCGACATGATGGCGGCCTTCACGAACCGCTTCCCGGACCAGGGCCTGCTCTTCGTCCTCGACGAGCTGCTGGATTATCTCCGCGCGAACAACGAGCAGGAACTGATGCGCAACCTGAATTTTCTCAGGGCCGTCGGCGAATTCTGCAAAGGCTCACGTTTTCGCTTCATCGCCGGCGTGCAGGAGAGCCTGTTCGATAACCCGCGCTTTCAGTTCGCCGCCGACAGTCTGCGTCGCGTCAAGGATCGTTTCGAGCAGATGCGCATCGCCCGTGAGGATGTCGCCCACGTCGTCGCCGAACGGCTCCTGAAGAAAGACGCCAGGCAGCAGGCACTGGTGCGCGA
The DNA here is from genome assembly GCF_016653465.1 of Thiocystis minor. Lineage (GTDB taxonomy): Bacteria > Pseudomonadota > Gammaproteobacteria > Chromatiales > Chromatiaceae > Chromatium > Chromatium minus. The sequence goes on along the minus strand of NZ_NHSQ01000176.1, from coordinate 31,421 downwards.
GCACCTGACGCCATTCGCGCCGCTCTACGGCGCGATGAACGAGCGGATGGACGAGTTCGTCCGCCTGTTTCCGGTCCACCCGGCCTATCTCGACACCTTCGAGCGCGTCTATGTCGCGGAAAAACGTGAGGTGCTCAAGACCCTGAGCGCCGCCATTCGCCGTCTGCTCGCCGAGGCGGTGCCGACCGACGAACCCGGCCTCATCGCCTATGATGCCTACTGGCAGAACCTCAAGGACAATCCGTCGTTCCGCTCGATCCCCGAGATCCGCGACGTCATCGAGAAGGCCGATGTCCTCGAAGCCCGGATTCAGCAAGCCTTCACCCGCCCCTCGTATCGGCCCGCGGCACTGCGGATCATCCACGCGCTTGCGGTCCATCGGCTGACGACCAGCGATATTTTTGCGCCCATCGGGGTCACGGTCGAGGAACTGCGTGACGATCTCTGCCTCATTCTGCCTGTACCAGAACGAGCCGCGGACTTCCTCAAGACCACGGTCGAGACGGTCCTGGGCGAGATCCTCAAGACCGTGAGCGGTCAGTTCCTCTCGTTCAATCGTGAGAATGGCCAGTATTATCTGGACCTCAAGAAGGACATCGACTTCGACTCGCTGATCGCCCGGCGCGCCGACACCCTGAGCGACGCGCAGCTCGACCGCTATTACTTCGACGGTTTGCGGCGGGTGGTGCTCGAAGACCCCGAGGCACCTGCTCATGTCGCCGGTTATCGCATCTGGGAGCACGAGCTGGAGTGGCGCGAGCGCCAGACCGGGCGCAGTGGTTACCTCTTCTTCGGCGCACCGAACGAACGCTCCACGGCGCAGCCGCCGCGCGATTTCTATCTCTACTTCATCCAGCCGTTCGAGCCGCCCTATTTCAAAGACGAGCGCAAGGCGGACGAAGTCTTCTTCCGGCTCACGCAGCGCGATGAGGATTTCGACCGTGCGCTCCGGCTCTACGCCGGCGCCCGCGAACAGGCGCTCACCGCGTCCGGCGGCAACAAGAAGACCTACGACGACAAGGCCGTCGAGCACCTGCGCACGCTGCAACGCTGGCTGGAGGAGAAGCTGACGACGGCCTTCGAGGTCACCTATCAGGGCAAGCCGCAGCTCCTCGGCCTGCTGTTGCAATCGCTGTTTGCGCGGACCCCGGCGCGCGGCGGCGTGCGCGACTATCTCGACGTGGCGGCCGCGGTCTCGCTCTCGGTTCACTTCCACGACACCGCGCCCGACTACCCGGTCTTCAGCACGTCGATCACGCGCGCGAACCGCGCGCAGGCGGCCCAAGACGGGCTGCGTTGGATCGCCGGCGGCGTCAAGAGCCAGCTCGGCACGGCGATGCTCGATGCCCTGGAGATGCTCGACGGCGACCAACTGCGTCCGCGCAAGTCGCGCTACGCCAAGTCCATCATCCAGCAGCTCGGAACCAAGGGCGAGGGTCAGGTGCTGAACCGCTCCGAGCTGGTTCAGGAGCAGGCGGGGGTCGAGTACTGGACGCGCTTCCGGCTGGAGCCCGAGCTACTCGCGGTGGTCCTGGCGGGACTCGTCCACAGCGGCGATCTGGTGCTCGGCATCACCGGCAAGAAGATCGACGCAGGTGCCATCGACCAATTCGCCAAGCTCCCGATCGGCGATCTCGCGCAGTTCAAGCAGGTCGAGCGCCCCCGCGACCTGCCGCTCGGGGCGCTGCAGGAGTTGTGCGACCTGCTCGGCGTCCCCAAGGGTCTGATCGTCAACTCGGCGAAACGTGACGAGGCCGTCACCCAGATCCAGGGGAAAGTCGCTGAGTGGGTCAACAAGGCCGTGGTGGCCCAGGCGCATCTCGCCGACCTGGCGCTCTGGGGCAAGCCCATCCTGTCCGAGCCGGAGCAGACCGAATGGCGCCAGCGCCTCGGCGAACTGAAGCGTTTCCTCGAATCGCTTCAGTCCTTCAATACCGCCGGCAAGCTCAAGAGCTTTCCGCATGACGCGACGGTGATCCAGGCCCAGCAGTCGGGTCTCGCGTGCGTGCGCGAGGTCGAGGAACTGCTTCAGCTCGTGGCGCAGGTCGGCCCCGCCACCGCCTATCTCGGCAAGGCGGAAGCGGTGCTCGAGGCCGGTCACCCCTGGATCGACCGGATGCGCGAGCGGCGCGGCGAGCTGATGGCGAAGATCACCAGTCCCAAGCACCGCGCCGACCCGAGCTTTCAGCGCACACTCGGCCAGACGCTCGCTCAGCTCAAGACCGCCTACCAGGACATCTATCTCGACCGTCACGCCCGGCTGCGTCTCGGCGCGACCGACGATCAGCGCAAGGCCCGCCTCGGGCAGGATCCTCGGCTCAAGCAATTGCAACAGATTGCGACCGTCGAGATGATGCCGGCCCAGCAGCTCAAGGATTATCAAAACAGCCTCTTCGGTCTGAAGACCTGTTTCAGTCTCACCAAGCAGGAGCTGGACACGGACGCCGTCTGTCCCCACTGCACCTTCCGTCCGGTCGAGGAGCCGTTGTCGGGGACCACGGCCGGCGACCGGATCTCCCAACTCGATACCGCGCTCGACGATCTGGTGCGGAGCTGGACGAAGACCCTGCTCGCCAACCTGCAGGATCCGACCGTCGCCAACAACATCGAGCTGGCCAGTAGCCCCGAAGGCCGCGCGGCGGTGCAGGCGTTCCTCGCCAGCGGACAGCTCGCGGACCCGCTCGGTCCCGCCTTCGTCAAGGCCCTGCAGGAGATCCTGAGCGGGCTGGAGCGCGTCGTCCTCACCGAGCCCCGGCTGCTCTCGGCGCTCACCGATGGCGGCGCGCCCTGCACGGTGGCTGAGATCAAGCAGCGCTTCGAGGGTTTTGTCGCCGAGCTGACCAAGGGCAAGGATGTGGCGCGGGTGCGCTTCGTGATCGAGAAGGATCCCTCGAAAACCTGATCAGGTATTGGCTACAAACTCCGCTTCTAGCGTACAATCATGCGGCGATGATCTTCATTGAACTACCAATCTTCGTCCGTTGCGCCAGCGAGCTGTTTTCGGATGAGGACATCGCCGATCTGCAAGGCACGATCCTCGAACAGCCGGCTGTCGGGGACTTGATCCCTGGTGGTCGCGGCCTGCGGAAGCTACGTGTGCCGCTGCCGGGACGAGGCAAGCGCGGCGGCGCGCGCGTGATCTATTACCACTGGGTGACCAAGGAACGATGCTATCTGGTCTACGCCTATGCCAAGAACAAGGCATCGGATCTGACCAAGGATCAACTGCAACGTTTAGCCGAGACGATCGCCCTGGAGATTCAGCATGAATGACAACGAGTTCGACGAATTGCTGGAGAGTGTGCGCGATATGGGGCGGCACCTGCGTGGCGAAGCCGTGCCGGGGGTACGCGTCCGAGAGTTTCCGGACCCCGATGTCAAGGCGATCCGTGAGCGCACGGGGCTCAGCCAGACCCGTTTTGCCTATCTGATTGGCGTCAAGCCCAAGACCCTACAGAACTGGGAGCAGCGCCGTGTGCGTCCAGCGGGTCCGGCCCGGGCGCTGCTGCGGATTGTCGCGGCCAACCCCGATGCGCTGACCGCTCTGCACGATCGATGACGCTCGATCAGGACACCCGGCAGATGGTCGATCACTTGCCTGTCAATGACCGTATCGAGCCGGTGGACGAGTCATCGAAGTATATGCGGATCGCGCAGCATATCGTCAACATACAAAACCAAACCGCATCAGCACCGATGTTCGTTAGTTCATCGGAAGCTGATTGCAATGGAAAATACGCATATCACCCTGAACGCGGGTTAAATTTCGGAACGAAATAATAATGAATATTTTTATAAGCCATCTAAAAGAATTACTAAATAAAACAACAAACGACATGAATGCATTTGAGAGATTTTTTGATGTTATAGATATAAAAATAGAACTCGACCACTTTGAGTGGTTTGATGAAATTGGAGATTGCATCGATCAGTTAGAAGACCTTGCTGAAATAACTGATGAGTACTTTTCAAACAATGATTATGATTCCGAAGAATACAAAACCCCAGTTGAAATTATTGAAGAATGCATTGATGACATGACAAATGCAATATTCGAGTCAGACAATACTCTTGAAGTCTTAGAACCCTTGAAAATCGAAATCGAAATTCTAGAGGGTGGCGATGATGCGGATGAACTCTCAATATCCATCGGAATATTAACAGGAATTGTTTCAGACTTGGAGTCGCAAAAAGAATCAATATTCTCAAATTGCAACCAAATTCTTGAACTTCTTACAAATCTGGATCTAAGTAGTTTTGAGAAACACCCCTAGGGCATGGACGCGATCGCGGACTCCGAGCCTCCGTCCAGGCAAGCCGCTGAGCAAGTCACCCCGCAAGTGACCCATCAAGTCACCCCGCAAGTCGCAAGACTGCTCGGCAGCTTCCAGGGCGACATGCCTCGCGCCGCCTTGATGGAAGCGCTGGAACTCACCGACCGCATGCACTTCAGCCGCGAGTACCTCGCCCCCGCGCTCGACGCCGGGCTCGTGGAGATGACCATTCCCGACAAACCCAATAGCTCGCGCCAGCGATACCGCCTCACCGACGCAGGACGCACCCTGCTCGCGACCCTGCCCGGAGTACGCTTATGACCGCCAACCTCGCCCAGGATCCCCAAGTCCAGCTTGCCCTGAATGACACGACGCAGACCGAGAGCGGCCCCGTCGACTGCCTGGGGATGACCTTCGAGAACGACGCGGCGCGGCGGGCGTACTTTACCGAGCGGTTGCGCGAGCGGCTCCAGGATCCCGCATTCCGAGCGACGCCGGGTTTCCCGCAGGGCGAGGACGAGGCCATCCTGCGGATGTCCGATCCACCCTATTACACCGCCTGCCCGAACCCCTTTCTCGCCGACTTCGCGCGGCTCCACGGCAAGCCCTACGATCCCGAGGAACACTACGAGCGCGAGCCCTTCGCGGTCGATGTCAGCGTAGGCAAGACCGATCAGCTGTTTCAGCTTCACAGTTATCACACCAAAGTTCCCTACCTAGCCATCGTCCCGTCGATCTTGCATTACACACGACCTGGCGATGTGGTACTGGATGGTTTCTGCGGCTCAGGGATGACTGGACTCGCCGCACAGTGGTGCGGAATGGCCCCGAGCGACTACCGGGAGAAACTCCAGAGCGAATGGAAGGCCGCAGGTCATGACGCCCCCGAGTGGGGCGGGCGCCGGGCCATCCTCAATGACCTTGGGCCAGCGGCAACCTTCATCTCCGCCGGATTCAACCTGCCATTTAATGCAAGCCAGTTCGAGCGGGAAGCTGCGCGCATCTTAGATGAGGTAGAGCAGGATCTCGGTTGGATGTATGAGGTGCTGCACACTGATGGCAAGGCTAAAGGACGACTCAATTACACTATCTGGAGCGAGGTTTTCTCCTGCCCCGAGTGCGCCGGCGAGGTGAACTTCCTTGCCGAAGCATCAGACGAGAAAAGCACTGGTCCTCGGAAGGAATTTTCTTGCCCTCACTGTGCGGCAGAACTAACGAAAAAGAATCTCAACCGCTTCTACGTTACTGTTTTTGATACGGCAACTGGTGAAAGCCATAAGCATCCGAAGCGCCTGCCAATCTCTGTCAACTACAAGCTCGGTTCCGTAACATACGAAAGACCGATCACGGAGGAAGATCTTGCGCTGCTGTCGAAAATCGAGCAGTTATCCCTTCCAGCCGAAGTGCCCACCACACCGCTTCCATACATGCACATGACGCACGAACGTGCTCGAATGGATGCAGCAGGCGTCACTCATGTGCACCACTTTTTTTTACCACGAGCCGCACACAGCATTGCGCATCTATGGCGCAAGGCACAAACAATAAAGGATCTACGTCTTCGACGAATGGTCGTATTTCTTGCGGAGCAGTCCATCTGGACGATGGCGCTTCTGAATCGGTTTCAACCGCAGGGCTTTAAGCAAGTTAATAAGTTCCTGAACGGCGTTTACTACATTCCCTCGATTCATTGTGAGATTTCACCATCATATGCCCTAGCAGCGCGCGGTAAGCGAATATCCAGCGCAATGGCGAAGCTTGGGCATCGCTCCGACTCAACGATGATCTCCACCGGTGACTGCGCGTTACTGCCCATCGGGCCAAACTCCATCGACTATATCTTCACCGACCCGCCCTTCGGAGAGAACATCTACTACGCCGACCTGAATTTTCTGGTCGAATCCTGGCATGGCGTACAGACCAGCCCGGCCAACGAGGCCATCGTCGACCAGGCCAAAAAGAAGGATGTCCAGGACTACCATGCCCTGATGCGCGGCTGCTTCGCGGAGTATCACCGGGTGCTCAAGCCCGGCCGCTGGATGACGGTGGTCTTCAGCAACTCCAGCAACGCCATCTGGCGCGCCATCCAGGAGGCGATGGGCGTCGCCGGTTTTGTCATCGCCGATGTGCGGACCCTCGACAAACAACAAGGCTCCTATCGACAGGTGACCAGCTCGGCGGTCAAGCAGGATCTGGTCATCTCGGCCTACAAACCCACCGAGGCGCTCACGCAGCGCTTCGAGCTGGGTCAGACCACCCCGGAAGCGGCCTGGGCCTTCGTGAATGAGCACCTTGGCAACGTCCCCATCGTCGTCGGTCGCCCCGGCGCGGGCGAGATCGTCGCGGAGCGCACGGCGCAGATGCTGCTGGACCGCATGACGGCCTTCCACGTCCAGCGCGGCATCAGCGTGCCGCTCTCCGGCCCCGAGTTCCTGCAGGGACTCCCGCAGCGCTTATCCGAACGCGACGGCATGTGGTTCCTGCCCGAGCAGGTCGTCGAGTACGACCGCAAGCGCACCAGTGTCGGCGAACTCCGTCAGCTCAGTCTCTTCGTCAGCGACGAGGCCAGCGCCATCCAGTGGGTGCGCCAGCAACTCCAGGACAAGCCGCAAAGTTTCCAGGATCTCCAGCCGCAGTTCATGCGCGAGCTGCAAGCCTGGGCCAAGCACGAGCAGACGGTCGAACTGAAGACGCTCCTCGAACAGGGGTTTCTCCACTACGACGGCCGCGGCCCGGTCCCGAGCCAGATCCACGCTTACCTCTCGTCCAACTTCAAGGAACTGCGCAACCTGGAGAAAGAGGATCCGCGCCTGATGGAGAAGGCCCGCGACCGCTGGTATGTGCCGGACCCGACCAAGCAGGCCGAACGCGAGCAACTGCGCGAACGCGCGCTCCTCAAGGAGTTCGAGGACTACAAGTCCAGCACCCAGCGCAAACTGAAGCTCTTCCGCACCGAAGCCATTCGCGCCGGCTTCAAAGCCTGCTGGCAGGAGCGCGACTACGCCACCATCGTCACGATCGGGGACAAGCTACCGGATGCGGTCTTGCAGGAAGACGAGAAGCTGTTGATGTATTACGACAATGCGCGGACACGCGGCGGAAGCAACTTATAAATAGAATTTTTTTATGTTGTGCGCATATGCCACAGCACCATTAAGCAGGAGCGTTGACAATTGACAGTATCGGAAATGTTTCGGGAATTTCTTGGCAACTTGGCGCTCGATAATCAACAGGAACTCAGCAATCGATACCAAGAGATTACCGCGAGCCTGAATAAGTACTTTCGCGACACGGATTCCAAGACCGCCAATAGTCTACAAGTTGGATCTTATGGCCGTCGAACGGCTATCAAAGGGATATCCGACCTGGATATGCTGTACATCATGCCAGGTTCCCAATGGGATCAATATAAGAATGACGGGCAATCGAGACTTCTGACTGAAACAAAAGACGCGATTAAGCGTCGATACCCAAGAACGACAATATACGTGGACCGCCTTGTCGTCAGAGTGCTTTATGCGAATTTCCATGTCGAAGTGCAGCCAGTATTCAAACAAGATGACGGCAGTTTCAAGTATCCCGACACCTACAATGGTGGTAGCTGGAAAATCACAAAACCTTGTGAAGAACTGGACGCCATGAGGGAGTTTAACGAGGAGAAGAACAACAATCTTAGACGATTATGCAAGATGGCTAGAGCCTGGAAGAACAAGCACGGCGTAGGAATGGGTGGCCTTTTGATAGATACGTTAGCCTACAATTTCTTGAGATCAACAGCGGAATATGATAACAAAAGTCATGGTTACTATGATTGGATGAGCAGGGATTTCTTTTTGTTTTTGGCGAATCAGCCTGACCAGGATTATTACGCTGCGCTGGGTAGTGGTCAAAGAGTCAAGGTCAAGAAAAAATTCCAGCGTAAAGCGAAAAAGGCATACGAATTATGCTTAGACGCTATTGATTCAGAAGGATCGGCATCGGCGAACAAAAAGTGGAAAAAAGTGTACGGACGTCCATTTCCAGCAGGTGCGACCACTACAGAATCAGCGCAATCCGCAACCAAAACGTTTCACGAAACAGAAGAATTCATTGAAGATCTTTTTCCGATTGACATACGCCATAACCTGACGATCGATTGTGATGTGCTTCAGGATGGTTTTAGAGAACATACTCTTTCTGAAATGCTTCGCCATCGCTTAAGACTCAAGCCAAGTAAAAAATTGACATTCTCCGTGACGAAACACGACATTCCGGGAGAGTATAAGCTCTACTGGAAAGTTTTGAATCGCGGCGAAGAAGCGAAAAAACGCGATGAAGTTCGTGGGCAGATAATTCCGGACTCAGGGCATGAAAAGAGAGAAGAGCATACAAAATTTCGTGGTGACCATCTCGTTGAGTGCTACGCTGTTCAAAATGGCGTCGTGACCGCCAAGGCTGAAATTGACGTCCCCATTGAGTGAATTGAATATGGAAACAAATCCGAAGGCAGCACCATCACAGCTGGAGATCTATGAATCTCAAATTCGGGAATGTTATGGGCGCGTCGTATATACACATAAAACACAAGAGAAATGCGCGGACATCTTAAATGTCAAGAATAATAGAATCAGGCTTTCACAGATTATTTTAACCGCAATGACTACATCTGGGATATTGACAGCTGTATTTGCAAAGAGCGAGATATTTAGGATTAAATTAGAAATGGAAAACATTGAATTCGTGGTTGATATAGCTGAAATAGCCGGAATATTTGCCGCAATCGTTTCTGTAGTCTCATTAGCCCTAACTATGTATACCAAGAAGTACGATCTTGGAGCAATTTCACAGAAACATGCAGACGCGGCTTCGTCCATATGGAATATCCGTGAAAAATATCTTTCGTTATTAACTGACATTCGCGCCGGCGTTATCGGCATCGACGACCTGAGAGCATCTCGGGACAAATTGCATGGGGAACTGCACAAAATATACAAGGGCTCTCCTCGCACCCTATCGAGAGGATACAAGGAGGCATCTGATGCCCTGAAGTGTATGGAAGAGATGACGTTCACAGACGAAGAAATCGATAAATTTTTGCCAAAGCCCCTCAGGAAGAATCAGGGTTAAGGGAGAATCCTTGCTAACATCCTAATTGATTGACATGCCACAAACCGGGGATTGGTTCTACAGCCTCGACCACGATGAGCCCTGCCGGATCATCGGGATCGACTCGCTCTGGGGTGAGCGGACCGCCCAAGTCTGGCTCGCCCGGCGCGATGCCGTCGTCCGGCTGCCGCTGAACCGACTCCGCCCCTTGGCGAATGCGGCACCACCCACGCTCGACCAGCTCTGCTACGTCAGTGCCGCCGCTCGCATCCTGGATGCGCTGGAGCGCGATGTCCTGATCGCGCCGCTCGAAGGCTCGGTGATCCCCCTGCCGCATCAGCTCCACGCCTTGCAGCGTGCCATGTCCGGCGATCGCGTCCGCTATCTGCTCGCCGACGAGGTGGGCCTTGGCAAGACCATTGAGGCGGGTCTGATCCTGCGCGAGCTGAAGGTGCGCGGACTCGCCAAACGGATCCTGGTAGTCGCGCCGACCGGATTGACGAGCCAGTGGGTGAGCGAGATGCGGACACACTTCAATGAAGACTTCCGCCTGGTCCAGCCCGGACATTTTCCCGCCTGGCGCCAGTTGGCGGCGGTCGATGAGACCGACAACCTCTGGCGTCTCCACGATCAGGTCGTCTGTCCGCTGGACTCCGTGAAACCCCTGGAGACGCGCCGGGGCTGGACCCATGAGCAGGTGGCGCGCTTCAACCGGGAGCGTTTCGAGGATCTGGTGTCGGCCGGTTGGGATCTGGTCATCATTGACGAGGCACACCGACTTGGCGGCAGTTCCGAACAGGTGGCGCGCTTTCGGCTCGGCGAGGCGCTGGCGCTGGCGTCGCCCTATCTGTTGCTGCTCTCGGCCACGCCGCATCAGGGCAAGACCGATGCCTTCCGCCGGCTGGTGGGCTTTCTCGACGCCGACGCCCTGCCCGACGAGGCATCGGTTACCCGCGAGAATATCGCCCCCTATGTGATCCGCACCGAGAAGCGGCGAGCCATCGACCCCGAGGGCCAGCCGCTGTTCAAGCCGCGCTTCACCCAGATCGTTCCGGTCGCCTGGGATGACGCGCGGCGCGAGCAGCGCCTCCTGTACGAGGCGGTCACCGACTACGTGCGGGAGGGTTACAACCGGGCGCTGGCCGACAAGAAGACGGCGGTCGGCTTCCTGATGATCCTGATGCAGCGCCTGGTGACCTCAAGCACGGCGGCAATCCGCACCGCCTTGGAGCGGCGGCTCGCGGTGCTGGATCTGCCCATGGGTCAGTTGTCGCTGTTCGCGGAAGACGTGGGCGAGGACTGGGTGGAACTCGACGGTCAGGCACAGATGGACGCCTTGCTCAAGACGCGACTCAAAGGGCTGAAGAACGAGCGCGCCGAGGTCGAGCTGTTGCTTTCGGCGGCGCGCCGCTGCGAGGCGCGCACCACGGACGGCAAGGCCGAAGCCTTGCTGGGCTGGATTCAGCGCTTGCAGCGGGAAGAGAACGACCCGGTGCTCAAGGTGCTGGTCTTCACCGAGTTCGTGCCGACCCAGGCCATGCTGGCCGATTATCTGAGCCAGCGCGGTTACCCGGTCACAACCCTGAACGGCTCAATGGATCTGGAGACCCGTCAGGGCGTACAGCAGGCGTTCGCCGGCGCGGCCCAGATCCTGATCTCGACCGATGCCGGCGGCGAGGGTCTGAATCTTCAGTTCTGCCATGTCGTGGTGAACTACGACTTGCCGTGGAACCCGATGAAGATCGAGCAGCGCATCGGCCGGGTCGACCGTATCGGTCAGAAGCAGGTCGTGCGGGCGCTCAACTTCGCGCTGGAGGACACGGTCGAACTGCGGGTGCGGGAGGTGCTGGAGGAAAAGCTGCAACGCATCCTGGAGGAGTTCGGCGTCGACAAGCTCGCCGATGTGCTGGACTCCGAGGAAGGGGATTTCGACTTCGAGCAGCTCTATGTCGGCGCCGTGCTCGCGCCGGCCGAGGCCGAGGCGCGTGCCGAGGCGCTGGCGGAGTCGATCCGCGCCAGGGCGCAGGCGGTGCGCGATGGCGTGGGTCTCTATCGGGTCGACGAGCCGCTTGATCCCTCCGCCGCGCAGCGGGTCGCCGGACATCAGATGCCCTTCTGGACCGAGCGCATGACGTTGTCGTGGCTGCGCAGCCAGGCCGAGCATGGCGCCCGTGCGCAGGTCCGGGGACGGGACCGCTACGATCTGGTCTGGCCCGATGGCCATCAAGCAACGGCGGTGTCGTTCAGCCGGACTGCGGCCGGGGAGACGGGGCTGACCCTGCTCACCATTGAGGATGCCCGTGTCCGGGGCCTCACGACCCGTCTCCCGCCCTATGCGCCGGGGCTGCCCGTGGCCGCGCTGATTGTCCCTGGTGTCTCCGAAAAGGTAACGGGGGTCTGGTCGCTATGGCGGATCGGTCTCCAGACCAGTTCGGGGCGCGAGCAGCGTGTCCTGCCCGTATTCGTCTCGCGCCAAGGACAGGCGCTCGCCCCCACAGCACGGGTCATCTGGGATCGGCTGGTCGAACTCGCCGATGGCGTGACCCGATGCCCTGATCGGGTTGAGACAGCGACGGCAACCCAGGAGGCCTTCGAGCGCTCGCGGGCAGTCGCCGAGACGCAGGGTGAAGTCCTCTTCCGTGAGCTGACCCAGCGGCATTGGGAGCGCATCGGCCAGGAGCGTCGCAAAATGGAACTGGCGTTCGCCGCCCGCCAGCGGGGACTCGAACGGATCGGCTTGCCGCAGGTGAGAAACCATCGCCGCACGCAGCTGGAACGGGAGGAAGCCGACTGGCGTGCGGACCTGGCGCGGCGCGAGCAGGCGTTGGCTGAGCTGAGCCCATTGCTGCTCGTCGCGATCGTCGCTGCTGGGGAGGCGGGATGAACGACCAGTCCAGTGGCGGTTGGCGCGCCGCCATCCTGCGCCATTTCAGCCCGGCCAGCGCGGCGGCGAGTCGGCTGACCGTCGTCAGCGATCCGGACGCCCTGCTGACCGAGCCAGGAGTGGTTCAGCGGCTGGCCGAGAGTGGTTTCGCTCTCCTGTCGTTCGAGGATCCAGTCGCCTTTCGATTCGCCTATGAGCGCCGTTTTCGTCGGCATTGGGATCGCCGCGAGCCCACGCATCTGGTGCTGGTGCTGCGAGCTGGGCACGGTGATCTCAACCGGATCCCGCATGATGTGCTGGAGGAAGCTTGGATCGGCGGGCGGGTCTTATCCTTCAGTCTGCCCGAGCTGTTTCCGATGCTTGCCTCGGCGGTCGTCGCGGATCTCGATCCCATCCATTTCGACAGGCTCGCGCAGGCGGTCGAGCAGACCAGGCCAGATCCACTCGGAACCCATGCCACTCGCGACTTCGTGCTGCGTCATGTCTTCGGCATCGCGCCCGAGCTGATCAAGACGCCGGCCGATCTGCTGAACCTGCTGCTGCGGCGACATGATCGCCCGAGTTCCTTCCCGCCCGCGCTCGACCGCCATCTCGTCGAGCACCTGGAGATGCAGGGTGATTGGCCTCGGTGGCCGCTCGCTCGGATCGTGTCACGGCGCGAGGATTTTCTCGCCTTTCTCGGCGAACGCTGGTCCCATTTCCTGCTGACGCGTGGCGGCGACGCGGTTCACGACCAGGCGTTACCGGCACCCACCATTCCGGGACCGCTGGAGCTTCCCTTCGATCATGATGATGTCCGCGTCTACGTCGAGCGTCTGTTCACCGACGGGTTGCTGCCGCCGAGCACGGCCATCGCGCCGCATGCGGTTGAAGGGACCTGGTATCGGGTCGGCGTGGCGGGAGATCACGCCGTAGATGGTCGCGTGCGACTTGAGCGGCTGCTCGATGCGCTGACCGCGGACCTGCCGGATGCCGTGGCCGATCACCCGACCTGGTCTCGGTTTGCGTGGCGCTGGGCCGAGGCGCTGAGCCTGCGGTGGCGGATCGACGGCGACGCGGATGCCGAGCTGACCGAGCGGATGGCTTCGCTGCACACCGACATCGAGGCGGGCTTCGCAAGCTGGATGCAGATCCGCTATGCCGCGCTCCACAGCCTCCCGCATCTCCCCTGGCCCACGACCCTGGACAAGGTCGTCCGCTATCTGGGCTACCAGCGCAACCGATCGGCCACGGCCAAGCTGGCGTTGCTGGTCGTCGACGGCCTGGCACTCGACCAATGGCTCGTGGTCAGGGAGTCACTGCAGGATCTGGTCTGCCAGGAGTCGCAGGTCTTTGCCTGGGTGCCGACCCTGACGACGGTGTCCCGCCAGTCGATCTTCGCGGGCGAGCCACCCGACTTCTACGCACAATCGATCGGAACCACGCAGAAAGAGCCTCAGCACTGGGCTCGGGTCTGGGCCGATCAGGGATTGCGTGGGCCGGAGGTCGACTATGTGTGCCAGAAGAAGGACGAGCCAGACGCGGCGTTCGCGGCGCGCGTGCGGGACGCTGCCGAGCAGCCACACTGCAAGGTGCTCGGGGTGGTCGTCGGCACCGTCGACCAGATGATGCACGGGACTGTGACCGGAACCGGCGGATTACATGCCGCCGTCCGCCATTGGGCTCGGCAGGGCCACATCCGCGGCCTTGCGCGTCATCTCCTTTCGCACGGGTTCGAACTCTTCCTGACAGCCGATCATGGCAACATCGAAGGCGTCGGCATGGGCAAACCCAATGTCGGTGCTATCGCCGACGAGCGCGGGGAGCGCGTCCATGTCTTCCCGCATCCGCTCACACGGGAGAAGATCCACCAGGAATATCCTGACACCTATCCATGGCCATCGCTGGGCCTGCCCGATGACTATCTGCCGTTGCTGGCCGCAGGCAGGAGCGCCTTCATCCCCAAGGGGAAACGGATCGTTGGACATGGCGGCATCGCGCTCGAAGAGGTGATCGTGCCCTTCGTCAGGCTGACGAAGGCGTCATGAGCCGGCGCGCGACCATCGGTTTCGACCGCCGGATCGATCTCGACTGGCTCGATGCGGCCGCGGCCCAAGCGGCGGCCGGCGCGCCGCCCGATGCGCTGAGGGAATCTCTCTGGACCTTCCTTGATGGCGTCGTCAGCGGTGACGCGTCAAACACGGCGCGCGGGAAGACGGTCACGGTGTTGAACCACATCTGGGGCGCGGTGCCGCCGTCCGCTCTCGACCTGCGCCAGCGTGCGATTGAGCGGCTCGCCACCTGCACAGCCGAGGAACGGCTCGCCCTGCACTGGGCGATGATGGTCGGAACCTATCCGATCTTTTCCGACATCGCCTCGGCGGCGGGACGGCTCTTGAAGCTGCAAGGCCGCTTCACCCTGGCCGTGCTGTCACGTCGGCTCGCCGATCACTGGGGTGCGCGCTCCACACTGCTCCGCGCCGTCCAGCGCATCGTTCGCTCGATGGTCCAGTGGGATGTCCTACAGGACACGCCAACACCGGGGTACTTTGCCGGGCCGACCGGCCCAAGGGGGATCGATTCGGACATTGGGCTGATTCTCATCGAAGCGCTGCTCGTCGATGCCGAGCAAGCGTGCCTGCCGCTAGATCAGTTGCTGACTCATCCAGGACTCTTCCCCTTCGAGCTTGCGCTGACTGTGGACCAGGTCCGAGCCGCGACGCAGTTTCGGCTGTATCGTGAGGGGCTCGACACCGACATGGTGGAGCTCGATACCGAATGCAAACGCATGGGCTGCGATTAAGCCACAGCCCAGACTGGATGGGACCGGTCAGCAATTGATCCTACCGGTCCGTGAAGCGATCTCCGAGAGGAATAACAACGACCATGGACTACCCGCTCAAACACATCTCCATCCGCGTACCTTGGCATGACACCGGCTGGGACGGCCGAGTCTGTACCAATCCACATCTGAATGATGCCTGTCTCAAGCTCAAGCGCATTGCCGAAAGTCGCAATGACACAGCCGAGCAGGCGGTATCAGGTAAGAGTCTGGAGGAACTTGAGCCATCACAGTGGCCGGTCTGTGTCGCGGAACGGGTTGGGTTCATGGCCCCGTTCGAATACGAGCGAACGGTAAACCATCCATACAACCGAGGGCCAGAAACGAGCCATGGCCACTTCAAGCCAACACCGTTGCGCTATCCAGCCTATTCAGCTGCCGTCATGCCGTTCGAATGGATGCTGCGGGAGACGATGGGAATCAATACGCAGGAGCACAACCTTGACGTGCATGGAGAGCGTGAGCCCGACCTGGGCTTCGAGACACCGTGGGTGCAAGATCACCGCAACCAAACGGCACTCCTCGATGGCTTTGCCGGGCACATCAAGCCAGAGCGATCACTCTGTTTCTTCTATGCCAAGCAAGCTCCCTTTGTAGAGGACTCGGCCAGTAGCCGCATTCTAATTGGCATAGGTCGTGTTCAGCATGTCGGCGAACTGCAGGAGTATACCTATTCGACGAAGGCGCTTTCGGGCAAGCTGCGATCCATGGTTTGGGAACGGATGATCCAGCATTCGATCCGCCCCGACTTCAAGGACGGCTTCATCCTGCCCTACCACGCGGCGATTGCCAAGGCAGCCGAGGATTCTGAATTCGATGCAGCAGAGCTGGCCGCACTCTCTCCAGCAGACCGATTGCTTGAGTTCTCCTATGCATCGCAGTTGGTGAGCCACGACGGGGCTATCGCTTCCTTGCTGGCCTGCGCGGAGTCGCTGCGCAAAGCCAAAGGTACTCTGGAAGGCCCATGGGAACAGTGCCTCAAGTGGATCGACGCGCGGCTCGGGGAATTGTGGAAGGCGCGCGGACCCTGTCCAGGGCTGGGCGCCGCGCTGACGGCCTTTGGTCTGGACTTGGGCACCTTTGCCGCTCGCGCACTCGCCGAAAAGGCGGGCGACAACGCGGACCCGTGGCCCCTTGTCGACCAAATGTTCACTCATCCTGACAAGATCTTACCGACACCTCTCGCGAAGAGCATCGATAAGACACTGACGGCCAAGTGGTCACGTCTGCCCGAGGATCGCCGGGCACTGCTGAAGCTCATCAGCCGCTTCGAGATCACGGGCGAACAGGGAAAAAGGCTCTACGTCCAGGAGGAGCGCGCCAAAGCTGGCATCGACACGACGGACCAAGCAATTCTTGCGAACCCCTATCTCCTCTACGAGCTGACACGCCTCACTCATGACCCTGTTAGTGTTTGGACGGTCGATCGCGGGGTCTTCCCCGATGCAGTGATTCGCACGAAGCATCCATTACCAGCGCCCACGGTATTGGATTCCGGAACGGATGCGCGTCGCGTGCGGGCATTGACGGTAAAGGTGCTCGAAGACGCGGCAGCAGCCGGCAGCACACTCTTGCCTCAGTCCCAGGTCGTCCTCGGAATCCGTGATCTAACGCTCGATCCCGGCTGCAAAGTCGACGGCGACTTGATGGAAGTGGCCCGAGACAGCTTCGACGATGTCATCGTCACGACGGCCATGGCGAACAGTGCCCCTGCCCTCCAACTCGGCCGGCTCGCGGAGATAGGCAAGACGATCCGCGATGCGGCGGAGAAGCGTATCAGTGTCAAGGCCAAGCGCCATATCGTCGATGCAGACTGGAGGGCCCGGCTTGATCAACGTCTGCCCGATATGCCTGCCAAAACAGATGATGATTACGAGATCGAGGAAAGTGCGCGGGTAGAGAAGAGCGCGGCTCTAAAGGAGCTTGCCGAATCGCGGCTGTCGGTTCTGGTTGGCCCGGCAGGCACAGGCAAAACCACACTGCTGTCTGTGCTCTGCTCGCACCCCAAGATCGAAGAGGGAGGCATCCTACTGCTCGCACCGACCGGAAAGGCGCGTGTGCGCCTCGAGCAATCGACTCAGGCACTCAATCTCAAGGGCAAGACCATCGCTCAGTTCTTGACGCCGCACCGTTATGACGCGACGACAGGGCGATACCACTTGTCGGACCAGAAAGCGCCCGATGCGGATGCGTGCACGGTCATCATCGATGAGGCTTCGATGCTCACGGAGGAGATGCTCGGCGCACTCATCCAGGCATTCAAGGGTCTGCACCGCCTAATCCTGGTTGGTGATCCACGCCAGCTTCCGCCGATCGGTGCCGGTCGCCCCTTCGTCGACATTATCAACCGGCTCTCGCCCGACGGCGTGACGGAGCGATTCCCGCGTGTTGGGTCTGGCTACACCGAGCTGACAGTCCGGTGCCGCCAGGGTGGTCAAGATCGCGAAGATCTCCAGCTCGCCGAATTGTTCAGCGGATCGCCGATCGCGCCTGGCGAGGACGATGTATTCGACAAGGTGATCCGCACTGGCCAGAGCCGGCATGTGCGCTTTGTGCAGTGGGATACCCCGGACGAGATTCGCTCTCGACTGATCGATGTTCTGGTAGAGGAGCTCAAGCGAACAAACGAAGACGATGAGGAGATTGCCGCACTGGCGAACCCTGAGGATATTGCCGGATTCGATCAGACGATCGGGGGAACACCCTGGAATGAAATTCGGTTCTTCAATCCTCACAGAGGCGAACAGAAAGGCGCCGCAGAGATTGCAGAGGGCTGGCAGATCCTTTCCCCGGTGCGTTCAGGTGCGCATGGAGTTCCCGAACTGAATCGCTTGATACATAGACAGTTCCGACAGGAAACAATTCATGCTTGCCGTCAGGAAGGATGGAAACGTAAGTACCCTAAGCCAATGGGAAGCGAGCAAATTGTTTATGGTGACAAGGTAATCAACCTTGTGAATACCAATCCAAAGTTGCCTTGGAACCGCCACCGCAAGGTCTATCCAGACAAGGACGACGCTTACATCGCTAACGGTGAGATCGGCATGGTCGTTGGCTACTATTGGAGAAGAGGTCAACCCGATCTGCGGTGGAAGCTCGAGGTGGAACTCTCGTCTCAGCCTGGCTTCAAGTACAGCTTCACGGGAAAAGACTTTGGCGAAGAAGGCAGCGCCATTCTCGAGCTCGCCTACGCCCTAACGGTCCACAAGTCCCAGGGTAGCGAGTTCGGCACGGTCATTCTTGTTCTTCCGAACCCGTGCCGACTGCTCTCACGCGAGCTGCTTTACACTGCGCTCACCCGCCAGAAGAACCGCGTCATCATCCTACACCAGGGCCAACGCACCGATTTGCGAAAATTCTCTACTGATGATCACTCGGAGACCGCCCGGCGCCTTACCAATCTTTTCGTCCCACCATCACCGATCGATATCGAGGGCCGATTCTTCGAGGAAAACCTGATTCACCGGACGATGCGTGGAGAAATGGTGCGATCGAAGTCCGAGGTGATCATCGCGAATGCATTGCACGCCAAAGGCTGCGACTATCGTTATGAGCGCCCTCTGAAAATCAATGGTGAAACGAAATATCCCGACTTTACGATTGAGGACATGGAGTCAGGTGAGACGTTCTACTGGGAGCATTGCGGCATGCTCCATGTGCCGAGCTATCGCAGGCGCTGGGAAGAGAAGCTGGCTTGGTACAGAGACCATGGGATTCGGCCCCGTGATGAAGGTGATGGAGAGAACGGGACACTCATCATCACCCAGGACGAAGCGAACGGAAGTATCGACTCCAAGAGTATCCATGACCTCATTGAGGAAAAACTTTGCTCTTGAATTTAGATTAAAGCACCGATTGATCTCGACGGCTGACCAGCTGCGCCTGTAACGATGGATGATCGAGTCTACAGCGGATCTGGCAGTCGTCGTCCGGAGTATGAGCAGGGAAAATTCAAGGAGAAGAGGATGGGAGAATATTCTGGTTTCATCCAGAATCCGCTCGAAGTGGTTCAGCGGTTACGGAACGATCTCGGAGATCGATACAAACCTGGATTTCCAGTTCTCAAGGAGCTGATCCAAAACGCCGATGATGCGGAGGCCACGCACGTGGTCTTCGCGCTGATTCCAGGGCTCAATGAGGCGCGACACCCACTGCTCCAAGGTGACGCACTGTGCATCGTCAACAATGGCCGTTTCGAGACGAAGCACGACCGCGGCATTCGCAGCTACGGCCTGAGCAACAAGGTTGCGGATCGAGCGGCCATTGGCAAGTTCGGCCTGGGGATGAAGAGCGTCTTCCATTTCTGTGAAGCCTTCTTCTTCCTCGGTCATATCGCCGACCGCGGGCCGATTGCGCGCATTGTCAATCCCTGGAGTGTTCCTGAGAGCTTGCGCGAGGAATTTGCGCCCATCCATCCAAGCTGGGAGCGATTGTCCTCCGAAGACGCGCACGCAATGCGTCAGGCGCTCGCGACGATTATCAAGGGGCTTCCCACCCCCCAATCAGAGCAGTCCTTCGTGCTCTGGCTACCCTTGCGGCGGGAAGTGCATCGGCGGGAAGGCGACAAAGTCACCGGAGTTATCGTTCAGGAGTTCCCAGGTGACGGAGACGACTCCCTGTCATTCTTTCAAGACCCACGGCTGCCGATTCAGGTTGCCGACGTGCTTCCGTTGTTGCGCCATGTGGAGCAGGTCAGCTTTCAGCCAATCAACATGGATCGCTATCAACCTTTCCATATCGAGATCACGGATCCGGCTCAACGCTTGCACGGTCCGACAGCTTCGGGAGAGCACAGCCTAAAGGGCCTCATCGACATCCAAGCCAAGGGGGATACGAAGGCTCAATCTCATTTCAATGGCCGCGAGACCCATCACTGGCTCGATGCGCTAAAAGCCTTACACCACGGCCCCCAATGGCCGGAGACCCACCGTACCGACGATCTCGGTAATCCAGAGCCAGAGCCCGAGCGCGAGAAGGCCGAGCCACATGCAACGATCGTCTTCACCACGTCCCCTGCATCGGTCGCATCACGAGGTCATCTGACGATCCGTTGGGCGGTCTTCCTGCCACTCGAGGACGATCTCGTCTCCGAGACGCTCTTCTGCGGAGGCGATCAAGATTTCAGCTGTACGCTGCATGGCTATTTCTTTGTCGACCCTGGACGTCGGGGCATTCATGGGTTCGATGTCCTTGGCAAAGGCGAGACAGAAAAACCTGCCGACTCCGTCGATGCGGTCCGGATTGCCTGGAATCAGTGTTTGGCGACCCAGGGCACGCTGCCCCTGCTATTGCCGGTTCTGCATGACTACGTGACGACGCTTGATCCGGAACGTCACGTGGAAACGGGACGCCTCTTGGCCAAAGCCTTCGCACGCAGTCAGCTCTGGACCAAGTTCCGCGAAGTCATCACTGAGTCAGCGCAATGGGTGCTCGAGCTGCAACAAAGCGGACCGTCTTGGTCGCTCGTGAGCAGCGAGCGGCCATTGCTGCCTTTGCCGACCCCGACACCTTCAAAACCAGATCCGGCTCTACCTTGGCGTGTCTTTCCAAGAATGTCGGAGCTGGAAGGTACCTACACGTTCGTCGCGGCCGATGCTCAACATCTGACGCCGCGCGGCCTTAGCGCCCCCGACTTAGAGCAAGCGCTTGGTTTGTTCAGCCATGTCAAGGCGGCAGAGATTCTGAAGAGTCCCGATGAGCTAGGCTACCTCGTCGATACCGTGGCGTTGTTCTCACTGGATGGTCTGTTGCACGAGAGATCGCTCCAGCAGCAGGTTGTGGCGCTCGTTCGAGAGGGATTCTCGCAGATCGGTCTTGACGGCATCCGGTCGAACAAGAAGCAGATCAAACGCCTCACCGGGTACTTGCCGCACGCCATCCAGCTCCGACTGTCTGAGAGCGTTCCGCCAGCACTGCGTAAGCGGTTACTGACGTGCAGCGTGGCCCTATTGGTGCTGCCATCCGAGCTCTGTCCGGACAAACTGGAGGATGAGGCAAAGCTTTCGTATCACGATGCCGAGAAGCTTCTGGAAATCGTCGGCGATTGGATCGAGGAAGCGTCGTCGCACGGAGAATTCGCGGCTGTCCTGAACCTGATCTACGACCTGGCCAGCCGAATCGACGGTGACTCGAGTGCATCAGCCTCGCTCATGCGCGCCTTGAGGAATCGGCGACTCATCCCGGTCTTCTACGATGGCCAGGGCGATGGGGACCAAATTCGGGCGATCACACTGGCCGAGATCGAAAAGGCGCGTCAGGCATCGCTCTTGTTCAGGCGCGGGCAAGTCAGCGACGACCAAGGACGCGCACTGGCTAAACCGCTGCAGAAGGCGCTGGCCAGTGGTCGGATTCTTGTTCTCGAACAAAAGATCCTGGCGCTCCTGGATTTCGACAACAAGGAGATCATGAGCTGCGACGCCAAGGGTGTACTGCATGCGCTCGGCTCCCACGTTCATACGTTGCGAGAACCGATTGAAAGGAAGTCTCTGATACGCCAATTGTCCGACCCCGGCAACGACGAACGGGCCAAACGCGGGTTTCGGTTTCTCCTACACGGGGGAGACGGTCACTGGAGCGATCTGCAAACAACGCTCTGGTTTCGGGACGCGGAAGAGGGCACGGCTTGGGAGCGCCTCTGGAGTCAGTTGAATACCGGCTGGAATCTGATCGATCCTGACCTCGCTCAGCATGTCACGGATCCGGTCCGCCAGGCACTCGGTGTCAGGCGCATTCGTGCGAAAGACCTACTCGACGCCATCAAGACGCTCAAGCAAGAAGGACTTGCTCGAATCGATGCAAGCGCCTACGAGTCCCACGAATGCATCGAGATCCTCACTCATGCGGCCACCGATGAAGTCGTCTGGCGCATGCTGCCGTTACACGAATGTACGGACGGACGGCGCTGTGACCTGCTTAGGGAGCGCATCTATCTGGATACGGGGCGCCCCGCACCCGTCGACTTCGCTGATCAGCTGCGCATCATTCGCCGCAGTCACAATGATGACTTGCGCCGGTATCAGCAGCGACTGATCACACCACCATTCGATGCGCGAGAACGACTGGATCTGCTGTTGTCAGCCGCGCAACCTGCGCGGTTTGTCGAAATGATTCTCGACGATGTACGCGATCTGGACAGGACACTGGACGTCGATCTCAAACAGGCTTTGAAAACAGCCAGATGGGTTCCATACCTCGCCGGCGCGGCGTTCACACCGTCTGACATCATCGACTGCGAGGACCCATCCGGCCTGATCCGCGATCTGGCGACGCAACACCAAGATGGCGCCTATAGCTTCGTCGATCTCCTGCCACAGAGCATCCTGGATCACCCTGGATTTAGCCTGGTCCGTGATCTGGGTCTTTTGGCCCAAGGTGACGACGCCCTCAAGACGCTTGGATTATTGATCGGCGAATTGCCCGACTACCACCTTGGCGCGCTGGAGGATGAGCCAACAGATCTGCTGCAAGCATTACCCGTGCTCGCTGAGATGCCTCGCAACCTTGAGCCCGCCAAGGGGTGGGCGTTGTTGTTAAGCCTTACCCAGGCGCACCACCCGGAGGATGTCGTGAGCTACGTCTATCCGGAGATGGCAAGTGAGCTAGACGACGAATTGGAGATCGTTCTGCGGGTGCTGCGCTGGATTCGGCGACAAGGAAAACCGAATCCGCCCCGTCGCGCCGCGTTCAACCTCTATCTCCAACGCTTCGCCGCGTTGCCTGGCGCGGAGGAGAAACTCGGGGCGTTAGAGTTCATGGACAGCGGCGGTGACTGGCGACACGCCAACGAGCTCTGCGCCAAAGCGGAAGATATCGAGCGGCGCTTCGTACTCCATGAGGATCACTATCGCATCCTGCGGGACTTGGTGGTACCGGCCAATGCGCTATCAGCTAAATCGGATGCAACATCCCCGGCTTCACCGACCGTAGAAGGCGCGGCATTCGCAACGCTGCTCGAGGATTACTTTGATACTTGGCGCGACAAAATTCCAGATGCCCTGATTGGTGCTTTCGTCTTTGTCTGCGGGACCACGCCAGAAGTCAAACACCTTGTCGAGAAATACAAAGGTAATCAAATCAGTCTCAGGGATTGGCTTCTGGCAAAGCTGCCATGGAAATCGCGACCCGATACGCCCGGCCAGACAAAAACCTGGGCGGATCTTTACTGGAAAAGCCCCGAGGAGGCGATGGGCTGTTACAGTTTTTTAGCGGTCAAGGTAAAGAGTAACGAAGTCGCGGTATCCTCGATCATCGGCGATCTACTGCGGGTCAAGCGTGGCTCCAGCGCAAAGGGTTTCGTCACAGTTCGTGGCGACAACGATCTCGATCGCATTCTGATCCAGCTTGCACCGGTGGAGGCTAGCCAGCACTCTCCAGAAGCACTCGCGGCCATGCTGCGACAATCGATCCGGTTGGTCGCGGAGCAATGGTCGGATCAGTGGCTTGGCGATCTTGCTACACTGTGGCCAGAGGTGGAGAGTTCGGACCAGATCGCGATTCATGTCGCACGCAGCCTGATTCTGGAAAGCCTCCCGATCCTCGCGACACAACTGAAGCCTAGCCGTCACCCAGGGTTGATGAGCGCGTTCAAGGCTTTCGACCAGGCCCGAGCCAAGGTCGTCGAATATCGCGGTCATGATCGCGCCACGCAGTTCGAGCAGGAACGCCAGGACGCTCTAAGACAGATCCAACAGTTGATCGAGCGTGACGAAGCGGCACGTAATGCCTTGCTGGAGGGCGTGCGCGGCAAGATCGAGGAATTCCAGTACAAGCGCGAGAGCATCCCATTCGAGCTGTTTCAGAACGCAGACGATGCGGTTTACCAACAGTTGGAGATCCTGCGCTTTACGCAAAAGGCTAATTCTACTTTGTTACCTTCAAAAAATCTTTAAGTGTTTAAATTTTATGATAATAAACAAAAATACACATAAACAATAGGGTTCTAGTGGCGCGTTGAGCGCCTATAATCACCCATAAACCGCCAACATCTATCTTCAATAGGGGCATAGTAAATGAAGATTTATTGCGCCTAATAAAAAATAACTTAAAATTCATTAATTTATGCGACAGTCAAAGTTAACAAAGTAGAACTAAAGGCAGCTTCTCCGATACTCAGCCGGACCCGTCTCGCTTCGTCGTCGCGATCGAGAAGGATGCGCTGACGTTCATGCACTGGGGTCGCCCGCTGAACGCGGCAGGTGATCCCTTTCCTGGCCGTGACCGCGACTATCATCGCGATCTCGAGAAGATGCTCATCGTCAACGCGTCCAATAAGGAGCCTCCAGCCACCGGCAAGTTTGGGTTGGGGTTCAAGAGCGTTTTTCTCGCCTGTCAGGAGCCTCAGATCGTCAGCAGCCGACTGAGTCTGCGAATCCTCGGGGGAATGCTACCCATGCAGCTCGAGGACGATCGCGATCTTCGGCGACTGCTCCGCGAGCATGCGCCGGCGGGCGGCGGGGCGGGCACAGGCATTCGACTCAGCTTGGATCCCGGCTCTATCTCTCCCTTGCTCGACCGATTCCACAAGATGGCTGGTGTCTTGTGCTGCTTCGCCAAGTCGATCCGACAAATCGATCTTGGCGGCACCAGCTTCACCTGGTGCCCCAGCAGTTTGGAGCAGGCCCCAGCTTTCGGCATTGGGAGCTTATTGGTCCCGGATCCGAAAGATATGAGTGTCATGACGCGAATCCAGGCCATGCGCATCGGCCTTGGCGACGGCGCGATCCTCTTTGGGCTGGATGGATCAGGCGTGAAATCGCTGCCGGAGACCATTCCTTCGCTCTGGGTTCTGGCTCCGACCTCGGAGGACGCGGCGCTTGGCGTCGCACTCAACGGGCGCTTCGATGTCAACGCGGCACGAACCAGTCTGGCTGATCGCGAGGAGCACAACCACGCCGTCGCCGAAGCACTCGGGCGCGGCTTGAAAAATGCCCTCGAAGACTTGCGGCTCGCCGCCGACCAAGACTGGGAAACGGTTCGCCACGCGATCGGCTTGAACGAGGGAGTGACCCCCTACGATCTTTGGTACAGCCTGTGGCGATCCCTACTGGGTGGAATCCAGAAGCGAGAGCCAAGCAAGGTGCGATCACTTGTGCAATGTACTGCTCAGGTTGGGCTCGGAGAGCTCGCCTGGAGTCGCTCGCTGCTTCCGAACGGCTTGCCAACCACGCATCGTGCTATGATACGGGTCAGCGATGTTCGGCTGGTGTTACGAGACGCCTTGTCCATTCCGAGCGTGTTGGAGCAACTCTTCGGCTGGAGCCACTTCGCCGACGCGATTGCTCCACGAGAAACGGTATCCGCCGAAATCCATGAATGGGCGACTCTCGCGCATCCTCCATACGCTACTGCACGGGCGCAGTGGAAATCGAGCCGGCTCGCCGATTGGGTATCCAAGCTCATGGATCACGGCCAACAGGTGCGCCTCAATCCGGAGCCGGCGCGTATCTGGGACGCCATTTTCGACTCTCTGAAACTGGATGACCTGAACAAGGGCCAGCGAAAAGATCTTGAAGACACGGAGAAGCTGTTCAACGGCGCAATGTTCCAGGACGTGACGGGCTGTTTTGCCCCGGCGGCGGAATTGCTGATGGCCGATCCATCCAACCGCGATTCAGAAGAGCGGATGCGTTGGGCCTTCGCGCCCGACCGGCACAAACTCAACACTGACTATGATGCGGCCGGCCGAAACATGCTGAGGCGCTGTCGGGGGCCAAGCGGGTTCAGGGCTGACACTCGGCAGTTGGCGCGCTGGATACGCGAACTGAAGGATAACGAGGAACGGAGAACCGCAGCGTTGGTGTACTTGCGTGACGGAGAGCTAGCCACACGCGTGATTTCGGATCTACGAACCATGGCATTTGACAGCTCCTGGCTCTCGGATCTGAGACAAGAGTCACCCTACTTCCAGAACTGGCCACGCGAGCAAATTTTACAAGTCCTGGTTCAGTTTAAGAGCACTGAAAGTCAAGATCGGTTTGTGTCGGAGCAAGAGCACGACAGCGATCAGCAAGAATCGCATCGCCCCGTCGATGTTGCGAGAACCCTCTTGAAGTTGAGAGATTTTTGGCAACGACATGGCGCTGTTTACATCAAGGAGTATGAGCAGCACATCTATCCAGGAGGAGTCGCGCCAGTGGATGCGCTGCGATCCGATGACGACGGTAATGGCGATCGCTCGGCTTGGTTGACCCTGTTCCTTCTGGGACATTTCCACACCATGGGTTTCGGCCAAGGACATCGGAATCAAAATCGGGGTTTCCTCGAAATGTGTCGCCAACAAGGTTGGTGGGAGCAGGTCTTCGCAAGAGCCGATCCGCGCAACAATTTCGAGGCGTGGATGGGCGTCCTGGATGCCTATATCGATGCTCAGACCGACGCTCAAACTTACGAGCACTGGATGCAACGCTTCCCGGCCATCTATCGCCTCGCCTGCTATCTCGACGACTACCGCGAGCTCATGTTGGGCCTTCCGATTTGGGGATGGACGGATGGCGATTGCCGGCTCGCACAGGACAACGTCTTGAAACCGCGCGCAGCTTCAAAGCTTGGGGGAGGAGGCATCTCGGCACCGCCATTTCACAAGACGCTGGGCATCGGCGCTTGTTTCGTCGTCCGCGAATTGCTCCGACTCAAAGTGGTCGATGGCGCGAAGGTTCCACATGCCTGCGCCTATGTACCGACCAAAAAAGTACGTGTTCTTCTCGCGCAGTGGGGTTACGAACAATTCGAAGGCACTGGGGCTGACATCGGTCTATCCAAAGAAATCCACGCAATCCTTGTCGAGCACTTGGAACAACCGGAGGACGCCCGCTTCGATGGGGCCTATGACATTCCGCTTCAGCTGATGGCTTACGACTCGCAAGTGAAAAGCAGCTGCACCGTTTATGCATCGTAATTCCCTGATATCGATGTTGATCCAGATAGGAGCCTGACCATGGACGCCGCCGTTGCGCTCAAGACCGATGATGTCGTTGTCCACGAGGATTTGGGCCGGGGAACGGTCATCCTCGACCGGGGCGAGACGGTCATCGTGCGTTTCGATGCAGGACTCGAGGAATGCGAGAAATCCCTGCTCAGACCAGGTCCTCAAGTCGGCACGAGCATCTGCCAAGGCGACTGGTCACCGGCAATCGACGCGATCACCTACTTCCAGGCAGCGGCCATCCTGTCGGTTAACGACCAGTGGGGGGTCTTCTCCCGCTCTCAGATCGCCTTGCTGCCTCATCAACTCTGGGTCTGTCATCGGGTGTTACAGCAGTGGCCGGCACGCCAACTGATCGCCGATGACGTGGGCCTGGGTAAAACCGTCGAAGCGGGGCTCATCCTCTGGCCACTCATCAGCAAAAAACTGACCCAACGCATTCTCATCCTCTGTCCGGCCGCCTTGGTGGGGCAATGGCAGCAGCGTCTGCGCAGCATGTTCGACATCCGCCTGACGCCTTATCTGACTGCGGCGGACACACCCAAGGCGGACTACTGGAACGGAACCAGCCAGGTCATCGCATCGCTGCCGACACTGCGCCAGGACCATAATGGTCGTCACGCCCGGTTGTTGGCGGCTGAACCCTGGGATCTGCTGATCGTTGACGAAGCACATCATCTCAACGCCGACGAACATCAAGGTGCTACCTTAGGTTATGCACTGATCAAGAAACTGATGGAGCACGGCAAGATTCAGTCCGCGCTCTTCTTTACCGGCACCCCGCATCGGGGCAAGCCCTATAATTTCTGGGCATTGCTGCATCTGCTGCGCCCAGACCTCTTTGATCCCGATCGCCCCGATGCAGAGCAGATTCCCCATTTGCGCGAAGTTCTGATCCGCAACAACAAGCAGTCCGTGATCGATATGCAGGGACGCAAGCTTTTCAAACCCCTTCAGCAGCATCCCATTACGTATCGGTATAGTGACACCGAACGCGAGTTCTATCGGAACCTGACCGATTTCATCGCCAGTGGCAGGGCCTACGCCTCCACGCTCTCCAAAAACGAGGGCAAACAGGTCATGCTCGTGCTGATCGCGATGCAGAAACTGGCGTCCAGCTCGGTTGCCGCGATCCGTAAGGCGCTCAAAGGTCGCCTCGGCCGACTGACGCAGGAGAAAGAGCGGCTGCAACAACTCTTGGTCGAGGAGCAGGCACGTCTGGCCAATAGTACTCCATTGGTTTCAGCAGAGGACGACGCGGATCTGCTGGACTTGCAGCAAGCGCTCGATGAACTGGCGGTCGAGAACACCGCTGCATCCATTACTTTGCTCGCCAACGAGATCCCACACTTACGCACCCTCGTCGAGGCGGCGGAGGCCGTTGGGGAAGAAACCAAGATTGAGCGCATCCTGGAAGTCATTCATGCGGACTTCCCGGATCGCCAAGTTCTGTTCTTCACCGAGTACAAGGCCACTCAGGCGTTGTTGATGTTCGCGCTGATCCGCCAGTACGGCGACGGTTGTGTCGCTTTCATCAATGGTGACGAGCGCATTGAGATGGTGGTCGGCGTCAGCGGCCAAAGTCAAAGCATCGCGTTGTCACGCGAGATCGCCGCCGAGCGCTTCAACGCTGGCGAAGTTCGGTTTCTTGTATCGACCGAGGCCGGCGGCGAGGGCATTGATCTTCAGCACCGTTGCCAAACCCTGATTCATGTCGATCTGCCCTGGAATCCCATGCGTTTACATCAACGTGTTGGTCGCCTGCATCGCTATGGTCAGTCGCACCCCGTTGACGTCGTCTCGCTGCGCAACGAAGAAACCGTCGAGGCACTGATCTGGAGCAAGCTCAATGTCAAAGTCGGCCATATCATGCAAGCACTGGGCTCCGCCATGGACGAGCCCGAGGATTTGCTCCAATTGGTGCTCGGCATGAGCGACAAGAGCCTCTTTACCGAGTTGTTCTCGCAGGCCGCCAGCGTTCCTCGGGAGAAGCTGTCCGACTGGTTCGATGATAAGACCAAGACCTTCGGTGGCTCCGCCGCTATCGATACCGTCAAGGCCCTGGTCGGGAACGCGGCCAAATTCGATTGCCAAGGACTCAAGGAGATCCCCGCGCTGGATTTGCCGGAGCTGCGCCCCTTTTTCGAGGCAATGCTGATCAAGAATCAGCGCCGACCGACCTGGAGCGACGATCGTCTATCGTTCAAAACGCCGAACGCCTGGCTTACAACCCCGGCAGTTCGACGGCATTACAAAGACGCCGTCTTCAGCCGCGTCCGCTCTGCCGGCGGATCGGAGATCCAGATCATCGGCGTCGGTCATGCGGCGTTCGACCACGCTATCGCACAGGCATTGGAGCAGGAAGCCGTATTGGCCATGATTGATGGACTGGAGCATCCAATGGTGATTGCCAAAGTGTTCGATCGCGTGACCGCATCGTCCGGCACCGTTCGGAGTCGGGTGTTCGGAATCCTGATTCCAAAAGATGGCACCACCGCATCTATCCTGACGGACGACAAACTACTCCTGATGCTTAACCAGACCAAGGTACGCACCAAGGCTCCTCCGCTTTCCATCGCGGTAGACCGAAGCCTCCTTGAGCAAACATTCGTCATCGGCATTGAGCGATTGCGACAATCCCTGCCAGCACTGGGACTCCCATTCAAATATCCAGAACATCAGCCTTTGGGATTGCTCTGGCCCGAGTCGTCAGTTAAATAATTCAGATGCCTGCTTGGCTTGCATGATGTCCTGATCGACGTCGACGTTGTCTAAATCATCAAGATCAAGATCAAGATCAAGATCAAGATCAAGATCCTGGGTGTCGTGTCCGGCAAGATGCGACTGATGGGCTAAATCGGTGCGCGGAAGCCGAACACGTCTCTGCGGCATGGCTCAAACGCGCAACGCGGTTTCCTCAGTGTTCGGGCGCTCGGGAAGTGGGAAAAAGACCTGATCCAACTGTGACCACAAATCGCGCTTGGCCATCTGAAGGCGGATGCGCGGCATCAATTTGAGCTGTTCGATCGCATCGTCGAAGGTCCAGCGTTCTTTCAGCATGTGCTCGACATCCTGTCCAAAGGTGGTGGACGCATATTTTTGCAGTATCACCCAGCCAAGAATACGGTGATCGAAGGTATCAAACAGCTCCAGCTCTTGAATCGGACGGCGCCTGAATTCCAAAGCCCCCAGATGGGCGTTTAGCCAAATCAAGGTCGGAACCCGTGTGTGTTCTAGGACCGCCTTTGTGCTGCTCAGGGTTTCATCGGCATCCGGACCACCGGCGATCACCGAATTAATGACGACCTGGACGTCCAAACTCTCCAGCACGGAGAACAAGTCGTTTTCGACTGCATAGGCCATGAATGATTGAAAGCCATTGCTGCCGACATCGACGATGATGTGCATCTCCGGCGTTGCCCCAGAGGCAATCTCTACCAGTTCATCGAACGCCCGGGGGTTGATCACATGCGCTTCCGAGAGCTTGAGATACTGACAATTCAGTGACTTATAGCGCAGCAGTGTCGGATTGGTGGTGTCAGTATCCAGACAGCGCACTGGGAAATTCGCTTCTTGGAAATACTGCGCCAGAATCGACGAGACGTAGCTTTTTCCCACGCCGCCTTTCGCTTGCAAGGTAATGAAAACTTTGGACATGATCGAATTCTCTGAAAGGCGCTGGCCTGTGCGGCCATGAGCGCACAAGTAGGCGGTGAGTCAAGACAGATCATCGAAATCCGCAGTGGGATTCCAATTGAATGTTTTCGGCGTCAGCACGGACGGTCGCGTTGGTCGTTCGGATGAATGTCCCACTGCGGCGTTTTCTATGAGGTTCGATCGCTCATGGCAGCCAGGATGGCTCAAGACGGGCATGACGGTGCGCGTTGCCTCGCCCACCGCTGGCGTCTTCGTTTGCAGTGCGCCAGACAGCACTTCCTGCTTGATCGCGCTGACGTAGCGCCTGAATTGCCGTTGGCTCATGGGCGGCGGTAAGCCAAGCGCCTGAAAGGCATAAAAGATCCGCACGCTTGAAAAACCTCGATTCAATCCTTGAGCGATCAGATCATGGTAGGCATCAATGAATTGCCGCGCGTCAGACGGGGCCGTTTTCTCTAAGGTGCTCAGGAATAACTCGGACAATGGCTTGGTGTTTGAAGCGTCACTCATCTGATGGCCGCGCGCATGGATTTCCCCGATGGTCGGACTGTCCGTCAGGTGTCAGCCATCTGTCCCATCACGTCCGTTGTATGATCAACGCTGTCCGCGTCATTTCCTTGCGATGACCGATGTCGTCCGCATGGCGTCTAATCCATCCCATTACACACAACTCCCCGTGTGCGGGTAAAATAGGTTTGAGCATTCACGTTCATTGGGGATCGCATGGGCTGGGCAGAAGACGAATTTCGCGGGATCGCTCTGGGCGACGCGCGCCGCGAT
>NZ_NHSQ01000175.1 GCF_016653465.1 Thiocystis minor | reverse complement strand
AACAGTCTCTCGACCATTCGCCGCGCTCCGCCAGAGGCGCAACACTCGATACGGGTGGGTGGCTGACCCTTGCCCGACCGGGACTTGCACCCGGCAAGAAGCGCCAAGCTTCGCTTGGCGCACTAACAAGCGGTTAAAGAGCGGACCCCGCAGACGGCGCGGCGCTCATTTCAGAAAAGTGTGGCCGGAAGAAGGGGACAACCAATTTTTTGCCGATGAAGCCATGCCACAGCCCCACCACCTGTTTCCCCTCCTGCTCCTCCTCGTCCTCTCACCAACCCTCGCCGCCGATCTGAAGGGCCGCGTCATAGGCATCAGCGACGGCGACACCCTGTCGCTCCTGACCGTCGACCGGCGCGAGGTCAAGATCCGTCTAGCCGAGATCGACGCCCCCGAGAAAGCGCAGCCCTACGGCAAGAAGGTACGGGTAGCGGTCCAGACCATCGACCAGTACGGGCGACCCGTGGGGCGGGTGTCGGTCGGCTCGACCGATGTCAACGCCGCCCTGGTGCAGCAGGGCGCCGCCTGGGTGTATCGCCAATACGCCCGCGATCCGCAATTGATCGACCTGGAGCAGCAGGCGCAAGCCGCCCGACGCGGCTTGTGGGCCTTGCCGAAAGCGCAACGCATCCCGCCTTGGGAGTGGCGACGCACCGCGAAGCGGGCGCGTGAACAGGCGTCTCGCGCCAAGAACGACACGCTCTTTTCGCGACTCGCGAAACGCTGGTCCGGCTGCGGCGATAAACGCACCTGCGGCGAGATGACCGACTGCGCCGAGGCCCGCCACTACCTCGACGACTGCGGCCTCACGCGCCTCGACCGCGACGGCGACGGCACGCCCTGCCAAAATTTATGCAAATAATCCGGATTTCCTCGCCCTAACGTCCAAAACGTCCACGACGCGCGCGACAACGCCCCGCCGCTCCCCGATCCTCGCTGCAACTGACGAGGATCGCACGCATGACCCACTTTCACCGCTGTATCGACTTCATCCTGATCGAAGAGGGCGGGCTGTCCGAGCACCCCGCCGACCCTGGCGGTCTGACCCACTACGACATCAGCCAGCGCAGTTACCCGGCACTCGACATCCGCCACCTGACCCGCGACGACGCCAAAGACATCTATCGCCGCGATTACTGGGCGCGCGTCAAGGGCGACCGGTTGCCGGTCGGTCTGGATCTGGTAGTGCTCGATATGGCGATCAACGCCGGGGTCTCGCGGGCGATCCGGCTGTTGCAGCAACTGATCGGCGTCCCCGATGACGGGATCGTCGGCACTCCGACCCTCGCCGCGCTCGATGACCGCCCGACGGCGGATCTGATCAAAGCCTATTCCCGCCTGCGCCTGATTTATTACCGCTCGCTCAAGGGTTGGCCGACCTTCGGCCACGGCATGTCACTGTCCCCATCGTCGACCGTCTCATCTATCACTCACACGTCTTCATGCTTGGAGGAGAAAGTGATCGGCTGAAACGGAAACTCGGAAACTGACGTTTAACCAAACGCCCCGTTGGGTCAATTTTTGTGGCCAAAAGTGGATCAGTTCTGGTGGCCATTGACAAGCGTTGAGGACCCAGACGCGCGGTTGACGCGAGGACGCGATCAACGATCTACGCGGTTTTTCCTTGTCGTGACGATGGCGAGCGCATGACCGTCCGCCCCGCTCAGCCGACGGGCGTATATCCCCGCTTCTCCCGCCGTTGCCCGATGGCTGCAATGCGTTCCAAGCCCGCGTCGTGGGAGGGCACCCAAACGATCCGCACCCGGCCCCGCTTCGAGCCCACGCCGCCCCAGCTTTGGATAACGGTCCAATCGCCCAAGAGATCCCGGACCAGATCGACCTGGTAGTAGCGCGCCTTCTCGGAATTAGTCCAACGGTGCATCACGGTGGGCGGCTCCTCGCCATCGGGTCCGTTTGCGTTCGACATCGTGCGAATGTCGCGCAGCGGCGCCTTCCCGTCAACGGATTGACAAGATTTGTGCCGTCTTGAGGCAAAAAAAACCCACCAGCCAAGGCTGGTGGGCTTTGGGGTTTAACGATTAGGCGACGAGCAGCTCCAGTTGCAGAGCGTCCTTATTCGTGTCCAGGAGACCCTGGACGTCAATGCCCTGCTTCTCCAGCACTGCGTCGAGTGCCTGATCGATGATGGCCTGCGCGCGTTGCGCCACGGACGCATCCGTGTCATTGAGCCGGCGCCGTGGATCATCCCATCCGGATCCTTGGGATTTCGCCAGCGCCGTGATCTGGACATTCACGTCCTTCTCGAACGCCTCGGCCTTCTCGTACTGCAACCAGAAGGCATCGCTGACCCGCACGTCCTCGGGCGGCAACCAACGCCGCTGACGTCCCACCAGGAGATTGAGACGCTCGACGAGCGTCTTGTCACGGGCGAAAAAGTGGATCGTGCCCACCTTCGGGTAGTAGCGCACATCGAAATAACTGCTGCTGCCCCGCTTTCCGCTGCACAGCTCACGGAACTGCGTCCGGAAGACATCGCACAGCCCCACCTCGGGGCTCCGTTTGCCGTCGAGCATCGCAAACGCCCGGTCAAAATCGGCCAGGAGGTTCATCGACTCCCACTTCATCGAATGCGACCATTTATCGGTCCCATGATGCGGTAGCACGAACCGACTGGTCTTGATCCGCATCCCGGCGGTGCGATGCTTGTCGTTGGACTTCCAGCCCTTGTAAAAGACCCGGTTGTCGGTGTGATACCGGGTGATTTCGTCGAACACCTCGCAGAGCATGTCCATTTGGATCTGCCCCTGGTTTTCCGACAGACCCAGCAAAAACGCATAGACGTTGGCCACACTGAATTCCAGTTGCTTGACGTCCTCGAACTGGCGTTCCACATCGTTGCGCACCGCCCGCGACAACCGCTCGCTGACCTTGGTAGAGGATAGAATCGAATTCCAGGCGCGATCCTTGAGCGCCAGATAACGCTCGTGCAGGGTTTCGGTCACCCATTTCACCTCACGCGGATGCGTGTCTTCCGAGGCGTCGCCACGAGAGACCGCCAGCGTATGCCCGATGCAACTGGCATAATGACTCGCCCGTGCCTCGCAGAGAACGGACTCGCGCATCGCCTGGACCGCCGCCTTGAATCTCAAGACCGCGTTGTCGATCTCGCGGTCTGGCAGACACAAATCCTGCGCCTGCCGATAATCGCCGGCCAGCGTTTCCCCCGAGGTGGCGTCGCGCGTCAGGTCTTCCAGAAGGCTCCCAACGATGTCCTCGCGGCGAACCTGCTTGCGCAGATACACCAAGGCGATCTCAACATCGGTTTTGCGCTCGGTCTCCGAGGTGGAGAACGCATCGTTGATGTATTCCACGCCCCCGTGCTCATTGACCAGCCGCGCAAGCCGTTGGCGTTCCTTGGTGTAGGGATTGCGGATCGTCTCGGCGTTGAGAATCGCCACGATTTCCCCGTCCCACAGGATGTCCCAGGCTTTCAGGACGTGCTCGGCACCCTGGGAAAACGGCGGGTTCATGATGACGTGCGAAAAAAACGCCCCGCCGCTGTACTGGAGGAAATCGATCCCGACGACCTTGAGTCCGCGTTCCCGTAAGCGGGCATGTTTCGACAAGTCCATCTCGATGCAGTCGATCGGTTTGTCCGCGTCGTGGCGGCTCCAGGGCATTTCGTCCGCCAACGCGCCGTTGCCGGCGCTGGGCTCCAGGACGCGCGTAAACTCGCGGTTCTGGAACTTGGACCAGGCTTTTCGCGCGAGAGCGGCGGGGGTTGGATAGAACTGCTGTTGGTCGATCATGGCGACAATCTCCTGAAAAGGATAACCCCGAT
>NZ_NHSQ01000174.1 GCF_016653465.1 Thiocystis minor | reverse complement strand
TCGACGAACGGATCGAGGAACTGGAACATGGCGAAAACCGCGACGTGGGCCGCGCCGAGCGGAAGCGTCTGCGCGAGCAACTCGTCACCGACTTGCTGCCGCGCGCCCTGACCTGCTCGCGGCGCATCCGGCTCTATCTGGACACCCAGGCCGGCTGGATGGTGGTGGACTCGTCCAGCGAGAAACAGGCCGAGGACATCGTGTCGCTGCTGCGCGAAACGCTGGGAAGCCTGCCTGCCACGCGCCCCGATCCCAGCAAGACGCCCGCGACGGTGATGACGAGTTGGCTGCTGGAGGGCACCGCGCCGCCCGATTTCGTCGCGGGCGAGACCTGCGAGTTGCGCGCGAGCGACGAGTCCGGTCGCGTCGTGCGGTGCAGCGGGCACGATCTCGCCAGCGAGGAGATCCTCAATCATCTGCGCGCCGGCGATCGGGTCACAAAACTGGCGCTGGAATGGGACGAACGGCTGAGTTTCGTGCTGGCCGAGGATCTGTCGCTCACGCGCTTGCGCGTCGCCGACGCGCTGCAGGAGGAGATGGGCGACACCGACCTGGAGCCAGCGGCCCGACTGGATGCCGAGTTCGCGCTCATGTCCTTGCAAATGCGCCCGTTGATCGCCCGCTTGGACGCCATGTTCGGCTTGACCGACGCGACCGATCGCGCCGCCCAAGCCGCGTAATCGCGCGATGCTGGCGAGGCCGGCGCGAACGGAGTCGCGCCAGGCCCGACAACACGACGCTCTCGACGGCGAAAAGCGTCGCGAACGGAACGGAAAAGACCGTCTCGATACGCTTCAAGGAGATTCGCATGTACGCCAGCGCCCACGCCCCCACGCCCACGCCCAATAACGCCTCTCCGGTGCGATCGAACGAATCGTCTTCCATCGCCCCGACAGCGGCTTTTGCGTGCTGCGGGTCAAGGTGCCTGGGGCGCACGATCTCGTCACCGTGATCGGATCGGCGGCCAGCGTTGCGCCAGGGGAATCCCTCAACGCGGAAGGCGCCTGGCACAACGATCGCCAGCACGGCCTTAAGGCCAACGACCTGCGTCAGGTGCCGCCGAGCACCGCCGAAGGGATCGAGCGGTCTCTGGGGTCGGGCATGGTCAAGGGCATCGGTCCGCATTTCGCGAAGACCTGGGTCCGCGCTTTCGGCGACGTGGTGTTCGAGATCATCGAGCAGCATCCCGAGCGCCTCCTGGAACTCGCCGGCATCTTCGGCGCACTGACGAACAGCTTTACCGCGACAGGATGGGAGGCGGTCAGACCCAGACAACCGAGGTGTACCCGCACCTGCGCGCCGATGGCTTGTGACCCAGGACGGTCCGCGCCAACGCCACTTTCAACCCCTCCCCGCCGGGTCATGGAGATGATGAATTGACAGATGTGTCAAAGTCGGTGCCGATGCCCGGCGATCCCCCATCGTCCGCCGGCCGGGGCGATTGAAGCCGGTCACCCGCGTCCCCAGATTCAGGCGTCAGATGACAATCCGCGCTCGGAGATCGCCATGTTCATGATCGACTACCAGGATCTCAGCTGGCGGTACTGGCTCTTGACCGCCGCCCTGCTGACCGCGGGCGTGGCGGGATACCCGACGGCCTTCGTCATCGCCATCGGCCTCACGCTCGTTCAATTGGCGCATTTCGCGCTCCGCGCCCGCTGTTTGACCGCGTTTCCCGTCCAAGTGCGTTTCTGGTATCTGCTGCTCCTGCTGGTGGCGCTGCCAGCACCGCTTCAGTCACTCTATTGGGCGCCGATGATCGGGACCTGGGCGCAGATCCTCTTTGGCTACTGCACCATGGCGCGGTGCGTCTCGCTCCTGCCGTGGAACCGTCAGGAACCCTGGTCCGCAGACCTGCTGTGGAGAACCTTTCTGTCTCGCCCGGTGCGCGGCAGCATCCTCCAGGGGCTGCCCGCCACGCGGGCTTGACGGCCGCCGCGCAGAGATCCTGATCACATGCGTCCACCCCCCGAGCGTGACCGACGAAGCCGTTCGCGCCAGACCCTTGCCGCCATGGTCTTGCTCGTCGGCGGCTGGCTGGTCTGGGAGTGCGTCCTGGCCGAGGTTCCGCCCCCGGCGAATCCGCCAACCGCTTCAGACCTGCCCCACACCGATGGCGCGGACCTTGGCCGGCGCGCGCCCGCGCCGGATCCAGTGGAGCGATTGCGCCGGTTGTACGCGGCCCTGCGTGCCTGCGATGGGCCTTGTGTCACACCCTTCGGCACCCGGCTCGGCGCGGCGGACGGCGTGGAGGCACGCTCCAACGGCGTCTCCAACTGCTTGCGCCTGGAGTACAGCTTCGTCGATCGCGCGACCGGCCAGTTCCAGACCGCCCGGAAGTCGCCGGATCCGCAGCGATTCGAGTTTGCGGGCGTCACCGACCAATGCGTCGAGTATGCCCGGCGCTGGTGGATCCGCCACCGCGCCCTGACCTTCGGGGATGTTCCCACGGCCGCCGATATTTTCACCTTGACCGAAGGCCAGCGGCTGCCCGACCGCGACGCTGTCCCGCTCGGTCGCTCGCTCAACGGCGCGGCCCGGCGTTCCCCAAGGCGTGGCGACCTGGTGGTCTATGCGCCCGATCAGGCGGACCCCGAATGGCGGTTTGGGCATGTCGCGGTCGTGGTTGGGGTGGACGCCGAGCAGGGCTGGGTCGCGCTGGCCGAGGAGAATTATGACAACCGCCCCTGGCGCGACCCCGCGTCCGATGCGCGTCGCATCCGCCTCTTTGCCGTCGGTGGGCGCTATACGCTGGTGGATGTCTCGCCAGGCAGGTTCCAGAATCCCGACGGCGGGCGCATCGCCGGCTGGGTCTATCCGCTGGCGGCACCCTAGCGCGGCGCGGTCCTTCGCGGCGCGGTGGGCGTCGGCGCACCCGCCCCACGATGTTCGTCAGGCCCTGGAGACGGACTGCACCGGCGCCTTGCGCGAGCGCCGCTTCGCGATCGCTGACGGGGCAGGGTGGCCGCTGTCTCGACCGCCGGCGA
This sequence comes from Thiocystis minor, assembly GCF_016653465.1. Lineage (GTDB taxonomy): Bacteria > Pseudomonadota > Gammaproteobacteria > Chromatiales > Chromatiaceae > Chromatium > Chromatium minus. Next base: position 21,231 of record NZ_NHSQ01000174.1, on the reverse strand, counting down.
TCGCGGAGACCGGTGTCCGATGCGCGTTCGAGGCGTCGGATCGGCCATCCGAATCCGCCGTCACCCTCAAAGACTTCACTGGAGACCATGATGCCAGAACAACCCGTTGCCATTGTCACCGGAGCCAATCGCGGCCTGGGGCTCGAAACCAGCCGCCAGCTTGCCGCCCTGGGTTATCGAATCCTGCTCACGGCCCGGCGAGCCGCCGAGGGACGCGCCGCCGCAGAGGCCCTGGCGGCGTCGGGAGCGTCCGTGGCGTTTCAGCCGCTGGACGTCACCGACGATGTCTCCGTGCGCGACTTCGCGGAACGGGTGCGCGGGATCGGCCGACTCGATGTCCTGGTGAATAACGCGGGCATCTTTCTCGATCCAGCTCCGTCGACCCCGGAGTCCAGCGTCCTACGGGTCGACCTGGCGAGCATCCGCGCGTCGTTCGAGACCAATACGCTCGGACCACTCCGGCTCTGCCAGGCGCTGATCCCGCTGATGACGGGGCACGGCCGAGTGGTCAACGTCTCCTCCGGGATGGGCCAGCTCGCGCAGATGAACGGGTTCTGCCCCGGCTATCGGCTGTCCAAGACGGCGCTCAATGCCCTCACCCGCATCCTCGCCGATGAATTGCAGGGCACCGGCATCAAGGTCAACGCGGTCTGTCCGGGCTGGGTGCGCACCGACATGGGCGGTGCCGAGGCCGATCTGTCGGTGGAGGAGGGCGCGCGCGGGATCGTCTGGGCCGCAACCCTCCCGCAGGATGGTCCGAGTGGCGGGTTTTTCCGGCATGGTCAGCCGATCGACTGGTAGACCACGGGTCGGAATCGCGCGGCTCGACTTCCGGTCGCTGGCGAACGTGTGACCGAGTCCGCCGGGAAGCCCCGCTGCCCGTGCGCGACGCACGAGGTGGTCCGGCCCGGCCATCCGCCGCCGGCAGCGCCCCGCGGCGGGATGGATTCTCCGAGCGGGTCGCGCGTCGACTCAGGAGGCGGAGAGGGAACTCCGTGGCGCAGCCGGGCGCGCTGAGCGTCGAGACGCGCGCGCCGGACCCGCTGGCGGATCTCGCGCCAGTGGTCATGGGATCGCTTCCTGGAGGGTATGGTGGACGGCGAGGTGACGGGCGTTCGTCGCTGGGTAGTGCTCCAAACATGGATATGTGTCTGGCTAGATTTGTATAATCAACCAGTTGTAGATGCTTATATCCACATCAGGAGCACTACCCGTCGCTGGATCCCTTCCCCGACTGCTCGACCGGCCACTGTCCGAGCGATCGGGTTGCTGGATGTCGCAAAATCGACCGCTTCATCGACCAGAATGCTGTCGAAGCCAGTCGTTCCTATTTCAGCCGCTGTGCGCAGCAGTTCTGCGGACTCTTCGCGAAAAAACGACGACACGCATCGGCACCCTCCGGCACTCGATCATCGAGACCGGCCGCCACGGCCATGCTTTGCGCCAGTTCATGAAAAGGGAAGACGACGATCCCGGCTGTCCCAGCAAGCGTCGTGTCCAGATGTCGCGCCAGATGCCGATTGCAGCAAGTTAACAACACGGATTGACCACTGGCTGCATGTTCCCTGGCCAGCGCGCAGCCGATGAGTGTCTTACCGGAACCAGCCCGCCTTCGACCCGTAAACGAAGTTGCGAACGCAGCATATGCATCACAGCCACCTGCTGTTCCGTCGCACGATCCAGGGTCTGCACCGCCTCGTCCACCTCGGGTGGGAGTTGCCTCACGCATTTTCGACGCCCAGGTGAACGAGGTCCATGCGCGAATCGCCACCATGAATAGGATGACCTACCTGGGCATGCCGGTGTCGGTCCGGGTTGGGGTTGCTGTGTCCTGAGAAAATGGGGAAAGGGGAACGATACCCTGCTGTTTCTTTATGCACCAACGCCCCGCCACGCCCCCCCAACGACTGATGGAAGCGGAGATGATTTGGTTGGATGCCGCTCGCCGACAAGACCGCGTTTATCACGGATTCGGCAACACTGACCGCCACCTCTCTCGCCCCACTCCAACCCGCTTCGGCGGGTTTTTTGTGCAACCCGGTCGAAAGGGTAAAATCCCTTGGCGGCGAGGGTCGCTCTCGAACTGCGGCATCTGCAGACTGCCGCCACCTCCAAGCATCGACACCCCGGAATAGCCCAACGGCCCTGGGGCCAGGAAAGCCAAGACGATCTGCGACGCATCGCCCCCCAGACTCTCGGATGCACAGAAGCAAGCGAAGGCGGCGCGGCTCGGAATCTGTGAGAAACCCGGCGAGCAGCAACGCCAGTGGAAGTGGAGACAGATCAATAGATGAACCGACGCGAGATCACCAGCCACGCCCTCACCAACGAACAATCTGGACCACACCATGGAACGTGATGCACTGCTTTCCGAGATCCGCCAGCGCAACCGCGAACGTCTGCCTCGGCTCATCGACATCGACATCGAGCGCCGGGCAAGCGAGGGGTATGCCCTTTCCCGCAATGCTTGTGATGACATGCTCGACGGGATGGAATCCGCCTCATCCAGCCTCGCGCTGGCCGACCCCGATCCGTGCGAGATCGTTCTTGCCCGGCGCATCCTGCTGTGGTGTGAGTCGATCAGGCTGTTTGCCGTGGCGAACGACCAGCGCCGTCACAAGGCGCGTTTTCAAACCGCCCGAGGTTGACCGATTTCAATCCTAAGTAACTGTCCATCAATTGTTTCCCGATTTGATCGCCCACGTTAGGCAGCAAATCGGGAACTAGAAAGTGGACAGATCCTAAATCAAGAAGCGGGGGAGCGCCGCTTCCTTGATGGACGACCGACACAGTTTGGCACACGGCATCCCGTCGCCATCCCCATCTGCTGGCAGGTACGTTTACTCCCGCAGCCACTGTCGTTGATGGCGCCGCAGCGGTCAGGGCTGAGCGACACCGCCGCGCGCAGGTCGGCATGAGGCTGTTGGATGGCGTGCAAGCGCACCGTGCGGGTTGGCTCCATCCGGAGGATGAGCATCGATGGCGGACAAGGTTTCGCAGGCATTCCGAGCATCGCAGCAGTTCCCACAAGCCCTGGTGCGGCGACTCTGGGTCCGCGTTCCCGCTCTACGGTGTCGTCGCCAGCCAGGTTCTCTTACCGCCGGACGACGGCGATCGCCGACAGGTCGTCCTGGCGTTCAATCTCCTCGGCGTGATTCCCCTGACCGATGCCCTGCTCGTTCGCTTCGATGGCGAGGAGCCGCCGCTCCCGGCCTGGCCGTTCGTGATCCTGTCGTTCGGTGTCGGCGCCTTCGGCATCCTCTTCTGCGTGGCGCTGCGGCGTTGGGGTCGAGCCGTCGAGGGCGCCAAATCACAGCTCCAGCAACTACTGGACACCAGGGTCGGACCGGCGATCCTGCTGATCCTCGCGATCCTGCTCGTGATCGTCGGTGCCGGGGGATCCCTTCAGTCCGACGTGGATCTCTGGCAGACCAAGCCACTGGTTCAACTCATGACCCTCGATCTGATGCTGCGGCTCCTCGTGCTTCCCTTTCTGTCTATGGATGACCTGCGACGCCGACACCTCGACGCACGCGCCTGGCGGGTGCTCGCTCTCGCGGTTCCGCTGCTCGATCGGTTGCGTCGACCGCCGCTTGGCGAGCGAGGGGCGCGATCCGGCTTAGCGCCAGCGTCGTTTCAACCGATCCATGACAAACGGCCACAGACGGCCTTTCTCCCACAGGATGCGCGCGAACAGCCGGCCGCGCGTCTTGGGCGGTCTGGGCCGCTGGGGGCGCTCGACCAGGTGAATCGCGCCCTGCTCGCAGACCGGGATGCAGGCGCCGCAGCCGAGACAGACGGCGGCGTCCACGGCGGCGAAGCGCGCGTACTTGGGCGACTGGCGGGCGGCGGGCGCCAGACCGATCCCTTTGACATTGCAGGTCTTGAGGCAGGCACCGCAGTAGTCGCAGCGGTTCGGGTCGATCTCGGCCAGGAAGGGTGTCTTGGCGATCCCCTCGCTGAAGCCCAGTTGGACGCCCGCCATCAGCTCGCAGCAGCAACGACAGCAGTTGCAGATGAAGGACGGCTGCTCACGAACGTTGTCGGTCACATGGGTGAGACCGAGCGAGCGTACTCCAGGGTCGCCAGCAGGGTCACCTGGTCGCGCTCCTGGGCGAAGCCGCGCCGCACCAGAAAGCGCGCGCCCTCGCCGAGGACCATGCAGATGTCCTCGACCGGCGCGCCCTTGCGGCAGGTCTCGCCCAGGTGCTCCTTCTTGTGGCGGCAATAGCAGAGCGTGACGGCGCAGAAGTCGGCCGCTTGGATGATGCGTCGCGCATCCTCATAGGCGGTGATCTGGGAGCTGACCGGGATGTGCTCGTCATGAACCAGGGCACGGGTGAGCGCGGTGCGGCTGCCGAAGAACTCGCCGGCCTGCCCCGCCTGGCCCTGCTCCTGGAGGTACTCGGAACAGCCGGGCCAGGTCGGCGAGCGGCAGGTCGGTGCGCCGGCGCATGAAGGTGAACTCCATGAAGCCGATGAGCCCGGGGACCAGGAGATAGTAGGTCGTGCCCGCGTACGGCAGATCCATGACCAGCCCCTTGTCGGCCATGCGCTCGAGCACCGGCTGGAGGTGTTCGGGAGACAGCCCGGTCTGCTCGGCCAGCTCCTCCAGCGTCGCTTCATGCAAGGGAAAGCGCGCGCCGACGAAGGACTCGGTGTCATCGAAGAGCAGCGAGAGGATCTCGCGCAGCCGCGCGCTGTCCACCAGCCCGATGGGATAGCGGTTCAGGCGATCGATCAAGGGTGTCAACGCGGACTTGCTGCCGGCCAGATGCCCCATCGGGTGTCTCTCCTCTGTCCGCTTTCTGTGATGCCCCAGCGCCCGAGACGGCGAGGCTCAGGTCGTCAGGCCACATCCTGCGCTTTCAGACGCTGAGGTCCAGCGATTTCATCGAGCGCGCATGGGCGGCGATCGCCCTTGATCTCCAACGTGGCGTCCTCCTCCGGCTCCAGAGCCAGCAGCGCCCGGGCGTCCGCCGTCAGTGAGCGGAGGTCGCGGCAGAGCGGACAGAGAGGGTGGAGAAGCGCCCGCCACCGCGCACATCGAGAGTTCTGCGAGGGCTTCGCGCTGGGGAACAGCACACGAGATGCACGGCTCTCCTCGGGCTCCGCTGAACAGGCAAGACCAAGTGATGCGGGAACCTCCGGCGCTTCTGCCACAGCGAGCGCGGGCGGTCCACGATTGGTTCAGCGCGGAGCTGGTCTTGTGGAAGTAGCGACGGCGGGCCCTCCGCTGCGCCGGGCCATGGGCGCATGCATCAATGACCACCCAGCACCCGCAACCCCAGCCGGTGCAACGTGTCGGCCAGGTTCTGCTCCAAGGCGGCAGCGGTATCCTGGGACAAGCCGCGAAACCGACCGTCGAGCCACACAACGCCAACTAGCTCCAGACCATTCCAGTTCAGCGAGCTGGCACTGCGCAGCGCGTTCGGGTCGCGGTGCTCCTGGTAGCGGATCACCAGGTCCTGGTCGGTCGTCCCGACGTAGACGCCGAATGCGGTGGTGTGCTCGTGGGAATCGGATTCGGCGAGACGGGCAGGCTCAACGACGAGGAGGACGTACACTGCCCTATCACCCAGCGAACGGGCGGAAGGTACGTTCGCGACGGCGCCAAGCACACGCTCGAGGAAGTCAGGCGACGGCCTGTGGGCGGTATCGAGAATCTCGAAAGCTTCGTCCGCGGGGTCTTCCTCCTCCACCTCCCTCGTGACGATGTCCTTCCGCGGCTCGATCGTCATCGCAGCGATGGGCACGATCTCGACGTCGTGTGTCTCGGGCTCGAAGATCGCCACGCTTTTCAGCTCCTCGAGCGCCATACGGACCAGCGGCGTGGCCTGCTCGCAAAGGTCGTCCAGGCTGAATCTTGATTTATCGGCACGCCGATGTGGCGGGATCTGGAGGGTCTGGCGTCGGCGGTTGTTCCAAAGGAGGCGATAGAGCTCGGCCGACGAGCCACTTGTGAGCCAGCATCCATAAGTAAGGTCTGGCTTGGCGAGCCACGTCTGCACCCCAGACCATGTCTGAGTGCGAGTGCCTCGATGGAACAGTCGCACTGTCCAAGCCAGCAAGACGGCGCCGTCGCGCCACTCAGACACGTCAAGGGCTGCGGCGCGAGCCCAGTCGGCCCAATCCGGTTCCGGTACCCGTGCAGCGCCAGCGCCGTCGAAGAAGCCAACCGCACGTGGGGAGCGTCCAACCTCTGGGTTGGCACCTCCGACCAGCTCGCGCACCTTGGCTGCGATACCCGGGAGGTTCAGGCCCGCGCGCTCGACGAACCCCTGGAAACCATTGGGACCCCGAACGCTGAGGCTGGAGACGCGGTCGGCCACGCGTCGGATGTTTGCACCCTCGCTCGGGAACACCCACACGCGTGCTGGAGCCGTCTCCTCCAAGCGCTCGCCGTTGCTCTCAACGAGACGAACGTGGTGCCAGCCTCCCTCCTGTTCGGCCCCGAGGAGTTCGAACAGTTTCTCCATATCCGTCTCGCGCGCCTCGCCCCGATCCGGGATCTCCCGCACCGTCGAGGCTGCCCCTTGGCGAAGCGCCTTGTCGGAGGCCTGCCACCCCTCGAAGCCGGCCTGCACCAGCTTGTCGAGGGACTCGTCGTCGTTGTTGGTGAGGAAGCCCTCTTCCGCCATAAGAGCTGCCAAATCCTCGCCAGAGACCTGGGTCATCACCCGGGCATACATCTCGTCAAACCTGGCGTTGTCTTGGCCGAAGAGGTTCCCGACGATTTGCGCCAGGCGCGCCCGGCAGCGGCTTAGCATCTTGGCTTCGCGGCTGCCCTTCGCGACAAGCGTATCAACGATGACTGTATGCGTGCTTCCGTAGCGGTGAACGCGCCCGACGCGCTGCTCCATCTCCATCGGATTCCAGGGCACATCGAAGTGCACCAGGCGATGCGAGACTTGCAGGTTGATGCCTTCACTTCCGGCCTTGGAGGCTACGAGGACACGTACCCTCTCGCCACGGAACGCCTGCATCTGAGCCAGGCGTTCGTAGGGCTTCATGCCTCCGGTGATCGTCACGACCGCACCCACGCCGAGCAGATGCTGAAGGCCCAGCCGCACTTCGTCCACTGTCTCGATAGGAGACGCGAACACGACGAACTTCGCTGGGGCCTCATCGGTCACCCATTGGAACAATGGCGCGAGTTTTGTCCGCATCGCGTCCGACCGAATTAATTGCAGACCTCTTTCCAGCGCATGAATTAGTCGTGGTGTATCAACCGGCGCATCGCCACCGAGATCCTCATGCTCGTCATCTTCGGCGCGGGATTTGCCGGCCTGCTTCTCCAGCAGACTCCGCACGGCTTCCACTGGTGCTTCCGCTGGCAAACCCCGGTAGGGGCGTAGGGCCGCCGCCGCCTTCTGAAGGACTGGATCATTGTCGAAGTCAAGTCCGCTGCGGAGCGCGAGTCTGGTCAGGTAGGCGAGACCGGCCTTTGGGCTCGACGCTGCCCACTGAAGAGCCTGGGCCTTTCTCCAAGTGGCAGGCCCAGCATCGGTTGCTTGGAACACCGCTTCGATAGACTCCATCCAATCGTGGTAGTCCTTGCCAAGCTGGACAAAGGTCGGCTCGTTCACCAGGCGCTTTGAAAAGAGCGGCTGGTTGTTCCAGTCCCGTACATCCTCCTTCGTTCGGTACACCACGCGCCCCGCCACGCTGGCGAGCGACCCGGTTGCGTCACGGTAGCCGTCGTCCGAGAGCAGCCGGAGTAGGTTGCGGAATTTGTTCGTGTTGCCTTGGTGTGGGGTTGCGGACATGAGTACGAGCCGGCCGCCCGGCTTGAGGCGGTTGTCCACAAGGGCACGCACTAGCCGCATCTGACTCATGGGGTCCGTCCCGTCCTCCGACCAGTCGGAGGCGTGGTGGCACTCGTCCACGATGATCAGATCCCAGGCTCCGGAGTCCTCCTGCCAGGACTTCAGGTTGCGCTCGTATGCTGCGCGGTGGATCGACGCGACGATGACCTGAGCCTCTTTCAGGGCCTCGTTGGTGATCGTGCTCACGGACGCCGAGTAGCGGTCGATGCGCGCCGGGACCTCCATGCGCTTGATCTCCCCGTACACGTTATCCACCAGCATGGCGGGCGCCAGGTAGAGAATTCGGGCCGACGGACTCGCTTCTAGCACCCACTGGATGAGCATGCCGGCTTCAATGGTCTTTCCGAGGCCCACTTCGTCCGCGATTAGCAGTCGCCGCAAGTCCTTTTGCTTGACGTACTCAAGCAACGACACCTGGTGGGCAAGCTGATCCACCTTCGCTGCGTCGAGCAGATGTTTTCGGTCCTCGTGAAGCAGCCACAGCGCGAAGAGGCGCTCGATGGAATGCTTAGTTCGCGTCGGCCACGCTTCCTGCCGCAGCGGCAGCGTGCCTGCTAGCGCTTCGGCAGGCGTGGGCAATCTCTGAATCTCCTCGGGTAGCAAGCTCTCGTGGACGGTCGGCGCGGTATCGCGGCCGGTGTATAGCCGAGGAGCGAAGGGGTGCGCACTGATCCGCTGCACGCCGGTGAGAAAATTGGTCTCGACATTCCGCACAACGTAGAGGTCGTCGCCAGCTTCCTTGCGGCCCTTGATACGAACTAAGTCAATTTGTTTAATCTCGCTCATCTAGCACTCCTGCGGTGCGTTGCGATCGGTTTTGATGCCGCCACCCCAAGTTCGCGGGCGGCCAGGATTAACTTATCGTGAAGAGGCATTACCAGTCTCCGACGTGGTGGGTCAAGCCACAGCTTTCGTTGCGACGCCACGAAGTACACCTCGCCCATTCCGTAGACGGTGACCAACCTCATGATTCGTCCGCCGCTGTCGACGGCTTTCAGGTGGAGTCTGCGACGCACCGAGAGGAGCGGCTGAAAATCACAGTAGCCTCTTCGAAGCAGCGGCACGAGGACTCGGGAAAGCCAGCCATCAATGTCCTCGCCGCGCTGCATCGCCATCGGCGCCTGTGATGAGCGCGGTGTCGAGAAACGCTGCGCGACTTGGGGACGCGACGGGGTCACGAGCACAGCTGCAGTCGTCAGCGGCGGAGGTAGCTAGACCCCTGCAAGCCGCTCACGCAGCCGATCCAGCTCGCCATCGAACTCCACTTTGCGCCAGAACCTGCTATCGGGACGCGGGTCCAAGCAGAAGGTGCGCGGCAGAGCTGTTGCCAGATCCACCGTTCCGCGTGCAAAGGAGCGCAAGTGCTCGGCGGCACGATGGCGGCGAGCCATCGCCGCCCGCTGCCGCTCGCTCATGTTCGTGTGGTCTTCCACCAGATTGTCGGCGAAGGTAGCGACGACGATGAGTCGATCTCTGATTTCGTCCGTGAGCCAGTGACTGTGCAGCACGTTATCGAGCAGCTCGGGCGTTCGTTTGCCCACCACGCAGACGACGGCCGCGATACGAGCCGCGTGCGATTTCAGCCACGCGGCGCTCGCCTGACCGCCAACGTCGTCGTGACCGAGCCCAGGGAGATCGACAAGCCGGAGTGACGCCGGGCCCGCTCCACGAATCCGCACGAAAGATGCCAGAGCCGCCGGCCATCCCCCGGAGAGCGCTTCCACCTGCCGACGTGCATCGCGCTCTGACCTCGGGGTGTCGAGCGGAAGCCAGTCCATAGCCCTCCCCATCGCCCATGCGTGGACGTCAAACCGATCGGGGGAACCGTTGAGCGAACGAAATGCACGAGCAAACGACGCCTCGTATCCACGTTCGACACCCTGACGAAGCAGGCGGGCTCGAGCTGCGTCTTTCGAGTCCACCACATCCTTGATGACGCCGCGCGGGAGCCATTCCATCGACACGCACCAGTTGGCGTCGGGGGGGTGGCTCGGGGGGATCGCCCACTCACAGACTGCCTGTGACCTCGCAATTCCCGTCACGGTTGTCGGAAGCACCCGCGCCCCGGCCAGCGCGTTTACTAACGATGACTTCCCCACCTGGGACTCGCCGATGAAGGCGACGAGCGGCACTTCCGGCGTCGCGCTGGCAGGTATCCGCTTCACGCACGATCCGTGCTCGCCGACTCCCAGACGATATGGCTGTGCGCCCACTCCACGAGCGCTGCGCGCGCCTCGACGATTTCGGGAGCTTCGGCCGTATCGTGGACACCCGAAACGAGGCGGCGATAGGCGAAGGCCACGGGATCCGGGCCGAACAGCTCTTCCTTGATCTGCCGACGGAGATCCGAGAACTGCTCTTCCAAGACGGCCACCCCGGCCGCGGTGCCCTTCTCGATTGCCGTCTCGCCAACCTCATTGTAGCGACGCAGCGCGCGTTGTGTGAACCCGGTGCCCATGTTGATCTCGCGGAGGACTCGCTCACATTCCCGCTCGAAGTGACCCTTGAGCTTGGCACGCAGGCGTGGTTGCACGAGCTCCGTCAGCTGATCGACCCGCGCATCCAGGACGGTGATGGCCGCGTCGATGTTGGCTTGCAGTTGCGCGCGCGCGTCGGTGATGGCGGCTGCGTTTGGCTCGAGGCCGGCCTCCCGCGCCGCATTGGCGACCGCATCCGACAGCGAGTCGAGTAGTGCTTCAGCTTTTGTTCTGTAGTCAGAGAGCAGCCCTTCTATTTCCTGTGCGACTACTCGCCACCCGGACAGCAGCGCGGGCATCAGGGCCTCCGCCAGGTCTCCAGGCAAGTCCAGATGATGGGCGCCGCTCCAGGTCCCGCCCCAACGCAGGGCAGCCTTCATCGTGGCCCAGTGGATCAGCCCGCCGGATGGACCCGCGTTTTCGCAGCGGTTGATCACGCCATTCTTGCGTTTCCGTGCGGCCTTCTGTGCCTTCTCAGATGTCTTCGGGAACTGCGCGGGGATTCGATATTCGAGTTGCGAGGCGGCTTGCTCTCGGATGATCGTCCATCGGTTGCTGAGTGGGTGCTGCGACGCTTGAAGTGCTCCGACGTAGGTCTCGCGCGCTGCGACAGCGAGTCTCACAGCCTCGGCAGCATCATGGTCACGAGCTATGCGGTTAAGATCCGCAGAGATCGCGTCGCGTATCCGTGTCGTTTGCGCTACGACGCGGTCCAGTCTCGCCTCATGCCGGGCTCGGGCATGGGTCTTGAAGTGGGCCATCAGCTCGGAAACGCCCGTGCCTTCGTAGGTCTTCGCAAAAGCGCCTTCCTTTTTTTGCTTCATGTTGAAGCGGTGCGCCTCGGCCGCAGACGCCTCGACACCAACGATTCGAGTTCGCTCGAGAACCGCCGCGACGAGGGCATCTCGCTCCGGCTTATCCAAGTCAGAGACTTGACGTTGTAGCAGATCCTTGAGCCGCTGAACCTGAGGCGCCGCAGCCTGCTTGCTGGCCATCCGCAGGATCTCGTCATTGGATGGGAACTTGTCCTCTTCCACCCCCTGGTCTTCCATCTCCTGCGCTAACTGCCGCGCGATCTGGTCAACGTGGGTGATGGCGACCGCGAGGTCGGTCTCACCCTGCAGGACGCGGCGGAGGACAGCAGCCTCCTCCACCAGGTTGGCGGTGTTCTGATCGAGTCCGTTCTGCGCCGCAACGACAAGCAGACCGTCCAGGTCGCGCTCACGCATCGCCTTGGCAAGAACATCCCGCGCGACGTCCGCAGCAGGATCCTGATAGTTGCCGACGCCGGGAAGGTCCTCGACGTCCATCAACTCAAGGTCCTCGGACGGCAGCGCCAGCTCGACGCGGTCCACGAGGAACGCAAGGCCTTCGGCCGTGTGCCGCTCAACTGCGTCCAGGAACGGCCTCTTACCCTCTGACTCGCAGCACTTGAATGTCCCGCCGAGCAGCTCGCCAGCGCTGGCGAGGCGCGGGTGCCACAGAGAATGGAAACGGCCTCCTGCCACAGTGTCGTGTCCGAGCAGCAGGCACCAACCGTCCACCCAGTCAGCGACGGTCGCTGATTCGAGGCTCTCCCGGTCCTTCTCCGGCAGCGTCGCGAGCCTCTCAGGTTCGCGGACTTCGGGGTAGATCAGGGTCTTGATCTGCTGAACGAGCGTGCCATAACGTCTGTCCAACTCGCGCCGAGTTGCGGTCGTCTCGTCGTTGGTCGGCTCCGCTGACAGATCGGGCGCATCGTCCTCCACGCCGGCCGCGGTGGTCTCTTTCGTGTTCCATGGTTTGACGAACGCGCCATGAAGCTCGGGCTGCTTCCTAGCGTAGGATTCGAGGGTGAAGCGACGCCTCTGGGCCTCCTGCCGACTGATGTATTGAACGAAGAGCGTTCCGTGGCCCTCTGACGAATACGTCAGCACCGTCTCCTTGAGCGTCTTCGCATCGCCTACGCCGGTGGTTGCAAGCACCCTCTCGCCGGCAAGCACGTTGATCAGCGTGCTCTTGCCGACCTGCGAAGGTCCGACCACGAGCAGCCGGTACGGCGAGCAGAGCTGTTGATCCAGGCCTTCGGCACCCTTGGTTAGCTGCCGTATCCGGTCCCGAAACTCACCGACCTCTCGCTCGATGATCTCACCACCGGCGCCCCTGCCCGTCGGAGGTGGGGCCGCCATCAAGGTTTCTGCGGCGCGCAGTACCCGGCTCAGGCCGTCACTCGCCTCTCGGGTCAGTGGCGGGAGATTTTCGAAGTTTCGCGTTCGGTCGCCGGCCATCGGTCGCTCCTTGGTCATATGAATCCGCCCTCATGTTTGGCCTGCTCCGCAAGCACATGGCCTCGTCCACGGCTCCCTCGGCTTGTCCGGGTCGGTCGAGGTAGGCCAGCGCCTTGCCCGTATGCTCCTGGATCCAAAGGATTTCTGCCAGTTGGGCAAGATCTGCGGGCTCGTCAAGCGTCCAACATCAGCGCTTCGTTGAAGAACAGCACTGCTGCCTTCACATCGGCGACCTGTCGGTGGACCAGCCCGAGCTTGGCGTAGATCACCCCGGATGGTGTGCCTTCGGCGTGCAGCGCGGCAAGCTCTTCCGCAGCCTCAGTGTAAAGAAGGATTAGGAAATACAACTCACCATGAGGGTCTAGGATGGGTTTCGAAACCGGAGATTAGCTGAGGCTGGATGTGAGGTCAAAGCTCAAGAATGCCGCTGACCGACCTCTCGAGGACTGCGGCGCGCGGTCTGCCGTGCCTTTGGGCAGAATTCAGGCTCTGGCGGAATAGAGCGGGTCCACGGCAGATGGTCGCGCTGGCGACCTCATCCTTGCTCAGTGCCTTCGGCAGCTCCGCCTGAGGCCAGTTGGGCGGCGAGACCAAAACCCCCATCAGCGCACGATGCGAGGCTGATGCTTGCGCGTGGAGGCAGCGAGACCGCGAACGTGTTCCAGATGTGCCTCGAAACAGCGCAGTTCCTCCTCCTCCACCGGCGTCATGACCGGTGCAACTTCGCCTCACTCGCTTCGGAAACCCCGGCGGCTCCAGAAACAGCCGCGCCGGGCACCGTGCCATAGATCCCCACCACCTTCGCCGCCTGCATCGCCACCGTCTGGCGGAGTTCCAGTGGCGCCACCACCTCCACATTGGCGCCCGCCCCCAGCAGCCAGCGCAGCAATTGCCCGGTCGAGGGCAGCGTTGCCCAGACCCGAATGTCGAAGTCCGAGCCGTCCGGTTCGTCTGTCCAGCGTTGGTCTGGCTCCAGCGGGCAGACCGTGAGGACCTCGGTCAGGTAGCCGCGCACCCGCAGTTCCAGGTCGATCCAGTCGCCCTGACCGAAATCGATCACGCCCTCGGTCAACGCCGCGTCCAGATCGAAATCCTCGGCCTGACGTGCGCTGACCTTGACCAGGGCGGTGGCGCGCAGCATCCGGTGCAGGGCATAGAGCCGCACCGGCGCCTCCTCGTGGTTCTTCAGGGCCAGGAGGTAGGGAATGGGACCACGCTGCACCAGCGCCTGCGGGTGCAGGCGGGCGGGGGCGGGGGCTTTCCCGGCACTGCGGTAGCGCACCTCCAGCGCCAGACCATTGGCCAGCGCGGTGATCACCGCCATCAGCACCGCTTCATCGAGCTCGACCGGCTGCAAGCGCAGGGTGTCGGGGACGATCCGCAGCCGGTCGCGTTCGAGTCGCGGCCCCATGTCCTCGGCTAGCAAGCGCTCCCAGACGCGGTTGAGCTGCCGGTTCGGCACGGCGTCAGCCACCAGATCCTGGATCTGTTGCAGCGTGTATTGCCAAAGCAGCGGCGCGTCCTCGGGATCCGCGCCGGCGCGTCGGTAGTGCCGGGGCTTACCGCCCGGATTGGCCGCCTCGATGCGACCCTCCTCGACCAGATCCTTGAGATCGAGCTGGAGCGTCCGCCGCCGCGCCTTCTCATCGCCAGTCCCATAGTCCTCGCCGAGCACCGCCAGCAGACGCTGGCCGTCCGGGCAGTGTTCCTTGCCCGTCCCCGCCGCCGGCAAGACGGCGACGAGGCGATCCAGGCGTTTGATCCGGGTGTCATGGGTGGCGCTCATGCGGCGAGTCTATGCGAAAAAGCCTTTCGCGTCGATGTGCTCCAATGCACCCCAGGCCCCGCCCCCGCGCGGCCGCCAGCCCAACCTGACCAGAGGAGTCTGTCATGTCACGCCACAAGCCCCAGGAGCTGTCCTCGCACGAGTTGCTCGCACGCATCGGCCTGAGCGAGGCGCACCCCTTCGATCTGCTCGACGACGAGCCGCTGGAGGGGCCGCGTGGCGATCCCGGCGCGGTCCTGCGCGCGCGCTACCAGTCCCTCGTCCAGTCCCAGCCCTTCACCCCCGGTCAACTGGTGGCCTGGAAGCCCGGCCTGAAGAACAAGCGCGTCCCCCGCTACGGGCAACCCGCCGTGGTGATCGAGGTGCTGGAAACGCCGGTCCTCGATCGCGAGGACGAGGCCGGCAGTACCTATTTCCGCGAGCCGCTCGATGTGGTGCTTGGCCTGCTGTGGGACGAAGGCCCCGCGCGCGGCGAGTTCGTGACCTTTTACTACGACAGCCGTCGCTTCCGGGCGACCGACGAGGAGGGCTGACCATGACCCTTGGTCGCCCCCGGCGCAAGCGGACCCATCGCCTCGTGACGTTACAGCAAGACCCAGGAGCCTTGATCATGACCAACCATCGCCTCTTCTGGCTGACCGATGTCAGCGCCGTCCCGGCCGCCGAGCGGCGCCTCGCCCGCTATGCCGTGCAACTGCTCCAGGGCGCGCCGGATCTGAAACCGCGCTTTCACGACCGCGATTTTCTCGGGGCGCTCTGGCAGTTGCTCCAGCCCGTGCTCCAGGCGCGCACGGTCGCGGCCTTCGTGACCCAGCCGGACCCCGACCCGGATGAAGAAGATGACGATGCGCGGGCGGCGTGGGAGGCGACGACCGCCACCCTGCCGCTGGCTGACCAGGCGTTGCGCGAGCGGCTGCGGGCCTGTTTCCAGGCCATCCCGCGCGCCGTCCTGACCCGGCTGGCGAAGGCCGACGACGCGGCGCCGCTGTCGCCGACGGTGGCCCTGCTCGCGGAGCAGCTCGCCCTGGATACCACGGCGCTGCGGATCCTCGACTTTCTCGATCAGCATCTCCTGGTCGAGCCGCTGCGCGTCCTGCTGCGCGAATGCGGTCAGGCGCCGGCTCGGGTCAATCTGCCGCGGTTGGCGGCCCTGCTCGGACTCCCCGCCGCGACCTTGCGCGCGGCCCTGAGCCGGCGTGCCCCGCTGCGGACCTTGGGGCTGGTCGAGCATGACACGGGTTCCAGCGACCTGGAGGACTTCCTGCGCCCGAGCGATCTGCTGCGCGAGATCCTGGATGCCGAACCCAGCGACGGCGCGGCCCTGCTGGCCTTGCTGATCGAGCCCGCGCCGCCCGCCGCCTGGGGCCTGGACGACTTTCCGCATCTGGCGGCGGAGAGCGCGCGCCTGACCGAGGTGTTGGGCGAGGCGGCGCGGACCGGGGCGGTAGGGGTGAATGCCCTGCTCCACGGCGCCCCCGGCACCGGCAAGACCGAACTGGCGCGCGCCGTCGCCGCCGCCGCCGGGCTCGCTGCCTATCAGGTGCGCAGCGCCGATGACGATGACGACGGGCTGTCGCGCCGGGGGCGGCTGTCGGCCTATCTGCTGGCGCAACGGCTGCTGGCGCGTCGCCACGACGCCGTGCTGATCTTCGATGAGGTCGAGGACGTGTTCGACAGCGGCGACAACCTCTTTGCGCTGTTGCGCGGGGAGTCGGTGACCGGCAAACAGAAGGGCTGGATGAACCGCATCCTGGAGGAGAACCCGGTACCGGCGCTCTGGATCGCCAACGGCACCGACGGCATGGATCCGGCCTTTCTGCGCCGCTTCCTGCTGCCGGTGGCCTTCGTCACCCCGCCGCGCTCGGTGCGCCGACAGATGGCCGAGCGGCATCTGGGGGGTTGCGGGCTGGCGCCCGCGCTGCTCGATGAGCTGGCGAGCGACCCGGCCCTCGCCCCGGCCCAGTTGGGGGCGGCGCGCCGGCTGCTCGATCTGCGCCCCAGCGCCCCGCCCGAGGCGACGGTCCGCGCCGGCGTGGCGGCCCTGCGGACCCTGCTGCACGGGGCTCCGGCGCCCCGGCGGCGCACTCCAGCGACGGCGTTCGATGTCGCCTATCTGAACCTGACGGGCGATCTGGCCCCGAGCGCCATCGCCCAGGCGCTGCAACGTCAGGGCTGGGGAAGCCTCTGCTTCCACGGCGCGCCCGGCACCGGCAAGACCGCCTTCGCCGAGGTGCTGGCCGAGGCGCTGGATCGGGAGCTGGTGTCACGGCCGGCGTCGGAGCTGATTTCGCCCTATGTCGGGGAGACCGAACAGAACCTGGCGCGGCTGTTTCGCGCGTGCGATCCGACGCGCACGGTGCTGTTGCTCGATGAGGTCGACAGCTTCCTGAGCGACCGGCGCCAGGCGCGGCATGCCTGGGAACGCACGGCGGTCAATGAGCTGTTGCAGCAGATGGAGACCTATCCCGGCATCTTCATCGCCGCGACCAACCTGATGAGCGGGATCGATCGGGCGGCGCTGCGCCGCTTCGACTTCAAGCTGGGCTTCCGCGCCCTCAACCCGGCGCAGCGACAGAGACTGTTCGCGCGCGAGGCGCTCGGGGATGAGACCGCGCCGGTGCCGCCGGATCTGGCGCGCCATTTGGAGGGGCTGCCGGGGCTGACACCGGGCGACTTCGCCAACGTCTGCCGGCAGCGGACCTTGATTGGCGCGCCGCTGACGCCCGAGCAGTTCCTGCGCCGGCTGGCGGGGGAGTGTCGGCTCAAGCAGTACGATAGCGCCATGCCGGTCTAAGCGCGCGCCACCCAGGGAGACACGCGATGAACCCGTCTGATATGAACGACGATGCGACACGCGGGCTGGAGACGCCCGCCGAGGCAAGGCCATGGACGAAGCGCTCGCCGCCGCCACCGCCCGATTTTCCCCGGCACCTGCCGATCATTGAGGATGTCGCGCGCCCCTCGCGGGCGATCCGTCCGGATTCGGTCTGGACCCTCACCCATCCCTGGCCGGATCGCTGCTTTGGTCCGCAGCGCGGCCAAATCCTGTGTCGCGATGGGGTCGGCATGTGCCTGGAAGCCGCCGAGCATTTCCACGGTCCGTTCTGGTACGCCGAGCCCAGGCACTTATCCGATGTGCGGGCCTTGCCCAACGCCCACGCGGATTGGCGGCGGGTCGTGAGCGGTCACCGCCTGCTGGAACTCTATCGGGCCGGTTTCTTCTTCGACTTTGATGTTGAACGCGGCGTGGCGGGGATCTCGCACCTCAATAGCCGTGACGATGTTCAACAGCTCTTCCGCTGCACGGACGGACAACCGGGGGATTTCCCCATGCGGGTCAACGATCGCTATCTGATCGGTCGCCACCACCGCAGCGCGAAGCTCCCCGTCCGGGTGCTGGAACAACCCATCGCGTTCATCGTGCGCGTGCTCAACACGGTCGGCGCGACAACCCGGATCTCCTGCTCGGGGCACGGCCAGAAAGCGGCGCGGATCGAGTTCATCAACCATGCCGCCTCAAGCTGGGCACGCAGCCTGGGCAAACTCGCCGGGCTGGGGTATGTCCCCTATTACGCCATGTTCATTCCCCAAAGCGCGCTCGACAGCGGCGAGGCGTTTCTGGCCGCCGAGGCGATTTATCTCAACCGGTTCTGGTGTCGTCACGTCAAAACGCGGTTTGGCATCTATCTGCGCCAGAAGGGATGTTATTTCGCCTGAAGCCCTCTGCGAACGTTCACCAGGGAACCGTCCACCATTGCCATCGCCCGGAGGCCCATGAACCGTCGTCATCTCTTGCAGACACTCGGCCTGAGCAGCCTGTCAGCCCTGTGGTCACAGGTCGCGGGTGGCGTGACCGGAATTCCCGCTCCACCGGGCGTCGCGGTCACCTCGGAGGCCGCCGCCGAACCGGCCCTGGACGCGTCCGATCCCGACCGCGTCAAGGTCTTTTCGCTCTGTCTCGGTCTGGGACGGGAGGCGGAGGCCCTGCTCGCCGCGCGGCCTTCCTGGACGTCCGACAGCGCCGTCGAGGGGTTGTCCAGCCAGTGCGGCACCGATCCGGCGATCCTGGCCGCCTGGTCGGCGGTTACCCCGCCTCATCCCGTCGATATCAGCGTGCTGGTCATCGATGCCCGCGATCCGCGGGCGCGTGAGGCGAGCCGATTCTGGGCGCGGCGGCTGGCCGAGGTGGGGTACATGCGCACCGCGCTCGTCATCGGCGAGGATCACCTCTCTTCCGATTTGTCCTGGCGTCGTGAATTGCGCACGCATTTCGACGTGGTCGACCTTTGTCCGCAACGATCCATCCTGCGCGCGCTGGCAACCCGGAGCCTGGTGGAGGGGCTGCTGTTGTTGCACCCGTCCTTTCTCGGCCATGATGTCGCGGATTTTCGTGCCGTGTTGCGCACCGGAACGCAGGCGCGCAGCGCGGCGACCGTTTGGAGCCGGGCGGCCCGTCGTCACGCCGCCTGGCACCGGCTATGGCACGCACTCCCGTCGACGCGGATTCAGGGGGCCTTGGGGTTTCTCCATGGCGGGATGGATCTCAGCCTCCAGGACTTCGACACCGTGAACGACGCGCTGCGGGAGCGTCTGCCGGAGGAGACCGCCTCGATGGTCGTGCCCTTGCTCCACGTCCACTGGCCCGAGCGGCGGCAGGTGCTGGGGCTGACCCTGGTGGGCGACGGATTCGACGCGCCGCTGGCGACAGCCCCAGGGAGGGCGGCCGGTTTCAGACAGGAGCTGTCGGACATGACCGACCACAAGGACGTATCGCACGCGACATCAGACACTAAGCATCCGGATTTTCATGATCCTACGGGATCGTGGGACAGGCGATTTCAAGGGCGTTCAGGTGTTGGCGACCGAGTCGGTCATCGGTTCCTTTATGACCAGGCAAAGTGCCGATGATCCATGGACATCCGACGGTTGGTTCAAAGACGCAGCGGAATTCCGGGATTTCATCGAAAACGACGTGCAATCAAGGAGCAAACCATGAGCGTCATCGTCCACGTCAGTGATTACGCCTTCCAAAGCCTGCTGATCTCCAGCATCGAAACCTTTCCCTCCGATTATATTGGGACCAAGGCCAGTGCGACGACCAAGCGCAACCGCGACAAGACCAGCAGACACGAGGGCGAAGCCTTCGGCCTGCTGTTCGGTCAGCGCCTGCTGAAGAAGCGCGAGGATCTGATCTTCAATGTCACCCTGGCGGTCCCGATGCAGGCCGCGGTTCACCAAAAGGACAGCGTCAGTTTCAGCCCACCGCACTTCCACCGCATCCGCGAGGTGACCGAATCCTTTCCCTATCTGGAATTTCTCGGCACCTTTCATAGTCATCCCTACCTCAAGGACGATTACAACGGCAAGCCGACCTCGGAATTTTCGGACGGCGATGAACTCAGCGCGCTCGGCATCGCCGTGGAGTATGGCGATGAATTGCTGGAAGTCATTCTTGGCCTCACCGCGCTCGATAACCACAGCACGCGCCAGGCCAAAGCGGATGGCGAAACCATCCAGAGCTATTGCGGACGGTTCAAATACAGCCTCTCGGCCTATTGCACCGTTGGCGCGGTCAGTGATGAGGCGGAGGAAGATGACGATGAAGACGACACCGAACCTTGCCTGATGCCCGTGGATCGCTTGATCTGCCCGCTCGCCGCGCATGGCGGCGGGATCTTCGAGCACGCGGAACTATCACGATCAGCTTAACGACCGACGGCACCGGGCATGGATGGTTCGTGTCCGCGCTGGCCGCGCTCGCGGCATGGATGAGGAGTCACCAACCATGACAAGACGCACACCCGAACGGGAACTGCCGCCCGGCTTTCTCGATTTCGAGGCATCCAGTCTGGCCTCCGCCTCTAACCCCATCGAAGTCGCCTGGTCCTTGCCAGATGGCGGGATCGAAAGCCATCTCATCTCGCCCGCGAGCATTGATCGCTGGACCGACTGGAGCGCCCAGGCCGAGCGGCTGCACGGCATCAGCCGGGCGCGATTGCTGGCCGAGGGGAAATCGCCCATGTGGGTCTGCCGTCGCCTGAACGAACAGCTTGCGGGACGGATGGTTTACACTGATGCGCCGGAGTACGATGGGGTCTGGTTAAATGAGCTGTTTTCAGCCTGCTGGGGCGGTGCGCCGAGCTTTACCCTGGCAAGCGCCGACGAGCTTCTGGTCGGGATGCTGGCGCCACGATTCGTCAATCATGCGGATTCCGTGCGGGAGCTTGCAGCGATTAAGTGCAAGGTACGCCAGCGGTTGCCGCAGCGACATCGAGCCGGGTGGGATGTGGAATATCTTGTTGAGCTGTGGCGTATCGTGAACCAGACGCTCGCCGCCTATCTCTGGATTTCGAGGGGATGATCGTGCAAAGGGTGTGCATTACCAGCGCTGACGGGCTGGTTTTATGATCGCGGTCATGTGTTTTGAGATCAGAGCGGTGGAATATCACCATTCGTCAACGGTGCATCGGTTTCGCCATCCGGTTGGTTGCTCACAGAACCTTTCGCGATGCGGCAGTTGACCGGAAGCGACGCATGACAAATGTCGTTACCTGGATAAAGAGGCCGTGTTTATGCTTCAACGAAACTACACTATGCGCCGCACGTAAGGAAAGATGTTCGCTGGTGTTGCCCGTGACCGTTTGTGACAGTCTGAAGCGATTAGGCCGATTCTGTCTAGGGCGTGTCATCAATTCATGTTGTGTGGGATTAGCACTGAGATCCAGAGCCTTTCCATCATGTGAGAAGGATGCTGACCGCAGCCAAATGGACTCCCGCCAGGAAATTGCGGGCCAGCTTGTCATAGCGGGTGGCAATCGCTCTGAATTGCTTGAGTTTCTCGAAGAAGTTCTCGATCAGATGGCGCGCTTGGT
>NZ_NHSQ01000173.1 GCF_016653465.1 Thiocystis minor | reverse complement strand
GAAAAATAAACTCCGCCGTCTATCTGGAAATGCTCCAGGTATTCCTGGATGAACTCGACCACCGCCTCCACCGATCCGGTTTCGTCCGCGTAGATCCAGACCTTTCCGTCGCTCAGTTCGGACTGGATGTCGTATTTTTCGTCCCAATCGTCTGGGTCGCCGGATTCCTCGGCCTCGTCGCGTTGTTTCTGAAATTCGTCCCAGAAAGCCTTGACGGCTTCCTGTGCGCCCTCGCTCTCGGGCAAGGGAAGCATGACGGAGAATTGCAAGTAGTTGTTTGCCATGGGATAATCTCTTATGTTTTGTGAAAATGCCGCAGCGGAATTGCCGTGGCTTTCGTCAGAATTGCGGGGATTGAAAGACCACTAATCCCCGTGCGGGGATTGGCGGTTTGATGAGCGGTCTAGGCCGCTTGCGGTTGCGTTGATTGGATGACATCCGCCCAGTCCACCCCTTTTCGTCCCTGGGGAATGGCCCGATTGGGCAGTTGGATGCGCGCCTCGACCCCGGATCGCAGGAGGCGTTCCTGCAAGGTCGCGGCGGCTTGTTCGCCGGTTTCGCGACGATCCCGGTCCGCCCAGATCGTCACCTGACGGACCCCGGCGGGCGGTTCAAACTTTGCCAGCAGCGTCGCACTGACCGCCGCCCACACCGGTTGCCCGGAGAGGCAGCGTGCCGCCAAGGCGGTTTCGATGCCCTCGGCCACGCCCATCGCCGCGTCAACCGACGCGAGATGGATCGCGCCGCCCGTCATCGAGGCCACGGGCGGCATCAACTTTTTGGGACTCGACACCGTGGCCTTCCAAGCACCGTTGCGGTGCAGGTAGGTGCGATGCAGCGTGACCGCTTTTCCGTGCGGATCGCTCACCCGTGCGACCATGGCCGGGTAATGGCCGGTCGCGCGCCCGTTCTCGTAGTAGGCGAGATGCGGATGAAACCGCACCACCCGCGGGTCCAGCCACGCCAGGGAGGGACCGACACCACGATGCTCTAAATACCGCCACAGCGGCCAAGCCGCCGAATCGGTGGGATCAATCGATTCGCTCCAGGTCGACCGCAACGCCTGTTGACAAGCGGTGACTGATCGCGGCGTCGGTGCCGAAGGTGCCGCTAACGTCCGAACGGGTAGCCGAGCACCGTGCTCGGTCAATCCCAAGGACGCGCCAACCGCCTCCAGCACGACCGGGAAAGTCCAGCCGGTGAGCCATCTCAGCAGCGCAAACCCATCCGGGAAGGCACCGCAGGAATTGCAGATGCCCCCGCCGGTATGGGCGACATCCCGAAAAACGCGAAACCCATCGGTGCCGCCATGAATGGGGCACGCGCCATGTCGTCCCGGACGCTCCAGAGCGGGTTCCAACGCCGGAACCAGATGATGCAGGATGCCAATCCAGCGGCCCTGCGCGTGTGTTCTAACCAACGTGGCGTCTAATGTCATACGACTTCCAATGCTTTAAACTCGTTGAAAAAAGGAAGACGTACCCCTCGCGGGGAGACGCTTCCCGCTAGGGTGAGAGGTTTTGGTATTGGCCTTTCCGATCGGAAAGGCGTCAAACTGGCCGATGAACTAGCCGACCTGAACCGTCGTCAACATCGCATCCAGCTTGTTTCCGTATCGTGCACAGAAGGCTTGCGCCTCCTCGGTCTCCGGCGTCGACAAGCCGGCTGCCCGCGCCAACAACACGAGGCGGAACAAAGCGTCCGACGCCATAAAACTGAAGCGGCGCTTGTCTGCTTCGACCCAGACGATCGGGCCGGGAGCGTTCTTCGGCGTTGCGCTCGCGAGCGCATCGAGCACATCCATTTGATTGATGATGAGATTTTCCAGCCAATCGGCGTAGATCCCATCGCTCACGGGACTGGTCGAGCGGAGCGATTCCCGCGCCTTCACGAGCACGTTTTCGAGCAGTTCGGCAGGGTCGAAACTCGGTGCTGGAATGTCGCGTTTTTCAACGAGCCAACAGGGATGGTTGAATTCGATGAACCAGGAATCGGCTTCGCGCTCCCAATCGAGCTGGCGGTTGTGTTGTTTTGCGAAGGCCAGCGCCTCGTCTTCGGAGGTCGCCGTCACGGTGACATTGACACGCACGATCATGTCTTTGCTCACAAGATATTGATTCATCGATAATCTTCCATTCGTCACGGGCAACGCCCCCGCAGGAGTACGTCTCCCATTGGGGGTAAATGCCAGCGATCTGGCGCAGGCGCGGGTCAGCGCGCGCGAATCCGCGAGGGCCGGCGGCGAATGACCCGGACGGTTTCGCCCGGCTCGACATCAGCGGGAAAACCCGCCCGCGACGTGATGCGCAGCAACGAGAGGTGGCAGGGCATCCAGCCGCTCGACCTGGCGACCCAGAACCGCCTGGTTTCGCGGCCCTCTGGGTCGTACACCGCAACCCGGTGCTGCTCCAGCCCAACCAAAGTGGGAACCAGATCGGCCCAACACCGTTGGCCGGTGGCCTGATGATGCTCACGCCCAAGGCGCATGGCCGTGTGGTAAGCCTGAAGATGTTCGTCGCTGCCCAACGGCACGGCGGCACAGGGCAGACCTAACCAGTCGAGCACCTGCCGACGCCGGCGTTCAGCAACGTGATGCCCGATGGTTGAGGAACCGCCGGTCACCTGGATGACATAGAGATCGTTCATGCGCTGTCTCCGAAGACACGAGGAGGCGCATGCTTCCCAAAGGGAAGATGAGTCTCCCCAGGGAATCCTGCCAGCAGGATGCTGACACGATGGTGAAGAGCGGCCGGAAAAGCCGCGATGCAGGGACGTTTAAAGCAGGTTGCGTTCGGCCATGGAGGTGCAGGATTCAGCGACCACGATGTGATCGAGCACGCGGACCTCGATCACACCCAGCGCGTGTTTCAATTTCGTCGTGATCGCGAGATCCGGCGCACTGGGTTCCGCGTGGCCAGAGGGGTGGTTGTGGTAAAAAACGACAGCCGCAGCGTTGTGTTGCAGCGCCTTTTTCACGACTTCTCGCGGATACACGGCGGCGGTATCGAGCGTGCCGCTGAATAAATCCTCGGCAGCGAGGACTTGATGACGATTGTTCAGCCAGAGCGCCCCGAAGACTTCAATGTCCAGATGCCCAAGACGCATCTGTAGATAAAGCATGGTTTCTTTGGGCGCGGTGAGTGCCTGCTTGTCGACCGTCTTCATGCGTCGCTCGATGATCGCCATCGCTTGCTGAAGGATGACGGATTCGGCGTTCGTGTCAGCCGTCACCGTATAGAGTGCGGCTTCCTCCTGTTGACGAATGCTTGTCCCGGTCAGGCCGGTTTGTTCAGAGACGTGTTTGCGCATGCGGATCTCCAATTTGGGGAGACGCATGATTCCCAAAGGGAAGATGCAAATCTCCCCAGGGGGTTGAACCAGCGGATGCTGGCGAGTTGAGTGCAAGCGCGAGCTTGCCGGTGGTGCGCGCGGTCTTGATGGATCGCCCGCGCAGGCGATGACGACCTCAACCAGGTGAGATCGCGGGAAACCTGTCCGCTCGACACGCACCCAACGGGGATGCGGAGGGGACAGGTTCCGGGGCGCATTGGCCCCGAAATCCATCGCTTCGGTGACGATTAGGTCACGATCTGCCTTAAAACAGCGACAGTTGCTCGCCAACCCGGATCGCAGACGCGGCGGGAATGGCGTTCACGCCGATCGGCATCGGGCAGGACGGAACCGTCAGGTTTTCCAACAGACCGTCTTCGTCCATCGGCGGCCACGCGAGCGACACGATGACGTGCATGCCTTCGTGCGTGAGCGCGTTGCCCTGGTAGACGTGCACTTCGCCGAGTGCGCCGTGGAGCGTGGCATTGGCCAGCAGTTGGGTCGCCGTCATTTCCGCGCAGAGGCGATCCAGATCGATCGCGGTCAAGGCGAACTGCTGCAGGGCGCTGACGCCATGGTGGCGCTGCACGCTATCGCACGCCGCCAGTAGCATCACACCCGACCCGCAGGTTGGCTCCATCACCCGGATGCGTGTCTTGCTGTGCAGGTGCGCATCCAGTCCGGCGAGTTGCATCTCGGCCATGCAGGACGCCACGGTTTGTGGCGTAAAGTATTGGCCTAACCAGCGTTGCTGGCCGCTCGAACCGAGTTCCATGTAGGTTGGACCCAAAATGTCAGTCCAGGGATGCTCGCCGACCAGATTGCCGTAGAGACTCGACAGCGCGTGCAACGCCTCCTGGCGTTCTTCGTCCCAGGGCTGTTGAAGCCGCCGCCCGAAGCCGGCCAGCACGTCCTGGCAAAGGAAATACAGCCACTCGTCGGGACGGTAGCGCCGCCCTCGGTTCGCAAGGGTTTCGATGTCGCGCGACAGGTGACGCGCGGGAGACTGGCGATCTTTTAGAGCGGTTTTCGTTTTAACCATTGGCGGACCTCGAAAAAAGGACCGCCCCCCTGGGGAGCGATCCCCTGGGGTGAATGAACCCGGCGGTTGCCGGGCGGAAAGTCAACGCACGATTAGTGCGTCTTGATCTCGCGGAACAGGCGTCGTTCGTCGTGTTCGGCGCGTTTGCCGTGATTGAAGGCCAACACCGGGCGGTGATACCCCATGACGCGAGTCCACACTTCGCACGGTGTGCGTTCGGTATCGGACAGGCCGATCTATTGCTGGTCAGGTTTTTCCATCGACCGTCTCCATGCCCGTAGACCCACCGAAAAGATCGGTGGACCTGCGGGCGGCAGTGGCCCTAAACGAGGAACTGCTCGGCGAGACCGAACAGCGTTTTCTTAAGATCGGCAGGGGAATCGATCTGGATGTGACGTGGAAACAGCCACGACACGTCGATCTTGATACCGATGCCGGCGATCTCGATGCCAGTTGCCTGGCATTGTTCGATGATGTTCGTCGCCCCGATCACGTCATCGGGCTTGCCGTCGGTCATCACCAGGATCACCCGCTTCCGCTCCTGTCGCTGCAAGAGATCGGCGGCGGTGTACCACAACGCCTGCGTCAAGGGCGTGCTACCGCGCGGCTGTTGCAGGAAAGCGCCCGCACGTCTGGCGGGCCGTTGCCCATGCTGGATCAGGCGGGAGACCTTTTCGTCCTCCCCATGGAAGCCTGGAAAGGCGGTCACCGCGACCGACACGCCTTGAATGGTGTCGAGTGCGAGTGCCAGCGCCAAAGCGGACTTCTGAGCGATGTCGCTCTGCGATTCGCTGCCGTAATAGTTCCCCATTGACCCCGACAGGTCGATCAGAAGATGCACCGCCGTGTTCGGTGCCGTCCGTTCCGTCTTCCGGGCGAACAGCCTCGAATCGCCAACGCCCGCGCGGTGCAGACGGTGAGCAATCAGTTTTTTCCCCTGACGAACGGCGTATGGCCGATCCATTTGGGCGGATTGCACCAATCCTTGCAGTCGGGCCGTTAAGGCCCGCGATTCCCCTTGCACGTCATGGAGAAGGCGTTTCCCTGCTGAACACAGAAGAGAGGCTTCCTCACCGATCGGGAGCATGGTCTGGTGTCCGTTCCTTCTCGACTCGGTTTCCAACAGGGTCTTGGCGGTCTCGAAGAGATCCTGATCGAGATCGTATTCTCCGGCCTCCA
>NZ_NHSQ01000172.1 GCF_016653465.1 Thiocystis minor | reverse complement strand
TCGCGGCGCGCGTCGCCCAGAGCGATCCCGCGAAATTCGTCTTCTGCCCAGCCCATGCGATCCCCAATGAACGTGAATGCTCAAACCTATTTTACCCGCACACGGGGAGTTGTGTGTAATGGGATGCCTTCAAGGGGATCAAGATCGCCGATACGCGCGATTGCCTTCTGGCCGCGCTGCGGGCGCTCAAGGATCCCGACGCGGCGAAGTGTTGATGCGCGTTTAAAAGTACCCAGCGTTGCGCGTTGAATTTTACCCAGGGGCTTGAGCCTCTCATGATTGAGAGAGCTATTGGTTACTGTAATCTAATCTGGAGCGATTGTGGTTGAGGGCGAGCGGGAAGCTTTGCTGAGCGGACCCAGCGGCGGCTCCCCCCCGCACCTGTGGATCAGAAGGGTTCCGGCCTGCTGACCTCCTCGCGCTTGCTTTGCTCCCTCGCCTTGATCCGTGATTTCGCCGTTGCCGTGCTCTGATGGAACCGGTACGACTCGTTTCCCGTCTCGACAATGTGGCAATGATGTGTCAGCCGGTCCAGAAGGGCCGTGGTCATTTTGGCATCCACGAACACGCTCGCCCATTCCCCGAAGGTCAGGTTCGTGGTGATCATCACGCTGGTGTGCTCGTAGAGCGTGGACAACAGGTGGAACAACAAGGCTCCGCCTGCTTGGCTGAACGGCAGATAGCCCAATTCGTCGAGGATGACCAGGTCCATGCGCAGCAGCGAGAAGGCGAGCCGCCCGGCCTTGCCAGCGGCCTTCTCCTGCTCCAGGAGGTTGACCAGGTCGATCGTTGAATAGAAGCGCACCCGCTTGGCGTGGCGAGTGATGCCGGCGACCCCTAACGCCGTTGCCAGATGTGTTTTCCCGGTTCCGGTGCCGCCCATGAACACGACGTTGTGAGCTTCTTCGGTCAAGGTCAGCGTGGCCAGTTCCGCGATCAGGGACGGGTCGACCTTGGAGGCGGTGAAGTCGAAGCCGGCCAGGTCGCGATGCACCGGGAATTTAGCGGCATGCATCTGGTAGGTGATCGAGCGGACATGCCGATCGGCGTGCTCCGCTTGCAGGAGCTGCTCAATCAGCCAGCGCGCGGACTGGAGCGCCACCGACTCACCATTGCCGGCGATCTCCTCCCACGCTCCCGCCATGCCATAGAGGCGCAGGCTCTTCAGCTCAGCGATCACGTCACGCATGGTCCACCTCCGTGTGCAAGCGGTCGTAGCGCTGGGGATCGGCGACCGGCGTCTCGCCAACCGTCAGGTGCGTCGTGACCAGCGGCGGCGGTGGCGGTGATGCCAGGCGCGAGAGGACGTTCTCGATGTGCTCGGGACTCGGGTTGCCGGAGTCGAGCACCAGTTCGACCGCGACGAGAGTGGCTTCCAGACCGTGGCGAGGCACGGCCGCCAGCACCTTGGCCATGATCCGTTCGCCGCCGTCGCGCTTGAGCAGGAGTCCGCGCAGTCGCTGCAGCGGTTCAGGCAGATCGGCAAAGGGCGCGCCGTTTCTCAGGGCACCGGGCTTGCGCTCGATCAGCGGAACGTCGTGCTGCCAGTCGTCGCGGGCCTCGTTGCGCCCGAAGCTGCGGGCATGACGGGCGACCACCGCCGCGTGCGCGACCAGGTCGATACGCTCGGGATAGATGCGGATGCCGACCACCTGACCGACCAACTCGCACGGGACCGAGTACCGGCAACGCTCAAACGTCACCAGACAGGTGCTTGAGACCTTGCCAACGGTCTCGACGTAGCCGTCGAACGGCACGATCATCGGCATGAGATGCGCCTGCTCCAGGGTGAGCATCTCGGCCACGGTCAGCTGGCCGTCGGGGTGCTTGAGCGCCTGCCACAGCTCCCGGCACTTGGCCAGAAGCCAGCCGTTGAGCTCGGTGAACGAGCCGAACCGAACCTCAGCCGCGTCCTGCCAGAGGCGCCGTCGGCTGTCCTGCACGTTTTTCTCGACGACCCCTTTTTCCCAGCCCGAGGCGACGTTGCAGAAGTCAGGGTCGAACAGATCGTGCGAGGCCATGGCGGCAAAGCGCGTGTTCACGACGCGGGCTTTGCCTTTCTTCACCTTGTCGACCGCCGTCTTCATGTGGTCGTAGATGCCGCGCCGCGGGATGCCGCCCAAGGCCGCAAATGCCCGGGCGTGGGCGTCGAACAGCATTTCATGGCTTTGCGTCGGGTACGCCTGGACGACGAAGGCCCGGCTGAAGCAGAGCTTGAGGTGGGCGACGAGCCGCTTGCGCCAGACCCCGCCGATGAGGAGGTGCTCCTCGCTCCAATCAAACTGGTGGGCCTCGCCGGGCGTAAACTGTAGCGGCACGTAGGCCTTGGTCGTGCTCACCCCACCGTCGGCACGCCAGCCCCGCACGAATTCAGTGACGCGGCTGTAGTCGCCGTCGAATCCCGCGGCCTTGAGCTCAGCAAAGAGCTTCAGTGCCGTGCGCCGCTCCCGCCGTGGGCGTCGCGCATCCATCTCCAGCATGGCCACGAGCCGTTCGACATACGGTGTGATCTTCGTGTCGCCGCGTTGACGACGGTACTTCGGTTCGATGCCTTCCGGCGCCTTGAGCCACCTACGGATGGTTTTTCGTGTCACCCCCGTTCGTCGCGCGATCTCCGAAATCGACAAACCATCGCGCAAACGCAGCCTGCGAACTTTACCCAGTACATTCATGGTGATCATCTCCCGGTTTCCCCGTCCCATTTACGGAACGGAGAACGTTAATCACCCTGGGTCATTTTCAACGCGCAGAGCAGGTTAAAACTGGGGAGTTTTCAGTGCGCAGCAACACATTGAGACCATCCGGCGGTAACCAACCCTGATGAAGCAAGGTTTCAACCCACAATTCCAGGTCTTTGTATTCGACGATCACCACCTGCCGCACCACGGATTGGGGTTTGCGCACGACGATCCATTGCGCGACGGCAAAATCCAAGAGGTCCGGTTGCAGGGTGGCCGACAAGCCGATCACCCGACGGAATCCTTGAGGTTGACCGAGGCGATCGATCGCATCCAGGATGCCCTGTAGCGCCTTGGGGCGGTAACTGCCGGCCTGATAGAGCTTGTGGATCTCATCGACCACCAGCAGGTAGTCGGCACAGGCGGCGCCCAAGGCCGCTGTGATCGCACCCAATTGGTCATAAGTGGCAACGATGGTGCGTGCGAGCGATTCCGGCTGGCTGCGGCCATGGACCGCACTCAGCGCATGTCCCGCATGGGTCAGGGCGATTTGCTGGACTTGGCTGACGGTCGGCACCAGGAGGAGGACCGGCGCCTGCTGCGCCAGATGATCCAGCACATAGCTCGTTTTACCGATGCTGGTCTCACCTTCGATGACAAGACAGCGCCCCCACAACACCGGCGGGCGATCACTGAGCCATTCACCAGCCGCTAAAGACCATTCCTCCCAGACACACGCCACCGGCGTCTGCTCATCCGCCAGCGGGGAAGAGTCGTTCCCGTCCATTCTCTGCATCACCCTCGCCACACTCCCGTCGATCCCGTGGGTCTTCTGACGGCAGGCTCAATCACCGCACCGATCCCCAGACACCCGCCGTCACAGCCTCGCCGGTCAGACCCATATTATGTCTATGACCCAACGGGTTAACCACCCGCTGCCGGGCACGGCACGAGGTTGGTTTGAACATCACCCGCGTCGTTGGCCGCCTTGAAAACGCCAACCAAAAGTCAACACGACCTCTCCCTTCACGCTCGGTCCAGTTCGCTGGACGGGGCATGTTCGTTTCCCTCCCACGGAGTCCTCTCCCATGACGACGATCGCCACGGTTGCGCCCGAATCCATGGCCGCAATCGGTTCACAACCTTCCCTGAAACGTTCCTCGCGAACCCGGCTATTACCACCGGATGCGCAGCGCGCGCGCACCTTGACCGCGACGGATCAGGCGCTGATCGCGCAGGCGATCCACTGCCTGGAACGTCACTACCTCGTCAAACAGAACGTGCTCACCAGCCCGGAAGCGACCCGCGACTATCTGAAACTGCGCCTTGCGGGGCTCGCCTACGAGGTCTTTTCGGTCCTCTTCCTCGACAATCGCCATCGCGTGATCGTCTACGAGGAACTCTTTCGCGGCACCCTCGATGGGGCCAGCGTCCATCCGCGTGAAGTCGTGCGCCGGGTGATCGAAACCAATGCGGCAGCGGTCATCTTCGCCCACAACCATCCCTCCGGGGTGGCCGAGCCGAGCCAGTCGGATCTGCGGCTCACCCAACGGCTCACAGACGCCTTGGCCCTGCTCGACGTGCGGGTGCTCGATCACATCATCATCGGGGACAGCGCGGGCGTGTCCTTTGCGGAACGCGGGTTGCTGTAGCCCGACCACCTCGCCGGTCTGGGAGGTGTCTGTGCCTCTCCCATCATCTCCCTCTCCTGTCATGCCCGGTCCAGTCCGCTGGATCGGGCTTTTTTCTGTCCGTTCCTGTGGAGTCTTCATCATGTCCAAGCGTGTGACAACCGAAACCGAAACCGAAACCGAAACCGAAACAGAGACGGATTCCGATGTCATCACCGCGATCCGTCAGCAGACCATTCCCAAACTCAGTGAGCGCGCCATCGGGCGCATGACCTATCAGATCGGCGTCGGAACAGCCGGCACCGTGTATCTGGCCGTCAGCGGCAATGAGGGTGGCGGCTATTTCAGCCGGGAATGGGTGTCGCTGCCGCGCATTCTGGCCGCCTTGGCGGACCCGGTCGAAAGCGGAATCCCCTTCGCGACACCCATCTTGCGCGCGGCGTATCGCAACCGATCAGTGAATAACGGAGGCTTTCTGGCGGCAATGCTGCGTCACGAAGGCTTACTCATCGCGGCCGATCCGCCGCACCTGCATGTCTGCGCGGCGGGCCGGACCGATTGGGAGGCCGAACAACAGCGAGCTTTTGAAGCCGGTGAGCGGATGGACATCCCAGATCCGGACGCCGCCGCGATACCCGCCAAGAAACAAACACGCGGGCGTAAACGCCCAGCAGCCAACCCCGCAACCGCGTAACGGCAGGACCGTTCTGCCAGGAGTTTTCAATGACCCCCTCGATCGTGTCTCTTCGCCAATCGCTGGAACGCCTGTTCCAACACCCGCCCGTGGTCCAGCTCGTGATGGAGCTGGGTTTGATCGTTTCACAGCGTGCGTTGCAGGCCAACGTGCTTCACCTTGCATCTTCCCCATCAGGAGCCTCCAGCATGAGCCAGACGACACCCTCTGCTTCACCTCAACCCGCGACCGCGCGGTTATTTCCCCTGGGGCACATCGTCGCGACTCCGCCGGCCTTGTCCGTCTTGCAACAGCATGGGATCCAACCCTTAACCTTGCTGCACCGCCATGGGAGCGGCGACTGGGGCGATCTGGATCCCGAGGATGTGCAAGCCAATGTCGAGGCGCTAGAACAGGGCTGGCGACTGTTCTCCAGCTATAGGATCGCTGACGGTGTCAAGGTCTGGATCATCACCGAAGCAGATCGTTCGGTGACGACGCTCTTGATGCCAGACGACTATTAAGGTGGGCCGCCATGTCCAGGTCCACCTTACCCGAGACGCTGTTGACCGCGTGGCGCGATACGCTGGATGAGGATGCGTTGGAGTTCTTCGAGGAACGCGCGGCGATCATCGAGCATGAGGCCGGGTTGCCGCGTGCCGACGCGGAAGCACGGGCGTATGCGTTGACGGTGGCGTACCAGCAACGTCAGAGCAGCCGAAACCGTCAGGACAATGAGGAAAGCCAGGAGGCGCGTCATGTACCCGATTGATCAACGCAGTGAGTTACACCGGGTTGACGAGCCGGGATTACGCCAGTGGCTGGAGACCCGGTTGATCGAATTGGGTGAGGAAGCGATCACGGTTCGGTTCTGGATTCTCGAACCGGATGATGATGTCCTGACCGCGTGCTGGTTGGCGTGCTGGGGCGAGGAACCGGACGCCACCGCCAGCCTGGAAGACGTGTTGACGGTCGTTGAATATGTCGAAGAACAACCCGCGTTCTTCGCCGCTGTGGTCCCGGCCAATCACGAGGCCGGGTTGATTCTCATCATCCCCAAGTCAGTGGTGCGCGAGGCGACGCGGTTGGAGCAGTTGCAGCGCGCCAGCGTCACCCTGGAACCCACCTTGATCTGACCCGTCAGCACGCGCCCGGACCGGGGATGGACCGGGCGGGGCCGGTGTCGCGTGGATGCTGTCCATCGCGTCGGTCACCAAACCCTGCCGGTGCTGGTCATCGGTGGGGTTTTTCGTGGTCAGTGACGCGCCGAGCCGGGGACTTGAAAGTCCTGTCACGGTGACTCGCCCGATCAACGCGCTCCAACCGCTCGGTTTTCTTGAACCACCAGCCGCCCGTTAGGCGGCTTCTTTTTTTCTGACCTTGTCGCTGGGAGACACCAACATGACGACTTCGAGCCCCATTCCATCCCGCTTCAAATTCACCCAAAAATTGATCGATCAGTTACCACCGCATCCGAAGGAAGCCCGCGCCACCGAAGGTGAGTACACCGATACCGAAGTCGCCGGACTGAAGCTGTTGGTCTCCAAGAGCGGACGTAAATTCTTCTACTTTCGGTATACCCTCAACGGCCAGAAACGCGCGGCGAAGCTTGGGGAGTATGGGGCGCTCGCGCTCGCAGAGGCACGCAAGAAAGCGCTGGAGCTGCGCTATCAACTCGATCAGGGGCGTGACCCACAGGCGGAAAAGACTCAGGCACAGGCGGCCCCGAGCTTTGCGGACTTTGCGCGGCAGGAGTATCTACCCTATGCCCGCCAACACAAGCGCAGCGCGGACTCCGATGAAAGCAAGCTGCGGGTCCATCTACTGCCCCGCTTTGGGGCGCAGCGACTCGATACGATCACCACGCGCGACATTCAGCTCTACCACGGGGAGATCAAGACCCTGAGGTGTCCCGGGACGGCCAATCGGCATCTGTCGCTCCTGTCGAAGCTGTTCAAACTGGCGTTGCAATGGGAACGGGTGGCAAAGAATCCTTGCCAAGGCGTGAAAAAGTTCCGGGAAAACAATCAACGCCACCGTTATCTCTCCCAGGAGGAGATCCAGCGAATGTTCCGGGCGATGGCCATGGAACCGAACCAGATCGTCGTGGCGGCCTTGAAATTCTTGCTCCTCACCGGGTTGCGCAAGGAGGAGGCATTGCAGGCACGCTGGGCGCATGTGGATCTGGTCCGTGGAACGCTGTTCCTTCCCGACACCAAGAGCGGCAAATCGCGCTATGTGGTGTTAAACCCGGCGGCGCTGGCGCTACTCCAGGAGCAGGCACCGCGTGACGAGAACCCTTTCGTCTTCCCCGGTCGGATCCCAGGTCAGGCGCTCAACAATCCACATAAAGGCTTCAAGCGTATTCTGGCAGCGGCGGGCATCGAGAATCTGCGCATCCATGATCTGCGCCACAGCTTCGCCTCGCTGGCGGTGAATGCCGGGGCAACCCTGTATCAGGTGCAACATCTCCTCGGCCATGCCAGCGCCCAAACCACGCAGCGCTATGCGCATCTCACGGATGGCGCCCTTCGCGAAGCCTCGGGGGCGGTCGCCACATTGGTGACACAAGCAACCAAGGAAGATCCCGCGTCCAAGGCTCCGGCCTAGTCGAGCGACCGCCACCCATCTGGAACGGGTGGCGGCGTCAGACACTTAGCGCCACTCCTCACGGAGCCGATTCCGGCAATTTTCGATCCGCTGAGCAATACAATGTTGCCTCACGATGGCCTCCAACATCGCCTCAAGATACGCCAAGCCAGCGGCATCGGTTTTCACAAAATCTTCGGTCAAAAAATCCTGACAAAGGATTTGCTTGAGCTGAACCGCAATCCGTTGGGGATTCCATTGATAATGCCGATTAGACAATCCCAATAACGCCGGATCGGTGTTGTCGAGGTGGTCCATGGCTATGCGAGTCAAGATATCGGCAATGACAGTTGTCAGAACCATCTTCGTGTAACGTTTTTCAATTTCACCCATCATATTATACATAGTATGTGTACCGATTTCGTTGTTTGAGTCATTTCACACCCAGAGATCGGTTCCCTCCGCCAGCGGTGGTCGATGCTCGATAACCAACGCCACGCCAACCGATGGAAGCCAGACCGAAACATCTCGACCCATCAACCACCAGTGGATGGCGGCGTTGAAAGTCCACCCTGGTCTTTCAGCTCACCAGTGGAACCATACCGGACGCAACAAGACCCCCGGACAGCTTTTCCAGCCGATGTCGGTCGGTCGGGTGCAGAGACAGGTCAGTCGGTCAGGGCCATTGGCAAGCCGTTCCTGGCGTGGCCGGCGATGCTGTCGTTCAAGTCGACAGCACATCCGGATCAGTTTTTTTTTCGTTTGTTTTGAGGGTGAGGGGGGGAAGGTCGACTCGACCGACTTCGTCAAGCCGGCGCCCCCACATCTGACTAAGAGGTGGGCGGTATCACACGCTCACGACGGCGAGGCGCTTGCACCGTTGTCAACGTCCTCTCGACGACTTCAACAGATTCCTGAGCGCGATACGGGGTTTCGATGATGTTCAGGACATGACCAACAACCAACTTGATGGACTGAATACTCCCGTCGGGTGCTTTCCAGTTGTTCGTCTGTAATTTACCCTCCACATAGATCAGACACCCAGTGCAGAGGGACGGGTTATTGGCGACCTCCGCGAGTTCGCCGTAGAACGATACACGATGCCACTCGACGTGGTGTTGTCTGCCACCATCCCCATCGATCCAATTTTCGTTGGTGGCGAGCATGAGGTTACAGACCTGTTCTTGGCCGTGATGGAACCTGCGGAATTGCGGATTTTGCCCGAGATACCCAAGCAAGATGACGCGATTGATATTTTCTACCATGTTTCTAACCTGCTGTTTTTTAGAATTTCAGCAAGGCTAACGTAGGTCAAATTCCCCCCGGACAGCTTTTCCAGCACTTAGCCCGGATATTTCATAGACCTGTGGGCAGGTCCAGAAACCGACGATCTTGGTGGGGTTCAAAGGCGATTCAGTCGCCAGGAGGGGGGCCGACGCGGGCGAAGCGGGCGGATTGAACCCTTGACGGTCGGAACAGGGCGGCCTGGGCGCCCTGG
>NZ_NHSQ01000171.1 GCF_016653465.1 Thiocystis minor | reverse complement strand
TTAACAACTTGCATTGGGTGTACTCCGAATCGAAAGAGACACCGCCCCCGCACGGGAGTGGCGTCCCGTGGGGGGAATCGACCGTCGCAACGGTCGGGATGGTGTCGCTAGGCGGCTTGCGGCTCGGCGTCGCGTTCGGCCTGCACCAGACGCTCCAGGGCAAACTGAAGCACGCTACCCTCGAAGCGGGTGATGAAGTAGTCATGCGCCGATGCCCAGGCGTGACTCTTGGTGGCGCGCGTGACCAGACTCTCGATCTGGGTCAGCGTGGCGGCGTCGATGTCCGCCTCGTTGGCCGCGACGGGCACCGGTTCCGGCTCCGGTTCCGGCGTCGCCTCGGGATCACGCGCGCGGGTGGGCGCGGTGGGCGTGGCGACGACAGGCGTGGCAACG
This sequence comes from Thiocystis minor, assembly GCF_016653465.1. Lineage (GTDB taxonomy): Bacteria > Pseudomonadota > Gammaproteobacteria > Chromatiales > Chromatiaceae > Chromatium > Chromatium minus. The sequence goes on along the minus strand of NZ_NHSQ01000171.1, from coordinate 6,427 downwards.
GCCGTGACTGTGGCGACCAGCTCGCCGTCAATCGGCTTGCCGGCCATTTCCTCGGCGGTGTAACTCGCCTCTTCGGGAAAAGCGGCACGCAGGCTGGCGGCCTTGGCGCATTTGATGAGTTGGCCGCGCGGGCGCTTGATCCACATCGACGTCGGCGCTTCGCCCTTGCCCATGCGGGCGTAAGCTTCTTCCCAGTAAGTCGTCTCCGTAAACGGGCAGCGGATGCCCCCGACGATCCGGTAGACCGTGACCTCGCACCACTCGGGAAAGGTGACCTCCGCTTCGATCTCTTTCCAGTTGCCGTTGATCTTCGTGGACCCCTTGAAGGTCCGGGTGATCTCCCGGCCAAACCGTGCCGGGTCCATGCCCGCCCATTGTCCGGTGCGCGCCGCCGTGGTCTGGACTTCGGCGATGCCCGGCCAGACGGTTTCGACTTCACGCCCGAGCGCCGACGACCACATGGTCACCACATGCACCGGACGTTTCATGACATCCAGCCCGCGTGCCTGGCAGTAGCGCACGGCAAGCAGGATGCCCTCGACCGTCTTGGCGGACGGAAAAATGGAATCCACTAACACCTGCCAGGTCGAGAAATCGATCCCGACGTCGGCCAATGTGGTCTGACGAATGGCCAGCCGACAGGCGGGTAACGTGACGATCTTTTGCGTTTGAGTAGCCATGATGAACCTCGAAAAAGGGACACCAGGCCCCTGGGGGCAATGGTGCCCCGGTGGGGAAACATCCGACGATCAGGTCGGATCAGTGACGAGTCACGTTCGTTTTAAAAAGGAATATCGTCGCTAAAATTGTCGGATCCCGACGCATCGGCATGGCCGTCGTCGCCGGAAGCTCCGCTGCCCTGACGGCTGTCGAGCATCTGCAGGGAGCCGCCGATGTCGACGACCACCTCCGTGCTATAGCGATCCTGGCCGTCCTTGTCCTGCCACTTGCGGGTGCGCAGTTTGCCTTCGACATACACCTTCGAGCCTTTATGCAGCTACGTCTGCACGATCTCGGCGAGTTTTCCGAAAAAGACCACGCTGTGCCATTCGGTCCGTTCCTGCTTCTCGCCGGTGTTTTTGTCCTTCCAGGACTCGCTGGTGGCGAGGCGGACATTGGCCACAGCATCGCCGCTGGGCAGTTGGCGGACCTCGGGGTCGGCTCCGAGATTCCCGATCAAAATCACCTTGTTGACACCGGCCATGTTCAATTCCTCGTGGTGGCCATGCGGCGGGCCGCGCGCCGAATGCGCTCAGCCGTCGGAAGGGTTGAAAACGGCGACCGCCAGTGGCAGGACGCCACGCCGGTCGCAAACTTTGCCACCGTGCGCTGGGCACGGATGGCGGCATGGAGGTTCTTCATGCGTTTTCTCCGAAATCAGGGAGACGCATGCTTCCCAAGGGGAAGAGGCGACTCTCCCCAGGGGGTGAACCAGCGGATGCTGGCGGATTGACTGCAAGCACGAGGCTTGCCGATGGTGCGCGCGGTCTTGATGAATCGCCCGCGCAGGCGATAGACGATCTCAACCGGTGAGATCGCAGGAAAATCTGGCGACTGAACGCGGCGCGACAGACGCGGCCACGCGCAGACGACAGATCCCTGGCGCGGAACGGTTCGGTTTGAAGGTCGTGCGGACGCACGTTTCCCGTCGTCGCATCGACGGACGGACGAGATCAGACCGCCAAAGCGGTTTAAGCAGATGACGCGAGGCGTCGAGTCAGAGGGTATCCCGCGACGCCTGCCACGGTTGCAGGCGTTTGGGCCAACGCGCACATTTGATGAAGTCGCTAGCCGGAAGCGACCCGCGAATTGTCCTCCTGACAACTGGTCGTCGACTCCTGTCAACGAGACCATGTTCCGTATGATCACAAGGCATCGAACCGTAAAGCCAGTTTTTCGAGGATTGACGCTGCCGGTGTTCTCCACCGCACGCAGCGTCCGAAACCAATCTTAAGACCAGACACACGCGAACGCAACGGCCACCCGCGTTGCCGACCGGCCTGGCGATCGCCTGGCTCGCAAAGGGTCGACGCGTCGCCAGATGGCGGTCGGTCAGCGCGACGTCCGCGCGCAAGCGCACGGCACCGCGTGTCGTGCAGCAGCATGGCGGTCATTCCGGCGCGGGCCTGGGCAAGGCGGGCAAGGTCTCCGACCAGCCTTGCGTCTCGGCCTCCCGATGAAATCCGGCGACACTGTTCACGTCCTGTAAATTCTCCAGGCGGGTCGCGGTGCGATTGTTCTGGCCTTCGGTGAGATCCGCGAAAGTCATCTTGGCCGGAGTGATGACGAGGTTGGCCGCCGTGAGCATTTGCAGCCATTCGCGCAGGTCGATGGCGGCCCAGTTGACGTGGGCGAGCGTCTCGACGCCGATGCCGGCGCAATTGGGGTGTTTGGCGCTGCCAAACCCCAGGCCGAGTTGCCCTTTAATCTGTTCGCTCAGGATGCGCGAGAGCGGACTGTTAAAGCAGCAGTAGCTATCGCGCGATTCGATACAGGCCCCGAAAAAGGTTTTTTTGCAGTACGAGCCGATGCGATGGCAGGATTTCAGAGCGCGTTGCGCGCCGAGCTTGAATTCGTCCTCGGTGCATTCCCAGATGAGGTGGATCAGGATCATCACGATGGTGTAGATCAGGTACGCCCACATGACGTAGAGCAGCACCGTGCCCACGACGCCGCCGAGTCCGACATTCGTGGTGAGTGCCGTGCCATCGGCGGCAAAGGCCGCGCCGCCGGTCGCGGCATCGGCAAACAGCAGATTGGCGGCTTGAGGGCCGAACAGATTGGCGGTCCATTGCGCGGTCTGCTGCATGAGTTGTTGCTTAAACGCGCTGATGACCCCCTCCTTGGCCGCTTCCGTGGTTGCCGCCGCCGTGTTGCCCGTGACGTTATTGACCGCCGAGGTAAAGCCGTCCTGCACCGCCGACCAGGTATCGACCAGCGGCGAGCGCAGCGTTTCCCAAGCGCCGAAGCCGGGAGTGGCCGTGCCGGCGGCGTTCAGCGTCATGGTGACGCTATCGAGCTTGGCAATTTTGAAGATCAGTTGCAGATAGTTGCCGAGGGAAATCCCGTCGGGCGTTTTGCAGCAGTTGACGATGCCGCCCACCGCCCGCTTGCAGTCGCTGGCGGTGCCCTTGAAAACTTGGCAGGTGCCGCTGGAACAGTCGCTGTCGAGCGTCACGAACTCGGCGGCCTGAAGGGCCGCGACCGCCGCACCGAAATCGCTCGACTGCTCCGGGGTAAACGAGGCGCAGTCGTCGCCCAGGCAACGGATCTCGCCGCCGCAGTTCAGATCCGAGATGCGTGTCGTGTTGGCGATGTCCTCTTCGGTGCCGCAGTCATAGACGCGCTGGCGGACATAACAGACGCCGGTCTTGCCAAGACCGTCCTCGGCGCACTGGTCGCTGATGGCCTGGCATTGCGCATTCGCCTCCAGCGTCGTGCAATTGGCCTGATCGCCGGGGTTGTCCGGGCACTGCTCTTCTCCCGTGGGATCGGTCCAGCAGTCCATCGCACCCTCGTTGAAACGGGTGCAGTCCAGGCTGACGCTCACCGCCATGCAGGCCGCACCGATCCCGGAGAAGTTTTCCCAGGGTTCGTCGCCGCTGACGCCGTGATAGGGCGGGGCCGCGAGTTCGCCGCCGCAGAGCTCCCCGCCCGTCACGCCGATGCAGTCGGCATTCGCATTGCTGGTACAGGTGACGGTGCTGCGACAGAAGCCGTCTTTCACCCGGTCGATGCCCGCTTGGCAGGCCGGCGACCAAGACCAGGAATCCTGATCAATGACCGGGCGGCGCGTGTAGCCGATGATTTCGATCGTGGTGTTGCCGTCCTCGTCGGTGACTTCGCCCCAAATCGGATCCCAGAAAATTTGGGCAGACAGGGCGCGACCGGCGGCGCAAGTGAACTCCGGCTGCACTTTATCGGCGATCAAACAGGCTTCGTAAGCGGGCACATGCACCGTGGTGGGTTGATCGAGAAAAGTCGATTCCCAGGTGCAGTCGCCATAGGTCGCGGCGAAGCTGTCAAGGGACAGCGTGGTGGCATCGCTTAGGGTCCACAGCGGATCGTCTTCAAGCGTCGGGCGCGCCCGACCGACCGGCGCGGTCAGGGTCTGATACGCCTGCGCGCTCGGGGATGCCTCGGCGAACGGCGTGGCCACCAGGTCCGATTGCGCCTGCCAGCCCGCCGCCTGCGCGCCCGCCGGGTCGTCGGAGAACGCGGTCCAGTCGGCGACATCGCCCGCGTCGGCGCCCGGAAAGTAGACCCGAAAATCGTCGGGATGCGCGAAGGGCGTCAGACGGACGGGATCGGCCCCGAGCGTCGTGCCGAACGCCTGCCCGTCGCGGGCGGCCTGACCGAACAGGTCTTGGCCCCAAGTCAGCGCCCATGGTGTCCAGGCGACGGCGACCGCCAGTAGGACGCACAACGCGCGACGCGCGCCGTTAATCAAAGGTGGCGCAGCAGTCATGCCAGCGCCACAGGAGATAGAGGTGATCCTCGCCCAGGCCGGGCACATTGCGCCAGGCTCCCCAGCGCAACTCGCTTTCGCCGATGACATGATTGGAATGAGCCTCCGGGAGGGGATAGAACTGCGACAGGCGGTACTGCGTCTTGGGCAAGGTCAGCGCCAGGGGCGCGGTGCAGAGGGCATCGTTGCCCAGGGTGCGGCGTGCCAGGCCGCGCCGATGCAGGGCGGCCAGCACCCGTGCGCTCGCCAGACTCATCTCGGAGGGGCGGCCGTTGAGCGTCGGCACGCGCCCGGTGAAGGGATAGAGGCTGCCCCAGGCGCCGGCGCACCAAAACAGGGAATCGAGGGGCAATTGCGCCGTGGTCGCCGAGGCCGCATCGACCAGACAGGCCGCCTGCGCGACCGGATTGGCGACGAAGGCCGCTTCGGGGTTGGTGAAGAACGCCAGTTCGTCGTTGTTCCAGGTCGGATCGAGTTCCGACAGATAGAGCAGATCGAAGTCGGTGAAGTGATCGACGTTGCAGGTGTCCGGGAAGAACAGATCGAGCATGACGAGCAGCGGAAAGGCGTAATAGTGATAGTTGTAAAACGCCTTGTCCGAGCCGTCGTAGGCCGCCTGGCCGGGCGTACCCAGGGTCCGCATGGCTCCCAGATCCAGGCGCGCCCCTCCCAGGGCCGGCATGCAGCCGGGTACCCGGATCAATTCCACGAGGCGCGCCGGCTCCCACAGGCTGATGGCGATGCCTGGCATGGGCAGGCCGAGCGCATCGGGACAACTGCAAAGGGCTTGGGTCGCCGCGCCGGCGGGAACCGGGCCGTTGCCGATCGGCACGCCGGCGATGCGGACCGGAAACAGGCAGGCCCAGCACACGTCGGTGATGAGCTTGGCCCCCAAGAGTTCGGCGTCGGGACAAACGGCATTGCTGGCCTGGACCGGACCGCCGATCCCGACCAGGAAAACCAGCGTGACGAGTACGCGGTCAACCATCGCGTCAACCCTCCGGGGGCCATTCGCGCACGACGAGCATGCCCTCCCCCGCCTCGACGACGGCGGGCACCCGTTCGATCCGAAAGCGCGCTTGCACCTCGGGCGTGAGCCGATACAGCGGTTCGCCGAGCGTCTCTTGAACGGCGCGAAAGCCTGCCCATCCCGCGTCCCGATCCAACTGACTGGCCAGATACAACGGCAGCGTCCCCGCCGCGCGACTGGCCTGTCCGCGCCGCGCGACCTCGGCCACCTGCCGGGGATCGCTGGCATCGAAAATGAAGAGGCGCTGACGAAACGGCATCACGTCCAGCGGATTGACCTGTGCGCCGGCCTCGACCAGGCGCGTGCCGTCGGGCAGCTCGACGGGGGCGGTCGCCGTGACCGTTAAATTCAGTCGCCGTTCGCGGAGCACGGTCGCGGTGGGCAGCGCGGCAAAGACGGTGCGTTCCCAGTAGCGCGCCAGGGCCGCGTCGCGCTTGGCCTGCCAATCGACGTTCGCGACACGCCGTTGCAATTCCTCGATCAAATCGGGTTCGTCGATCGCCACGGCGGGACCGCGCACCCCCAGATCGCCGCGTTCGCCCCGGCGCACGCGCGCCAGCAACCACTCCGGGCGATCCAGGCCGGTGACGCGCGCCAGTTCCTCGCCGTGGGCGTTGGTGGCGATCATGGTCGGCGCCAGCTCGACCGCCGGGGTCAGGAAGGGGCGCGGATCGAGTTCCACGTTCGGCAACGTCGTGTCGGTCTCCCCGGCGTCGCGTGGCAACAGGCGATGGATACCCCGCAGAAAGTCGGTCAGGGATTCGTTTTCGGCCACGCCGCGAAACACCAGGCGCACGTTCGGGCGTCCGGCAGCGAGCGCGAACACGTCGCGCAGCGCGGCCTCGCCCAAGGCGCGCGACACCAACAGGGTGACGACGATGGTCGGGGTCGGCACGGTCGCGTCGGTCGGCGAGGGGGCGGGCGACGGG
>NZ_NHSQ01000170.1 GCF_016653465.1 Thiocystis minor | reverse complement strand
AGACGGCCATGCGTTTGAGGTGCCACGCTAGGCAGACCAGGTTCCATTCGTGACGCACGTTGTCCAGACCGCGCGTGAGAAACTGACGACATCCCATCACGGATTTGATGATGCCGAAGACCGGTTCAACGGTTTGCTTGCGCAGGGCATAGGTTGCACGGCCTTTGGGGGTCCGGAGCCGATGGGCCATGCGCTCGACCGGTGTCGCCTCGGGTGGCGGAGCCGGGGGGTTCGCGAAGCGCTCCGACCAATGGGGATGGTGTTCATCGCGTTGGATGGCGATCAGCGGCTCGATGCTGGCGCTTTCGCAAGCCACGACGTTAGCCGCACTAAAGAAGCCAGTATCGGCGGTCAGTTGCTTGGGCGGGGGAAGGTCTTCGGGAAGCGCGGCGAGGCGCTCCAACATCGGGGCGATCTGTTGTTTGTCGTTGGTCGCCTGCGTGACCTGCGGAATGACCACCAGCAGGGTCTCGGTGTCGACCAGCGCTTGGGCGTTATAGCACTGCTCAAAGCCGCCACCGGTGACCGGCATGATGCGGGATTCCTCATCGGTGAGGTTGATCTGATCGTGGGGACGCGGACCAGGAGTCGGTGGCGCGGGCGGTTTGCCGCCTGGTTGGCGGCCACGCGCGGCAGCTTTGGCCGCCCGCGCGGCGAGTTTGGCCTCATGCTCGGCCTGCTCGCGGGCAAAGCGTTCCGCCGCGCGGGCTTCGATCTTGACCTTGGCGGCGGCGATGGCGGCCAAGCGATCCGCGCGGCGTTTGAGTTCGTCGGGCAGGCTCATGCCGTCGGGGAGGTTGGTGCCATCGGCCGCTTCGGCCAACGTCAGCAGTTCCTGGACTTCAGCCTTCAGTTGCGCTTCGAGTTCTTCGGCATGCCCATAGGAGAGGGCGCGGTGGCGGCTGGCATTAGCGTGAAGCTTGGTTCCGTCCAGACTGACGGTGCCGAAGCGGCTGAGCTGGTTCTCGCGGGCGATCTGCAACACCTGAACAAAGGTCGCCTCGAACTCCTTGGCAAAACGCTTCTGGAAGGTGGCGAGCGTATCGTGATCGGGATGGGTGTTGGCGGCGATGAAGCGAAACGCCAAGGAGTCATAGGTCGCCCGCTCAATCTTGCGGCTGGAAAAGCAGCCCGTGGCATACCCGTAGATCAACAGTGACAGCAAGGTGGCCGGGTGATAGGGCGCACTGCCGCGCCCGGCATAGGCCCGCTCCAACTCGCGGAGATCCAGCCCCTCCACCACCTCGACGACGTCACGAGCCAAGTGTCCTTCGGGCAGCCAGTCCTGCACCGAGGGCGGCAGCAAGAAGTCGATCTCACGGTTGATCGGGCGGAAGCGACTCATCGGCTCAGGCATCCCAGGGGTGATGCGCCTATTCTACCGACAGCAATGCCGCTCGGCAGCGGGAAAGTCCGACAGGCTGCTAGAGCATTTTCATGACGGCTGTCTGGAATTCTGAGGGCCGAAGAGCGTCTCAGGGAGCTGGCGATCTTGTCTGGGGAATGCTAATGCCGAAAGCGTATTCAAGCGATTTGCGGGAACGGGTGATCGCGGCCTGTGATCAGGGTGAGCGAGCGGCGGCGGTGGCGAAGCGCTTTGCCGTGAGCGAATCGTTTATCGAGAAACTGAAACAGCGCCGCCGCGAGCGTGGCACGGTGGCGCCGAAACCCCATGCTGGGGGGCGTCAACCGCTTCTGGCGGCACACAGTGAGCGGGTCTGTGCCCAGTTGCAGGCCAAGCCCGACACCACGTTAGAGGAACTGCGGGACGGGTTGGGGCTGTCGGTCGCCCTTTCCACTTTGTGGTATCACCTGAAGCGCCTGGGCCTGACGTTCAAAAAAACCCTGAAGGCGGCTGAACAGGAGCGCCCGGACGTGAGCCTGGAACGGGCGTACTGGCAGGCACTGCAACCGCTCTGGGATCCGGCTCGCCTGGTGTTCGTGGATGAAACCGGGTTGCACACGGCGATGGTCCGGGAGTGGGGCTGGGGACCACGCGGTGAGCGCGTCCGGGGCACGGTGCCGCAAGGTCATTGGCAGACCTCCACCCTGGTCTTGGCGGTACGCCAAGCCGGGCTGATGGCGCCGATGGTGACCGCCGGGGCGATGACGGGACCGTTGTTTTTGGCCTATGTGACAGAATTTCTCTGCCCGACCTTGGCGGCGGGCGACATCGTCGTCTGGGACAACCTGTCCGCCCATTCGGTCGCGGGGGTGCGCGAAGCCATTGAAGCCATCCCATTACACACAACTCTACGTGTCCGACACTTCCCTGGCATATTTGACCCCAGCCGCGAAGTCCATGATGCGCTGCATTCCCAGCCAGATGGTTTTCAACCCGGGCTCGCCATCGCCTTTGCGACCGAGAAACCCGCCAAGGCGGGCGATCAGTCGCATCACCTCGTTGAGCCGCGGCGGCTCCTTGGGGATGGGCTTCTTGGCCAGAATGTACGCCGCCTGCCATTCCTCGGTTTCCAGCAACAAGCCCGCGTCCAGATCGGGGACGGTGCGCCCCAGGCGCATCAAGCGGGCGATACGCCAACTCACCACCAGGAACAGCGCCAGGGCGCGTTCGAGACGGGCCATGGTGCCCAGTTGCAGGGCCTCGACGCGGCAGGCTTCCTTGAGCACCAAAAAGAGCAGTTCGATTTCCCAGCGCGCCCGGTACCACTCGAGCGAGCGACGATCTGAACCGTTTGTTGGACGGAGCCGCTACGCGGAGAAAGCCCCTGCGGCGTCGTCGCCTTTAGAATGTAACCTCACGCCCTCGTCTGCGAGGGGTCGTCTGTTCCACCGCAAGAGGTTACATCACCATGCCCGCATCCTGTCAGGAGCGCTTCGAGCGCCACTACGAAGCGCATCTCAAGCACCTTCGGCTCAAGGGCTTGCAGCCGAAGACCGTCGACGCCTACGCGCGCGCCGTGCGCACCATTGGCGCCTATTTTGACGGCTGCATCGATGATCTGTCCGAGCCACAGCTGCTTGAGTACTTTACCGACCGGCTCGAAACCCACTCCTGGAGTGCCGTCAAGCTCGACTTGTACGGACTGAGGTTCTTCTACGCCCACGTGCTGCGCAAGCCTTGGGTCAACGTCGACCTCGTCAAACCGCCTAAGGGACAGCGCCTGCCGGATATCGTCACCGTCGCGGAGGCCCAGCGCCTGATTCAGGAGACGCGCACGCTCAGCTACCGGGTCTTCTTCTTCACCCTCTACAGCCTGGGGCTGCGCCTCGGCGAGGGGTTGGCTCTGACGGTAGCCGATATCGATGCGGCGCGCCGGCGCGTGCACATCCGCGCGGGGAAGGGCAACAAGGATCGGTTGGTGCCGCTGCCCGACAGGACGCTGGAACTGCTGCGTCGCTTCTGGCGGATCCATCGCAACCCGGTACTGCTGTTTCCCAATCGCGCGGGCGGACTCAAGGCCGCCGCCACGGCGTCCACGCCGCTTGATCGCGGCGGTGTGCAGGTCACCCTGCGCCAGGTCGTCGAGGGGTGCGGGCTTAAAAAAAGATTACCCCTCATAGCCTTCGGCACAGCTATGCCACACATCTGATCGAGGCCGGCGTCGATCTGCTGGAAGTGCAGAAGATCCTCGGCCATCACTCGATCCTCACCACCGCCCGCTATACCCACCTGACCTCTCGGACCACCGGCAACGCCGAGCAAGCGATCAACGCCTTGATGAGCGGCTTCTCCGTCGACTGGAGAGGCGTGAAATGATCCTCTCCACGATCATCGCTACCTTCGAGGCCGACTACCTGGCGCAGGCCGGCGAGGCGATCCTACCCAGTCAGCTCAACGCCCTGCACGCCCTGAAGAACTGCCGGACCTCGGCCAGCCCCCTGATGCGGGCACAGTGCGAGGATTGCGGCCACGCCGAGTTCATCCCGCATTCCTGTGGTCATCGTGCCTGTCCGCACTGTCAGCACCACGAGAGCCAGCAATGGATCGAGCGTCAGCTCGCCAAGCAGGTGCCGGCGACCTACTTCCTCGTCACCTTCACCGTTCCCGAGGTGCTGCGCCCGCTCGTCTGGTCCAACCAGCAAGGGCTCTACGATCACCTCATCCGCGCCAGTTGGGAGACGGTGCGCACCTTCGCGCACAATGAAAAAGCCCTGCAGGGCGAGGCTGGGGCGATTGCGGTGCTCCATACTCATTCGCGCCGCCTTGATTTCCACCCCCATGTCCATCTGGTGGTACCGGCCGCGGCCATCGACCCGAACAAGAAGCTGTGGCGCACCAAAAGCGCCAAGCGCGGCTATCTGTTCAATCACAAGGCCCTCGCCAAGGTCTTCCGCGCCAAGCTGCTCGAGGGCATTGCTGCCGAGGGACTGACGCTGCCCGCAGGCGTGCCCAGTACTTGGGTTGTCGACTGCAAGAACGTCGGGCGTGGCGAGAAGGCGCTGGTCTATCTGGGACGCTATCTCTATCGCGGCGTCATCCAGGAGAAGGACATCGTTGCCTGCGAGAACGGTCAGGTGACCTTTCGCTACCACGATGCCAAGCGCAAGCGCGTCGCCTACCGCACCCTGCCGGGGGCACGCTTCCTCGCCCTGGTGCTCCAGCATGTCTTGCCCAAGGGGTTCCGGCGCACCCGCAATGACGGGTTTCTCCATTCAAATAGTAAGCGCCTGATCGCCCTGCTGCAGTGGCTCTTTGGACTCGACCCGAAGCGCCTGATCGCTCAGCTCAAGCCGCGCCCCCGACTGACCTGCCCGTGCTGCGGGGCTGCCATGGAGATCGTGCAGACTCGAATTCCGCCGCAGCCGCTCAGCGTGCCAACCGTCCCCCCTTCTTGAGGCGAGCGAGGCGGTCGTGCGGTAACCATCGTCCACAGAACGACTCTCTGAAGGTCGGCTTCCAAGCGCCGAGGACGACGCTCGGCCTGAACTCGGGCACCATCGCCCGCTCAGGCCAGACTGACGCCACATTCGCCGCAATGGCGAACCACAGCGACCACGATGCGCACGCTTCGCCGGGCGGCAAGCCCGGCGCTCCCTTGGTCGCGCAAAAGCTATTTTCTATCCCCCCCCACATCGCCACGATCACGGGTTCGTCCAACAAACGGTTCAGATCGTCGCTCGCTCCGCTCGGACGATCTAACCTTATTCGTTAGTGCGCCAAGCGAAGCTTGGCGCTTCTTGCCGGGTGCAAGTCCCGTTCGGGCAAGGGCTAGCCACCCACCCGTATCGCGTGTTGCGCCTCTCGCGGATAGCGACGCCTTGGTAAGGACACTGAAGCCATCGTGAACAACAGGGGTGAAGCGTACACAGAGAATCTTGTAGGCCAGAGGGGTGTCCGCACCACCCTGAAGCGATTTCAGCCTCGTGAAAAGTAGAAGAGCAGACGGCGACAGCGTTAACGTGCTGGAAGCCAAGACAGAGGATTCGATCGAACGAATGACGGGCGAAATCTTGTGGCACTGCCGGGAAACCAGGCAGAGAACAGAGAACACAAACCTCACCCTAAGGTTCGTTCACGGCGAGAGTCCCAAGGGTCTGCCGGGGTCCGAGCGCCTGGCATGTAAGAAGAGAAGCGTCGAGAACTTGGGAGACCCCAACGGCTCCCGACGGCGGAGGTATGGCAAGCGGTTCCTGAGGCACGCGAGGGGAAACCCGGACACGGAATTAGACCGAAGCCTGAAGCCAGTCGAGCGGGGAGGCGATCCTGACCGAGAAGGGAGGGACGCTGGAAGCGGTTGGGGAGTCAGACCGGCTCATAGTACTCCGAGCACGGGAAAGCCGTGTGCATGGGGAAGGGGCCGGCAGTGTGACGCAGCCCGCACAGGAGTCTTCACCCGGACATGTCGGATCGGATCATGAAGCCAACTTTCCTGCGGGCGATAGCGAACAAAGCGGCAACGGACAAGGCCCATCGATTTGGCAACCTCTTCGGACTGCTGACGGTTGAGTTTCTGTTGTGGTGCTGGCGTTTCGTCAACCACCACGCCGCGAGCGGCGTCGACCGACTCGATGCCAGGAGCTATCAGGAGAACTTGCAGGCCAACGTCGAAGGACTGGCGGCAGCGGTGCGCGGGGGCTGGTATCGGGCCAAGCTCGTGCTCAGACGATACATTCCCAAGCTCAACGGGAAATTGAGGCCCTTGGGAATCCCGGCAGTGGCAGACAAACTGCTACAGATTGGAGTGAGCAAAATTTTGGAAGCAATCTATGAAGCTGATTTCTTGGATTGCAGCTATGGATATCGACCGGGACGCGGAGCGTTGGATGCGGTGCGTGATCTCAGCGCGAAACTGCGCAGTGGGCGATACCATTATCTGGTGGAAGCCGACATCCGGGGCTTTTTCGATCATCTCGAACACGACACGCTCCTGGAACTGCTGGCGCAACGCATCGACGACAAAGCCTTCCTGCGGCTCATCCGCAAATGGCTGAAGGCGGGCATCATGGAGCCGGACGGGACGGTGGTGCTCCCCGAGGAGGGGTCGCCACAAGGCGGGATCGTGACTCCACGGACGCAAAAGGTAACTTTGGTCCGCCGAGGGGTTCGGCCCCTCAAGAGGAGGGATCGAGTCACTCCTGTCTGACGGGGAGGCATGCTGCAGTGGAATCGAGTGACGAATGACGATTGTGTTCTCACCAACCAGCACCTCCTTGACGAGCAGACGCACGAGGCGTTGGCGCTCATGGATATCGAGGGTCTGGGCGCGCGCCTGGAGACGTGCGAGAAAGGCCGACAGGGTCTCTGCCAGACGTAAGGTGGCGGCGCGCTCTGCGCTCTGGTCGGCGAGCGCGTGCAATTGTGCGTTCATCCCCTGTTCGCGCCGACGCAGGTCAGGCAGATGGCGGCGCAGTTCCTCCAGCGACAAGAGCTCTTCCTGATAGGCGATCACCAAGCGCTCCATCGCCTTGCGCACCCGTACCAGCTCACGCTCGAGCGCCTCCTGTTGCCGCCGGCTTGGCTCAGCGGCTTGGGCGGCCGCGAGGCGTCGATCGAGCTCGTTGGTGATCAGGATCGGATCTTCCAAGAGGCGCATGACCTCGGTCCAGACCACCTCATCGAGCAAGTCCTGGCGAATGGGGCGGTTGTGGCAGAGCGGTCCGCCCAAACGTCGCCAGGCATCCGAACCAATGCAGCGATAGTAGTGGATCATGCGCGCCGAGCTCCGTGTCGAGGTGCGCGACAACGCATAGCCGCAGTGCTTGCAGGACACCATCCCCTGGACCAGGCTCGGCTCGATGGTGCGCCGCGGCGCAAAGCGTTTGTTGTCTGCGAGGCGCTGCGCCGCCAGCGCGAACGTCTCCTCGGACACCAGCGCGGGGACCGGGATCTCAATCCACTCGGCGCGCGAGCGCTCCGTTGCGGTCGTCTCACCGCGGCGGGAACGCCCCGAGAGGCGCTGCGGCCGGGTCACCCGCTGGCGGGGTGCCGTCTGCGTCTTGCCAAAGCAAGCGCGGCCTTGATAGGCAGGGTTGCGCAGCATGCCCCACACCGTGGAGCGCTCCCAGCGCGGCGCCTGACGGCGCGTGGGCACCCCCTGCTCGTTGAGCCAGCGAGCAATGGCGCCGATAGAAAGCCCCGCTACGGTGTAGTGCTCATAGATCAAACGCACCACCTCGGCCTCGGCTGTGTTGATCTCGAATCGGGCCGGCGCCGCGTCGCTCTTCTTGACATAGCGGTAGCCATAGGGGGCGGCGCTCAACACGCCCACCTCGCCGGCTTGGGCGCGATGGCGCTTGCCACGGCGGGAGCGCTCGAGGATCTGCGCCCGTTCATATTCGGCAATCATCCCCTGGAACTGCACCAGAAGTTGATCCTCCGGTGTCGTCGACGCCGGTGCCTTGAGGAACACCGTCTCGACCCCGTGACGGGCGAGTTCCTCGGTCAGCAGTACCTGATAGGCATACTTACGGCTCAGACGGTCGGGGGCATGCACCAGCACCGCCTGAATGTAACCCTCGGCGGCGAGATCGCGCAGGCGCTCCAAGCCGGGGCGCACCAGTGTCGCACCGCTGTAGCCCGCATCCTCGAACACCCAGTCTTCAGGCACTTCGTATCCGTGGTCGACGGCGAAGGCTTTCAGGGCCGCCGTCTGACTGGTAATCGTGTTGTCCTCCCGCTGCTTGTCCGAGGACACCCGCGCGTAGATCGCTGCCATCTTCATCGCTGTGCTCCCTTACCCGCGGCCCCGCGCCGATGGCGCGAGCTTGCCCAGGAACCAGAATGGCGTAAGCCTGCTCCAGCTTGTGGCTGAGCAGACGGTCAAAACGGTATTCCAACTCGACCACCAGAGGGCGCTGATCGCGCCTACGTGCCATGGCTGCCCGCCTCGCCAAGATAGGTCGACAATGCTCGCGCCACCGTCTCGCTGAGCGTCGTCCCATCGACCGCAGCCCGTTGGCGCACCGCCTGGACCAGGCTCGGCGGCAGTTTGAAGGTGACCGCCATGGCCGGCTCGGTGAGCGCTCGCGGGGCCGCCAGCGACTGCGCCTCCTGCACGTAGCGGTAGGCCTGGCGACGCGACATGGCGAATTGATCTGACAACGACACACAAGCCTCCGCGACGCTCAGTCCGCGTGCGAGCAACCCATGGGCCGCGTTGAGACGTTGCGTCTTCTGCGAATCGGTTGAGCGCGGCATATGTCATAGGCGTATTACTTTTTATGGCGCAAGTCAAGGACGGATCGGCTGCGATCAAGCGCAACCGTTCGATCGAATGCGAAGTTACCTTTTGTGTCCGTGGAGTCATTTCACCGATCCTCGCCAACGTCTACCTCCATCATGCCCTGGACATCTGGTTCGAGGACACCGTCAAGACACACTGCCAAGGGGCGGTGTCTCTGTGTCGGTATGCGGACGACTTCGTCTGCGCTTTCGAGCATCAGGCCGATGCCGAGCGCTTCTATCGGGTGCTCGGTCCACGGCTGGCAAAATATGGCTTGGAAGTGGCAGACGAGAAGACGAACCTCTTGCGGTTCAGTCCGTCCCACTGGAAGGCGAGTGGCACCTTTGAATTCCTGGGTTTCGAGTTTCGCTGGGGACGCGGGCGCTGGGGCAAACCGGCAATCAAGCGTCGCACCGCACGCAAGAAATACCGTGCGGCACTGGCGAGCCTACGGAACTGGTGTCGCACGCACTGTCGGCTACCCAAAGCGGTCTTCTTCGCCACACTCAACGCGAAGTTGCGAGGACACTATCAATACTATGGAATCCGCGGGAACTACGAGAGCCTGGGGGACTTCCACTACCAGGTGGTCAGGATTCTCTATCACATCCTGAATCGCCGCAGTCAGCGGCGCAGTTACACCTGGAAGGGTCTCATCGATCTGCTGAAGGTCTTCCAGCTCCCACGCCCGCGCATCTGCCATGACTTCTGAGCAAAAGCAAAACGGTCGCTTGATGTGCGAAGCGAGTCACACTGAGGAGCCCGGTGCGGGAATTCCGCACGCCGGGATCTGTACGGGGGCGGTCAGGTAACTGGCCGCCCTACCGTAATGGCGATTCTTTGATTCAGTTTGACGCTATTCAAGAATAACGTGGTCTGTCCCTATTTTCTCTTATAGATCTTCCTGATTTATCCATCCTCTACCAAAAACATGTATTTTTTCCTGCTTCTCAGTCGCAAATTTATTTACTGGATCAATCCCGCATCTCAAGTTTTCTATTAATTTATTATAGCCGGACTCGGTTAATAGTCCATCATCTGGATTATATAAAGCTAACTCGGTTTCATAATCTCCTACTCCGGTTACAGCGCCATTTTTCAATAAAAGTCTAGCAATATCAAACTCCCCCCAGGGCGAGCGCGCTTAAACATTCCGTTTTTCGGGTAGTTGACGGATGATCGCGAGAAACGACTATCGGAGTTTCTCATGTCAGCCAGCCTTCTTGAGCATTTTGCGTCCCTGGAAGATCCCCGGATCGAACGTAACAAGC
>NZ_NHSQ01000169.1 GCF_016653465.1 Thiocystis minor | reverse complement strand
GCCTGGATCGCCCGGATTGGCTCTTGGAGCGCGTGCGCCAGGGCGCACGCGGCGATCTGGGGGTGCGCGGTCCCGCCGTGGCGATCGACGAACCCGATTTGATCGAGGAATTGCAACGGCGCGTCGCGAACGTCGATTGGCAGGCCAAGCGCGACGCGGCCCTGGCGCGCTACTGGGAACGCACCGCCTTGATCGCGTTGCCCACCGCGACCGTGCCCCGCGAACGGCGGCTGGATTTAACGGTCACGGCGACCGCCCCCGTCGAGCTGCCCGATGGCACGCGCCTGGTCGAGGCCGGCGCGCAGGTCAATCCGCTGGACGTGATGCCGTTTCGTCAGCGCCTGTTCGTCTTCGATGCCAGCGATCCCCGGCAAGTGGCCTCGGTCGCGCGGCGCGGACAGGCCAGTCGTGCCGCCGGGCAGTTGCCGTTGTATCTGGCCTGTCGGTTGGACCGGGACGCCGGATGGGCGGGCTTTCGCGCCGTCCAGGAGACGCTCGGCGAACCGCTGTATCGGCTCACGCCCGAGGTGCAGTCGCGCTTTCGGATCGAACGGGTGCCCGCCGTCGTCGAGGCGGGGGAGGGCGCACTCGTCGTGCGCGAATGGCCCCCGGAGGGTTGACGCGATGCTCAACCGCACGCTCGTCACGCTCCTGTTCCTGGTCGGGATCGGCGGTCCGCTCCAGGCCGACGAACCGACCGCTGACGAACCGGCCGCGAACGCCGTCTGTCCCGACGCCGAACTCCTGGGGGCCAAGCTCATCACCGACGTGTGCTGGGCCTGCCTGTTTCCGGTGCGCCTCGCCGGCGTGCCGATCGGCAGCGGCCCGGTTCCCGCCGGCGCGGCGACCCAAGCCCTGTGCAATTGTCCCGATGCGCTCGGCCTGCCCATGCCAGGCATCGCCATCAGCCTGTGGGAGCCGGCGCGCATCGTGGAATTGATCCGGGTACCCGGCTGCATGCCGGCCCTGGGAGGGGGCCGCCTGGATCTGGGAGCCATGCGGACCCTGGGCACGCCCGGCCAGGCGGCTTACGACGGCTCGGATAAGGCGTTTTACAACTACCACTACTACGCCTTTCCGCTGCTCGTCATGCTGGATCTGTTCTTCCCGGACACCTGCAACGTCGATCACTTCACCGACTTCGATTTGCTCTATTTGTCGGAACTCGATCCGACCTGGAACAACGACGAACTGGCGTTCTTCACCAACCCCGAAGCGGCCTTCGTCGCCAATCCGGTCGCGCAGGCGGCCTGTCTGGTCGATGCGGCCTCGGCGACCACGGCGCAAGTGCCGCTCGATTCCTTGTTCTGGTGCGCCGGGGCTTGGGGCAGCCTCTATCCCTTCACCGGGCGCGTGCCGACGCTCAACGGCCGCCCCTCCGAGATGAGTCTGGCGAGCGCACGGGTGCTGGCCGCCCTGCATCGGCGCGGCCTGGCGCGCCGCACGATGGGCAACGACGCCCTCTGCACCGCGCCCCTGGCGCTGACCTTGCCCAAGACGCAGTACCGCCTGTCGCAGTTCTATCCCCTCCCGGAGGCTCATTCCAATCATGTTATCGGCGAAAGCGAGTTGCGCTGGGGGGCCTGGCGCAATGTACCCGGCGTGGGCGACGATCACCTCTACCTCCTGTGGCGCTGGCATGACTGCTGCGCCACCTTTGATTAACGGCGCGCGCCGCGCGCTGTGCGTCCTGCTGGCGGTCGCCGTCGCCTGGACACCATGGGCGCTGACCTGGGGCCAAGACCTGTTCGGTCAGGCCGCCCGCGACGGGCAGGCGCTTGGCACGACGCTTGGCGCCGATCCCGTCCGCCTGACGCCCTTCGCGCATCCCGACGATTTTCGGGTCTACTTTCCGGGCGCCGACGCGGGCGATGTCGCCGATTGGACCGCGTTCTCCGACGACCCGGCAGGCGCGCAGGCGGCGGGCGGGCAGGCGCAATCGGACCTGGTGGCCACGCCGTTCGCCGAGGCGTCCCCGAGCGCGCAGGCGTATCAGACCCTGATCGCGCCGGTCGGTCGGGCGCGCCCGACGCTCGAAGACGATCCGCTGTGGATCCTGAGCGATGCCACCACGCTGTCGCTCGATAGCTTCGCCGCCACCTATGGCGACTGCACCTGGGAATCGACCTTTCTCGATCAACCGACCCTGGTGCATGTGCCCGCTTACGAAGCCTGTTTGATCGCCGATAAGGATCAGCCGAACTGGACGCAAACCGTCGATCGCACGCTGGTGGCCCAAATTTTCTGGGATCCGATCTGGGGCGAGGTCACCGACGAGGACGGCAACACCGCCACCGAAATTATCGGCTACACGCGCCGCCCCGTCATTGCTCAGGATTCCTGGGGGACGTTACCCGCCACCAGCGACCGGGTGAAGGACGGCTTCTGTCGCAGCACCGTCACCTGTACCAGCAACGCGAATGCGAACTGCATCGGCGTGACGGGCGGGGAGCTGTGCGGCGGCGAACTCGCGGCCCCGCCCTATCACGGCGTCAGCGGTGACGAACCCTGGGAAACCTTCTCCGGGATCGGCGCGGCCTGCATGGCGGTGAGCGTCAGTCTGGACTGCACCAGTTTCAACGAGGGTGCGATGGACTGCTGGACCGATCCCACGGGAGCAGAACAGTGCCCGGACAACCCCGGCGATCAGGCCAATTGCACGACGCTGGAGGCGAATGCGCAATGCCAGGCCATCGGCGACCAGTGCGCCGAGGACGGTCTTGGCAAGACCGGCGTCTGTTATGTCCGCCAGCGCGTCTATGACTGCGGCACCGAAGAGGACATCGCCAACACGACACGCATCTCGGACCTGAACTGCGGCGGCGAGATCCGTTGCATGGGCGACGACTGCGCCTCGTTTACCACGGAGCAGTCGAGCGATTTCGGTGCGGCGGTCGCGGCCCTTCAGGCCGCCGAGTTCGTGACGCTCGACAGCGACTGTTCCAGCGGCACCTGCCAAGTCTTCAAGGGCACCGCCAGCGACTGCAAGCGGGCGGTGGGCGGCATCGTCAACTGCTGCAAAACGCCCGACGGGATTTCCCTCGGCAACTATCTGCAACTGATCTTCAAAATCGCCAAGCTCGATAGCGTCACCATGACGCTGAACGCCGCCGGCACGGCCACCCCCGGCTTCGGCGCCTGGGAAACGCTGCGCTCGCCGCTGGTCGATACCTGGTCGGCGGTGCAGGACGGCTTTACCTCGGCGGTCAATAACGTCACGGGCAACACGGCGGCGGCGACCACGGAAGCGGCCAAAAAAGGCGTCATCAGCGCGTTTAAGCAACAACTCATGCAGCAGACCGCGCAATGGACGGCCAATCTGTTCGGTCCCCAGGCGGCCAATCTCCTGTTTGCCGATGCCGCGACCGGCGGCGCGGCTTTTGCCGCCGATGGCACGGCACTCACCACGAATATCGGACTCGGCGGCGTCGTGGGCACGGTGCTGCTATCCGTCATGTGGGCGTACCTGATCTACACCATCGTGATGATCCTGATCCACCTCATCTGGGAATGCACCGAGGACGAATTCAAGCTCGGCGCGCAACGCGCCCTGAAATCCTGCCATCGCATCGGGTCGTACTGCAAAAAAAGTGTCTTTGGGGCCTGCATCGAATCGCGCGATAGCTACTGCTGCTTCAACAGTCCGCTCTCGCGCATCCTGAGCGAACAGATTAAAGGGCAACTCGGCCTGGGGTTTGGCAGCGCCAAACACCCCAATTGCGCCGGCATCGGCGTCGAGACGCTCGCCCACATCAACTGGGCCGCCATCGACCTGCGCGAATGGCTGCAAATGCTCACGGCGGCCAACCTCGTCATCACCCCGGCCAAGATGACTTTCGCGGATCTCACCGAAGGCCAGGACAATCGCACCGCGACCCGCCTGGAGAATTTACAGGACGTGAACAGTGTTGCCGGCTTTCATCGGGAGGCCGAGACGCAAGGGTGGTCGGAGACCTTGCCCGCCTTGCCCAGGCCCGCGCCGGAATGACCGCTAGACCGCTTCACGACAACCTGGTCGGACGAACGCTCGCGACGCCCGTGATCGACGCCCGCGGGGCCGTGCGCTTGCGCGCGGACGTCGCGCTGACCGACCGCCATCTGGCGACGCGGCGACCCTTCGCGAGCCAGGCGATCGCCAGGCCGGTCGGCAACGCGGGTGGCCGTTGCGTTTGCGTGTGTCTGGTCTTAAGATTGGTTTCGGACGCTGCGCGCGGTGGAGAACACCGGCATCGTCAATCCTCGAAAAACTGGCTTTACGGTTCGATGCCTTGTGATCATACGGAACATGGTCTCGTTGACAGGAGTCGACGACCAGTTGTCAGGAGGACAATTCGCGGGTCGCTTCCGGCAGGCGACTTCATCAAATGTGCGCGTTGGCCCAAACGCCTGCACCCGTGGCAGGCGTCGCGGGATACCCTCTGACTTGACGCCTCGCGTCCTCTGCTTGAACCGCTGCGGCGGTCCGATCTCGTCCGTCCGTCGAGTCGACGACGGGAAACGTGCGTCCGCACGACACGCAAACCGAACCGTTCCGCGCCAGGGATCTGTCGTCTGCGCGTGGCCGCGTCTGTCGCGCCGCGTTCAGTCGCCAGATTTTCCTGCGATCTCACCTGTCGAGATCGTCTATCGCCTGCGCGGGCGATTCATCAAGACCGCGCGCACCATCGGTCAGCCTCGTGCTGACATTTCAACCCGCCAGCCTTTGCTGGTTCACCCCCTGGGGAGAGTCGCCTCTTCCCCTTGGGAAGCATGCGCCTCCCTGATTTCGGAGAAAACGCATGAAGAACCTCCATGCCGCCATCCGTGCCCAGCGCACGGTGGCAAAGTTTGCGACCGGCGTGGCGTCCTGCCACTGGCGGTCGCCGTTTTCAACCCTTCCGACGGCTGAGCGCATTCGGCGCGCGGCCCGCCGCATGGCCACCACGAGGAATTGAACATGGCCGGTGTCAACAAGGTGATTTTGATCGGGAATCTCGGGGCCGACCCCGAGGTCCGCCAACTGCCCAGCGGCGATGCCGTGGCCAATGTCCGCCTCGCCACCAGCGAGTCCTGGAAGGACAAAAACACCGGCGAGAAGCAGGAACGGACCGAATGGCACAGCGTGGTCTTTTTCGGAAAACTCGCCGAGATCGTGCAGACGTATCTGCATAAAGGCTCGAAGGTGTATGTCGAAGGCAAACTGCGCACTCGCAAGTGGCAGGACAAGGAAGGACAGGATCGCTATAGCACGGAGGTGGTCGTCGACATCGGCGGCACGATGCAGATGCTCGACAGCCGTCAGGGCAGCGGAGCTTCCAGCGACGACGGCTATGCCGATGCGTCGGGATCCGACAATCTGAACGACGATATTCCCTTTTAAAACGAACGTGACGCGTCACTGATCCGACCTGACCGTCGGATGTTTCCCCACCGGGGCACCATTGCCCCCAGGGGCCTGGTGTCCCTTTTTTCCGAGGTGCATCATGGCAACGCAAACGCAAAAAATCGCCACGTTACCCGCCTGTCGGCTGGCCATTAATCAGACCACATTGGCCGATGTCGGGATCGATTTCTCGACCTGGCAGGTGCTGGTCGATTCTATTTTTCCGTCCGCCAAGACGGTCGAAGGCATCCTGCTCGCCGTGCGCTACTGCCAGGCACGCGGGCTGGATGTCATGAAACGTCCGGTGCATGTCGTGCCCATGTGGTCATCGGCGCTCGGGCGCGAAGTCGAAACCGTCTGGCCCGGCATTGCCGAAGTCCAGACCACGGCGGCGCGCACCGGCCAATGGGCGGGCATGGACCCGGCACGGTTTGGCAAGGAGATTTTCCGGACCTTCAAGGGCCGTGCGAAGGTCAACGACAACTGGAAAGATCTCGAAACGGAGGTCACCTTTCCCGAGTGGTGCGAGGTCACGGTCTACCGGATCGTCGGGGGCATTCGCTGCCCGTTTACGGAAACGACATTTTGGGAGGAGTCGTACTCCCGGATCGGTAAAAGTGAAGTTCCCACAGCCATGTGGGTCAAACGCCCGCGCGGTCAACTTCTTAAATGCGCCAAGGCCGCCAGCCTGCGCGCGGCCTTTC
>NZ_NHSQ01000168.1 GCF_016653465.1 Thiocystis minor | reverse complement strand
GGTCCGCGGCGACGGCAAAAAAATCTCTCGTGAAAGCATGGATATTCCTGTGTGCAGAGAAAGACGTTCGACCTCGGCGAGGCCGGGATGGACAAGCGTACTGACGGTCCGCGTCACGGATTCGCCGGCATGCTTGGGAAAACCTGGGTGAAGGCGGTCGGCATCGGAACCCCCTGGAAAGGTGATGTGAGCGCGCGGGGATTTAGGTGCCGTGGCGCTGGCGCACGATCGCGGTCGCGCGGGCCTGAATGCCGAGCAAAAACGCGGCACTGGGGGCCAACGTGCGCGGGTGGACCGGCAGTTCGTCGTTATGGCGGAAGGTGCGCGTCGGGATCGACGCCTGCGCGGCGCAGGCATGGCACTGCGTCTCCGGGCGCGCGCGCCGCGCCTTGAGCTGCGAGGACGACAGCGTGGCGAGCGTGTCGCAGCAGCGATAGCGGACGCGATAGCCGTGGGGCAGTCGGGCCAGAATCGTGACGCCGCCCACGACGGCGCCGGGCTGAAACACCGCGGACCGCGGTCGCGTCGCGTGCGTGCTGGATGCGGCGGGCGGGGTGTCGGCAATGTTCGCCACCTGGCCCGAGCCGGGCGACAGGGCGACGGTCTCGTGTTGCGCGGTCATCGGGGTCTCTCCATCTCGACGAAAATCCCCGGCCAGTGGGCCGGTCCGGATCGGATCGACCGTGGGCGATCCGCGATTGCGTGGCGTGTCTTAAATTACGTGATAAAAAGTCGATCATCAACGGCTTTTTTGGTCGAAGAAAAGATTAAACAGTTGTAGTAAACTGGAAGTGTGAACCGTTTTTAAACGCAAACGGTGTTTTTACTCACCACAGGAGTTTCCATGTCGACTTTTGGCGAACGCATGAAACACGAGCGCAGAACGCTCAATATCACCCAGGCCGCGTTGGCCAAGATGGTCGGGGCGGTGCAGCAGACCATTCATCAGATCGAGAATGACGTGGGGCGCGATACGCGCTTTGCGGTCCAGATCGCCCAGGCGTTGGGCGTCAATGCGGAGTGGCTAAAAACCGGCGAGGGACCGAAAACGCAGGCGGATTGGCGCGTGTATGTCGACGCCAGCGGGCTGTCCGAGGACACCCGCGAGGCGCTGCGGGAGATGATCGCCGCCGTGGCGTCCGGGCGGTTTTCCGAACGGCGCCTCTGGATGTTGATGCGGACGTTTCTGGATGACTAATGGCTGGTATTAAAACTTTTTTATTGATTGACCGTTTAACGATTAAAAATGTACTCTGATTTCTCGTTGTCCTTCCGCCTGCGAGTCCTCCCATGTCGACTGCCGTTTCCCCGCGCGACCCGCCCCCCTCCATGAGCGAGGGGTCGCGGACACTGACATCAGCGCCATCGAAGGCGCGTTCCAGATCCGCCAAGCCATGCGCGACCCCGCCCGGTGAGAGGATTTGCGCGATCCGTTGCGTCAGTCCGTCGCGTCGCTCGATGCGATGCACGCAGCGTTCTGAGACGTGTTGACACCGGCGCAGGTCTCGGCATGACAAACGACCGGGCGGCGTTGCGCGAGCGCGTTCTCGCGCCGTGAGCCCGTCATCGACGGACGCGCGAGGACTGGCGTGGCTTCGCGCGGGCAGCGGATGGCGACGCTTGGTGGCACGACCGTGCGACCCGGATGGCGGTCGCGACAGACCTGGCACAGATCGATGCCGATACCTGGCGGACCGACATGGCCCGCCTCCAGCGTCACATCCAAGGCGCGCCGCTCTCGGCCTGAGCGCCAGCCGTGCGTCCAACCCGAATCCTGCTCGACAAGGAGGCTGATGTACCCGCTGATCCCCGTGCTCTTTCGCCATTCCGTGCTGTTTTTGGTGCCTGTCGAGGGGCAGCCGTTCGTGCTGATGAAGCCCTTGGTGCTGGCGATGGGGCTGGTGTGGTCGGTGCAGCAGGAAAAACTCCTCAAGGATGTCCGCTGGCACGCCCAGACGCTTCCGCTCGCCGATGCCGACGGGGCGTCGGCGGCGGTGTGTCTGCCCCTGCGCAAGCTGTTCGGCTGGCTAACCAGTCTGCGGCCGTACCAGGCGAAAGCCGCGACGGACAACCGCGACAATTTTCTCACCTTTCAAAAAAACTGCGACGAGATCCTCTGGAACGCTTGGCGCAAGGGCGAATTCGCCCGGCTGACCGCACGGCCCGTGGCGCGGATTCCCGACCTCGGGCCGGAACCGATACCCGCCGTCGCAGCGCTCGCGGGGGTTCCTCCGGTGCCACCGATCGCACAGGACGTGGTGACGGATCGTGAGGATGAGCGCGAGATCCCGCTGGTCCCGGTGTTTCCGGGGGAGATCGGCGGGGTCGCCGGACAGGTCTGCCATGCGACCGATTTACATGCCTTTCTCGGTGTGGCCTCGAAGTTTGCCGACTGGATCGGAAACCGAATTGCGAAATATGGATTCATTGAGAATCAAGACTTTACGAGTTTTTCTAAAAATTTAGAAAAACCCAAAACGGGCCGCCCTACCAAGGATTACCTTATCACCCTCGACATGGCCAAAGAACTGAGCATGGTCGAGAACAACGCCAAAGGCCGCGAAGCCCGGCGTTATTTCATCGCCATGGAGCGCCAGGCGCTGGCTGCCGCCGGGCCGTCGGTACCGATGATCCGTCCGTCTGCACCCGCCCCCGCGTGGACCGACGGCCCGCGTCCGTTTCCCGCGCTCGACCTGACGCTCCAGGTGGCGGAAGTCGCCATGCGGAATCTGCGCTTGTCCGAGACCTCGAAAATTCGTCTGTTGGCTGACATCTGCCGGACCAAGGGCGTGTCGAGTTCGTTTTTGCCGGAGTTCGTCGACGAATCGCTGGTGCGCGCGCTCACGGATTTGTTGAAGGAACACGGGAGCGCGCACTCGACGATCGTCGCGAATCAAGCCTTGCTGGACCTGGGGCTACTGGAAATCCTCACGCGCAAAAGCGCCAAGGGCACCGTGCGGGCGTTCAAGAGCCTCACCCTGGACGGTCTGGCCTATGGTCGCAACGAGACCAGTCCGCAAGCGCCCCGCGAAACTGCGCCGCTGTATTTCGCTGCGTCGTTTCCGACATTGCTGGCGCGCATCGAGGCGCACCTCGCGACGGCGGTAAGCGACCGGCCGCGCGCGCGGCGTCTAGGATCGTCGGTGCATTAAAGGATGTCAACGATGCCAATCAACGAACCGACTTCGCGCGATCTTCCTGCCGAAATGACCGCCGAGATCCGGCTCGCCATGACGGCGGCAATGTCGCGTTCCGAACGCTTTTTAACCCATCGCGAATGTTTACGGCGCGTCTTGGCGCGCTTGGGGACGCCAGGCGATGCGGATGGCCTGCTCAGCGCGTGGGGGTATCGACCGGATGCCTTGATGCGCACGCGCGGGGCGTTGCTCGGGACGCGCACGGTACAGGCGCTGCTGGACACCATGGCGGCCACGCAAGCGCGACAGTCGATCCAACCCATCCCGCCGAACACGGGCAGGTTACGCCTGGAGGAATCCGAATGACCGCGCCAAGCGCCTGGCGACCGCCCGGATGGAGATGCTGAAGCCGTGCGTCGCTTGACCCGTGATCACCGATCCGGCAGGGCGAGCGCGTGCCATTATCAAAAAGTCCACGAGAAGCGCTGCCGCGAACATTATCCGCGCGGGACGCAGGTTCCTTTGCGGAGCGCCATGCTCGGCGTTTTCGAGACGCCCGAGGCCGCGCGCGCATGCTGCGAGCAGGTGTTCGGCACGCCATTGGAGCCGAAGGCGGAGGCGGTGCTGGACCTGGAGTTGGATTTCGCGCGTTGCGCTTGAAGGCAGAACGGCATGACCGCATGGCATCTTTTTTGACCGGTCAGTGCGCAGAGGGGAACAGGCCCGGCATCCAATCACTCGCCAGCCGCGCCGGGAAGGCCAGAACGAGCGGCGCACGACTGCTTTCGGACGCAACCACCCCCTCCTCGCTCAACGCGGAGACAATCCGCCGCGCCTGCCGGTCTCCTGTCCCGACAATCCCCGGCACCTCGCCACGCGGCAACGCGCCACGGTACAGCAAGGCGTCGAGCACCACCTCGGCTTTGGGCGGTAAGCGACCCCGCTCAATCGCTTCCTGTGCCCAGCGTCGAACGCGCCCACGCAGTCGATCCGGCTGCATCAGGTTTTCCATGAAATCCACTTGATCGATGCAGAGATCGAGAAAGAAACAAACAAAATCGGCCAAGGCCGACTCGCTCAACTGCCCTCTCCCGTCGAGATCGTTCTGCCGGGGACTATCACAGGCCGCCAGATGGCGCTGGTACGCATCGACGTTGCGGGCCAGCCCGCGCGCGACCGACCAGATGGCGCCGCTGTCCAATGTTTCGAGCAGGATGGCGTGTGACATCAAGCGCGCCACCCGCCCGTTGCCGTCAACAAAGGGATGGATCCAGAGCAGGCGGTGATGGGCGCAGGCCGCCGCCAGGATAGTGTCAGCCCGCCCCAGTTTGCGATAGGCTTGCGCGAAACGCGCCAGAAAGCGTGGCACCGCCCCTGGACTGACCGCAAGATGCCGGCCGACCCTCACATCCCGGCCACGCCATGCCCCTGGCACGACGCTGACGCGCGCCGTCGCCTCCAGGTCTTCCGCCCAGAGCAATTCATCGGGCAGATCCCGGCAAAACCGCTGGTGAATCTCGCAAATGCCTTCAGGAGTCAGGGCGTCTCCGCGCAAACCGCCTGCGTCGATCCATTCCTGAACCGCAATATGGGCTCGCGCTTCCCGTTGCAGATCGCGCTTGCGGGAATCCGTGCTGAAGTCCTGCCTGAGTGCGCGCTCGATCTCAATGGGATGCGTGTCATGTCCCTCGATCAAATTGCTGTAATAGCAATTCATTGCACGCACTAAGGTTGCCAGAGAGGGCAGCAGACTGTCTGGCAACGCGCGCCGTAACCCGGTGGACTTCTGGGCCAGCGCCAAGGTCCGGTCGATGATCTCACCCCGACGCCTGGCCCCCTCTGGGATAAGCATCGGCTCCATCAGTCCAACGGATTCGCCCCGGTCAACCGCCTCCATGTCCACTTTTTTATGCTCCAAAATCTTGTGATGAATTCTTCAATATCATGGATCTAGGACAGATCAAAGCAAAACGACCCACAGTTTCATGTCCGGTTTCATGTCCGGTTTTTTGGCCGCGACCGCCGCATCGCGCCGAAACTCGGAAAGTCGCATGACCGCATAGTGGCATAACTGCATGATCCCATGGCGGCATGAGTGCATGACATCGATTTCTTCGAGAAAAACCCGCCGGTCAAGATGGGTGAAGACGGTTGATCGGCAAGCGGGCATCGGTCAAGCGATCCGCCACTGCTCAATGTGGCACACGATCCGTCAAGGCCACGCCCGGCGGCTGCTTGAGGATTTGGACCATGGCCCGCAGTTCATCGGTCTGCGCCGCCCGTTCGCGGAGAGTCACGACCTCGATCCGCAGCTCGTTCATGGACCGCTCGGCGTTCGCCCGCGCCTGCCGTTCTTCCTCCAGCGTGCGTTCGAGTCGCTGCACTTTCTTCCCCGCCAGATCGGCAATGCTTTTGGCTTCTTTCGCGTGGTTGCGGCTGCTTTCCAGTTCCGCCTGGGCGCGTTGCGCCTCGGCAGGGGGGCGGCCCTGGGCCTGGCGCAGCTCGCCAATCAGGGTGCGCGCCCTCTCCAGGTCGGCATGGGCGCGCGTCAACTCAGCTTCGCGTTGACCGTTGCAGGCGCTCAGTGCGTTGGTCTGGCGCTGCGCCTCGCGTCCATCCTGTTCCAGCGTCGCGAGACGCCGGGCGCGTTCTTCCGCCACGGCCTGGATCTCGCGTGCGTGGGCGCGCGCCTGTTCGTGCGCCCGACGTTCGGTATCCAGCGCCTCGGCGCCGGCGCGTCGCTGTTCCTGCGCGTCTTCCAGCGCGTCATCGAGGCGGGCGATCTCGGCGAGCATCTCGGTGCGTTCGCGCTCGACCTCCTCTCGCAGTTTTTTCAAGGCGTCACGTTCGGCCTCCAGGGCCGTCTGCGCCGTCTTCCAGGCGACCCCCCAGACTTGGCGTATCGCCGCCTCGACGGCTTCGGGGAGCGGCGGGAGCGCCTCCTGACGCAGACCCGCGTGCTGGGACTTCCAGGCCGAGAGCCATTTGGTGACGTTGTTCGGACTGCCGCCGCCCAAGTGGGTGCGGACGCTGACCACGGTCGGGGTCTTGCCTTGCAGGGTCAGTGCCTCGCAGGCGTCGTTGACCTGTTCTTGCGTGATGCCGGGACGTGCCATGGAAGGTGCCTGGGGTCGAGATGGTATAAAGATACCATACCATAGCATATCGTTATGACGTAATAATGCTATTTTTATGATCGAAGCGATGGGATCGCCAAAACGGCGCGCCGGGTTCGGGTTCTGGGGCCATCGCCGCGGACCGCCAGGGACGGCATTCGCCGGCGTGCCAGCTCGGTGGCGGATCGCGTATCCTCACCGCCACACCTCCCGGCTGGGTTGACCGGCCACTCTGTCGACAGGAGAAAACGACCGATGAGCCGTTCAACTCTGGACAAGGCGCCTGGCCTCATCCTCGCTCTCTTGGCCTGTGCCGCCGCCCTCTCTGGCTGTGGGAAGGCGTTGGTGCATAAACCTGCCGAAAGCGTCTAATCTAGCGGTGGTTTCAGCGAAGAGCATCCCCAGACATGTCATCGACAAGCATCGACACCACAACGAGCGGCGGCAAGCTCGTCTTCCATCTCTTCGGTAAGTGTCAAGGTAGTTGTCGCATTGGTCATGTCGCTGTCAGTTGGTTTTGATGCTCCGTCGTGGTCGGTTTTCCAGGGTTGAGGAAGACCGTGGTCTCGGGCTTCCAGTTGCGCGTCGTGCCGCTCCAGCGTTCGGGATGCTGGGCCTTGGCCACCCGATAGAGGGCGTCACGCCGGGCGAGCAGGTCAATATCCTCGCCGCGATGGCGCTGCGCGGGGGTGACGAAGCGCAGGGCGCTGTGGCGGTGCTCGGTGTTGTACCAGCGATCGAATCCGTCGACCCAGGTACGGGCGTCCTCGAGGCTCGCGAAGGGCTGTTCGGGAAACCCTGGATGCCCCTTGAGGGTGTTGAACAGCGACTCCGAGAAGGGGTTGTCATCGCTCACCGAGGGTCGGCTAAACGAGGGCACGACGCCCAGGCGCTGCAAGGTGGCCAGCCTGGTGGCGCCTTTCATGGGCGCGCCATTGTCCGAATGCAGGACCAAGGCCTCGGCCCGCACCCCCTCGCGCAGATGGGCCTTGCGGAAAACGCTGGCGGCCTGCTCGGCGGATTCGTTCGGGTAGACCTCCCAACCGACGATCTTGCGGCTGAAAACATCCATGATCAGATACAGATAGAAGAACATCCCGCGCACCGTGGTGCTCAAATACGTGATGTCCCAGCTCCAGACCTGATTGGGGCCGGTGGCCGTCAGCGGCGCCGGTCGCGCGCGCGGGGGCGCCTTGGGCCGGCCGCGGCGGGCGAGTTGATCGGCGGCCCGCAGGACGCGGTAAAAGGTCGCTTCCGAGGCCAGATAGCGCCCCTGATCGGCCAGCGCCGGGACGATCTGGTGCGGGGACAGGTGGGCGAATTCCGCCTGGTTGGCCACCGTCAGGATGGCGCGGCGCTCGGCGTTCGTGAGGCGGTTGGCCGGGGTGCGCACGGCGCCGGGCGCGCGATGCTCGCGGCAACGGGCATCGCCCTGGATGGCGCCCGCCTGGCGCCAGCGCTGCAAGGTGCGGGCACTGAGTCCGACGGCGGCGCAGGCCCGCTCCACGCGTGCCCCCGCACTGACCGCTTCGCCGATCCAGCCGCTCACTTGGACGCGCCGCGCTTGACGGAGGGAGCGTCCGCGGGATCCTCCCAAATCCCCCGGACTTTTTTTTGGAGCAGCAACAAGGCGGCGGCCTCCGCCAGCGCCTGGTCCTTGCGCTGCAACTCCTTGGACAACTGCTTGATCTGCTCGCGCTCGGCACGCTGTTCGCGGCGCTCGGCGTGGGTGGGTTGGGGTTCGTTGGCGCGCTGGCAGGCGCTGCGCCAGGTGGCGATCTGCTCGGCAAACAGCCCCTTGCGTCGACAGTACGCGCCCAGATCCAGTTCGTTGAGAGTCGCCGTCTCCACCACCGCCGCGAACTTCTCGGCGCTGCTCAGGACGCCGACCGGACCGGCCGGGGTGGTCACCAGCCCCGTCGGGTCGCCGGCTTGACGGCGCCAACCGTAGAGGGTGTCACGGGGAATCCCGTGCTCGTGCGCCAACGTGGGCACGCTGACGGAATTGGGGGGAAGCATCTTGGTCAGGATGCTGGCTTTCAGTTCGTTCGAGTAAGTCTTCAAGAGTCGTCGCCTCGTTGCAGATCCCAGAGGGTCGCGCCGCGCCCCTGGGTCGTCGCTGCTCAGTCGCCCTACGGGCTCCTTCTCAGCGACGACCCAGGGGCGCTAGGCCCCAGGACTGTCATGCCCCCATCCTCACACACATCCTCCCAAAGGGAGGCGACTTCTATCCTGACACCGGGGGTCTTCGCCTCGCTCGCTGAGTTCGAACGGGACATCATCCGCGACCGGACGAAAGCCGGGTTGTCCGCCGCGCGGGAGCGCGGGAGGACGGGGGCCGACCGGCGGGGGTGGACGAACGAAAGAAGAAAGCCGCCCTGGCGCTGAAGAAGGACTCCGGACGGAGCGTCAAGGAGATTTGCGAGATCGTGGGCATCTCCCGGAACACGTATTACAAATACACGCGCGCCGACGGCCAGCCGGAGCCAGGCGGCAAATCGCCTGCTTCGGGCAGACCGGAAGGACCGGGGGAACCGAAAGCGAAGGAATGCCCGTCCACGCATCGACCCACGGTGGCGAAAGTGACGCTGCGGCTTCGGGTAGAGAACAACAGCAAATTCGTTCGTGGGAAGGGCAAGGTCCGGGAGGAGATCGAGCGGTATGTGCTCAGCCGCTTCGCCATGCAGAAGGCCGACCAGAAGGGTTGTGAATACCTCCTATCGGTACCTTACACATCCGATGAGGAGCTGGATCGCACCATCTACGAGGAAATCTGCGCTGAAGCGGAGCGGTATGCGGACCTTCGGCATTGCTTCATCGAAGCTGACATCAGCTCGGCGGACGATCCGGAAAAAAGCTGGTGAGGCTGAGGGGTTGAGCCTGTCGGGCAGTTCCGACCGTCGAGTCACATCGTTGTGGCCCAAAAATGAAGGAATCGTTGTCGTACCCCGACTTGCGTTGCTGACATCTTGGGCGTGGTATCGCAAGAGCGGCAGTTGCCGCCGGTTCGTAGGCGGGCTTGGCGACCTGCTGCGAACGGTCGGATGACCGCCGAACGGGCCGTTACGCCTGTCTGTCGCGGCCGATAACGTGAGTAACCATCCCCCGGCAGAGCCGGGGGCCTTGAACTCGTGAGCCGCTCAAAGCGGCAAGGGGACGCTAACGCGGCCCCACGGTTAATGCGCCACCTAAAGGTGGCAAATCAGCGCCAGAGGTTTAACTGATCCAAACGTTGGTTTTCCTGCTCCTGGCGGCGAATGTATTGGCGAATCACCGCTTCATCCCGTCCCACCGTGGACACAAAATACCCCCGCGCCCAGAAGTGCTGGCCCGTGAAATTTTGCTTCCGCTCCCCGTCGACGCGGGCCAAGTGAATGGCACTCTTGCCTTCGATGAATCCGACCACTTGTGAAACAGCGTACTTGGGCGGGATCGCGATCAACATGTGAACATGGTCCGCCATCAGATGCCCTTCTTCAATGCGGCTTTCCTGTTGTCTGGCCAGATTGTGGAACACCTCGCCCAAATGCTGACGCAGCTGCCCATAGAGTACGCGGCGACGGCACTTTGGAATGAAAACAATATGATATTTGCACTCCCACTTGGAGTGACTTAGGCTTTGATTGTCCATCGGGATTCTCCCAGTCGTGTGCTTTGGCGGCTCACGGCACGGAGTGTCCCCGATGGACTCCCGTCAATGTCAAACTGCTACTGTCACCCCGGCAGAGCCGGGGGATTACCTTTTTTATTTATGTGAAGTCACAGGGAACACAATCTGACCAGAGAGCAGTCGAACGAGGCTCTGGGCGGCCCGGATAGTTGTTCGCCGACAAACGCGAGAACCGGGGCCGACAGTTCCCCCGCGCAGGTGTTTCGGACATCGTTGACTACCCTCGGTGAGTTTGCAATTCCAAGGGTATGCGCGTTCGCAGATCCTGCCACCTCCCCGATACCCACGCTATAAGCTCCGGGATCATAAGATAGGGTCCAGTGAACCGCTGTCGAACGACCGCTCTCGAATACCGGGGGGATCGGCCTGGGGCCAGCAGACAGCAAGAGCCATGAAATGGTTGGTGTCCGGTCGCCATTGGCGGAAGTGCCAATAGCCCCTAAATGATTGCGAATCCTGAAACCGCACCCGAATGGGATCGAAGTCACAAGCGAAATCGGCCAGTGGCTGCGACAGTCCCAACCCAGTAGCTTTGATGACTGATTCCTTAAGCGTCCACAACGCGATGAAATGCTCTTGACGCAGGTCCGGATCGGTGATAGCCAGTAGTTGCGCACGTTCCGTCGGAGCAAAAAAGGCATCCGCGATTGCCAGGTCGCTCGTCTGCTGACCGACCGCCTCCAGGTCGAGGCCGAGGGCGATTTCCCGGTTGCCTTGGTAAACGGCCGCCGCCACTCGCCGCCGGGTATGCGTGAGACTAAATTGGCATTTCGATTCCAAACGTGGACCGGTGATCATCGGCTTGCCGAACGACCCTGCCGCAAATTGCCAGGCGTCGGGGGCGACCCCGCGGCGTGCCGAAAGTAGGAAGCGCACTAGGCCATGCGCCGCGATGAAGGCCTGGCGGTCAGCGGCAAATCGATAGCGGGCGGCGCGCGTCCGTTCCGCTTGGTCCAGGATGGATTCCAGCCGCCGCCAGTCCGCGGGGTATAGTCTGTCGATAGCCAATGTGGCGATATGGATGGTTGTTGCGCTCAGGTCATCTAGCGAATCCTCCCGGGCCGCGCCGGCCGACGCATCGGTGATAACGTCCGCTGTCATATCATGCCAAGGTCTTCGCCAGACGTTTGGCCAAGGCCATGATGGTGAGCACCGGCGGGAGCCCGGGCGCGAGCGGCAACACGCTGGCGTCGCACACGAACAGGCCAGTCACCGCGGTCTGCAGTTCCGTATTCACCACCTCGCCGATGGCGGCCGTAGCCCCATTGTGTCCGCCGTAAATCTTGTCGAGTTTAATGATCGAGTCATCCGCGGCGCCCGCGGTTTGCAAAAGCTTTCGCGCCTGAGCCGCGCCCTGCTCGAATTTTCTTCTGTCCCCATCCGTGACGCGTTTCGAGACGCTACCGTCAGGAAACACCCGCCCCGTGGCTTCGTCGCCGATCTTGACCAGTATTCCCACCCAATGATTATTTCTGAACAGTTCAGACTTGTCTCCGAAGTAGTAACGGAGCTTCTTTCGGTTACTCACATACACCGTGCATAGGCTGATCCGGTGCTCTTGGGCCATCTCGGTATAGACCAGTTGCATCGGCGGTTCACGCGAGATGTCGATGTCCGGTGTCACGCCACACCAGATCTCGCAGAGATCGACGAACAGCCGCTGGCCGGCGGCCTCGATCCCAGAGTTTTGGAGGATGAGCGGTGTCTTCAAACCACCCGCGGCGAGCACGACCACATCAGCGGTCAGTCGCTCGACCCCGCCCGGGCCAGTCGCCTCGACCCCAACCGCCCGGCCATTTTCGATCAGGACCTTAGTGACGGTGGTGTGGTATAGGACTTCGGCGCCATGGGTCAGGGCGTCGTTCAAGAAGACTCTGCAGTCCCATTTCGCGCCGTTCGGGCAGCCAAGGCTGCACATGCCGCAGCCCTTGCATTTCGCGGGATCAATAAACTTGGGCATACGTCGCATCGGGATGCCGGCGGCGCCGAAGATATCCAGCAGTCTTAACGAGCCCTCCGGCGATAGCAAGGAATCGGCGATCGGTGCCACCGGCAGCTCGGCCTCGAGTTGCGCATATTCCTGCTGGAGCTCAATGCCCAGCGCAGCCAGATCTCGTTCGAGCGCCCGGACCCCGTTGCCGTTGCAGAGCACGGTGGCCCCGCCAGCCCCAAATGCCTGATAGATATCGATTCCTTCTTTTGAAGTGGCGATGGACAGCGGCTGCGGGAAGGCATCTGCGCCCATTTCCAATATCAGCACGTCCTTACCTTTCCGGCACAAATCCCGCGCCAAAGTCGCTCCACCAGCACCGGAGCCAACAATGATGATCTCATGATGTCGCATGGTCACGTCCTCACTGCGTCGCGGTTGGAAAGAACCCGCTTGTCTGTAAATAGTGGACCAGGGTCCGCAGATACGGGAGATAATCGCAGGGATAAAACACGCCCAGCCGGTGGAGCGCATCCTGAGTCATGGCGGAATCGCGCGCCGTGATCGCGTGACCTTCCGGATCGATCAGGTCTTCTCGCGCCTTGAGATAGATCTCTCGCAGCGGATACAAGGCATTTTTCTCGCCAATTCCTTCGAGCCGCTGTCGCCAGACATCGACACTCACCAGCTCGCAGGCAAGACCCAAGGTCCCCAGCACATCCATATACTCGGCCCAGTCTATCTGCACCGGATTGTTCATGTTGAACACACCGCCGCCCGGGGTCTCCAGCGACAACCTGACAATCGCTTCGGCAAGAACATCCACCGGCGTCATTTCGATGGGGCGTTGCCAGTCGGGGGCACATTTCATTTGCAAGCACCCTTTCACCAGCAGCAGGGCATGATTCTTTTCGGGAGAACAGACCCCCGTCAGGCTGTGCCCGGTGATATTGCCCGGGCGGAAAATATTGACCATCAGGCCCTTTTGCGCATGACGTTGGAGAATACGCTCCGCCGCCCATTTGGACATCACATAGCCGTTGGTGGAGATCGGCCGGTCGCCAATCTCGACTTCGACGATCCGCCCAACGTGGTCGCGGCGGCTGGCCACGGAGAGGGTGGAGATGAAATGAAAGACCTTGGGTCGGCCGTGCGCGGCGATCTTCAGCAATTCGATGACGCTGCCGACGTTCTCTCCCCGTACGGTACGGTAATCGAACATGTGATGGACGAACGCGCCACAATGCATGATGTGGTCTACGCGCTCATCGAACTCCTGGATCAGTGGCGGCTCCAGACCCAAGCCCGGCTTACCCAGGTCTCCCCGAACCAGGACGATGCGCGGATGCCCTTCCAGTTCCGGGTGTCCGTAGAAACGCAGCGTGTCGATGAATCGCGCCAAGGCCGCGTCGTCGTCTACACCTCTGACCAAGCAGTAGATCCGGGCGCTCGTGAGGGACAAAAACTTGTCCAGCAGATGAAAGCCCAGAAAGCCGGTAACCCCGGTCAGGAGTATGCCCTGGGGAGCTCCCGGCGTGGCTGGCGTTCCCGCGATGACTGGTAGGTCTTCCTGCGCATCCTTAAGGGCCAGCGCGAGATTGTCGTCACCAACCACCTCCTCCGGTCCGGACCTGTCGATCCGGGCGGCCATGGCGGCAATCGTTGGCCTGGAGAAGAGACTGGCCACGTTGATCTCCGCTCCGAACGTCTGCTTGACCAGGTCTAGCATTCGCACGGTGAGGATGGAGTTACCGCCCAATTCGAAGAAGCTGTCCTGTACACCGACGCTGCCGATCCGCAGCAAGTCTTGCCAGATGGCGACCAGCCGGCGTTCAGTTTCAGTGCGTGGCGCGACCTGCTCCCCTTTCTTCGCCATCACCAATGCGATTCCCGGGGCGAGAAGCTTGGTCCGATCGATTTTCCCGTTCCGGTTCAACTCGAATCGCTCGGTTTCCAGGAAGGCGGAGGGCACCATATAGTCTGGCAGCTGCGTCATCAGATGCGACTTCAACTCACCTTGGGACACCGCCCCGGGTGGCCCACTGGGAACCCAGTACGCGATCAGATTGCCCTCCCAAGGGACGACGATGCACTGCCTGACTCCCGGATGCGTCAACAGGGCCTTTTCCACCTCCTCAGGTTCAATCCGGAAGCCCCGGACTTTCACTTGGAAGTCGATCCTGCCAAGAATGTGAAGGGTCCCATCGGTGAGCCAGCGGACCCTGTCGCCGGTCTTGTACATCACCAGATTCGCACCCCGCTCGCGATCCTCGGGGGTGGCAAAGGGATTTGGGACGAACCGTTCGGCGGTCAGTTCCGAGCGGTTGAGGTAGCCAATCGCCACACCGTCGCCGCCGATATACAGTTCGCCGGGTACGCCCACCGGGACCAGTCGCCGATTTTCGTCGAGGACATAGGTGGTATAGTTGGCCAGCGGCCGGCCGATTGGCATGATGTCGCGCCCGGCGTCCTGGTCGGTCAATTCGTACAGCGTGCTGTAGGTGGTGCATTCCGTCGGCCCGTAGACCTGCATCAGGGCGGTCTGCGGCCCCTTGCACTGAAGCACCTTTCTCACGCAAGCGGCGTTCGCCATCTCCCCGCCGAAGTGAACGCACCTTAGACGCGTCAATACCTCGGGCTTCGTTTCGGTCAGCAGGTTGAACAGCGCCGTGGTAAAGAACGCGACCGTGGCCCCGTTTTCCCCCATGGTTGCCAGCAGTCGTTCCGGATTCAGCACCGTGTCGCTGTCGATGATCGCCACGGTCGCCCCGGTGACCAGCGCGCCCCATATCTCAAAGGTGGCTGCATCGAAGGCGTAATCGGCCATCTGCGCAAAGGTGTCGCTTTCCGAGCATCTATTTGCGGTGGCCGCGAGCACCAGGTTGTGCGCGGCGCGGTGTGGGACTGCCACCCCCTTGGGGACCCCGGTCGACCCCGAGGTATAAATGACAAAGGCGGTATCGGTCGCGCCGCTGAACGCGTCGAGGTCGTCTGCTGACTGCTGCGCGCCGGCGTTCCGGGCGGCGTCTATACCGATCAGCACCAAGTCGCCCTGCAATAGCAAGGGTACCCGCGCGGCGATGTCCGTTTGCGTGAGCACGACCTTGATGTCGGCATCATTGAGCATGAAGCGCAGACGGTTTTCCGGATAATCCGGTGACAGCGGCGCATAGGCGGCCCCCGCCTTGAGTATCGCCAGCATGCCGACGACCATATCGATCCCCCGGGTCACGCACAGACCGACACAGGCGCCGGCTTCGAGGTGCCGACCGAGCCGGGCCTGATCGGTTTGCCGCAGTTGCCTGGCCAGCCGATTGGCTCGGGCGTTCAGTTCGGAATAGGAGAGCCCCTGCCCACGGTGGATTACCGCTGTCTTGTCGGGATGGCGATGGGCTTGTTCCTCGAACAGTCTCGGGAGGGTCTTCTCGACCGGGTAAGGTACGCGGACGCCGACGCCGAAGGCTAGCAGCTCGGCGGCCTCGACGTCACCGATCATCGCCAGGTCGCTGACCCGCTGGCCGGGATCCCGAACGATTTCGCGCAACAGCGCGACATAGTGCGAGGTCATCCGCTCAATGGTCCCGCGCTCAAACAGATCGGTATTATATTCCCAGATCAAGGTCAGGTCTTCGTCCGGCGGGGCCGCCGCGCCCATGGCGACATGCTGTTCTGCCCGCGGGATGCAGATCAGGTTCATGTCGGTTTTCGCCGTCTGGTTGTGCCGTTCCAGGATGGTTCCCCGCACCCCGGCGAAGTCCAATACCGGCACAGCACTGTCATGAAAGGCAAAAATGACCTGGAAGAGGGGGTTGCGATCCGACTTGTGGCCGGCCTTGAGCCGTTCGACGATCGCCGGGAAGGGGGTGTCGTGGTGCTTGATGTCCTCGATGATGCCCTGTCTGGTCCTTTCCAGGAATTCGGTGAAGGTCGCGCGACCGGACAGATCGGCACAGAGCAAGACGATGTTGACGAACATGCCCAAGAGGCCTTCGGTCTCTTTCATATCGCGATTGGCGACGCCGGTGCCAACCAGCAACTTTTCCTGGTCCGAATACCGCGACAGCAGCACCGCGAAGACGGCGTACATCGTCATGAACAGCGTGACCTGGTGGCTCACACTGAAGGCTCGCAGGGCCTGATAGAGCTCAGGGTCGAGGTTGAAGCGAAGATTGTCGCCCCGGAAACCCTGGACCGCGGGCCGGGGTCGATCGGTATAAAGATTCAAGACATGGGGATAATCGCGAATCTTGTCGATCCAATAGCGCACTTTCTCATCCAGCCGCGTGCCAACGAGCATCTTTCTCTGCCACACCGCGTAATCGGCGTATTGAATTGACAGGGGCGCCAGCGGTGACTCCCTGCCGTCCACGAACGCGACGTACAGGGTCTTGAGCTCCTGCAGAAAGACCATGATCTCCCAGCCATCATGAATGAAGTGATGTTCAATGTGCAGTAACAGCCAATCATCCTGATCCAGGCAATAGATGCGTGACCGAAACAGCGGTAGCCGGGCATAATCGAAGGAGTGATTCAATTCCTCGCCGATGCATCGCTCGACCTCCTGCTCGCGGCGCTGCGCCGGCAGATGACGAAGATCGATCTCGGGAAGTTCGACCGGCCAGGGGTCGTGGATGACCTGAACCGGTACACCGTTGCGTTCATGGAAGGTCGTACGCAAGATTTCGTGTCGGCACACGATCTCCTGCAAGCAGCGCCGCAGGACATTTGGATCGAGCGGACCGCGCAAACGCACGCTGAACTGGCTGTTGTAGGCGCGATTATCGGGCACGAGCTTGCTCAGGAACCAGATCTGTTCCTGTTGGTACGTCAAGGGTATCGGCTGGTCGCGCGGAGCCTTCGGGATAGCCACCTCATCGTCGGCGCCCATGGCTTGCCGGTCTGCGACCAGACGGCTGATGCCGGCGACGGTGGGATGTTCGAAGACCTCCTTGGGGTCGAGGGTGGTCCGCAGCCGGCTGCGTATGGCGGCACAAATCTGCGCCACGATCAACGAGTGCGCCCCAAAATGAAAGATATTGTCGTCGATCCCCAGGGCCGGCATGTTGAGGGCCGCGGCAACGAGGTCGTGGATGGTGCATTCCAACTCATTGCGTGGTTTGGCCGGCGTGCTTTGCCAGCATTGCTTACTCAAACAGGATGCAGTCGTCTCGGTACCGGCGACGAAGGGCTGCGGGAGTGCCCGGCGATCGATCTTGCCATTGGGGTTGAGGGGAAACGACGCCATCTCCATGAATACCGATGGCACCATGAACGCGGGCAGTGCCGCGGCCAGATCTGCCGATAGGTCCCGCGGGTCGAGTCCCCCCGGCCGCATTGGGATGACATAGGCGATAAGCCGTTTCTGATGATAGTCGCCATAAGACAGCACCACGCAATCCTTGACGTCCGGATGGGCCTGCAGCCGCGTTTCGATTTCGCCCAATTCGACTCGGAACCCGCGGATCTTGATCTGATTGTCGGCGCGTTCGAGGTAAATCAGCTGCCCCGACCGCGACTGCTTCACGAAGTCGCCGGTCTTGTAGAGCACCAGGTTCTTGCCGAGTGCCCGCTGTTGATCCGTGGCGAACGGATTAGGGATAAAGTGTTCAGCGGTCAGCTCGGTGCGGTTTAGGTACCCGCGCGCAACACCGTCCCCGCCCAGGTACAACTCGCCCATCACAGCTGCCGGCACCGGTTGCAGATGCTCGTCAAGAACATAGGCATACATGCGTGCCAGTGGCACGCCGATCGGAATGACGGAAAGCGGGGAGTCAGTGTCTGAGAGGTGGCAGATCGTGGAAAAGCTCGTGCATTCCGTCGGACCATACGCATTGCAGAGGGTGAGGCCAGGGGACTTGTGAGCGAGGACATGCACGACCTTGACGGCGTTCGCCTCCTCGCCGCCGAAAATAGCGACCCGCAACCCGAGCAGCGCCTCGGCGTCGCCTTCCGCGAGTAGGTTGAAGACGGCAGTGGTGAAAAACTCAATGGTTACGCCATGACGACGCTGTGCCGCGGCCAGTCGTACGCCCGACAACAGCTCGGAGCGGTCGATGATGGCGAGGCGGGCGCCGTTCAGGAGCGCTCCCCAGATTTCAAAGGTGGCCGCATCGAAGGAAATGCTCGCGGTTTGCGCGAGGCAATCGCAACTTCGTACCTCGATATAGTTCTGATTCCGCACCAGGTGAATGACGGAACGATGCTCGACCATCACCCCTTTTGGTCGCCCCGTAGAGCCGGAGGTGTAAAGCACATAGGCCAGGGAGCGTGGGCCAACGATGGGCGAGAGGTTCTCGCAGGACTGTTGCGCGATCCAATCCCAGCCCCCATCAAGACAAATCACACCATAATCGCAATCGTCTAGAAAGAGCAATTGTTCGACCAGCGTTTGCTCGGTGATAATGATCGGTAATTGCGCGTCCTCCATCATCCATTTCAGACGGCTCTCGGGATAGGCCGGATCAAGAGGCAGATAGGCGCCACCCGCCTTGAGGATTGCGAGTAGCCCCACGATCATATTCGGCCCCTGATTAATATAGATACCGATCGGTGTATCCGGGGCTAGTTCTCGATCATACTGCAGACGATGGAGCCTGCGAATGGTATGCGCAGTCCGGTTCGCTCGCTCGTTCAACTCGGCATAGGAGAGTGTGCGATCACCAAAGACCACCGCGGGGGCGTCGGGATGTGCCGCGACGAATGCCTCAAATAACTCTGGAATCGTGCTATTTTCTGGATAGTCGAAGGAGATCGCATGGTTATTCATCTGGTACTCTCCTAGGGCGTGTCATCAATTCATGTTGTGTGGGATTAGCACTGAGATCCAGAGCCTTTCCATCATGTGAGCAGGATGCTGACCGCAGCCAAATGGACTCCCGCCAGGAAATTGCGGGCCAGCTTGTCATAGCGGGTGGCAATCGCTCTGAATTGCTTGAGTTTCTCGAAGAAGTTCTCGATCAGATGGCGCGCTTGGT
>NZ_NHSQ01000167.1 GCF_016653465.1 Thiocystis minor | reverse complement strand
CTCGCCATCGCCGCGCCGCACGGGGGGCGCAGCCATCACGCGGGGCGGGGCGCGTTTGTCTCCTCGCCAGCACGAATGCCGCCCAGGGTTCCGATGACGACACCGTGGTCGAGGTGCGCCGCGTTCCGGCCATCGCCCGCGTAATAACTGAGATTCGAGGCATCCTTCGGCAAGCCGGCCCAGATTTTCGAGAGATTGAACGCGAAGGTCTGGTCATCGTCGCGGCCCGCGATCCAGTCATTGACGCCCGCCTCGCTGACCAGCGCCAACGCCAGACGATCCTGCAGCGCGGGGGTAAAGCGTTCGTTGCCGCTCAGCTGCAGACGCTCGGTCAGTCTCGCGAAGGTCTCGGGAATGAGCTGATAGCGTCCGATGGCCGATCCGCCATTGCCGTCGGCCAGCAACTGTTGCTGAAACGCCTTGACCTCATTGACCGTCAGCGTCGACAGATCGACCTGCTGCTGATCGGCGTGACCGTACCAGGCGTTGTAGTTGCCGTGCGACTCCGGTGCCGAGATCAGATCCAGCACGCGCCCGAGGCCGCCCCCGGTCGCGCTGGTGTGGATCAGGGCGAGTCCGTCAGACATCCTGGCGTTTTTTTTTCCGTCATCGTCCGTGGACGGAGAACCGTGCGCTCCGAACGGTGCGGGTGACAACGCCTCGCCGTCAGGCGCGGTCGCGTTGTACGCGCCGATCAGGCGCAGGTCGGCATCGTCGCGCGAAGTCACGGAGCGCTCGATCAGGCGGGCGATGTCCTCGCCCGTCCCGGCGGGCGCTTCGGCGATGACCGCCGCGCGGGCGGCCTGCGACGCCGCGCTCGGCAACGCCGCGAAGAGATTCGCCGACGCCTCGCGATACAGGCCGGTTTGCACCGGCGTCAGTCCGTGCCCCGCCACCTGGTCCAGGCGCGTGTCGATCATGGCTTGGCGGGCCTGTTCCCAATTCGGCACGCTCCCCGCCGCCTGGACGCCGGCCTCCCAGGCCGCGCCCGGATCGCCGGTCTCGACGAGCGACGCGCCGAACGCCTGCAAGCCCGCGCCCCAGTGGTCGATTTCGGCATTCGTGCTCGTCCCGACCAGCGCCAGGGCCTCGCCGGTCTGAATCATCAGCCCGCCGGTTTCGTGTTGGGCCGCGCGCGCCGCCGGTCGCGGCAAATTCGCTTCCTGGCGGATGTCATCGGCGAGAAGCGCCCGTTGTTCGCCGTGCAGTTGCCGATTCCAGCCCGCGCTCTGGTTCGACACGGACGCGCCGGCGTCGGTCGCGAAGGTGGTCACCGCGTCGCGTCCTTGCGCAACCTGGGAAATCGTGCCATCGGCATTGACCCGCATCGACGCCAACCCGGCGCCGACCGCGCCGCGCACGTCCTGCACACCGGCGCCCGCGACCGCCGCGCGCACCGCGCCTTGAGCCGGACCCTGGGCGGCCAATCCGGCATGGACCTGGGGATCGATGCCCTGGGGAATCCGCACCCCAAGCAGGTCCGAATAGACACCCATGGCGGCCCCTTCGGCCTGCTGCCGTTCCGTCTGGCTCATGGCGTCGAAGCGTTCCCCGCCATATTGGCCGAGCAGCATTCCCATCCCCGCCATCGCGTGCGCCTGGGCGGGATCGCCGACCACGCCGGCGGCTCGCAGCGCGTCGGCTTGTTTGGCCACGTCGCCCGCCAAGCCGAAGCGATCGATCGCCTGATTCAGGCGGCGTTCCGCGACCGAATTCTGCACCACCATTCCCGAGGTGTCGATCGCGCTGTAGCTGGCGCTCGTCCCCGCCGAGCGCGCAAAGGTGGCCGCTTCTTCATACGAACGCGAGGTACTGATGACATTCGAGGCGCTCTGCGTGAGTTGCGTGTTCTCCGCCTGGCTCAGTCCCTCCGTGAACCCCTCGCCTTGGGTGCGCGACACATCCGACGCGAGTCCTTGGCTGAAGCCCGCTTGCAGTCTCTCGTCGGTATTCACGCGCGCGACGATGGCCTGGGCGATCGCCGTCTCCCGACCATCGGTGATCCCGTATTTCTGTTCGATTTTTCCGGCCAGGGAGGCCCCGATGCCGCCCTCCCGTTCGCCCGCGTTTTTCCCCGTCAGCCCCGCACTGAGCAGCGTCGACATCCCTTCGGTGCTGATCCCGGAATCCTTGAAGCTGTGCGACAGGTCTTCGGCGGCCGAGCGGGTGGCGTCGGTCGCCTGGGTATAGGTCGCGCCGAATTTCTCGCTCAACGCGAACTGGGTGGCGGACTGATGATTGGCGGCAGCCGTGCGCGCGAAGGCTTGACCGACGCTCGATTGGAAGCTCTCCTGTGCCTGTTCGGCCTGGGTATCGGCGGATTTCAGGCTGGACTGCGCCGTCTGTCCGGCATTGAAGGACCAGGACAGACCGCTTGCCCCCGGTGCGCTGGTGCCGCCGAGCGCCGTGTGTTGCTGCAAGGGTCCGTTGGTCATGGCCGCCCCTGGCTGCAAAATGTCGGGGGAGGTCATTTTTTCGTTGATGTGATCCGCCCCTTGCAGCCGTCCGGCGAGATGGGTGGCGGTGATGGCGCTGCCGTAGATCAGCATCAGACTGATCGCCGGGGTCGAGGCAATCAGGACGCCCGCGGTGCCCAGGTAATCCTGCAACAGCAAATCGCTCTCGTAGAGCGCCCGAAACGACGGCAGGACCGCGCCATTGTGGGTCGCCAGCGCCTCGAACGCGCGTTCCGTGACCATCAGCAGATACAGGTTGGAGATCGCCAGGATCGGCATCCACAACTGGATCCACAACCCGAACATCAGGTATTT
This sequence comes from Thiocystis minor, assembly GCF_016653465.1. GTDB lineage: Bacteria > Pseudomonadota > Gammaproteobacteria > Chromatiales > Chromatiaceae > Chromatium > Chromatium minus. The sequence goes on along the minus strand of NZ_NHSQ01000167.1, from coordinate 1,844 downwards.
GCCGACCATCCCAACGCCCAGCGGTCCCAGGCCGATGGCGAACGCCATGAACGGGCCGATGGCGAAAATAAAGCCCTCGAAGTAGACCATCATGGGACGCATGATCTTGATAAACAGCGTCTGTTCGGTCGCCCACTGACTGTTGCGCTGGGCGATCGCCTGCGCGGCTTGCGCCGCCGCGCCCGCATCGCCGAGATCCCGATAATGCTGGATCACGCCCTTCTCGACCATCGGCAGGAGCGCGGCCATCGTCATGTACTGCTGGGCGTCGACCGCCCCACCGGCGAGCGCGGCGAGCGCCCCGCTGACCCGCGTCGTCACCGAGCCGCTGGCGGTGCCGAGCTTGGCGGCGAGCGATTCCTGAAACGCCGGCAGGAACGCGGTGCTGGTGTAGTCCTTGAGCCGGGTATAGGCATCGACACAGGTCAGGGTTTCGCGTGCCAGACCGAGCGAGATTTCGGTCGTCCCGGTGACGATCGGCGTTTGCAGCGCCGCGTCCACGGTCGTGGCTTTAAGCAGGCGATCCAGGGTCGCGCCGTCGATCTGGCGATCCACGCCATAGAGCACGCAATCGGCCACGTAGTTGATCCACGACTGTTCGACATTCGCCCCGGCGCTCGGGCTGTTGGCATCGCCCATGGTCAGCCGCGACAGGGCGGTCTTGCGCACCGTGGCGAGCACCTGCAAAGCGTCAACATAGCCGTGCTCGGTCATGGTGGGCGTGGCGAAGGCTTGCTCGAACAGCTTGGTGATACCGTAGCCCAGATTCGATACCGTGGAGCCGACCAGCGCGGGACCGAGCGGCACGTGGTCGACCACGCGCGCGGTGCCCGAATAGGCCCCTTCGATCGTCACCGACACCGTGGGCACGAACAGCAGCGAATAGAGCACGAACGACACCAGCAGGTTCTGGAACTTGATGCTTTGAGCGCCCTGCAGCAGCCCCTGGACGGCGATCAGAAGGAACCCGAGGAGAAAGCCGATGCTGACAAACTGGACAAAATCCGCCGTGGCGAACAGCATCGCCACGGCATTGAGCACTTGTTGGAGGAAAACCGGATCGCCGATGGAATAGATGGTCCACATGGAAAGCCTGCCCTAACCGTTGCCGCACATGAAGAAAAAACGCCAATCCCGCCGAGCGACCCGCTAGGGTTCGGCGTCGCCTGGCGTTCCGTTGGCCTGCACGAGATCGAGATAACTGACCCCTTTGCGCGTCGCGAGCAGGGTGCGGAAGCTCTCCAGTAGGTCGTTGGGGTTGCCGTAACGCGCCGCCAGGGTGTCGGATTCGCGCCAGATGTCGGTGCGCACGGATTCGAGTTGTTGCAGCAGTTGCGTGGTATGGGTGTGATCCAGCCCGGCGGTGGCCAGACGGACGCTTTTCAGCATGTCGCGGACCATGACCTGCACCAGTTCGATGGCAATGATCGGGGCGGCGCGTTCGGCAAAGGCGAACGCCATCCCCGGCTCCGCGACCGCCAGGGTGCGAATCGCCCCGCCCAATCCCCAGGGCGCGTGTTCCATCAAGCCCTGTTCCTCGGGCGTCAGTGCCTCGACCCCGAGCATGAATTTCCGAATCAGTCCCGTGCTTGACGCAGTGCCGATCAGCAGATCGCGCACGCGCGGGATCATGCCGTCCAGGGTCACGGATTCCTTGGTTGGGGAGCGGCATTCGTCGCTCGACGGACAGCGCCAGAGCATCACGGTTTCCCCGCTGTCGCGGTTGCCATTGAGCAAATCGCTCACGCTCAAGGTCGCCTCCAGCGTCGTCACGGGGAGACTGTTGCCGCCATCGGGACTGGGTTGCGGCCCGCCGGCCTCGGAGCCGACGATCAGGCTGCCGG
>NZ_NHSQ01000166.1 GCF_016653465.1 Thiocystis minor | reverse complement strand
CCTGTAATTCGCGCTGCCAGTGCGCCTGCCGCGCCTGTTGCGCCTCCAACCAGGCCGGACGCGGGGCGGTCAGCGCGGCGTTCTGGAGTTCCACCGCCTGATCGCGCAGGGTCGCGTCGGGCAGCGGCGCGGCGGCCAGCGTCCAGGCGTTCAAGCCCAGAAGGCACCAGGCCAAGGCGCGGGCGTTACCGCAGGACATAGACTTTCCCGATCATGCGGGTCATCGGCAGCATCCCCCAGTAGCGCGAATCGAAACTGTCGGCGGTCTCGCCCAGCATCCAGAAATGATCGACCGGTACCCGCTCCTGGCGGATGAAGCTCCCTGGATCGCGGTGGAGCGCGGGCGCCAGGGCCAAGCCCCTGGCCATCGCCAGGCCGTTGATGCGGGTCTCCAAGGGCGTGACGCTCACCCAATCGCCCGGTACCCCGGCGGCCCGTTTGACGAACAGCTTGCCCTCAAAGAACGGGACGCCAACGCCGCGCGCGTGAAACGCCACCAGATCCCCCTGTCGGACATCCTGGGGGCTGGCCTGGGTGTCGATCACAAAGAGCCAGGAGGTTCCCCGCAGGCAGCCCTGTTCCTGCAGGTCAATGCCTAGACGGTAACGGGACGCCGCGTAGGCCCCCAAGGCGAGTGTGAGTGTCAAGGCCAGCCCGGCCAGCAAGGCCCAGCGCCAGGACAGACGCGTCACTGCGGCTTGTCCGTCTCGCCACCACCCCTGACAGCTCGCTTTAAGGTGTCGCACGCGGCACCTCCGCCTCGTTCACCAGCAGCGCCACGGGGGTTGCCAACACCGCGTTGCGCTCCAGCACCAGGACACCTTGGGCGGCGAGGCGTTCGGCGGCTTGGGTATAGGCGCGCAGCCGTGCCGGCAGATCCGCCGGCGTGGCTGCACGCGCCGTCGCCGACAGATCCAGGACCATCACCGGCGGGCGCAGCCACAACGCCGTGTCCAGTTGGCGCTGGAGCCACCACGCCGTGAAGGCGCTGACGACACTGGCGACGAGCAGGGCGATCAGCAGGACGGCCCCGACACCCACGCTCGGCGCGGGAGCCGAGCGTGGCGGTGTCACCGCCAATGGCGTGTCCGATGGCCGCATCTCAAGCGTCTCCGCGCGTCTGTCGAAGTTGCCGAATCGCCGCATCCAAGCTCAGCCCCTGCTGGCGCAGCGCCGTCAGTGCCGCGACATCGCGCGGATGGGTCGAGTAGAGCAGTTGGCGGAAGGGGTCGACGATCAAGCGTCCGATGCCGGCCCCGTCATCCCCGATCACCAGGATTTCCGAATAGACGCCAGGGACCGTGTGCACGGTTTTCAGCAACTCCGCGCCCCCCTCGGTCAATGGCAGGCGTTTGTCCGCCAGCAACTGGTCAATGGCCTGGGTCGGTTGGGCGAGCAGGAAGGTATGCGCCGAGTTCTCGGCGATCGCCCGTCCGGTCGGATTGGTGTAGAGGTCGTTCAAGGATTGGGTGACCGTGACGGCCGCCCCCCGGTATTTGCGAAAGCGCCGATAGCCGGTCTCGATGAACCGGGCGACATCGCCCTGTGTGAGCAAGTCCCAAGCCTCGTCGATGATCACCAGCTTCGGCTGCGCGCGCTCCCCGAGATACATGGCTTGCTGAATCTGATAGATCAGCTGCAGTAGCACCACCTGTTGCAGATGCTTGCGGCCTTTCAGCTCTTCGAGTTCCAGCACCACGAAAGCAGCGGCGAAGGCGATGGTATTCGGACCGTTGAAGTATTTGCCATACTCGCCCGCCGTGGTGAAGGGGTACATCTGGGTGCTCAGGTCACGCAGGCGCGCATCGGTTTCCGCCGCCAGGGCCGCCGCGATGGCGTCGATCGTCATCGCCGGCCCCCACGCATCCCAGACCATTTTGAGCACGCGTTTCAAGCCCGACAGGGCGTAGTCATCCAGCCGGCCGGAGGGTGCGATCATGGCGCCCACGAGTCCGGCGATCATGTCGGCTTCCTCGTCCCAATGGACGATCAACTCAAAAGGATTGAGGCACAGGGTCGTCTCCCGCGCGAAGGTCAGAAACTGCCCTTCCAGCGCCTCACAGAGCTTTTCATAACTGCGCCCGACATCAATCACCCAGCAACGCCCCCCGACCGACAGATGGGTCGAGATCAGTTCGTTAGTCAGAAAGGATTTCCCCGACCCCGACTGTGCAGCGATACAAGCGTTGTAGTTGGAAGCCGAATCGAACAGCGACAGGTTCATCAGTTGCCCGCCACGGCTGACCAGGTTGAGTACCGGGGTGCCGGTGCCCTTCCAGTCGCCCAGCACCGGCATCAGGTTGACGGTATGGCTCGCCGCCAGGGTGCGGTAGCGTTGCAGGTCGCGGATCGCCGTGCGATCGGCGCCGAAGGGCAGGCTGTTGAGCAGCAGCGGGAGGGTGAAATAGCGATCCGTGAACACCTGAAAACCCAGTTCGCGCCAGTAGGTGCGCAGGTTCGAGGCAGCGGCGGAGGCCGCTGTCAGCGTGGAGAACAGCACCAGTCCCAGATGTGCCTTGACCGGGCGATCCCCGGCGTCCAGACGCTCGAACAGTACCCGAAAGCCGCGGGCGCGTTCGCCCAGGCGCGGCAGATAGAGGGCGATCGGCCCGGTCGCCATGTTGGTCGCCCACTGACTCTGGGTCTGCAAGGCTGCGCGTGTCCCTTCCGGCTCGGGGAATAACAGGTTCAGACAGATCAGCAGGTTGTGCGGCACGCCGCGCGTCCCCGAGAAAGGATCGCTCAGATAGCGGGCCGCCAGCCCGAACGACAACCGATCCGGAAAGCGTTTGACCGAGAGCGTCTGCACCCGACAGTCCCCCAGGGTGACCCCGGTGGCATCGACCTCGATGGCCTGGTCGGGATCCAAGAACTGCTCGCGCAGGATCCGGGTCGGATCGGCCTCGGGCGTGACCCGCTGCCGCCAGCTCGCCTCCGGTCCCCAATTGAGCAGCGTATTCATGAGTCGCACATAGGTCGCGGCGGTCAGCGACTGCGGTCGCAGACCGATCGTGACCAGAACCTGTTCGGAACTGGCGCGCAGTTCGATTGCCGCCTGCTGCTCGGCGGCGGTGGGCGACGCGCCGGCCAACGGGAGCTTCACCGTCACCAGCGTATGTACCTCCCGCAGACGCGTGTCTGCGTGTGGAATGATCGGCTGGCGGACCCCCGCGCGGAAAAACTGGGTGCGCTCGGCGGTAGCCGCGCGCAACAACGGCTGGTGCAGTTCGGTGCGCAGCCCCTGCATCGCGGCCAGCATGCCCTCGATGTCGGGCGAAGCCCACAGGATGACCTGCATCAGGGTGTCATTCGGCCAATCCTGATTGACCAGGGCCGACAACCGATCCGCTTGTCCCTGGTCGGCGCCCGCCATCGGTTGACAGATCCACCCGAACGCCAGGCTTTGATCGTCGAGCAGAAAGAGTCCCTGCTGGGGATCACAGGCGAGTGCTGAAAAGAGTGGCGCGGCCCGTTCGCCGCGAAACTGACGTTCCTTCATGTCGTGGCATCCTCGACTCGCGCCGGAACGGGTGCCACGACCTTGCGCAATTGCAATAGCAGCGGTGCGGTTGAGAGGATCCGGGCGCGGCGGTGCGCGAGCAGCTCGCGGGCACGCGCGGGCTGGCAGGGTTGAAGCAAGCGACGGTTGGCATCACACACCAGGACGCGCGAACGTCCCTGCACGGCATCCAGGGCCTGCTGGAACAGGCGGTCTCGGGCTGCGGGCGAGAGCGTGCCGAGTGAAACAAACAGGGCTTTCGGGACCGAAAGATAATGACGTGGTTCGCACCGCGGTGGCAGCGTGGGCATTGCGTTGACGTGGCTCGGTAAGGGGTGGTGGGCAGTTGCCTGCCCGATCTCGGCCAGCGGCCGGTGACGCATATGAATGCGCAGGAGAGGTGATCGCGCGCGGCTTAGGCCAGCGGTAAGGTGGCGGTAAACAAGGTATTGATGACGTTCGGCGCCACCAGCATCCCAACCCCGGCGGCCACACCGACCACAAAACCCATGATCGACTGGCGCATGACACCGGCGACCAGGCCGACCAGGATGAAGGACACGGCAATGATTTTGCCGAGCAGGCCGGTCATCCAGCCTGTCAGTAGGGTGTAGACCACTTGAAATTCGGTGCCGGTGGTGTCGCCGGTGCCCTCGCCGGCGAACGCCAGCATGGGGGCCAATGCGACGGCCACGAGCAGCAGGCGCCCGGCCAGGTGGGGGGCATGGGGACGTGGGGGTTTCAGCATGATGACTCCGTGAGTTGGTGCGATGACAGGTGTGCAGGTGGAGGAAACACCGTTAAGGACGACGGTGGGCGTGATTCGGTGGCGACGCGGGTGGGGTACTCGGAGAGTCGCTGGCCGCCGCGCGCTGCTCCATTTGCAGGGGTTTCAGTAACGCCTGGCTGAAGCGATCTGGGCCAGCGGCCATCGTCCAGGTTTTGGGGGTGATGTCGGTGAAGACATACCCGCTGGCGTGCAGATCGGATTGACGGTCTTCCCAGGGCGCGAACCAGATCCGCATCACCTGGGCCGGCATCCGCAGGGGAATCGGATCGCGCGAGCGCGGGAGCAGCAGGTCTTCAGTCTCGCCAAGCGTGCTGATGTGGGTGTCGTCGGTGATACTGGGAGTCACGGCATGCTCGCGCGGCCTGAATGCCGGGGCGCTGGAGCGAGGAGTACCGTAACCAAACAGAGGTTCGTCGCTCGCGTCTCGAACCTGAGGAGCCGCCCCTGTCTTGCGTGCCGCGTCCACCTCGGATTGATGGATCGCCTCCGTACCATTGGTCAGTTCATAGACACGCGACGTGGGCAGGCATAAGGGATCACTGGGATGGCCTTGACAACCGAAGTGGCGCTCGCCCACGGCCATGGAGCCACATCCGGCGGTGATGCCTACCGCACTGATCAGAAATCCTGTGATGGTCAGGGCCAGGGTGCGTGAAGGTGCGGCCCGCGTGTTCATGCCTCGCCTCCGGCGATCCAAGTCAGCAGATCCGCAGGTATGCCGGGCTGCAAGCGACCATCGGGGGCGATCAGAAAGGGCACCGTGCTGATGCCCAACAAATGCGCGGTCACCAGGGCGCGCTGGAGCGCCCCTTGCCCGCAGCGTTCTTGCGCCGTGGGCACAGTCTCAAGCGTATGCGTCAGCAACGCCTGCGTGGCTGCGGCACGATCGCTGGCGGCCAGGCAATTGAGGTTGACCGCCGCCGCGATCGAGTCCGCGCCGAGCAGGGCCAGCGGAATGAGTCGAAACCGATAGGGTGTGCGTTGCGCGGGGGACAAGACTTGAATCTGGTCGAGTAGCGTCGCGCAATGGGGGCACATCGGATCGACGAAGACGAGGATCTCGCGTGTGCCATCACCCACGTCGAGCGCACCCAGGTCGCTGGCGTTGAGCTTCAGGCGACCGATATCGATGCGTCCCGTCAGCCGGTCAGCGTCCGCCAGTGAGTTCAGCCGTTCCCCATGCCACAGATCGATGGCGGGGCCGAGGAAGACATAGCGCCCGTTGGCCGAGACGAAAAAGATCTTCTCGCCCGACTGCATGATCGACACCCCTTGGATAGGGAGACGACGCAAGCCGTCAATACCCTTCATCAGGTCTCCCACCTCCGCCTAGTCGGTCAGGTTGGCGGGCCGCGCGGCGCCGGGCGCATCGGCGCCCGCGCCGGCCAGGGGTAACCCGAGTGCGACGGCCACGGCCAACGTCGGTGGTGCCCATGCGAGTCGTGTGGTGAGCCTGTTCATCGTGTGGTTCCCGTGAGTAGATACTCTGTTCCGACGCAAGTCCTGTTTGCCTCCTGTCCATCAAATTCATGAATGAGTCATGCCGCTTGTGGAAGGACATAGAAGCGTTGCCCGTCGAACGGTTTTCCGGTCTTAAGCATGCCATGGATGGCGTGCAGGAGCTTACGCATGACGGCGCAGATCGCCTGGATCTTCTTCAGTCCCCGGTC
>NZ_NHSQ01000165.1:5413-7227 GCF_016653465.1 Thiocystis minor | reverse complement strand
CTAGTCCGATGAGCGGGCGTGGCGCGCCGCTAGTCCCCCTGCCGTTCAGCGCCGAGTCCGCGGAGCCATTCGATCGGCGCGGCATGGAGCGATTGTCCTGACTGGGCTAAGCGCAATCCCGACAGGGTTATCCGTGGATCAGGCCAGGCAGCAGGTCAGCGCCGAGCCCGGAAGACCAACCCAAGACCACCAACGTCTTTCTCAGTGCGAGGACCCGTGAGTGATGAGTGACCAATACAAGGCCGGTGGGGCGGTGCTGCTCATAGCGGCACTGCTGATGGCGACGAGCGCCGATGCACAAACGAACAGCCGCTATGAGCGCTGTCGCCGCGAGGCGCGGGAGATCAGCGGTTACGACGGACAGACGTCCGGGGGAATCGTCGCCGGCGGTATCCGCGGCGGCTTGGCCGGCGCGGCCGCGGGCGCGGCCACCGGTTGGATCGCGGGGACCGACAGCGGCAAGGCCGCCAAGCGCGGCGCGGCCTTGGGCGCCGTGATCGGCGGCGTCAAGTCGGCGGCCGCGAGCAAAGAGATCGAGCGCAAGCGGGCGGTCTACGACCGCACGCTCGAGCGCTGCCTATATCGCTAAGATAAACCGAGCACGAGGACAACGGACCATGCGCAACCTGATTCCAGTCTCCATCCTGACCTCGATCCTGCTGTTTGGCTCAACCCAAGCCGCCGAGCAGACCAGCGTCACTGAAGTGGATTTCACCCAGACAACCTGTCATGACCTCGCCCAGCAGTCTGATGAAGAGCGCGCCTTTGCGCTGATCTTTTATTACGGTTACCTCGCCGGGCGGGCCAACGCAACGACCGTTGATGACGCGCGGGTCTCCGAGCAATTGCAGCGTGTCCGCGACGACTGCACGGCGAATCCGCAGTCCACTGTCATCGACGCCTTCGCGCACGCGCTCAGGTAGCGCGTATGGCGCACCCAGGTGCCGTCTCGGCGCGGCTCGCGCGCCCGGGCGCTGGGCTCCAGGGATGCCGGATCTGCTCCATGACCAGCGCGCGGCTCTGCCTCATAACCTCGCAGCAGGGCTGTCCTTCGCCGCCGTCGCCTTGCCGGTGGGCGTGGCCGATGCCCCACTCGCTGGTTTCGATCCGGTCGTCGGACTCTACTTGAGTCGCTTGCCGCTGGTGGCCTACGCCCTTTTCGGCACCTCGCGGCATCCAACTGATCGGCGCGGGCCGGCGAACCGAGGCCGAGCCGTGGTGGCGGGCGCGGGTCTGCTGGAGCACCGAGACATGAACCGCCACTATCCGACACTGGAGGCGGCCGTGCGGGCCATTCCCGCGGCTTTCAGAGCGGTGCCGTCGGCGCGGCCACAGGAGCCGAGCGGGACGCCCGACACAACCGCATCCGCTCCGTCTCACCCTTGACCCGATTGCGTCGGTTGGACGCGCCCTCATCAGGCTCAACCCGAGGCCCTCCATGAAAATCGATCTCTCTGCGTTGCTGAGCGATAACCCGATGCTGCTCCTCTTCACGGTGATCGGCCTCGGGTACCTGGCGGGCAACCTCCGCCTTGCGGGTCTTCAGGCGGGACCCGTCATTGGTGTCCTGGTGGTCGGCCTGTTCTTTGGCCATCTGGGATTCGTCGCGCCCGTCGGGGCTGGCACCTTCGGCTTTGCCCTCTTCATCTTCTCGGTCGGTATCCAGGCCGGTCCCACGTTTTTCAGTGCCTTTGCGGCGGACGGCGTGCGCTATGTGGTCTTGGCGCTCGTGGTGGCGGTTACGGCCGCAGCCTTGGCCTTGGGCCTGAGTGAACTCCTCGGCTTCCAGGACGGCTTCGGCGCCGGCATGCTCG
>NZ_NHSQ01000165.1:0-4973 GCF_016653465.1 Thiocystis minor | reverse complement strand
TCCTTCATCGCCAGCATCGACGTCCATGCCCGCGCCCGTGAGCGGGGCGGCGAGGAGGTGCTGGATGCGGAGATGCTGAGCTATCGGGTCACTCGCCGCGAGATCGTGGTCGCCGCGGCCAAGGTCGTTGGCAAGCCCTTGAAGGATCTCGACATGCCGAACACCTATGGCTGCTTCGCCACGGGGCTCACGCGCGCCTCCGTCGACCTGCCCCTGGACCCTGCGTTGCCGCTGATGAAGGGCGATCGACTCGAGGTGGTCGGGGAGCGGGACCATCTGCGGCGTCTGGCCGAATTGATCGGATTCATTGAGCAAGACTTGGAGAAGACCGACCTCGCGACCTTTGCCTTTGGCATGATCGCGGGAATCCTCTTGGGGCTGGTCACCGTTGTCCTGGGAGACATCTCCATCGGCTTGGGAACGGCCGGAGGACTCTTGCTCGTCGGCATCTTCATCGGCTACCTCGGCTCGGTGATGCCCACGTTCGGGCGGGTGCCAGCCCCGGCGCGCTTCGTGCTGATGGAGCTTGGACTCATGCTCTTCATGGCCAGTGTGGGGCTGAACGCCGGCGGTGGGGTCGTTGCGGCACTCGCCTCCGTGGGGCCGCTCGTCATCGCGAGCGGTGTCCTCATCACCCTGCTGCCAGCCCTGGTCGGCTACCTGGTCGGGCGCTATCTGCTGCGCATGAATCCCGCGCTGCTCCTCGGCGCGATCACGGGGGCCATGACCAGTACGCCCGCGCTCAACGTGGTCACCGAGGCTGCCCGCTCGGGCGTCCCCTCACTCGGGTACGCCGGCACCTACACCTTCGCCAATGTCCTGCTGACCTTCGCGGGCGCGTTGATGATGGTGTTCTAACGTGATTCAGCGAAGCGACTGTCCATCCATTGCGGCCCGACTTGCCGGCACCGCCAAGCGCAATCTAGGCGGCAGCTTTCCAACGTAGACCGGTCGCTCGCACGAGGAGCGTGGGTGACCGCTCCTGGCCGAGTCCTTCCGTTCAGGCGACGTGGGGGAGATTCCGCTGTTGGGACATAGCGACCATTCGAGCCTCATTCGCTCTCGCCTCTCCGCCCAAGTTTCACCAAGAGCAGCACCCAGGGCAGCCCATGCAGCAGTAGATCGAACATATCGATCGGTCTGGTCAGGTCACCGGCCGCCCGGAGCTTGAGCTTCTCCCAAATGTGCGGCTCGGGCAGGAAAGGCGCGAGGCCCAGGGTCAGGGCGATAATGACGAACATGGAGAGCGGCAGGCGGTCGATCCAGGTGAGCATGAGGTCAATCCAGTTGGCGGTGGGTGTCCAGGAGATCGGCGACCTCGACCAGGTCTTCGGGGAGATCGAGGTCGCGCAGGGTCGGCAACTCGGTCCAGGTGAGACCGATCCGCCCGAGCGTGGCGCGCGTCTCGGCCAGGACGGCGGGGGTGCTCCAATGGATGTTAGCGAAGAGCGCGGGCGCCGGGCGGCGCAGGCCGATCAGCACATAGCCGCCATCGGCCGCCGGGCCGAGCACGGCGTCATGCTTATCGAGAGCGGCGAAGGCGGCGCTCAGGTAGGCCGGCATATAGCCCGGGCAGTCGCTGCCGATCAGCACGGCGCGGTCCGAGGACGTTAGCGCTACCTCATGCGCCGCCGCCATCCGCGCGCCCAAATCCCCATCCGGCTGACGGTGCCAGGTGAAGCCATGGCTGGCCGCGAGTCGCGCGCATTCGCCGCCCTCGGCCGGCGCCTCGGTGCACCAAAGCTGGCGGCGGGCGCATGGCGTCGCGGCGCCCGCCCGCAACGCGATCGCGAGCAACCGGCGGTAGAGCCGCGCGGCGCCCTCCGCTCCCAGGGCGGGGATGAGGCGGGTCTTGACCTGGCCCGCAATGGGCTCGCGGGCGAAGAGGATCAGGGTGCCGCCGGACAGGGACTCAGCCGTCATAGCGCCGCGCCAGTCGGGCCGGATCGGCGCCCAGGGCGTAGGCCAGACGCAGCCGCCACATGAGCAGGATGGTGCGCACCACGCCGTGCGTCTCCCAGCGTCGGCTGGACGTCAGTAGCGGCGGGCGCAGACAAGCCGGTCGGGCGAGCCGGCGCAGGCGTTTCGAGAGGGCGATGTCCTCCATCAGTGGAAGGTCCGGGAAGCCGCCGACCTGAGCGAAGGCGTCGCGGGTGACGAAGATCCCCTGATCCCCGGTGGCGATGCCGGTGAGCCGCGAGCGCAGGTTCATGGCGCGCGCCACCAGTCGCAACAGCGGGTGACGTCCGGAGAGAAGCACGTCGAAGCGCCCCCAGCGGGCACCGGCCTGGCAGGCAGTTAGCAGCGCCTCGGCTGCGCCAGACGGAACGCGACTGTCAGCGTGCAGGAACCAGAGGATCTCGCCGCTGGCGACTTGGGCGCCGGCGTTCATCTGGGTCGCGCGGCCACGAGGTGACTCCAGCACCCGGTCGACCCCGGCTGCGGCCAGCGACCGGGTCGCGTCCGTGCTGCCGCCGTCGACCAGGATGACCTCATGGCCTGCCGCGCACCGCGGGGCCAGGTCGGTCAGCAGGGCGCCGATGTGTTCGGCTTCGTTCAGGGTCGGGATGACGATGGAGAGTCGCATACGCTGGGCCTCAGGCCGCGCCGCTCCGGTTGCCGATGAGGGCGCCGCCGCAGCTCGATCCCTGGCCGGCGGTGCAGCCGTAGCAGTGATCGGCGACCGCGATGGGCGCGCCTTCGAGGAGCAGCCCCGGCAGGTCGCGCAGATGGGCGCGGCCCACGCCCAGCGGCAGCCCGAGCATCTGATTGAAGTCGCAATCGTACAGCCAGCCCTGCCAGTCGACGCTGATCAGCTCGCAGCACATCACGGCCGCCAGGTTCTCCGCGCGGTGCGCCCCGCGCAGCCGCTCCAGATAGCCGTGGAACTCGCCCGTCGACAGCAGCGCGCTGCCGAAGCGCCCGACCGGGAGATTGGCCAGGGTCAGCAGCCGGTTGAAGCGGATACCGTAGTCGCTGAGCAGGATGCGCCGATAGTCCTCTTCCAGCGCCGCCTGCGGTGGCGGCAGTTCGGGGCCTTGGGGGTTGTAGACCAGATCGAGCAGGAGCCCGCTGTCCGGCACGCCATAGCCGAGCGCGTTCAGCCGCCGCAGTCCCGCGAGACTGGCGGCGAAGACGCCCTGGCCGCGCTGGGCGTCGACGTTGCTCTCCAGATAGCAGGGGAGCGAGGCGATCAGCGCGCAGCCCTGCGCGGCGAGGAAGTCGACCAGATCCTCCTGTCCCGGCTCGGCGAGCACCGTGAGGTTGCAGCGGTCAATCACCCGCAGACCCAGCGCGCGGGCGTGGCGCACCAGGTCGCGGAAACCGGGGTTGAGTTCCGGGGCGCCACCGGTTAGATCCAGGGTCTCGAAGGGTAGGCGCTCCAGCGTGGTCATGACCAACTCCAGCGTGGGTCGGTCCATGACTTCCGGGCGATTCGGCCCGGCGGCAACGTGACAGTGCCGGCACTGCTGATTGCACAGGCGCCCGAGATTGACCTGTAAGGTGCGCGGTACATTGCGCGCGATGGACGGAAAGTCGCCCGGGCGCAGATGGGGCAAGGGATCGAGCATGGGGCAAGACATCCTCATCGGGGAGACAAAAAGGATCGCGATCGGGTGGCCAAGCGTCGCGCCTACCCCTGGGCTGGCGCCTTCCCTATACTGGCGGCGCCCCACCCGCCGCTCAACCCCTGGGTTGAATCACCGCCCGATGCGACCGACACCATGACCGATCCCGCCGACCTGACGCCCAAGCCCACGCCCGAACCCAAACAGGCGCTCTTCGAACAGCTTGCCATCATCGCCCGCGCCCTGGGCAGCGGCGCGCGGCTGGAGCTGCTGGATTTCCTCGCCCAGGGCGAGCGCAGCGTCGAGGATCTGGCGCGGGTGGCGGGGTTGAGCGTCGCCAACACCTCCAAGCACCTGCAGCAACTCAAGGCCGCCGGACTGGCACAGGCGCGCCGCGACGGCAAGCATGTGCGCTACGGCCTGGCCGATGACCGCGTGCTGGACGCGGTCGCCGCGCTGCGCGTGCTCGCCGAGACGCGCAGCCGCGCGGTCGAGGAATTGCTCGCGAGCTATCTCAAGGAACGCGACGCCCTGGAGCCGGTCCCGGCGAGGGTGCTGCTGGAGCGGGTGCGCGATGGGCTGGCGACGGTGATCGACGTGCGCCCCGCCGAGGAGTACGCCCAGGGCCATGTCGCCGGGGCGCTCAATGTCCCGCTCGATCGGCTTGAGGCGCGGCTGAGCGATCTGCCGCGCGAGCGCGAGATCGTCGCCTATTGTCGCGGTCCCTGGTGCGTGCTGTCGTTCGAGGCGGTCGCCCGCTTGCGCGCCGCCGGTTTCAGCGCCCGACGTTTGGAAGACGGGCTGCCGGAGTGGCGTCAGGCCGGGCGGCCGATGGCTGAAGGAGACGCCGCCCAAACCAGATCGGACCCGGGGGATCGGGAGTGAGTGTGGCGGAGGGCGTGGCGCGGTTGCACGTCGCGGATGCTGGTCATCATCCCTCGCACGTAGGGTCATCCTGCACCGCGCGCGGATGGGCCTGCGTCTGTGTCTTAAGGAAACCTGGTTTACCCGCGAAAAGCGCTCGGAGAACGCGCGATGATGAACTGCAAACAAGCTACCCGCCTGATGTCGGAAAATCTGGACCGACCGCTGCGCTGGCGCGAGCGGATCGCTTTACGGCTGCATCTGCTCATGTGCGGTGGCTGTCGCAATTTTAAGGACCAGATCGCGTTCCTGCGCACCACGATTCGTTTTTGATCGGGTGGGGATTGAGGCGAGGCTCATGCGACATCACGCGGGATTGCCCGGCGTCGCGGCGAGCGAAGGAATGCTACCGTCTCGCCATCGCCGCGCCGCACGGGGGGCGCAGCCATCACGCGGGGCGGGGCGCGTTTGTCTCCTCGCCAGCACGAATGCCGCCCAGGGTTCCGATGACGACACCGTGGTCGAGGTGCGCCGCGTTCC